>NZ_JBHTVE010000005.1:0-520275 GCF_042793175.1 Streptomyces sp. NPDC056580 | reverse complement strand
GTCGGCCGACATTTCATCAACAAGACAGCTCGCACGTCGGTCAGTTGGCGGGTCAGACCGCCTCGGGCGGCACCACCGACATCCTCACAGTCAGCGGTTGATGTCGAAGGCCCCCCGGGATGATCCTGGGGGGCCTTCGACCTGTGTGCACTCGGCAGGATTCGAACCTGCAACCTTCTGATCCGTAGCTCTACAGAGATCGGCCATCGAAGGTCATACAGGCTGCCGGAAGGGCTAGGAGGGTTGGTGTTGGGCGCCGCCGGTTGGTCGGGTTGCTGTACTCCGCTGCTGTACGGCAACGGCTCCGGAGGGCGCGCGTCGCTGTGATCGGATGGCGCCTCTACTGACGTTGTCGCCGTGATGTTGTCAACGTGAGCCCTGTTTCAGCAAGGCATCCGTCGATGAGGTTGCTGCGGTACTGGATCTGCCGGAGACCGTGTCACAGAGTGCTGATGAGGTGGTCGGGGTCGGTGAAGGCGGTGTTGACCTGGCTGCTGCGCCGCAGCAGTGACCAGATGCCCTCGACGGGGTTGAGGTCCGGTGCGTAGGCCGGCAGGAAATAGCAGGTGATCCAGTCGTGGGTGTCGATGAACTCCCGCATTCGGCGGTCCTTGTGGACGTTGAGGTTGTCCCACACCAGCACAATGGGTCCGCCGAGCTGCTGGTGTGCGGCGATGAGCAGGTCGCGGTAGTCGGTCCAGGTGAAACTGCGTCTGCCGCCGCGCTTGTGATCGAGATGCCGCTTGGGCCGGTAGATCAGCCGTGAGCGTTCACCGTGCAGGCGACGACGCCACCAGGCCCGGGCCCACGGATGCCACTACCAGCGGCAAGCCGCCCATCAGCCATGAAGATCGCGATCAAGAGCTGGACCACTAACGCCACTCGGTCACCAGCCACTTTCCGTCGACCTTCGAAAGCAGCAGCTCGCTGATCTGGAGAGGGTTGTCGTCGAGGTTTATGTGTCCGAGGCTGCTGTCCCGTGCGAAGAACCGGGACGCGTAGGCGTCGGCCAACTTGCCTCGTTCCGCGCCACTCAGGGGTCCTACCAGCGCTTCGACGGCCTGCGGACACATGTCCTTGTGCTGGGCGGCAGCGAGTTCGGACTGCGCGGTCCGGGTCATGAGGGCGCAGGTGGCCTCGCCGTTACCTGAGCCAAGGGCTTGTAGGAACGCCTTGCCGGAGTCCTCCAGCGCTGCGAGGTCCCCTCTGGTGTCGTGAATCGTGAGGAAGATCCCTGCTCCTCCGATCGCGAGCAGTACCGCCACTCCCCACAGGACCAACAGGCGTCCCCTGTCCCAACCGTTCGTGTCGGCCAATGTCTCTCCTTCCTCTGTGCCGTAGCCTGCGCGCTCGTCATCGGAAGTGTCGCAGCGCGGAACTCCCTCCTTGCGGGAAAGCCGACGACAGCCGCAGACACAGTGGCATCCCCGGCCACTGGGCGGTGTGCATCGTAAAGTCGCAGGTCACGGGTCTGGTGTGCAGGGTGATTCGGGTACTCGCGCAGGTCGGCGGCGGATGACCACGGCGTAGATCATCGGACGGGTCCGGTGTCGGCTGGATGCCGGGTTCGGCTGTGCCCACGACCGGCCGCCGCCTACGAACCGTCAGCGGGTCGGCACGCCATGAGATCGCGGGAGGCTGCGGAGAGGCAAGAGCGGCAAGAAGATCGCCCAACAGGCCGACGGCGACGTTCTGCTGTACGGCTCCCTCATATGCCCCTGCGGCACTCCACCCCACCGGACCGACGATCCGCATCTCCGGAACCCTGGGGTTCGGGCGGTTGAAGGTCCGTCACGCCCGACGCCGAGGGAACTACTTCCACGCAACGGCCACGACGACCGCGGCCGCCGAGAGTGTCCCCACGGCGTAGAAGGCCCACTGCTGCTTGTTGCGGATGCCCATCAGAGCTACCACCGCCACCAGAACGTCCAGGGAGAGCTTCACCCCCATCTTCGCGTTGTCCACCGGTAGGTCGAGGGACGTCCGGGTCCATATCAGTCCCACACCGGTGACCAACTGTATGACCGCGCTGATCGGCATGTAGCTGCCGGCCACCGGGTTCTTCTCCCTCAGCTGATAGAAGAGGCCGCCCATGATCGCGGCGAACCCGAAGAGGTGGAAGACGAGGAACACATATCTGAGGATCTCCATGCCGGCGATCATCCCATCCCTCAAAGGTCAAAAGTAGGGTCCACACTGGGAGTTGACATGCTCCGACACATTGCGGGGCGGGCATCCCTGAGTTGCAGGTGTGAGTTCTGGTGTGTGTGGGCCTCGGGATGCTCGCGCTGGTCGGGGGCGGGAGATTTCGGTGAAGATCGTCGGTCACCGGGAGACTTCGCGGTTGGTGAGGACCAGCAGGGCCCTGACCAGCGCGGTCGCCCACCTTGGGTCGGTGCGGACCTTCGCGAGCACGCGCCAGTTCTTGAGGTGGGCGAAGCCGTGCTCGACCGGGGCCCGGACGGCCGCGAGGGTCGGTCCTCACCCTTCCGGTGCTGTCAGTGCTCGTCGGTACCCTCCTCGCGCGACGCGATCAGGTCTAGGGGTGGAGGCGAGATGGCTGATTGGTTGGTTCCGACGGGAGCAGCTCTCATCGGCGGCCTGAGCCTGCGCGGTCTCGTCGCCGCCCACGGCGGCACCCTGCGCTGACCTGCGGCATACCCCGGGGGTAGGACTCTCAGGGAACACCCCTATCCTCTCCCCAGTCGCGCACGTGTTCGTGCGCATCGGGTGGGGAGAACCGCGGTGGACAACAGCGCCATGCCGTCGGCCGGCGTCGGAATCGTGCGGGAGTACCGCAAGTACAAGAAGACGCCCTTGGTGAGGATTCTGGGGCCGTCGGTCATTCCGATCCTCGCCTTCTCCCAGACAATGCGGCACGGCGACCCGTTCCGGTGGCCCATGCTCATCCTCGCCGTCATTTTCGTGCTGACCCTCGCGCGGCTGGGGCTCTACATGCGGCGCGGCCGCACGCTGGTCGACCCTGACGGCATTACAGTCCGCCGCGCCCTCACCGAGCGCACCCGCGCCTGGTCCGCCATCTACGACATTCGCGCCGAGCCCGTTCCGAACGCCATGGGTTCCGCCCGCCGCTGGCTCGCTTACCTCTACGACACCGAGGGCCGGCGCCTCCTCCTGCCGCACATCGACGACTGGCAGCTGGACAACCCGCCGGCCGAGGTCGCCGGTCTGCTGGCCGTCGGTGCCCCGTACCGCGGCATGGCGTGGGCGCGCCGGCCGGAGGTGGAGGCGCTGATCCGGCAACGGGCGGCGCACCGCAGGGCCTGGCTGTGGGCGGTCTACGGGGCGCTCATCGTCTTCGGGTGCATGACCGTACTGTCGATCGGACTGTTGTTCACCTCGGACGGCTCGCCCGTGGTCCGGCTGACGATGCTGGTTCCGCTCGGCTCCTTCGTCCTGTTCGCCGCCCTCTTCCACGCGGGCTGGAAGTACCTGGTCCCCCGCGACCAGCGGGAGGCCTGACACACGTCGGGGGCGGCCGGTCCTGCCGCCCCCGAGGTCACTTCCGGCGCACGGCGCCCACCACACGACGGTGATGCGGTCCGCCGGAAGCGGTGCGATCGGACTGCCAGCGGAGGAACTGGCCGTCAGGTACTTCTCCAGCGCGCCCAGGCCGTCGCCGCCCACCAGGTCGCCCGTGCCCTGGCCGAGCGTCAGGAAGCCGTCTCCACCGCCCGCCAGGAAGCTGTTGGTGGCGATGCGGTAGGTGGAAGCCGGGTCGATGGGGCTGCCGTTGAGGCGGATGGAGTCGGTGACGACACGGTCCGCGCCGGACTTCTCCTGTCCCGAAGGTCACGAGCCATGCGATCGCTATACAGATCCAGTCGATGAGGTCCACCGACACCCAATCCCCCCACCACCATCACTGCGGCTCGTTCGCGCAGCGCGGAGGTCCTGTCAGGCCAGTCATACGAGGGAAATAAACCGCACTTCTACCCCATCCGCGAGCGGCTGGGGCTGGAGGTCCGCTTTCATGACCTGCGCCACACCTGCGTCACGCTGCTGCTCGGACTGGGCATCCCGCCCCACATCGTCCGTGACATCGTCGGGCACAGATGGGCACTTGCCCTGCCCTCGGCGCTCCCTCAGGCTCACTATCCACGAGACGAGAATCAAGACGAGGCCGGAGATCACAAGGATCCTGTCCGCTGAGGTGCCGGCACTCTGATCGGATCCGGATACAACGCCTGCCACACCGGCGATAAGAAGCACAAACGGTAGCCAACGTCTCCGAGCGGGCAGGAGGCGAATACGCCATACCGAGTAGGCCATCCAGGCAATGGCGGCCAAAATGAACCAAGCAAAAATACTCACAAAAAACTCCGCAAAAGAGAGGTCGGATGGCTTGAAGGTGCGGCCTCTTCCCTATCAGGTCGATCACGGCGCCTTCCGCACCCTGTACTTCGCCGGGAAAGCGGCTCGACGCCGGCCGCCGGAGTACGCCGAAATCCGACCCTGTTCGCGGCTGTTGGTGTCAGCTGCTGGTGTCAGACATCAGGGGCTCACTTGACGGTCGCCCTGGCCGGGGAGTAGTGGCACTGCTCAATCTGCGTCGCCAGCATGACGAGCCTTGGCGAACGTTCCAACCCGGAGCTGAAGCACCGCACCGAGCACGATGACCCCCAGGGCAATGGTGGAAACAACCATCCCCGCTCCGGAAGAGAAACCGAGAAGTTTAGCTCCGCCGTCCAGGACGAAACCGCCACCCATCGCTATCCGACCCCAACCAGCCCTAGGCGATCGCGCGTACTCTGCGATTCCCCGGCTGCCGGTCAATGTCAACACGCCCAGGACTACGACAAAGCAGCCGGAGCCCAACATGATCCACGCAGACATGGCACCCCTCCGCAGGGAGGCTACTGCACAGGCGTGGCCTGCGGCCTGGTGGTGCCGTAAAGCACCGGTACAGCTCGTGCCAAGCCGCACCCGCTTCCCTCCTCAACCCACCATCCACCCCAGCTCCCATCCCGTCTGCCGTCGGCCCACACACCGTGGAGCGGGCGTGGTTCAGGGCGTCCAGGTGGAGCGCGCCACTGTACGAACGACCTGGACGCCCTGGGCCGCGTCTGCTCGGCTTTGCCTGGGTCGATGGTGGACGGGATGGGAGCACCCCGCGCACGTCACAACTCCGCCTGCACTCGCGAACGGCGCCCCCCGCCATCTCGGAGCCTGAGCGCCCCCGCCGGAGGCTGTTCTAAGCGTGGCCGCTTTTCTACGGTGATCGACTCATGTCCCGGCTCTGGCCACGTGGGCGCGCGTCGGCGCAGCGCGGGCGGAGCGGGCCGAAGGCAGGAGCGTCGCCCGCAGCGGAGCCGGGAGCGCGCCCGGCGGAGCGGAGCGCAGCCGGCTTGAACCAGTAGAGAAAGTTGTAACTCACTCTGCCTGGCGGGGATTGTCCAGTCCCGGTAGATGCTTGACAGTTCGGTCCCAGCTGATGGTTGACACCCCGGCCTCGGTAGCCGCTGCCTATCGACAAGGGGCTCAGCAAGCTGCCTGACCTGTGCGGGACAGTCCCAGTGGCAGAGCCGCTCGCTAGCCTGTTCGCGTGACCCCTACCGATGATCGGGAGTTCCCTGCGGCCCTGGCTGCCGCTCTGGCACTTCCCTTCGACTACAACGACGGCAACGGCGTTGACTTCGAGGCGTTCCCGGCCTTCCTGTCTGCCGAAGAGACCACCGATTGGTTTCGCGCTTGGACGGCCAACAGGGACTTGGACGGCGACAGCTTCCGTGTGTTCGGCCAGGACGGCACGGGGGGCTATGCGGCGTTCTGGCTCGTCCGCCCACACCGCCCGCTCGTTGATCAGCCTGTGGTCTTCCTTGGTTCCGAGGGTGAGACAGGTGTCCTGGCGCGCGACCTGGGGGCGTTTTTGTGGCTGTTGGCCGGCGGATACGGGCCCTGGGAGGCGGCCACCTCGCACGAGCCTGACTGGACTCCGCAGCACAACCAGGAGCTGGCGGCCGTTGCCGAACGATTCGCCGCCGACTGCAAGCAATCGGCGGCTGTCGTTATTGAGCAGGCAAGCCGGGAGTTCCCGCACTTCGATGACACCATCATGGAGCTCTGTCGCTGAAAGGGCTCGTACGCACAGCCATAGCCCGCTTCGTAGGCGACCTAGATGTTCCTGGGCTGAGGCCTGAAGTCGGCTGAGCAGGGTGGGAGTTCGGTGCCCTGACGGTGTGCTAGTGACAGGAAGGCTACGGGACGGATAGCCCAGGTGATGCGGGTGCTCGCGTGGGTCACTGACACCGCGCATAGCTCGGCTCGCAACAGGGCTTGTCGGGTCTGGATGCGGCCTTCGTATAGCCACTCCCAGGCCTCATCTGAGGCATCCGTGTCCAGGGCCGGTGAGATCGTGCGGAGTGCGACCGCCACCCATCGGTCAGCCTGCGGTGCCGAGTAGGCATCGAAGGATGCCAGGAGTGCCGGCCCCCGCTGCCCGGTGAGGTCTTCTGTCCAGCACTCGCACCAGAAGCCGCGGCGGGTTGCCTGACTCAGCACGAATGACCTCCCCGTAGCGCTTCTGCGTACAGCTCCGCGGTGACCGTGTGGCCCTGGTCGCTGTCGTGGACGACGACCCGATGAGCGATGACGCTGACCATGCCCAAGCCCCGGCCGTGCTCGGCGTCCTGGTCCTGGTGCTCGACCTTCGGGGCCGTCCCCGTACCGCCGTCGTCCGTGACCGAGACCGCCACCACCTGAGCGGACACCGCAACGGCGAGGTGGAAACTGCCGTACTCCCGGCCGCTCGCCGTGTGCAGGATCGCGTTCGCGCTCAGCTCGCTCACGATCAGCTCGGCGTCGTCGGCTAAAGGGGAGCCACGCAGGATGTCACGGGTCCATCGACGGGCCCGGCTCACCTCTTCCGGGAATCCTGGGCAACTCAGCCCCCACACCCGAGCTGTACTCATATACTCGTGCATACAAGTTCCTTTACTCTGGCAGGCCGCCATGTGCAGCGGGTTCGGGTTAGACGAGTTTCACGCCGTCGTGGGCGCGGATGGCCGGCGGGGTCATAACGTCGAGTGCGTCCAGGACGCGGATCGAGTACGCCTCGTCGGCAAGCTCGGTGACCTCTTCGCGGGTGGCCCAGCGCAGCGCGCGGGTCTCGTCACCAGTGGTGGGCACACCGTCGGCGGCTTCACAGCGGAAGACCAGCGAGACGATCAAGCCCGTCATGTTCTTGTAGACGCCGGTCAGAGTCGCGGGAAGCGCGATCTTGATGCCGGTCTCTTCGAGGACTTCGCGCTGAAGAGCTTCCGGGACGGTCTCCTCGCGTTCGAGGATGCCGCCCGGCGGCTCCCAGTGGCCGTTGTCCCGGCGCTGGATCAGGAGGGCCCGGCCCCGGTCGTCCACGACGACCCCGGCGACGCTCACGGAGTGCGGGCGTTCAGTGCTCACGTTCCTCGGCCCTCTCGGCTGGCTAGGCTCTCCACCGTAGCAACAGAACTCGCCCACTCGTCTAGATACCTAAAGGAGTACTCACGTGAGCCCTCTTCCTTCGGGCCTCCTCGGTGATCTCGACCCCACGAGCGATCGTGCGGTCTTCCGGCAGATCGCCGACCAGCTCCGCGAGGCCATCGACCGTGGGCGATTCCGCGAGGGCGAGAAGCTGCCCTCCGAAGCCGAGCTGGTCGAGCACTACGGCGTCTCCCGGATGACCGTGCGGAACTCCTTCTCCGTCCTCACGGGTGAGGGCCTGGTGCACGCCGAGCACGGCAAGGGCGTCTTCGTCCGGCCGCGCCCCCCGGTGCGCCGGCTCGCCTCCGACCGGTTCGCCCGGCGCCACCGCGAGCAGGGCAAGTCCGCCTTCATCGTGGAGGCCGACGCCGCAGGCAGTCATCCCACGGTCGACAGCCTTGAGGTCAAGGAAGAGAAGGCCAGTCAGGACATCTCCACCCGGCTCGGGTCGGTGCGACGGGTCCTCGCTCGTCGGCGCCGGTATCTCCTCGACGGGCGGCCGGTCGAGTTCGCGACCTCCTACCTCCCCCTCGACATCGCCCGCGGCACTCCCATCGCCGAGCCCAACCCGGGTCCCGGTGGCATCTACGCCCGCCTCGAAGAGCTGGGGCACCACCTCGACCACTTCGAGGAAGAGATCCGCGCCCGCATGCCCTCGCCCGCAGAGCTCAAGCTCCTGCACCTGGCGGCCGGCGTGCCCGTCATCCACCTGATCCGGACCGCCTTCGACACCGAGGGACGCGCCGTCGAGGTCTGCGACACCGTCATGGCAGCGGACGCGTACGTCCTGTCGTACCAGCTCCCGGCGACCTGATCCCGGGAGCGGCGGCACAGCTCTAGGCAGTCAGCTCGTTCTCGTTGCCGGGGGCCAGCGCGAACATCTCGCCGATGTTGTTCCACATGAAGCCCTCCCGCCAGTTGGGCTTGTCGAGCATCCAGCCAAGGAGGGCCTGCAGGACCTTCTCCTGCGACACCGTTCGGGTCTGGTAGTGCTCCGCAGGGACGCCGTCGCGGTATTCCAGCTGGTAGGTGTTGTTGTCGCGGAACCAGACCTGGATGTACCAGTCACCCTCACGTTCCTCGTCCTGGCGCTCAAGGATCAAGTACTCGTTGCCGCGTCGCAGGTTCGCGAGCATGGTCCCTACTGCTGGCTTCGAGGGGCGTTTCACCGCGTAGCCACGGCTGTTGGTCGCTATCAGCATGGACGGATTCTGCCGGGTGGGTCTGACAGTGAGCTGGTCACTTCTCCGAACTCGTACACAGCGACACGCTTACTCGTATAGACGAGTGGGCAAGTTGTGTGGCAAGGCGATCCACGCGACCCGGAGATCGGGCTCACAGATCGACTCTTGTATAGACGAGTAGATAGGGGAAGTACCTTGCGCACCATCCGTGTTGAGACCTCCGCCGCGACGATCCTCCTCACGGAGGCCCCGGAGCCGAAGGTCCGTGACCGGCAGACCGGCGAGATCGCCAAGGATGCGACCAGCGGCGAGGCGCTGATGACCCTCGGCGTCGTCTACATCGAGGACGGTGAGTCCTCGCTCATCAAGGTCACCGTTCCCGAGGGCGGCGTTTCCGAGGGTCTGATCCTCGGCTCGCCGGTGTCGCTGCCGGGCCTCATCGCACGGCCGTGGGAGTCCGTCTTCAACGGCCAGCAGCGCCACGGCATCGCCTACCGGGCCGCCGCCGTGACCCCGGCCGCCTTCCCGGCCGTCTCCGGGGCCGCTGCCTGATGTCCGACCTGACGACGCTCCTCGAAGTGGGTGGTCCTGTCGCCGCACTCGGCGGCGGGGCCGCCTACGCCCGGGCCAAGCACCCGGCGGCGTACTGGTCCACGGTCGGCCTTCCGGTGTCCACGGTCCGGCTGCTCAGCTCGTACGGCTCGGTCATGGAGGCATGTGGCCTGACCGTGGCTCCCTCCCGGCTGCGGGTCCTCGCCGTCAAGGCCATGACGCAGCGCGAAGTGCGGCCCGTGCCGCCGCGCCGGGGCATCATCCGACCCACCACGACTGGACTGCGGATCCGTCTTCGCCTGGCGCCGGGCCAGGAACCCGCCGACTTCGCGGCCTCCGCCGAGCGACTGCGGCACGCCTGGGGCGTTCACGCCGTCTACGTCACCACCGTGAGGCCAGGGGTCGTCGATCTGCGGCTCGTCGGCTACGACGTCTTAAGTCGGGTGCGCATGCCTCGCAAGGCCGCGCACGGCCCCCTCAGAGTGCCGGTCGCATTGCGAGAGGACGCCACCCCCTTCGTCCGGGACTACCGCACCATCCCCCACCAGCTCACCCTCGGCGCGACCCTGTCCGGCAAGTCCATGTACCTGCGGCACCTGGTCGCCGGACTCGCCCCTCAGCCCGTCGCCCTGGTCGGCATCGACTGCAAGCGGGGCGTCGAACTGGCTCCCTTCGCACCCCGGCTCTCGGCGCTGGCCACCGATCCGGAACAGGCGGCCGAGCTGCTGCCTGTACTGGTCAACGAGATGGAGGACCGGTACGACCTGATCAAGGCCCGGCAGGGTATCGCCCCTGGCACTCCGGACGAGGAGATCACCTCCGACATCTGGGGCCTGCCCGACCACGAACGCCCCGTGCCCATCGTCCTGTTCGTGGATGAGGTCGCTGAACTCTTCCTCGTCGCGACCAAGAAGGACGAAGAACGCCGCGACGAGATGGTCACCCAGCTCATCCGGCTCGCCCAGCTCGGCCGCGCCGCCGGCATCTACCTGGAGGTCTGCGGGCAGCGCTTCGGCGCTGAACTCGGCAAGGGCGCCACCATGCTCCGCGCCCAGCTCACCGGACGCGTCTGCCACCGCGTCAACGACGAGGCCTCCGCGAAGATGGCCCTCGGCGACATCGCTCCGGAGGCTGTCCAGGCAGCCTGTTCCATCGCTCCCGAACGGCCCGGCCTGGCCGTAGCGGGCGACACCTCCGGCGGCTGGTCCCGCATCCGCACGCCGTACCTCTCCCTCGGGGACGCTGCCGAGACCTGCCGCGAGTCGGCCCACCTGGTGCCCGACCTGCCCGCGCTCAAGCCCTTCCGGCCCGACGTACCCGTGCGCCCGGTCGAGACCGCGGCCCCGGTCTTCCTGCCCCGCCCGGTCACCGACTGATCTCCTCTGCTCGACTCCGGAAGGAGCCGCATCATGCGCGCCCGCTTGGCCCGCGTCGACGCGGTGCTCGTCCAGGCGCTCATCGCCGCCGCGCTGTCCTTCGCCCACCTGCACGACGTCGCCGTGGCGGCCGGACAGGACGGCTGGAAGGCCTGGGCCTACCCCGTCTCCGTCGACCTGCTGCTCGTCGCCGCCTGGCGCCGACTGCGCTCCGGTACGACCAAGACGGCGGCCTGGTGCTGGTTCGTCGTCGCACTCACCGCATCCCTCGGCGCCAACGTCGCCACCGCCGGCCTCCTCGACCTCGGCAACGTCCCGGCCTGGCTGCGCATCCTCGTCGCGGGCTGGCCCGCTGTCGCCTTCCTCGGCGGGACCCTCCTCGCGCACACCGCGCCGAAGACGGGCCCCGGTGCGGAGGTCATCGAGGGCCAGGAGGACGAGCCCGAAACCGCGCCCGGCCTGCCCGCCCAACCCGCCATCGAGGCACCGCCGCAGCCCCCGCCCGTACCCGTGCCATCTGCCCTGGTCGCCCACGCCCGCAAGGTCGCCGCCGAACACCACGCCCGGACCGGCACCCCGATCGACACCCCGACCCTGCGCGCCCGCCTCGGTGTCCCGGCGCCCATGGCCGAAGCCATCGCCGCCCACCTCTGAGAGGAGATCCATGGCCGTCAACCGCAGCTTCCGCAACGTCACCCGCATCGGCCCTGTCCAGGTCGGCACCGCCTACGACAACCGAGGCCGCGAGAAGCACACCGCCGCCTGCACCGCACCGCGTTGCGGCTTCTCCGCCGACTACGACAGCCGCGCCGCCGCCGAACTGGCCGCCCGCACTCATCGCTGCCCCGCCCGCTGAAAGGACCCGGACCACCGTGACCGTCAGCCTGCCGCTCGTCGTCGTCCTCGGCTTCTTCGCCTGGGGAGCGATCAAGTTCCTCGGCGTCCGCACCTGGATCGTCGTCCTGATCGCCCTGTTCGGCTTCTGGCTCTCGCACACCTTCCTCGCGCCCGCCATCGAGTCCGGCACGCGGTCCGGCGTGGGTGTCGTAAACGGCTCACATAACTAGACGAGTAGGCAAGGAGAAGCCGGCCGTGTTCCTGCCCAAGTACCCGGACAACCCGACCCCGCCGCCGGTTCACACGCACTCCCCGACCGGCCCGGCTCCCGCCCGACACGCTCTGCCATCGATCTCCATCGACCAGAAGACGATCGCGGCCGTGGTCATCGCGGGCGTGGTCCTCACCGCGCTCCTGGCCGCCGTCGCCGTCACGGCCCTCTCTGTAGCCATCGCCGCCGTGGTCCTGCGCTCGCTGCTCCACGAGCACAACCGGCGCTGAGACGCCTGTACCTCCGGGGCGGCGAGACACGGCCAAGCATCCGCCGCCCCGGAGGCCCATCCCTCCCGACAGCGCCCGTCAGAAGGAGACCGCCATCTTCGCCCGCACCACCCCGCCACCGCTCCCGGAACTCAGCAACCTCGCCGCCGACGGCACCCTGCCGGGTATCCTCCGTCAGCTCTCCGGGCTCGGCGGCTGCACGCACCCCATCCGGCTGGACGGCCACCGCACCGAGTACGACGTCGACACCGCGACCGGCGAGATCGGCCGCGTCCTCCAGCACCTCGACTCGACCACTCTCCCGGCCGGCCAGCTCCTCGTCCGCTGCAACAACCGCCGCACCACCCGCTGTCCGGCCTGCGCCGAGGTCTACCGCCGCGGCACCTTCCACCTGATCACCGCCGGACTGCGCGGCGGCAAGGGCACTCCGGAACACGTAGCCGCCCACCCGCGCGTCTTCGCCACCTTCACCGCCCCCGGCTTCGGCCCGGTCCACAACCGCCGCACAGACGGCCGTCCCTGCCGCTGCGGCACCCACCACGACCAGGACGACGACGCCCATGGCACACCACTCGACCCGGACACCTACGACTACGAAGCGGCCGTGCTCTGGAACGCGCACGCCGGACAGCTCTGGCGGCGCTTCTCCATCTACCTCCGCCGAGAGGCCGCCAAGCGCGCAGGCCTGTCACAGCGCCACTTCCGCCAGCACGCCCGCGTCTCGTTCGCCAAGGTCGCCGAGTACCAGAAGCGCGGAGCCGTCCACTTCCACGCCGTGATCCGCCTCGACGGCCCCGGCGGCGGCGACACTCCGCCCCCGGCCTGGGCGACCGCCGAACTGCTCACGGACGCCATCGAGGCCGCCGCCGCCAAGGTCCGCGTCGACGGCCCGGTCATCGACGGCCGCGCGCACACCTTCGCCTTCGGCCGACAGCTCGACGTCCGCACCATCCGCTCGGCCGACTTCGACGGCGGCCAGGAGCTGACCGAGCGGGCCGTCGCGGCCTACATCGCCAAGTACGCCACCAAGGGCGCCGAGACCGCCACGGGAGCTCTCGACCGCCCGCTCAAGTTCGCCGCCGAACTCGCCCAGCTCGACATCAGCGACCACGCCCGCCGCCTCATTCGAACGGCCTGGACCCTCGGCGCCCGCAAGGACCTCGAACACCTCCGCCTGCGCGCCTGGGCTCACATGCTCGGATTCCGCGGCCACTTCTCCACAAAGTCCCGCCGCTACTCCACCACCCTCGGCGCCCTCCGCGACGCCCGCGCCGAATGGCGCCGAGCCCAAGCGGCAGCAGCCAACGGCCCGGAGACCGAAACGACGTACGTCCTCACGCACTGGGTCTTCGCCGGCACCGGCCTGTCCGACGCCGAAGCCTGGCTGGCCGCATCCCTCGAACCCGCACCCGGAACCGAAGGGGAACCCACCGCATGACCACGGTGACCATCACCCGCAAGTGGCACACCACGGCCGAAGTCGCCGAGATGCTCGGCTTCGGCCTCTCCAAGACCAAGGCGCTCGTCCTGAGCGGTGAGATCCGGTCCGTGAAGATCGGCCGCAACCGTCGCATCCTCCCGGCCTGGGTCGACGAGTACGTGAACCGCTGCGCTTCCGAGACCGGGGAGTGGGCGGCATGAGCGGAAAGCGGGCCAACGGCGAGGGGTCCATCTACCCGTACAAGAACGGCTTCGCGGGCTACGCCTGGGTCACGACCCCGGACGGCGACCGCAAGCGCAAGTACGTCTATGGCAAGACTCGCGAGGAGACCCACGAGAAGTGGATCAAGCTCCACAGTGAAGCCAGCAAGGGGCCCGTGCAGACCCGGCACCGCACGGTGCAGGCGTTCCTGTCCTACTGGCTCGAGTCGATCGTGAAGCCCAACCTCGCTCCGCTGTCGTACGTGTCGTACGAGGGCTCGGTGCGGCTCTACATCAATCCGCACCTCGGCGGGAAGCGGCTCGACAAGCTGACCGTCCGGGACGTTCGGGAGTGGCTGACCAAGCTGGCCGGCATCTGCCAGTGCTGCGCCCAGGGCAAGGACGCCAAGCGGGCCGAGCCGCGGCAGCGGTGCTGTGCGGTCGGGGAGTGCTGTGAGGCCTATCCGTCCCGGCGGGTCGTCCAGGCCGCCCGTGACGCCCTGCGGGCCGCTCTCACGCACGCCGTGACCGAGGAGGAGATCAGCAAGAACGTGGCCTCCCTGGTCAAGGTGCCCAAGCCTCGGCGGCGCCGGATCAAGCCGTGGTCCGTGGTCGAGGCGGGGCGCTTCCTGGCCGACTCGGTCGCCCGTGAAGATCCGCTCTTCGCAGCCTGGGTCCTGGTCCTCTGCCTCGGCCTACGCCGTGGTGAGGCGCTGGGCCTGACCTGGCAGTCGATCGACTTCGAGGCCGGTGAGCTGTACGTGGATCACCAGATCCAGCGCGCGGGCCGGCAGATCCTGCACCGGGAGACCAAGACGGAGGAGTCCGACGACTTCCTTCCGCTCCCGGCGTTCTGCCTCCGGGCGCTCCGGATGCGGCGGGCCCAGCAGACCGGGGACCGGAAGGCGGCCGGGGAGCTGTGGCAGGACAGCCGCGGGCTGATCTTCACAACGAAGTACGGGACGCCGATCGAGCCGGGGAACCTCACCCGCATGTTCGCGCTGCGGGCTCGGCGTGCCGGGCTCCGGGTGATCCCGCTCCGGAATACCCGGCACACCTGCAGCTCGCTCCTGGTTGCTCTGAAGGTGCACCCGAAGGTGGCCCAGCGGATCCTGCGGCACTCGCAGATCGCCATGACGATGGAGGTCTACGCCGAAGCCAGCGAGGAAGAGGTGCGGGCCGCGCTCGGCAAGCTCTCCGATGCGATGGGCGGCGCCGGCTGATGCCGTTGCTGTACAGCCTCGAAGTGCCCAAGTCCCCGGATCTCTCCGGGGCCTTTGGCCTGCATGCGCTCTGACCTGCTGGATCGGACACCCCCTCCCGCTACACGCTCCGAGCGCGCCATCCCGCATAAGTCAGACATACCGCCTGACTCGAGCGGACCCATTGCCAAACCGCAGAAGCCTTTGATTCACTGCGCCTCCAAGATCAACTCACAAGATCCACTCGCAAGCTACACACATTCACCACAAGGAGAATCGTGCGGTTCCGTACGGGTCTGGCGCTTGTCGCCGCCACGCTGCTCCCCGTCCTCGCGGCCCCGGCCGCTGACGCGGCGACCACCCCCAGCGTCAATTTCACCTTCGGCAAGGGTGCGCGAGTAGACGCGAGCTCCAAGGTGACGATCAACTACTCGCTCGCCAATCTGCCCAAGGGCAGTCATGTCGAACTCCGACGCGAAACGGGCAGTAGCCACACCTACAAGGTGATCAACACCCTCAAGCCCGTCAACGGCAACGGCTCGGTGACCACCAAAGCCCCGACCCAGGGCAGGTGGGGCTACCGCATCTTCGTCCTGAACTCCAAGGACGAGGTCCTCACCTACCGCGGCCACTGGCTCTACGCCTACAGCAACATCAGCGTCAGCAAGTTCTTCCCGAAGAAGTACTCGTCCGGCACCATCGGTGTCGGCAACCGCCTCCTGGCCTACGACGCGAAGATCCCCACGAACAGGGCGATGGACTTCTTCGCGACCACTCGCAACACCACCTGCCGCTCCATCACCCTCGGGCTGGGCCGCATCAACGGTTTCACCGGCTCGCGCCGCGTGAAGGTCCTCCAGACCAACGCCCCGGCGACCAGCAAGCTTCTCCCCTTCGACACCTACGTCAGCCTGTCGGCCAACCTCACGGGCGCTCCCTTCGCCTTGCACTTCGACGAGGATCCCAGCAACTCGGCGGACACGTACTTCGGTGGAACCGTCAACTGCTACTCGGCTAGCGGCTTCTAGTACTGAAACTGTGCTCGCCGTGACGGGCATGCGGGATGTGCTGAATCGGGAGCTGATCCCCGAAGCCGGCGGCATGACCCGCATGATCACCCTGCGGGCTCGTCGCACCTAGAGCGCCGAGCCCGCTCCGAAGCTCCAGCTGATGCGATTGCTGTACTCGCTGCTGTACGCCCTGAAACGCCAGAGGCCCCGGATCTCTCCGGGGCCTCTGATCTGTGTGCACTCGGCAGGATTCGAACCTGCAACCTTCTGATCCGTAGTCAGATGCTCTATCCGTTAAGCTACGAGTGCTTGTTCTTTTGTTTTCGTCTTCCGCTCCCGGCCCTTCCGGCCCGCTCGCGGCGACAGGAAGAACATTACATGACTGCCGCCGTCATGTGAAATCCGATCCGCACACCCCTTGTGACCTGCGGAAACGTGCGAACAGGGGTCGAGAGCCGACAACGCCGAAGCCCCGGTCCTGGGACCGGGGCTTCGGGATGGGCGCGGAGGCGGAGGGATTTGAACCCTCGATGGGCTTTAAGGCCCAAACCGCATTAGCAGTGCGGCGCCATAGACCGGACTAGGCGACGCCTCCAGCACAACCATTCACGCGAGCGCGCGACTGGTGCGTGCAGATGATGACACAGTCGAGCGTGCTGTCACCAATCGACCCCCACGGTACTAGGAGCGAGGGCCACAGGGCAAAGGGCTTAGCGCGGTGTCGCGGCGCCGCAACGTCCGGGGCCCATGGGCGTTGATCAGGGCATGGTCTCTTTCTTGTCGGTCGTCCCGCGGGGCGTCCTGGTGTCGGCCCTCGCCGCGCTCTCGGTCCCGTCCCTGTCGGCCCTCACCGCCGCACCGGCCACAGGGGCACCCCCAGCATCGGCGGCCCCAGCAACGTCGGCAGCCCTGGCAGCCTCCATCGCCCCGGCAGCATCGGCAGGCCCGGCCGCCACCGCGGGCGGCACGCGGCTCGTGCCCGCCCCGCGGGCCGCGGGCCTCATGCCCCCGCCGGCACGTCCGGAGGACAAGGCCGGCGATCACCTCCGTGTCGTCGTCCGGAACGCGGGTCCTCGGCTCGACGGCACGTACGAGCTGTCCTGCCATCCCACCGCCGGTGATCATCCGGACGCGGCGGGGGCCTGCCGGGCGCTCGACGCGAACACGCAGTGGGGACGGGACACCTTCGCCCCGGTCGCCCCCGACAGCGTCTGCACCATGCTCTACGGCGGGCCGGCCACCGCCCGGGTCACCGGCACCTGGGCCGGGCGCCCGGTCGACGCCGCGTACGACCGGGGCAACGGCTGCGAGATCGCGCGGTGGGACCGGATGGTGCCGCTGCTGCCCGGCCTCGGTCCGACCGCGTAGGCGGTTCCGGGCGCGGCCACCGCTCTCGTAAAGGTCCCGCGAAGGTCTCGCGGAGCCCGGACGACGACGGTGGAACGGTCCCGGAACGGTGCCGGGGCGGGGCCGGCACGACGTCGGCGCCAGGTCGGTGCGGGGTCACCCCCGCGACGGGCGCGTCACGGCCGCACGGCGGACGTGCGACGGACGCGTGCGGTCACATGTTCGCCGTCACTTCGTCGTGCGACCTCCCTCTCATCCGGCGTCGCGAGCGCAACCCGTGGCTTTAGACTCCCTCGCGTGACACCCTGCGGGCCGGTTGGCAAGATGGCCCGAGCGGTCGGCAAGGTGCGGTAACAAGGAGGAAGCGTCTCGTGAGCAGCAGGCCATCCCGAGGCGCTGCTCGCCTCGCAGCCATACTCGACGCGCTGCCCGACGCGTTGGTCCTGGTCAACGCAAACGGAACCGTCGTCAACGCCAACACGATCGCCCTGGAGGCCTTCGAGGCGCCGGGCACCGCCCTCGTCGGGCGCGGGCTGCTCGACCTGCTGCCGCAGTTCGACTCGCGGCTCATCCCCGGCTCCATGCGGCGGCCCGATCACATGGACCCGCGCGGCCGGACGAAGCCCACCCGCATGATCGCCCGGCGGACGGACGGGACGGAGTTCCCGGTCGAGGTCACGAGCGCGAATCTGGAGAACGGGCAGCAGGCGTACGACGGTTACGGCTACACCGGTGACGAGCTGCTGATGCTCGTGGTGCGGGACCTGTCGGGGACCGTGGACACCGAGGCGGAGCTGGCCCGTTCGCAGCGGCAGACCGAGATGATCCTGCGGGCGGCCTCGGAGGGTGTCGTCGGCACGGACACCGACGGGCGGATCGTGCTGGTCAATCCGGCCGCCGCCCAGATACTGGGGTACCGGGCCGGTGAGCTGGGCGGCAAGGAGCTGCACACCCTCGTGCTGCACTCGCGCGCCGACGGCTCCCCCTTCCCGTACGCGGAGTCCCCGCTCGCCGACACCCTGCGCTCCGGTCGCAAGCACCGGGTGCGCGGGCAGGTGCTGTGGTCCAAGAGCGGGGAGCGGGTCGCGGTCGACCTGACCACCGCGCCCGTGCGCGACGGCGACCAGCTCGTCGGCGCCGTGATGACCTTCGCCGACCGGCGGCCGTACGACGTCCTCGCCGAGGAGAAGGACGCCCTGGAGAAGGCGCACGCCGACGAGTTGGAGCGGCTCTCCGAGGAGCACGCCTCCGACCTGACCGCGCTGCGCCAGAAGC
The DNA here is from genome assembly GCF_042793175.1 of Streptomyces sp. NPDC056580. NCBI lineage: Bacteria > Bacillati > Actinomycetota > Actinomycetes > Kitasatosporales > Streptomycetaceae > Streptomyces > Streptomyces sp. NPDC056580. The sequence continues at coordinate 501,868 of NZ_JBHTVE010000005.1, read as the reverse complement.
ACGTCACCGAGCTCGAGGAACTGCGCGAGCAGCACCTGGAGGAGCTGGCGGCCGGCGAGGAGCGGTACGCCGCCCTCGGCGAGCGGGAGAAGGACCGCTACGAGGCGCTCGCCGGACGGCACGAGCAACTGCTCACGCTGCTGGGCCGGTCGCTGCGCGGGCCGCTGGACGAACTGCGCCGCGAGCTGTCCGCCCTCGCCGCCGACGACGCCGGCCAGCTCTGGCCCGAGGCCAACCAGGTGCTGCACCACCTGTCCGCCGGGTACTCGCGCATCACCACGCTCATCGACAACGTCCTCGGCTACCAGCACCTCGACTCCGGCGGCGAGGACATCACCCGGACGAAGGTGATGCTCGACGCCGTCGTGGCGGCCGGTGTGGAGGGGGCGGTCGAACTCATCGGGCCCGGCCGGGTGCAGTTCGCCGTGCACGCGCCGCCCATCGAGGCCGAGGTCGACGCTCAGCGGCTCGCCACCGCGCTCGCGCACCTCGTCGCGGACGTGGCGGGTGTCGACGCCACCGGCAACGCGCCCGTCTCGGCGGGCGGGTACATGGACAACACGGTCGTGGTCGCGGCCGCCCAGCGCGGCGAGGTCGCGCGGATCGAGGTGCGCGGGCCGTACAGCGGGGGAGACCCGGTGCACGAGCCGATCGTGCGCGGGATCGTCCGGGCGCACGGCGGAGTGCTGCAGACCCACGAGGTACCGGGCATGAGCGGCAGCGCCTATGTGCTCGAAGTGCCGCTCGGCGGGGGGGCCGGGGCGGTCGCCGTCCAGGCTCCGGACGCCGGTGCGGCCGCGCCGGAGGAGGCCGGGACGTCGGCCGTCGGCGGCCGGCGCAGGGCCCGCCGGGGCTCGACGGACGCCTTCCTGGAGAGCGACGTTCCCGGTGAGAGCGGCGATCCCGCCGACGGCGGGACGGAGTCGCCCTCGCCGACCGGGCGGCGCCGCAGGCGTGCGGCGGCCGCGGTCGAGGCCGCGGCCACGCCCACGGCCGAGGCCGAGGCCGGTGACGGCGGGACCGGACGGCGACGCGGCCGGGCGGCCGAGTCGGGCGCCGCCGACGGCGAGGGCGTGAGCGAGGGCGCCGTGATGACGGCGGCCGAGCACGCCGCGGGCACCGCCGCGGCGGGCAGCGGACTCGGCGGGGCCGTGCCGCCGCAGGGCGTGCCGGTGCCCACGGGCCGCCGTGCCCGGCGTGACCCGGACGCGCCGCAGGCCGCTCTGCCGCCGGCGCTGCCCGCGGCCGGCGCGGAGCAGGCCCGGGCCGGTGCGGCCGAGGACGCGCAGCCGACCGGTCGGCGCCGACGGGCGCTGGCCGCGGCGCAGGAGCGTGCGGCGGCGCAGGATTCCGGCGCCCGTACGGTCTTCGCCCTGCCCCCCGCCGAGGCCGACCGCTCACCCGGGTCCGCCGACACGGCGGCGGGTGTCGACCCGGTGGCCGGGCAGGCCCCGGTCCCCGGTCGGGCCCCGATTCCCCGCCAGGCCCCGGCGGGTGGCGCGGACGACGTCGGCCGGCACGACGCGATGTCGCTGGACCAGGCCGAGGACCACACCCCTCCGCAGCCGCACCCCACCGGCGCGCCGACCGGCCGCCGGCGGCGGGCCGTGGCGCAGCCGGTCGAGACGGCGGCGGACCCGGTGCGGGGGACCGCCCAGGCCACCGGCGCTCCGGCCCGGACCGTCCCGGCCCAGGCCGGTCACGCGCAGGCGGCTCCGGGGCAGCCCGCTCCGGTGCACGGCATTCCGGCGCAGGGCGCGGCCGCGCCGGCGGGCCCCGCCGGTCAGGACGGCGCGGCTCGGGCCGGCACGCCGGTCCAGGCCGTCCCCGGTCAGCCGATGACGGCGGCGCCGCAGGCCGCCGTGCCCGCGCAGGGCACCGCCGGCCAGGGCGGACCCGTACCCTCCGGCCGGCCGGTTCCCCCGCAGGCGGTCCAGGGCCGGAGCGTGCCCGCCCAGGGCACGCACGGTCAGCCCGTACCCGCCCAGGGAGCCCCGGCCCGGCCCGCCCCCGCCGCCACCGGCCACCCGGTGCCCGCCCAGGACACCAACGGCCAAGGGGCACCCGCGCAAGGCACCCCCGGTCAGGCCGTGCCCGTGCAAGGCACCCCCGGTCAGGCCGTGCCCGTGCAGGGCTCGCCGGCCCACGCCGGGCCCGTGCCGGCCCACGCCACTCCCCCGGCCGCCCAGCCGCTGCCCGCCGAGGCGGGTGGCCAGGCGCCGGTGGCCCAGGCCGGGCCGGCCGCCGTACCGCAGCAGTGGCCCGGTGCCGACGGCACCTCAGGCGCCGGCGTGGCCGTGCCCCCTGCGGGCAGCGCGCCGCAGCCCGGCCCGGCGGTCACCCCCGCCAGCGGCACCCCGCTGCCCCCGGAGCACGCCGCCGGGCAGCCGGCGCGGGCCGCGCAGCCCCTGCCGGCCGAGGCACCGGGGAACGCCGCCGACCCGAACTCCACCCAGGGCCGGGCGATCAGCGTCCGCACGCTCGGGCAGGGTGTGCCGTTCGCGCGGCAGGCCCTCCAGGTGCAGCAGCAGCCGACGGCCACCCCGCCGCCGCACGCGCCCGGCGGTTCCGGCCGCCGGCGCAAGCTGGGCACGCCGCCCGACCCGGCCGCGCGCCAGGAGCCGCAGCCGGAGCAGGGCGCCCGGCCGCATCCGCCGGCCGAACAGCCGCCCGCGCAGCCCTCGCTCGCGGGGCAGTCCCGGCTCGCCCCCGCCACGGAGGGCAGCGGACGGTCGTACGCCATAGGCGCCCCGGACGCGAACGCGGCCGAGGGGCCGGAGCCGCTGGACGGTCCCGGCGGGGCCGTGGAGGTCGCCGACACCCCGCGTCCGCAGCCGCTGGACGACGAGTTGCCGCCGGAGCCGCTGGACAACCCGCGCCGGCTGCTGGTGTGGCCCGCGCCGGACGTGACGACGCAGCAGGCGCTGAGCGACCGCGGCTACCGGCCGGTCGTCGTGCACTCCCGTGAGGAGGTCGACGCGCAGATCGCGGCCTTCCCCGCCGCGCTGTTCGTGGACCCGCTGACCGGTCCGATCACCCGTACCGCGCTGCAGTCGCTGCGCCAGGCGGCGGTCGCCGCCGAGGTGCCGGTGCTGGTCACGGCCGGACTCGGGCAGGCGACACGCGAGGCGGCGTACGGCGCCGACCCCGCCGTGCTGCTGAAGGCGCTGGCGCCGCGCGACAGCGAGCAGCATCCGCCGCGCGTGCTGCTGATCGAGGAGCACGCGGAGATCGCGCTGGCGCTGACCTCGACACTGGAGCGGCGCGGGATGCAGGTGGCGCGGGCCGCGAGCGACGGCGACGCGGTGACGCTGGCGGGGCAGTTCCGGCCGAACCTGGTGGTGATGGACCTGATGCAGGTGCACCGCCGGCAGGCCGGGTTCAGCGGGATCATCGACTGGCTGCGGGCGAACGGGCAGCTCAACCGCACTCCGCTCGTCGTCTACACCGCGGCCGTCGACCCGGTCGACCTGCCCCGGCTGGCGTCCGGTGAGACCGTGCTGTTCCTCGCCGAGCGGTCCACCAGTCCCGAGGTGCAGAACCGGATCGTCGACCTGCTGGCCGGCATCGGGACGAACTAGCGGGACGGCGGCCCCCGTCGCCCTCGCCGCACACGACGGACAGCCCCCGGCGCGTGGCCGGGGGCTGTCCGTCGTACCGGCGGCCGTCAGCCGTCAGCCGAGCCTGGTCACGTCCATGCCGCCCTCCGCGTACTGCCTGCGGAGCACCTTCTTGTCGAACTTCCCGACGCTGGTCTTCGGGACCGTCGCGATGACCGTCCAGCGCTCGGGGAGCTGCCACTTGGCGATCTTGCCCTCCTCGGCGAGGAACACGCGCAGCGTCTCGAAGTCGGCGCTCGCGCCCTCCCGGAGGACCACGGTGGCCAGCGGGCGCTCGCCCCACTTCTCGTCCGGTACGGCGACCACGGCGGCCTCCGCGACGTCCGGGTGGGACATCAGCGCGTTCTCCAGCTCGACCGAGGAGATCCACTCGCCGCCGGACTTGATGACGTCCTTGGCGCGGTCGGTGAGGGTGAGGAAGCCGTCGGGGGAGATGGTGCCGACGTCGCCGGTCTTGAGCCAGCCGTCCTCGCTGAACTTGTCGGCGGGACGCAGCGGTTCGGCCTCCGGGCCGTTGTAGTAGGCGCCCGCGATCCAGGGACCGCGCACCTCCAGCTCGCCCGCCGACTCGCCGTCCCACGGGATGCGTTCGCCGCCGGGGCCGGTGAGCCGGGCCTGAACGCCCACCGCGAAGCGGCCCTGGGTCAGACGGTAGGCGAACTCCTCGTCGGTGCCGATCGAGTGGGCCGGCGGGCGGGCCACCGTGCCCAGCGGGGAGGTCTCCGTCATGCCCCAGGCGTGGCAGACCCGCATGCCGAGCTCGTCGAAGGCCTCCATCAGGGAGGGCGGACAGGCCGAGCCGCCGATGGTGACCTGGGTGAGGGCGGAGACGTCACGGGGGCGGGCGGTCAGCTCGGCGAGCAGGCCCTGCCAGATGGTGGGGACGGCCGCCGCGTGCGTCGGCCGCTCCCGCTCGATCATCTCGGCGAGCGGGGCCGGCTGCAGGAAGCGGTCCGGCATCAGCATGTTCACGCCGGTCATCAACGCGGCGTGCGGCAGGCCCCAGGCGTTGACGTGGAACTGGGGGACCACGACCAGCGAGGTGTCCTGGTCGGTCAGGCCCATCGACTCGGCCATGTTGACCTGCATGGAGTGCAGGTAGATCGAACGGTGGCTGTACACCACGCCCTTGGGGTCGCCGGTGGTGCCGGAGGTGTAGCACATGGCGGCGGCCTGGCGCTCGTCCAGCTCGGGCCAGTCGTAGGCGGTGGGCCGGCCGGCGATCAGTTCCTCGTACTCGTGGACGCGCGCGGTGGCGCCCTGGAGCGGGGTGCGGTCGCCGGGGCCGGAGACGACGATGTGCTCCACGGTCGGGAGCTTGGGCAGCAGCGGCGCGAGCAGCGGGATCAGCGAGCCGTTGACGACGACCACGCGGTCGGCGGCGTGGTTGACGATCCATGCCAACTGCTCAGCGGGCAGGCGCAGGTTGAGCGTGTGCAGCACGGCGCCCATGGAGGGGATGGCGTAGTACGCCTCGACGTGCTCGGCGTTGTTCCACATCAGGGTGGCGACACGCTCGTCGCCCCGTACTCCGAGTCCGTCGCGCAGCGCGTGGGCGAGCTGGGCGGAGCGGGCCCCGATCTCGGCGTAGGTACGGCGGTGCGGCTCCGCCTCGCCGGTCCAGGTGGTCACCCGCGACGTCCCGTGGACCGTCGACCCGTGGGTCAGGATCCTCGAGATCAGCAGCGGTACGTCCTGCATGGTGCTCAGCACGGCGTCCTCCCGGGCGACTTTGCCTACGCGGTGGTCGGGGTTGCGCTGATTCTGCTCACATACCGCGCGGTATGTCACTAGGAGGAGGGAAACAGTTTGACGACGGTGCCCGGGGACCTCCGCGTCCGGGCCTGGACACGGCCTAGCGGACCAGGCCCAGTTCGGGGTCCTCGCGCAGCTTGCCCAGGGCGCGGGAGACCGCCGACTTCACCGTGCCCACAGAGACGCCGAGCACCTCGGCCGTCTGGGCCTCGCTGAGGTCCTCGTAGTACCTGAGGACGACCATCGCCCGCTGTCGCGCGGGCAGTCGGGCGATCGCCCGCCACATGGCGTCGCGCAGCGCCTGCCGCTCGGCCGGGTCCTCGGCGCCGGGCGCGGGCTCGGGTTCGGGCAGTTCGTCGCAGGCGAACTCGTCCACCCTGCGCTTGCGCCACTGCGAGGTACGGGTGTTCAGCAGCGCCCGGCGCACGTAGCCGTCCAGCGCCCGGTGGTCCTCGATCCGCTCCCAGGCCACGTAGGTCTTGGTCAGCGCGGTCTGCAGCAGGTCCTCGGCGTCGCTCGGGTTGGCGGTCAGCGACCGCGCGGTGCGCAGCAGCACCGGCTGGCGGGCCCGCACGTACGACGCGAACGACGGGAACGAGTGGGTCTGCCGCGCCGGTGCGGCGGCGGCCGAGGCGCTGGTGCAGACGGGTGTGGTCATGGCTCCACGCTAGGAGCGGACCGGCCGCCCGCGGATCGGTCGCAGGTCCCGATGCGGCGTCCCCCTCAGGTTGTAGGGGTGGGGCCGTCCCCACCTCCTGAAGGTGGACCGCGGGATGAGGTCCTGTGCGGGTTCTCCCCTGCGGGCCGGCCCGGGAAACGGCCGCGCGGCGGCGCCGAAGCACCGCCGCGCGACCGTCCTACGACCCCGAAGCACGCCCAGCGGGAGCCCTCACCACAGGGGCTCCCGCCCCCGGCTCACCACAGCCGGCCGAAGCGGGCGGCGGTACGGATACTTGCCATGTCGTCCCTTCCAGAACCGGTCGCCTGCCGGCCCGGACGGCCGGAGGTTTCGTGAAGTACGGCTTGCACCTCCAGACTTGCCCGCCGGATCCGGGCGAACCCTTCTCGAAGCCTCATTCGCACGCAAGCGTGATGACAAGTCGATAAACCCCCTTCATCACCTTTCACCACTTCGGGCCACCGGCGACCCCGCGCCACCGACGACTCGGGCCGCCGGTGCGCAGGGCCGGCCACCTCTTCCCTTTTTCGAACGTACGTACGAACATGGATCCATGGCCACCACCGACCGGCAGGCCACGACGCTGGCCCTCGCACACGCCCTGTCAGCCGCCGAGCGCGGCCTGGCCGTCATCCCGCTGTCCCGCAACAAGCTCCCGGCCCTGCGCTCCCCCCACCACGACGACCCCCGGCCCACCCCCTGCCACGGCGAGTGCGGCCGCTTCGGCCACGGTGTGTACGACGCCTCCACCGACCCCGCCCGCATCCGCGAACTGTTCGCCGCCGCGCCCTGGGCCGGCGGCTACGGCATCGCCTGCGGGCTGCCCCCGCACCACCTCATCGGTGTCGACCTGGACACCAAGAACGGCACCGACTCCTCGGCCGCACTGCGGGAACTGGCGCTGCGGCACCTGTTCACGATCCCGGAGACGGTCGTGGTGATCACCCCGAGCGGCGGCCGTCACCTGTGGCTGACCGGGCCGCCGGACGTCGTCGTCCCCAACTCGGCCGGTCGACTCGCCCCGGGCATCGACATCCGGGGCGCAGGCGGCTACCTCGTCGGCCCGGGGTCCCGCACGGACCACGGCGTGTACGCGGCCGCCCCCGGGACCGCCCACCTGGCCCCGGCGGCCTGCCCGACGGCCCTGCTGCGCCTGCTCCTGCCCCCGCAGCGCGCCGCGCACCCGGCGCCGCCGCCGGCGGGCGACCACGGCCGTGGCCTGGTCCACTTCGTCCTCACCGCGCACGAGGGCCAGCGCAACACCCGCCTGTTCTGGGCGGCCTGCCGCGCCTACGAGAACGGCATCGGGCCGGCCCTGCTGTCCCCGCTGCTCGAAGCGGCCCTCGACACCGGCCTGACCGAGCGCGAGGCCCGCGCGACGATCGCCTCGGCAGCCCGCATGACGGGGCACCGGGCCTGAGACGGGGCCGGCCGGGCCGAACCTGGCGGTCCCGGGCCGGGCCGGAAGGGACCGGAGGGGCCGGGCGGGGCCGAGTCGGGCTTGGACGTCCTGTGTCACGTCCGGTCGGTGGCCGTGGGCAGTGGAAGGCCGTCCGGGCGCGTACGGGGGGCGGCCTGGTGGCGTTGCTCCCGCCTGCCCAGTGCCGCGAGGACCAGGGTCACGGCGATCGACCCGGCCGCCATGAGCGTCATCGCCACCGCCGGTGAGGTCAGCTGGGCCAGCGTGCCGGCGAGGGCGGCGCCGACGCCCTGCAGGGCCGCCATGCCGGTGGCGTGCAGGCCGAGGGCCTGGCCGGTGAGGTCGTCGGGGGTGAGGGACATCAGACGACATCGCGCGGGCAGGGCCGTGGAACGCCCGGTTCCTGTGTTTGCGGGGCACGGGCGGGTCCCGCCACTAACGTGACCGGGCATGGACAGCCCGACAGCGCCCGAGGAGCGTGCGGCATGGAGATCGTGACGTCACAGAAGATCACCACGTTCCTGATGTTCGAGGGGAACGCCGAGGAAGCGATGACCTTCTACACCTCGCTCTTCGACGACGCGGAGATCGTCAGCATCACCCGTTACGGTGCCGACGGCCCCGGCGCGGACGGTGGCGTGCGGCACGCGACGTTCTCGCTCGCCGGCGAACAGTTCATGTGCATCGACAGCCCGGTCAAGCACGGCTTCACGTTCACGCCGGCCGTCTCGCTCTTCGTGCAGTGCGCGGACGAGGCCGAGATCGACCGCCTCTACGCAGCCCTCGTCGAGCAGGGCGCCGCGCTCATGCCGCTGGGGAACCACGGCTTCAGCGCCAAGTTCGGCTGGGTCAACGACCGCTTCGGTGTCTCCTGGCAGCTGAACCTGCCGGCGTGAGCCCCAGGGCGCCGCACAGCGGCCGGCGTCCTGACCGGGCACCCGGGGCGGCCGAGGCGCACGCAGAGGGGGTGCCCCGGCGACCGGGGCACCCCCTGGGGGCTGCGCATCTCATGAACTGTGCGGAGGCGGTGGGATGTGAACCCACGGTGACATCGCTGCCACGACGGTTTTCAAGACCTTTTCGCGATCACGGCTGCTGACCGGTGCGCCGCAGGTCAGACGCGTGCGGGCACTCCAGCGGAGCCGTCATCGTCGTCATCGTGCCCCCTGCGTGCCCCTCGGACCTCGTCATGCCCGCTGAACCAGGCGTCGGAGGCTTCGGCCACCTGGTCATCCTGACCGGCAACAGGCCGAGCGTAGTGCCGGGTGGTGATCGATCGTCGCGCTGACCTGCTGCAAACCCGGGTCCTGGGATCAGTCCGACGCGCCAGGCGTGGACCAGTCCGCCTGCTTCAGGGGAGCTTGTGGGCGAGGACGTCGAGGTTCTCGACGGAAGGTGGTTGGGCGAACAGTTCGCTGGCTCGTTCCATCAGGGCGTTGCCCAGGCGACCGGCGAGATGGGCCTGGCGCGCGTCGTCATCGGGAAAGGCGTCGAAGATGGCGAAGGTGGACGGGCTCAGACGCACAGCAAACCAGGCGACGGTACCGGGCTCCTCCTGGACGAAGGCAAGGCCCTTGCGGAGAAAGGCGGCGACCTCTTCCTCCTTGCCGGGCAGGGCCTCGACCTGTACGTGCAGCGCGACATTGATGTCGGCCATGAAGGGGCTCCTTGCTCATGCTCGGCCGCCCGGGAGCGGCAGAGCACCGAAGTGAACGGTGGGATCGAACGGGTCTCCTGTATGACCGCGTCGACACCTCATCCTCCGCCCTTTTGCCCCGGTTCGCGCTCTTGGGCGCGTCAATGATCTCGCGCTGATCTGTGCCAACTGTCACCGGATGATTCACCGCCGCGCGCCATGGCCAACGCCTGACGCACTCCGGAACCTCATCCAAGAGACAACAAACCGAGGCGACGCCCGGATCCCCTCGCAACACGAACCCGAACCGACGACGGCTGAGACCGTCGTAGCCACGTAGGCGATCAGGCTGTGCCTGCGCCATCTGCGCCGTCTCGTCAGGGAAGCCATGGGCGGCCAGACCTCAAAGCCTTGGCCCGGTACGGGCGCCGTCCGCACCATCCGCCGGCGCCTGTCGCCATGGCTCGGTCATTGAGACTCCGCCGACCTGAGGTGCTACGTAGGCTCACGTTGTGATCACAGCCGAGCAAGCCAGAGAGATCTTCGACGCGTTTCTTGCCCAAGTAACGCCCTATCCCCTGGAACCGGGCGTTACTGCAGCGTTCATCAGCGTGCAGGAGCACCGCTTCGGGTGGGAGTTCTGGTATCAGAGCTCGAAGTACGTACAGACGGGAAACCCACGGGACATGTGGATCGGGACCGGGCCCGTCGTTGTAGACCGTCGCGACGGCCGCCTACAGGAACTTGGCGGCAGGCAGTTCGGTGACACAATCGCCGGGTATCAGCGCGTGTACGACCAAGAGACGACCGCTGACGGGGCCCCGTAATCCGTACCAATCCGTACCCCTTCCGTGCCCGGTTGGCCAGGGAGCCACGGACAACACCGGGCGATCGCGGTGTACACAAACGACAACGGCTCGACCAAGCTCGCTGGTCAGGGATGAGGCCGGCGAAGCTGGTGGCGGTACAGCAACCGCGCCAACCGCAGACGACCGGCTCAAACCGCTAACGACCCCGCGACCAGCGCACATAACCTCAGCGACCGCCCCGCCCGCAGTTCGCATCGGAGGGTCAGAGCTTCCAAACCGGGGCCGGCCATCCACGCGACACCACCAGGGGTGGCCTTCCCCTCCGTTCGAAGGTCCCTGGAGGCTCCCTGTGCACACGACTGTTCTCCTGCTGCGGAGCGCTCTGGGCCTCGGGGCCGGGCTGGAGGAAGCAGCGGGTCTTCTCTGCGGCGGGGGCTGTGGTGCTCGCAGAGCTGCTCGCAGTCTAGGGACGGTCAGTCGACATGCCCCTCCCGTGCCCGTTCGGTCGGGAAACAGCGGGGACCCGCGGTCGCTGGCGGACAACGCTCACGAGAACGGCCCCTGACCGAGTTACCAGGTCAGAGGCCGTTCTCACTGCTCATCGTGCGGAGGCGGTGGGATTTGAACCCACGGTGACATCGCTGCCACGACGGTTTTCAAGACCGTTCCCTTAGGCCGCTCGGGCACGCCTCCCCGCGGCCGCCCGTGATCGGCGGCGCGCCTACACATTACCGGCCCGCCGCGCGGACGTGGGTACACAGGGGTGCCACGGGTTCCCCCGCGGCACCCGCTGCGCGGGACGTCAGCTGTCGCCCGCCCGCGAGCCCAGGGTGAGGTCGACCGTGTGCTCCTGGCCGTCCCGCTTGTAGGTGATCGAGACCTTGTCCCCGGGCTTGTGGGTCCAGATCTCGCCGATCAGGGTGGGGCCGCTGTCGATCACGTGGTCGTCGAGCCGGGTGATGACGTCACCGGGCTTCAGGCCGGCCTTGTCGGCGGGGCCGCCGGACTCGACCGCGGCGGAGCCGGCCGCGCCCTGGTCGGTGATCTTCGCGCCGGACGTGGAGTCCTCCAGGGAGACGGAGGCGCCGATCTTGGCGTAGACCGGCTTGCCGGACTTGATGAGCTGCTGGGCGACGTACTTGGCCTGGTTGATCGGGATGGCGAAGCCGAGGCCGATCGACCCGGACTGGCCGGAGCCGAAGCCGCCGCTGCTGCCGGTGGACTGGATCGCCGAGTTGATGCCGATCACCGCGCCGCCGGCGTTCAGCAGCGGGCCGCCCGAGTTGCCGGGGTTGATCGACGCGTCGGTCTGCAGGGCGCTCATGTAGGACGCCTTGCTGGACGAGCTGCCGTCGCTGGAGGCAACCGGGCGGTTCTTGGCGCTGATGATGCCCGTGGTGACCGTGTTGGACAGCCCGAAGGGGGCGCCGATGGCGATCGTCTCGTCGCCGACGGCCACCTTGTCGGAGTCGCCGAGGGCGAGCGGCTTGAGGTCGGAGGGGGCGTTCTTGAGCTTGATGACGGCGACGTCGTACCCCTGGGCGTGCCCGACGACCTCGGCGTCGTACTTCCTGCCGTTCGGGAAGGTGGCGGAGAGCTTGCCGCCGTTCACCGCGTCGGCCACCACGTGGTTGTTGGTGACGATGTGGCCCTGGGTGTCGAAGACGAACCCGGTGCCCGTGCCGCCCTCGCCGCTGGTGCTCTCCGCCTCGATGGTGACCGTGCTGGGCAGCGCCCTGGAGGCCACGTTGGCGATGGTGCCGGGGGCGCGCTTGATCTGGGCGCCGTCGGAGGCGGACACGGTGGTGGAGCCGGAGCCGTCGTTGTCCTTGGCCAGGGTGTAGCCGATGCCGCCGCCGAGGCCGCCCGCGACCAGCGCGGCCACCAGCACCGCGGCGACCAGTCCGCCCCGTCCGTTGCGCGACTTGGGAGCGGGCTGCTGCTGGTAGGACGAGCCCCAGGCCGCGCCGTCCCCGCCGGAGCCGCCGTCGCCGTAGGAGGGCGTGGCGGTGGGCGGCGGCCAGGAGCCGTCGGCCGCGGGGGCGCCGTACGCCTGGTGGGCGCCGGGAGCGCCGTAGGGCTGCGGGGCGCCGGGAGCGCCATAGGGGTGCTGGGCGTCGGGAGCGCCATAGGGGTGCTGGGCGTCGGGAGCGCCATAGGGGTGCTGGGCGTCGGGAACTCCCTGCGGCGGGCCGGCGGGGGCCTGCGCCGCGGGCGCCGGGGGCTGCTCCGGGGCGGCCGGGCCGCCCTGGGGCGCCGGCGGCGGAACCGCCGGCGAGCCCCCGTCGGGCGCGGGGCCCTGCGGGGAAGCAGCGGGAGATGCCACCGGCACGGGAGGTGCGGACGGGGCCGGGGGTACCGCGTTGCCCTCGTTCTCGGTGCTCACAGCTCTTCTCCTCGATCCACGGCTGTTGTTCCAGGTCGCACTCGGACACACTCGCTCAGGCACGCCCGTCGTGGCGTGCGCGCCCGTCGCCCGTGCGGCATGGGCCCGGTGCGACAGCGCTGCATGGTTCGGTGTTCCTCTTGTATGCAGTCAGCTTTTCCCACGGGCCGTCAGAGCACCATAAGCGGTGGCTGTGGGTCCAGGACCACTCTTTATATAGGATTTTTCTCGCAAACATTTCGTGATCTCGCATAACGGATGCCTTCACGTCGCACGGGGCGACCGCCGCCGCCCCGCGTACCCCGCGTCGGTGGCACCATGACGCGGTGACCCACGCACAACAGCACACCATCCAGGTGGTCGCCCACCGGGGGGCCTCCGAGGACGCGCCGGAGCACACTCTGGCCGCGTACAAGAAGGCGATCGAGGACGGGGCGGACGCCCTGGAGTGCGACGTACGCCTCACCGCCGACGGCCATCTGGTCTGCGTCCACGACCGGCGGGTGAACCGGACCTCCAACGGCCGCGGAGCCGTGTCCGCGCTGGAACTGGCCGATCTGGCCGGCCTGGACTTCGGCTCCAGGAAGACCCGCGAGGCCTGGCACGGACGGGACGAGGAACCGGACTGGGAGCACCGGCCGGAGGACCCGGCGGACACCTCCGTGCTCACCCTGGAGCGGTTGCTCGAACTGGTCGCGGACTCCGGCCGGCGGGTGGAGCTGGCCATCGAGACCAAGCACCCCACGCGCTGGGCGGGCCAGGTCGAGGAGCGGCTGCTGCAGCTGCTGAAACGGTTCGGACTGGACTCTCCGGCGACGGCCGCCGAGTCGCCGGTCCGAATCATGAGCTTCTCGGCGCGCTCGCTGCACCGAGTGCACGCCGTGGCGCCGACGCTGCCGGCGGTCTACCTGATGCAGTTCGTCTCACCCCGGCTGCGCGACGGCCGGCTCCCGGCGGGCGTGCGCATCGCGGGCCCCTCGATCCGCATCCTGCGCAGCCACCCGGCCTATGCGGAACGGCTCAAACGAGCCGGTCACCAGGTCCACGTCTGGACCGTGAACGAGCCGGCCGACGTCGACCTGTGCGTCCGGCTGGGCGTCGACGCCATCATCACCAACCGCCCGCGCGCGGTGCTGAGCCGGCTGGGCCGCTGAGCACGGGAAACCCGAGGTCCCGGCCACGGCCGTCCACGGCGGGGCACAAAAGCCGGGTAAGGACCGGTGCGCACCTCTTGACCCCGGGCGGAGGGCTGCAGCATCCTCCCTTCTCGGCCACACCCATGAGATCCAGCCACAGAGTCACCGAATCCTCACAAGGAGTGCTCCGGCGCGTTCGTCGCGTGTGCGGTCGTTGCGAATGCGTCAGCGGAAGAGGACTGGCCGGTTTCCGGTACAGGCCATTGGGGCATCCACACCGTGGCGTGGGGCGAAGGAGGTCTCGGGGGTGGCGTTGGTGGTGGCACAGGAGGTGCCCACGTCGTCGAGCATGGCCGTTCCCCATGGCCCTGCGGGCGTGGGGGAGGCGCGACACCGCATGCGTGCGCAACTGCGCAGTGGCGGGGTGTCCGAGTCGGTCGTCGACGACGCCGTACTGATCCTTTCCGAACTCTTGAGCAACGCCTGCAAACACGGCCGGCCGCTCGGTGACGTCCCGGCCGGGGACGGCGCCGTGCGCGCCGCGTGGAAGGTGGACGCGCGCGGACGGCTCATCGTGGAGGTGACGGACGGCGGCGGCCCGACCCGCCCGGCCCCGGCCACTCCGTCGGTCACCGCGCACGGCGGCCGCGGGCTGAACATCATCACGGCGCTCGCCGACGACTGGGGCGTCCGGGACGACGTCCAGGGCGAGGTGACGGTCTGGGTCGTGGTCCACGACGACGTTCATGATCCGGACGCCGGATGCCGGCGCGGGGGTTTCGCTACGCGCGTCACGGCCTCCCCGGTCCCGGCCATGGCCGAACTCGACTTCGCGGACGCCCTCGACGAACTGGGCTGAGGCCCGAGGGGCCCGCCGGCGGGCCTGCGGCCGTACGACGTCGGCGGCGCCCGCGTGTCCGTTGTCCACAGGTTCCCGTGGGTCAAGGCGCGAACGACTAGGCTCCCGCCCGTACGAGACGAGCCGTAACCGGGAGACCCCACGATGGCCAAGAAGCGACCCCAGACGAAGGCCAAGCGCCCGCAGCAGGCAGACGGGGACATCCCGGTGGTCGGCGCCCGCGAGCCCTGCCCCTGCGGCAGCGGCCGGCGCTACAAGGCGTGCCACGGCCGGGCCGCCGCGCACGCCGTGACCGAACTGGTGCGCCGCCCGTTCGAGGGGCTGCCCGGCGAGTGCGACTGGGTGGCGCTGCGCGAACTGGTCCCCGCCGCCACCGTCGAACTGACCCTGGCCGGCGGCCTGCCCGAGGGCGTCCCGTCGGTCACGCTGGCCACGGTGCTGCCGATGGCCTGGCCGGCGCTGCGCCGCGACGACGGCTCGGTCCTGCTCGGCCTGCAGAACGACACGCCCTCCGGCGACATCAGCCGCGACCTCGCCGACACCCTCCAGCGGGCGCTCGAGGCGGCCTCGGGCTCGCCGGTGGAGGGCCGCCGCGCGCCCGCCGAGGGCCCGAGGCTGCAGGACCTGCTCGACCCGGAAGGCGCGTTCGAGCCGGTCGTGCACAGCGGCTTCGAGTTCTGGGTGCCTGACGCGGAGAACGCCACGCCGGAGGTGGCCGCCTCCCTCGAGCGCGCCAACGCCGCCGCCATCCCGACCGTGAAGCTGTCCGGCGTGGACGCCGCCTACTGGTGCGAGACGCCGGAGAAGAACCACCTGCGCTGGGTCATGCCGCATCCGGAGGAGCAGCTTCTGGACGCTCTCGCCCGGCTGCACGCCGCGGGCCGGTCCAGCCTCGGCGAGGGCACCCGGCTGGTGGGCTCCTTCCGTGCTCACGGGCTCACGGTGCCGGTCTGGGACCTGCCGAGCGGGGTCAAGGCCGAGGACGTGGAGAAGCCGGCCGCCGAGTTCGCCGAGCGGCTCGCCACCGCCCTGGCGTCCGGGGAACCGCTCACGCCCGAGGAGCGCCGGGCCCGCGGCGGACTGACCAACCGGCAGGTCACGCTGAGCTGACGTGCCGTGGCGCCCGTCCCGCGGCTGACCGGTCGGTCAGCCGCGGGAGGGGCGCCGGCATCAGGTGACTCCTGTCACAACTGACCGCCGCGACAGATGGATCGGTGTCCGAATAGCCGAGATCGAATTTGCGAACCGCCGATCTCTTGTTACCGTTCCAGTAGCCCGGTTGCTGGTGCATCCCCCGTCGCCAGCAACCGGGCCTTTCCATGTCCGCGCCCGCCGGACAGTTCGCCGCGAAGCGTCAACTCGCTTTTGTCAGTTCGGAGTTGCTGCCCGAACGCAGAAGCAGCGGCTCGTCCGACCCGCGCACGGCGAACTCGGTGACGGCCGTGTAGGCGTCCAGCGCGCCCCGGGTGTGCTCGCGGGGCGTCTCGCAGGTGGCGGGCTCGTCGTCGGCGCCGGCGGCGCAGTGGATCTGCACGGTCCGGGCGCCGGGCCCCATGATGCTCAGCACGGGATCCACGGCCTCGCCGGTGGCGTTGCGGTAGTAAGTGCGCGCCCAGGTGTCCTCGCCCTGGGTCATCACACAGGTCTGCGCCTCGACCCCGTCCGCGGAGGAGAGCTCCGGACCGCAGCGGGCTGCGGTGGCCAGCCCCAGTCCGAGCAGCAGGGGCGAGCGCGTGGGGGCGGCGGACGGAACCTTCGCGTCGCCGCCCGCGGGCACGCCGGCGGCCCGGCCGCCCGCCCGCCGGGGCGCCGCGGCGTCGCCCACCTGCCCCGTGGACGCCACCGCCAGCGGCAGCGCGAGCACGGCCACCACGATGCCCGCCAGGGCGAACAGACGAAGCCTTCGGGAGTCCGGCTCGCCGCGGTGCGGCGACCGCGTGCCGTTGCCCCCACAAATGCGCAGCATGTAGCGGAAGATAACGACCGCCGGCGGGCCGGGGCCGCGTCCGCGCCGGACACTCCTACAACTCGGGCGCGCTCACACCCGTACGAGTGAGCGCGTCGACCACGCCGTCCACCACGGCCTCCACATCGGGCACCCAGGGCGAGGCCGAACCGGGCAGCGGGGCCCGCTCCCAGCGGACGGCGCCCTGGCCGGTCTCGGACGGCGGCAGGGCGAGATAGCCGCCCTCGCCGTGGAAGCGCAGCGAACCGGGCACGAAGTCCCGGGCGTAGAGCAGTTCGCCGAGCTGCTCCATGGAGTACGGCTTGACCAGCACCGCCCAGCGGGTGGGCGAGGCGACCACCGGGCCGAGCCGCATGCCCCGCCGGTCGAGCAGGTCGAGGGCACGGGCCGCCGCGGGCGCCGGCAGGCTCACCGCGCAGGGCGCCTTGCCGCCGGTGGCGAGGACGATCGGCGCGCCCGGCCGGTTGGTCCACCACCAGCGCACCATGCGCGCGTCGGTGGAGGCCGCGAGCAGACCGGGGTCGAAGGGGTGGGCGCCGGGCACCGTGCACTCCGGGTCCGGGCAGGCACAGCGGGCCCGGCCCTGCGGGTCCGGGGCCACACCCGGGAGTACCGGCCACTGCCATTCCGTCGCGAAGGTCAGGGCCGCGTCGATCGGCTCAGGCCTCCCGTCGTTCCGCCTGGACAGGAGCCTGCGTCGCCTTCCGAGGATCTCGCGCATGAGCGCTCGTTCCTTTCCGTTGCACCGCTGGCAACACCGTGGACCACATCACACCATGTGTCGATCACTGCACTGTGCGTACCTGTTGGCGCATCACACCCCTGCGCACGGCAGGGGGACCCCAGGGGTCGGTCGTCGGCCGCGTCCTCGGTGCGTCCACCGGAAGCACGGGCGCGGCGCGGGGGTGGCGAAGTCTGGCGTTTTGCTGTCGCGCGTGGTTCTCTACGCCTCCGCCACGGGAGGATGGGGCTCGGCCGTCGGTGGTTATGACGTCCGGGTCCGGCGCCAGGTTCCGGGTGGCACCCAACCACCCCTGGCCTTCATCGAGTACGTACCCATCACGACCGTTGTGACGCTCCGTGGAACACCGCCAGTCGACCGCAGCGAGCCGTCACCCGAGGCAGTTTTAGGCCAACTTGGCAGTAAGGCAAGGGTTTCGAGAGAAAGCCACTTCAAACCCATGGACACCAGGAATCCCCGCAGGACAATGCTGGACATCCC
Organism: Streptomyces sp. NPDC056580; assembly: GCF_042793175.1. NCBI lineage: Bacteria > Bacillati > Actinomycetota > Actinomycetes > Kitasatosporales > Streptomycetaceae > Streptomyces > Streptomyces sp. NPDC056580. The sequence goes on along the minus strand of NZ_JBHTVE010000005.1, from coordinate 484,380 downwards.
CTCACGAGTGCGTGTACATGTGGAGACACTGCTAGCGGTGCAGAATGACATGGGGGTTTGCGATGCTTCTGAGCAATACGCACCGGTCTGAAGGCCGGACGCCATGAGCGCCCCCCATCCTCCGAAAGTGGCTGGAATCGATTCAACGGTTCCCACTCCCGCACACACTGTCGCGCCCGCACCGCCCGCCCCGGAGGCCGCCCACGCCCCGGAGACCACGCTTCCGGTCAGGAACGCCCCCGCCCCCGACGGCCCCGGCACGCTGCTCCAGGACCGGCTGGCGGGCTGGGTCTCGGATCTGACGACCCTCCACGAACTGACCGAACGCCTGTCCGCGACGAACGCGCTCGAACCCGCCCTGCAGGAACTGCTGAGCGCCGGCTGCGCCCTCGTGGGCGCCCGCCGCGGCCTGGTCGCCCTGGAACCCGGCGACGGACTCGGCCCCCGCACCACCGCCGGCCTCGGTCTCGGCCGCGCCGATCTCGGCCACCTGGAGACCGTGCCCCGCGAGGCCCTGCCGCACGGCGCCTTCCTCGACGCGGGCCGGAGCGCCGGCGCGCACGACGGCATCGCCCACCCGGACCTCTTCGCCGAGGACGGCCTGGACCCCCGCCACCGCGAGGTGGCCGCCCGCCTCGGCTACGCCGCCAGCTACGCCCTGCCCCTGTCCACGGAGTCCGCCGGTCACCTCGGCGCCGTCGGCTGGCTCTACGACGAACCCGCCGAACCGGACGAGCGCCGCCGCCACCTGGCCGGCCTGTACGTCCGCCACGCCTGCGAGCACCTGGCCCGGCTGCTGGAAGTGGAGCGCACACGCGCGCGCATGGCGACCATCACCGAGGAACTGCTCCCCTCCCGGCTGCCCCGGATGGCCGGCGTCCAGCTCGCCGTCCGCCACCGCACCTCCCCGCGCGGCGGCGGCGACTGGTACGACGCGCTGCCGCTGCCGGACGCCGCCCTGGGCCTGTCCGTCGGCTCCGTCACCGGCTCCGGGCCCAGCGCGGTGGCCGCCATGGGCCGGCTGCGGGCCTCCCTGCGGGCCTACGCCGTGATGGAGGGCGAGGACCCGGTCGCCGTGCTGTCCGACCTCGAACTGCTGCTGCGGCTGACGGAGCCGGCGCGCTCGGCCACCGCGCTGTTCGCCTACTGTGAACCGGCGCTGCGCCGCATCACCCTGGCCGGTGCCGGACACAGCCCGCCGCTGCTGATCGGCGAGCGGCGCAGCGAGTTCGCCGAGACCTCCGTCTCCGCGCCGCTCGGCATGCTCGCCTGCTGGGAGGCGCCCAGCGTGGAGGTCCAGGCCGAGGCGGGCGACACCGTCCTGCTCTACACCGACGGGCTGCTGCACCGCACCGGCGACCCGATGGACCGCGCCTTCGCCCGGCTGCACGCGGCGGCCGCGAGCATCCCGCGCGCGCTGCGCCACGACCCCGAGGCGGTCGCCGACCACGTGCTGCGCACCGTCCTGCCGGACGGCCGGGACACGGCGGACAGCCCGGAGGACGTGGTCCTGCTGGCCGCCCGCTTCGACTGAGCACCGTCCGCCGCCTGGCCCGGCGGTCCCCCGCCGTCCGGCACCGCCCGCGGCCGGCCACCCGGCGTGACCGGCCGCGAGCCGTCTGGCATGACCGGCCATAACAGGTCTTCCCGCCCCGGTCCGCCCGCGGTGCGACCGTACGATGATGGAGGTCCCCGCTCGGCCACAAGCGGAGCGTCGCGGGCCCCGGGGGAGATCACATGGCGTATCGAGGAGGATCACGTGGCCGACGAGCTCAACCCGGCTGTCCCCGACGAGGCTGCTACCGCAGCGGATCCGGAAGCCGAGGCCGAGGAGCCCATCAAGCAGCGGAAGAACGGCCTGTACCCGGGCGTCTCCGACGAGCTGGCCGAGAACATGAAGTCCGGGTGGGCCGACACGGAGATGCGTGACCTGCGGCCCGTCCCGCAGGCCGCCGAGACCGCGCGCCGCCGCGCCGCGCTCTCCGCGCGCTTCCCCGGCGAGCGTCTGGTCGTTCCCGCGGGCAACCTGAAGACCCGCTCGAACGACACGGAGTACGCCTTCCGCGCCTCCGTCGAGTACGCCTACCTCACCGGCAACCAGACCGAGGACGGCGTCCTCGTACTGGAGCCCACCGCCGACGGGCACAAGGAGACGATCTACCTCCTGCCCCGCTCGGACCGCGAGAACGGCGAGTTCTGGCTGTCCGGCCAGGGCGAGCTGTGGGTGGGCCGCCGCCACTCGCTCACCGAGTCCGAGGCGCTGTACGGCATCCCGGCCGCCGACGTGCGCGAGCTGGCCGACCGGCTCCGCGAGGCCACCGGCCCGGTGCGGGTCGTGCGCGGCCACGACGCGGGCATCGAGGCCGCGCTGACCGACAAGGTCACCGCCGAGCGCGACGAGGAGCTGCGCGTCTTCCTCTCCGAGGCGCGGCTGGTCAAGGACGAGTTCGAGATCGGCGAGCTGCAGAAGGCCGTCGACTCCACGGTCCGCGGCTTCGAGGACGTCGTGAAGGTCCTCGACAAGGCCGAGGCGACGAGCGAGCGCTACATCGAGGGCACGTTCTTCCTCCGCGCGCGCGTCGAGGGCAACGACATCGGCTACGGCTCCATCTGCGCGGCCGGCCCGCACGCCTGCACGCTGCACTGGGTGCGCAACGACGGCCCGGTGCGCTCCGGCGACCTGCTCCTGCTGGACGCCGGTGTGGAGACGCACACGCTGTACACCGCCGACGTCACGCGCACGCTGCCCGTCAACGGCACGTACAGCGAGATCCAGAAGAAGATCTACGACGCGGTGTACGAGGCCCAGGAGGCCGGCATCGCGGCGGTGCAGCCAGGCGCCAAGTACCGGGACTTCCACGACGCCGCCCAGCGCGTGCTCGCCGAGCGGCTCGTCGAGTGGGGTCTGGTCGAGGGCCCGGTCGAGCGGGTCCTGGAGCTGGGCCTGCAGCGCCGCTGGACGCTGCACGGCACGGGTCACATGCTCGGCATGGACGTCCACGACTGCGCCGCCGCGCGCACCGAGACGTACGTCGAGGGCACCCTGGAGCCGGGCATGGTCCTCACGGTCGAGCCGGGCCTGTACTTCCAGGCCGACGACCTGACCGTCCCGGAGGAGTACCGGGGCATCGGCGTCCGCATCGAGGACGACATCCTCGTCACCGAGGACGGCAACCGGAACCTCTCGGCGGGCCTGCCGCGCCGCTCCGACGAGGTCGAGGCGTGGATGGCGTCCCTGAAGGACTGATCCCTCAAGGGCTGGACGCGCTCACGAGCCGCCGATGGCCGGGCACCCGCGCGGGTGCCCGGCCATCGGCGGTCGCGGCGGCTACGGCGGGCGGACTTCAGGGAAGGGGAGCGTGGTCGTGGAGCACGCGCTGGAAGAGCCGGCAGTCCCGCCACGCGCCGTTGATGTGCAGGTACCGGGGCGCGAGCCCGATCGGCTCGAAACCGCACTTCGCCAGCACCCGCTGTGAGCCGGTGTTGCCGGTCAGCGTGGACGCCTCGATCCGGTGCAGCCCGACCGTGTCCCGGGCGATCCGGCAGACCTCTCGCACCGCGGCGGTGGCCAGCCCCCTGTTCTGCTGGTCGGCGGCGACCCAGTAGCCGAGGTAGGAGCTGCAGAACGGGCCGCGGGATATCCCGGACAGGGTGACCGCCCCGACGATCCGGCCGTCCGGGGCCTCCAGCAGCCACGGCGCCACGGCGCCCTCGGCGAGCTGCCGCAGCAGCCCGTCGACACGCTCCGCCTGGCCCTCGGCCGTGAAGAAGGCCTCCGGCCGCACCGGCTCCCAGGGCTCCAGGTGGGCGCGGTTGCGCACGTAGGCCGCGGCCAGCGCGGGGGCGTCGTCCGCGGCGAGCGGGCGCAGGACCGCCCCGCCCGCCAGCTCCGCGCCGTCCAGGTCATCGACATGCATGCGCGCACCCTAGGCCCGGGGCCGGCGGGCCGCACCGGCCGCTGTCACGCCGTGAGCAGGGAGGGGTCCTTCTTCCACTTGAGGATCTTGTCGAAGCTGACCACGGTCCCGCCCCGGCCGGGCTTGCCGCCGATGTGCACGTGGTCGGCGAGCTCTCTGATCAGACAGAGCCCGCGGCCGTGCTCCGCGTCGGAGCGCACGGGCCTGACGTCCTGCAGCAAAGGGGCGAAGCCGGGCCCGGAATCGGCCACTTCGATCCGGCACTTCTCGCCGTCCAGGTAGGCGGTCACCCGGTACGCCTCCGAGCAGCCCGCGTGCGTGCCGTCCCCGCCGTGCTCGACGGCGTTCGCGCAGGCCTCGCTGAGGGCCACGGACAGGTCGTAGGAGACGTCCGGGTCGACGCCCGCGGTCTCCATCGTGCCGATGAGCAGGCGGCGGGCGAGCGGGACGCTAGCGGCCTCGCGGCGCAGATGGAGTGACCACCAGATGCTCATGCTCCAGCCTCCTGGCCGCGGCTCGACATACCGTTACGTATTGCCGCGCGTGCCCGGTCGTAAGCACGCAGTTCCGATGACGCCGCCCGTACGGACGGTGCGGCGTGAACGGGAACGGTGTACGGAAGATCCGATTCCGGCGGAAGGGGATCTTCCGGTCACTCCGGCGGCGTCGGCACGGTGACCGAATCGGGCGACCTGCCGCGGGGCGCGGGCGGGTCCAGTGCGATGATGACCCCGCCATGACTGCCCCCCACCCCCGCACGGCACGCCACGGAGCCGGGCTCCGGATGCTACGGGCCGCGGTGTTCGCCGCGGTCTGCGTCGTGCTGGCCGCGGCCGGGCACACCATGGCCTCCTGCGCGCGCGTACCCCTGTGGACGCTCGGCGCGGGATTCGCGGGCTCCCTGCTGCTCGTGGCACCGCTCGCCGGGCGCGTCCGCTCGCTGCCGGGCATCGCCGCGCTCCTCGCGCTCGGCCAGACCGTGCTGCACACGCTGTTCGGACTGGGCCAGCACGGAACCGCGGGCGTGATGTCCATGGGCCCGATGACCACGCCGGACAGCGACGGCGTGCTCGTCGAGCGGGCCGCCCGGCTGCTGTGCGGGTCCAGCGCGTCGGCGCTCACCCCCGGGCACGCCTACCGGCTCCTGCTCGACGCGCATCTCATCGACTCCTCGGGCCGGCCCGAGGGCGCCATGCCGGTCATGCACCACATGGCCGCCGGCTCCGGCGGCTCGCCCGCGTCGCTGCTGCCCTCCCTGCCGATGGTCCTCGGCCACGTCCTCGCGGCCGTCGTCGCGGGCTGGCTGCTGCGCCGGGGCGACCTGGCCGTGCTGCGGCTGATCGAGCTGTCGGCGCACGGAGTCACCGAGGGGGCGCTCGTGCGTTCCCTGCGCGCGGCGCTCGCGCTGACCCGCGCCCTGTGCGCCGGGCTGCTGCCCGCGGCCGAGCCGCACCGGCGCACCCGCCGGGCCGCCCGCGACGAACCGCCCGCCCCGCACACCACCGCACTTCAGCACACGGTGATCCGGCGCGGCCCGCCCGCCGCCGCCTTCCTCCTCGCCGCCTGACACGACGCGAGCGCCACCCCACCGGAGCCGGAAACGGCCGAGCCGGACGGGAGGGGCCGCCGTCGTGCGGCACACGCGCGCGCGATCACCCAGTGGCACAGCGAACGGCACCGCCACGCGCACGCGTACTCCCGATCACCACCGGAACTCACTCGAAGTGGAGTGCTCCCTGCCATGAAGGCTTCTCGTATCGCCGCCGCCACCGCCGTCGCGGGCACGGCCGTCCTCGCCCTGTCCGGCACCGCCTTCGCGCACGTCAGCGTGCAGCCCGAAGGAACCGCGGCCAAGGGCGGCTACGCGGTCATCGACTTCAAGGTCCCGAACGAGCGCGACGACTCCTCGACCACCAAGCTCGAGGTGAACTTCCCCACCGACCACCCGCTGGCCTCGGTCATGCCCCAGCCGCTGCCCGGCTGGAGCGTGAAGGTCACCAAGTCCAAGCTCGACAAGCCGCTGACGATGCACGGCGAGAAGATCGACGAGGCCGTCACCAAGGTCACCTGGACCGCCGACGGCAAGGGTGTCGAGCCGGGCTACTTCCAGAAGTTCCCGCTCTCCGTCGGCGCCCTGCCCGAGGACACGGACCAGCTCGTCTTCAAGGCGATCCAGACGTACTCCGACAAGGAGGTCGTGCGCTGGATCGAGGTGCCGCGGGAGGGCCAGGAAGAGCCCGAGAACCCCGCCCCGGTGCTGGAGCTGTCCGCCGCCACCGACGACCACCACGGCGCCTCGGCCGCCGCGGACAAGACCGACGCCAAGGCCGAGGCCGACGGCAAGACCGGGCAGAGCGCCGCCGGTGAGGACTCGAAGGGCGGCGACGACACCACCGCGCGCGTGCTCGGCGTGGCCGGCATCGTCCTCGGAGCCGCCGGGGTGGCCTACGGCGTCCTCGCGGGCCGCCGCCGGGCCGCCTGACCACCGTTCCGCACACGCGCCGGGGGTCGTGCGACCCTTTCGTACGACCCCCGGTGCGCGCCGGATTTTTCACATCTGGGAAATTTTTCTATGCGCAAGAAGACGTTCGCAGCGGCCGCGCTGCTCGCCGCCGCCACCCTGACCCTCTCCGCCTGCGGCAACGGCGACGACGCCAAGTCGCCGGTCTCGGTGGTCTCCGAGGAGTCCGACTCGGGCAAGGCCGCGACCATCCTCGACCAGCCCTTCGAGAAGCCGGACCTGGTCCTGACCGACACGCACGGCAAGAAGTACGACCTGCGTGCCGAGACCAAGGGCCACCCGACCCTGGTCTACTTCGGCTACACCCACTGCCCCGACATCTGCCCGACGACCATGAGCAACATCGCCGTGGCCAAGAAGGCGCTGCCCAAGGCCGAGCAGAACGATCTCAGGGTCGTCTTCGTCACCACCGACCCCGGCCGCGACACCCCCGCCGAGCTGGGCAAGTGGCTCAAGGGCATCGACCCGCAGTTCACCGGCCTGACCGGCGACTTCGCCACCATCCAGGCCGGTGCCCGTTCGCTGGGCATCTCCATCGAGCCGACGACGAAGGACAAGAACGGCAAGGTCGTCTCGGTGCACGGCACCCAGGTCATCGCGTTCTCGCCGAAGACCGACGGCGGCTACGTCCTCTACGGCGAGGACACCACCGTCGACGACTACACCAAGGACCTGCCCGAGCTCGTCCGCGGAGCCAGGCCGTGAGGCGTGCCGTCCTGCCCGCGGCCGCCCTCGTCGGCGCCCTTGCGCTCACGGGCTGCGGATCCGGCGCCGGCACGGGAGCGGACGCGGGGGGCGCCTCGAAGGCGGAGCTGTCCGTGAGCTCGGCGTACATGCCCCAGCCGGTCTCCCCGGACATGGCCGCCGGGTTCCTGACCATCACCAACCAGGGCGGCGCCGGGGACGCGCTGACCTCGGTCGGCAGCGACGTCGCCGGCAAGGTCACCATGCACAGCACCGTCGGCGGAGCCATGCGGGAGAAGACCTCCTTCGCGATACCCGCCCACGGCCGGCTGGTCTTCAGAAGCGGCGCCAACCACCTGATGTTCGAGGAGCTGAAGCGCTCGCCGAAGCAGGGCCAGCACGTGACCCTGAAGCTCACGTTCGCCGAGTCCGGGCCCCTCACCGTAGAGATGCCGGTGAAGTCCGCCACGTACAACCCGTCGACCGGACACTGAGGGAGGGACCACCTTGACGCGGACCATCACCCCCCGCCTGCGCACCCTGGTGCTGCTGCTCATCGCCGTCACCGGCGCGCTGCTCGCGGGCGCCGGTCCGGCCTCCGCGCACGCCGCGCTGACCGGCAGCGACCCCGCGCAGGGGGTGGTGGTCGACAAGGCGCCCACCCAGGTGTCGCTCACCTTCTCCGAGAAGGTGGCCATGAGCGACGACTCCCTGCAGGTGCTCGACCCCAGGGGCAGGAAGGTCCAGGCCGGCCCGCCGGTCAACGTGAGCGGCACCACGTACGCCGTGAAACTCAAGGGCGGCCTGGCCAAGGGCACCTACACCGTCGGCTACCAGGTCGTCTCGGCGGACAGCCACCCGGTCGCCGGCGCCTACACCTTCTCCATCGGGGCGCCCTCGCAGACGGTCGTCTCCGGCGTCGCGACGGCGGCGGGCGACACGGCCGTCGGCCGGCTCTACTCCGCGGGGCGGTACGTCTCCTACGCCGGTTTCATCGTGCTGGCGGGCGGCGCCGCCTTCGTACTGGCCTGCTGGCAGCGCGGCTCGGGCGTACGGCCCCTGCAGCGGCTGGTCGTCGGCGGCTGGCTGGCGCTCACCGCCTCCACCCTCTGGCTGCTGCTGCTGCGCGGCTCCTACACCTCCTCGGGGAAGTTCGGCGACGTCCTCGACCTGAACCTGCTCGGCCAGGCGCTGCAGACCAAGACCGGCGCGGCGCTGGTCTCACGGCTGCTGCTGCTCGCCGCCGCCGCGCTGTTCATCGCCGTCCTCTTCGGCGCCTACGACCGGCGCGAGGAGGAAGCGGAGAAGCGCGACCTGACCTTCGGGCTGGCCGTCGGTGGGGTGGTCGTGGCCGCCGGGCTCGCGGCGAGCTGGGCCATGGCCGAGCACGCCTCCACCGGGCTGCAGCCGGGCCTCGCCATGCCCGTCGACGTGCTGCACCTGCTGGCCGTCGCCGCCTGGCTCGGCGGACTCACCGCCCTGCTCGTCGCCCTGTACCGGGCACCCGCGGACACCCCGGTCGAGGCCACCGCCGTCCACCGCTTCTCCCGGCTCGCCTTCGGCTCCGTCCTCACTCTGGTCGCCACCGGCGCCTACCAGTCCTGGCGCCAGCTCGGCTCCTGGTCGGCGTTCACCGAGACCCGGTACGGACAGCTGCTGCTGGTCAAGATCGCGCTGGTGGCACTGCTGGTCGGCATCGCCTGGATCTCGCGGCGGTGGACGGGCCGGCTCGCGGACCCGGCCGCCGACGCCGGACGGTCGGAGCAGCCCGAGGAGGAGGCCGTTCCCGCACCGGCGTCCGCCGGCCAGGAATCCGTCTCCGCACCCGCCGCCGGCCAGGAGGCCGCCCCCGGTGACGGCGAACGCGCCGCCCAGCTCGCCCGGCAGCGGGCCGCGGTGGACGCCGCCCGGCAGAAGCGGCTGCGGGACGCCGACCCGAACCGCTTCGGGCTGCGGCGCTCGGTGCTCGTCGAGGCCGGGGTCGCGGTCGTGCTGCTCGCGGTCACCACCTGGCTGACCCAGACCGAGCCGGGCCGCACCGAGCTGGAGGCCAAGGCGGCCTCCTCGTCCTCCGGTTCCTCGTCGTCCTCGTCCGGCGCACTGACCCTGGACATGCCCTTCGACACCGGCGGCACGGACGGCAAGGGCCTCGTCCGGATCGACTTCGACCCCGCACGGGTGGGCGGCAACGAGATGCACGTCTACGTCCAGCGGCCCAACGGACGCGCCTTCGACGTCCCCGAGGTGAAGGTCGCCCTCACCCTCGCGGCGAAGAGCATCGGCCCGCTCCCCGTGACCCCGGACCACATCACCACCGGCCACTGGGCCGCGAACGGAGTGCAGATCCCCATGGCGGGCGACTGGAAGGTCGCCGTGACCGTGCGGACCTCCGACATCGACCAGGCCACCGTCTCCAAGAACGCGCAGATCGGCTGAACCGCACCATGCCCGACCAGACCACTTCCGAGACCCGTGCCCCCGGCTCCCCGGCACACGTGCTGGGGGACCGCGGCGGCACCGCGGGAGACGACCGGGGCGTCTCCCGGCGCGCGCTGCTCGGCACCGCCGGTGCCACCGGGCTGGCGCTCGGCGCGGCCGGCGGGGCCGTGGGATACACCGCCGCGCCCGCCGGGGCCGCTCCGCTGACCTCGGTGGGCGCCGGCCGGGCGATGTTTCACGGGAAACATCAGCCCGGCATCACCGAGGGACTCCAGGCCCGCGGCCACCTCGTCGCCTTCGACCTGGCGGCGGGGGCGGGCCGCAGGGAGGCCGCGGCCCTGCTGCGCCGGTGGTCGGCGACGGCCGAACGGCTGATGGCGGGCGAGGCGGCACCACACGGCGACACCGGTGTGGCCCGGGACGCGGGTCCGTCCTCGCTGACGATCACCTTCGGCTTCGGCCACGGCTTCTTCGGGCGGACCGGCCTGGAGAAGCAGCGGCCGGCGGCGCTCGACCCGCTGCCCGACTTCTCCTCGGACCGGCTGGACAGGACACGCAGCGACGGCGACCTGTGGGTGCAGATCGGCGCCGACGACGCGCTGGTGGCCTTCCACGCCCTGCGCGCGATCCAGAAGGACGCCGGGCACGCGGCCCGCGTCCGCTGGCAGATGAACGGCTTCAACCGCACCCCGGGCGCCACCGCCCACCCCATGACGGCCCGCAATCTCATGGGCCAGATCGACGGCACCCGCAACCCCAAGCCCGCCGACGCCGACTTCGACCGGCGGATCTTCGTGCCCGCCTCGGCCGAGCCCGCGTGGATGGCGAACGGCTCCTACGCCGTCGTACGCCGCATCCGCATGCTCCTCGACGACTGGGAGGCGCTGTCGCTCTCCGCCCAGGAAGCGGTCATCGGACGCCGCAAGGACACCGGGGCGCCGCTGTCGGGCGGTGACGAGACGACGCCGATGGACCTGGAGAAGACCGACGCCAACGGCGAACCGGCCGTGCCCGTCAACGCCCACGCCCGGATCACGCGGCCGGACCGCAACGGCGGCGCGGCGATGCTGCGGCGCCCGTTCTCGTACCACGACGGCATCGGCCAGGACGGGACGCCGGACGCCGGACTGCTCTTCGTCTGCTGGCAGGCGGACCCGCTGCGCGGCTTCGTACCGGTGCAGCGCAAGCTCGACCGGGGCGACGCCCTGTCGAGGTTCATCCGGCACGAGGCAAGCGGCCTGTTCGCGGTGCCCGGCGGAGCGGCCGAGGGAGAGTACGTGGGACAGCGGCTCCTCGAGGGGTGAATCCGGCTGGAGAACCACCCGTCCGGGGTCTCAAACCACCCGGTCGGGTGGCGTCGATGAGACACGGAAGCCGCCCGCCCCGGCGCCCATTAGGGTGAGGACATGCCAGCGAGCTATGCGTATCTCGGTCCCGAAGGCACCTTCACCGAAGTCGCCCTGCGCACGCTCCCGGAGGCGGCCACCCGGGAGCTGGTGCCCTACGTGTCGGTGCAGTCGGCGCTGGACGCGGTCCGGGCCGGCGAGGCCGAGGCAGCGTTCGTGCCGATCGAGAACTCCGTCGAGGGCGGCATCACCACCACCCTGGACGAGCTGGTCGCCGGCGAGCCGCTGACGATCTACCGCGAGGTGCTGCTGTCGATCACCTTCGCGCTGCTGGTCCGGCCGGGCACCCGGCTGTCGGACATCAAGACGGTCTCCGCGCACCCCGCGGCCCAGCCGCAGGTGCGCAACTGGCTCAGGAGGAACCTGCCGGACGTCCACTGGGAGTCGGCCGCCTCGAACGCGGACGCCGCGCGGCTGGTCCAGGAGGGCCGGTACGACGCCGCCTTCGCGGGCGAGTTCGCCGCCGCCCGGTACGGCCTCGAGGCCCTGGAGACGGGCATCCACGACGCGGAGAACGCGCAGACCCGCTTCGTGCTGGTCGGCCGCCCGGCCCGGCCCGCGGCGCCGACCGGTGCCGACAAGACCTCGGTGGTGTTGTGGCAGCGGGACGACCACCCCGGTGGTCTGCGCGATCTGCTCGGCGAGTTCGCCACCCGGGGCATCAACCTCATGCTGCTGCAGTCCCGGCCGACCGGTGCCGGAATCGGCAACTACTGCTTCTGCGTCGACGCCGAGGGGCACATCTCCGACCGGCGCATGGCCGAGGCGCTGATGGGCCTGAAGCGGATCTGCCTCCAGGTGCGGTTCCTCGGCTCCTATCCGCGCGCGGACATCACGCCCGCCGAGGCCCAGGCCACTTCGCCGGGAACCTCGGACGAGGAGTTCGTGGCGGCCGCCGAGTGGGTGGCGCGCTGCCAGGACGGCCGGTTCTGAGGCGTCCGTAGGCTGGTTTCGGTCAGTCCTACCTGCATATCTTCGTTATCCACAGAAGTTATCCACAGGCCCGCTTCTCGACCTGGGGACAAGTCGACAAGGGTGGGCGACCTCATCGACAAATCGCCCCGGAAGCCCCCCTTGCGGCCACCGACCGGCACGTCACCCTTCGTCCACCCGTTTCCTTTGGTTCATCTTTTGGGGCGACCCCTTTCCACCCGAAAGTGGGCGTCATCCCTGCGCGTGCCAGTAATTCCTCCACCTGGCCGAAACTTCCGGAGTGATCAATTCCGGAATCCACAGACTTTCCACACAGCCTGTGGATAACTCTTCCGGCAGAGCGGATCGCTGTGGACAACGGCCTGCCGACGGGCTCTCCAAGTCCCGCCCTCCACAAGGAAATCCGGTCAACCGGAAATCCGCCGTCTGCCTCGTTCCAGGGATCGGGCCATTCTTTCTTGACACCACCCACCACTCTGCGCAATTGCCCCGAAACGGCATGTAAGGCGCGAGTCGCGATAGTGAGTCGTGACCTGCGAGCTCGCACCGGTAGCCTTGTTCGCGTGATTGACCTTCGCCTGCTCCGTGAGGACCCCGACCGTGTGCGCGCGTCCCAGCGCGCCCGTGGAGAGGACGTCGCGCTCGTCGACTCCCTCCTGTCTGCCGACGAGCGGCGCAGGTCCTCCGGCGTCCGCTTCGACGAGCTGCGCGCCGAGCAGAAGTCGCTCGGCAAGCTGATCCCCAAGGCCACCCCGGAGGAGAAGGCCGAGCTGCTGGCCCGCGCCGAGCAGCTCAAGGCCGACGTCAAGGCCGCCGACGCCGAGCGCGACGAGGCCGACGCCGAGACCCAGCGGCTCCTGCAGCGGCTCGGCAACCTCGTCCACCCCGACGTGCCCGTCGGCGGCGAGGAGGACTTCGTCACGCTGGAGACGCACGGCACCATCCGGGACTTCGGCGCCGAGGGCTTCGAGCCCAAGGACCACCTGGAGCTCGGCCAGGTGCTCGGCGCGATCGACGTCGAGCGCGGCGCCAAGGTCTCCGGCTCCCGTTTCTACTTCCTCACCGGTGTCGGCGCCCTGCTGGAGCTGGCCCTGGTGAACGCGGCCATCGCCCAGGCCACCGCGGCCGGCTTCACCCCGATGCTGACCCCGGCGCTGGTGCGTCCGCAGTCCATGGCGGGCACCGGCTTCCTCGGCCAGGCGGCCCAGGACGTCTACCACCTCGACAAGGACGACCTGTACCTGGTCGGCACCTCCGAGGTCCCGCTCGCGGCCTACCACATGGACGAGATCATCGACGCCGACCGGCTGCCGCTGCGGTACGCGGGCTTCTCGCCCTGCTTCCGCCGCGAGGCCGGCTCGCACGGCAAGGACACGCGGGGCATCTTCCGCGTGCACCAGTTCGACAAGGTCGAGATGTTCTCCTACGTCACCCCCGAGGACTCCCAGGAGGAGCACAAGCGGCTGCTGGAGTGGGAGAAGCAGTGGCTGACCTCGCTGGAGCTGCCGTTCCGCGTCATCGACGTCGCCTCCGCCGACCTCGGCGCCTCGGCCTCGCGTAAGTACGACTGCGAGGCCTGGATCCCGACCCAGGGCAAGTACCGCGAGCTGACCTCGACCTCGGACTGCACCGAGTTCCAGTCCCGCCGCCTGTCGATCCGCATGCGCGACGGCAAGCAGGTCCGCCCGCTGGCCACCCTCAACGGCACCCTGTGCGCCGTGCCGCGCACCATCGTGGCGATCCTCGAGAACCACCAGCAGGCCGACGGCTCCGTCCGGGTCCCCGAGGTGCTGCGCCCGTACCTGGGCGGCCGGGAGGTCCTGGAGCCGGTCGCCAAGTGAGCGCCGGATTCCCGTACCGACTGATCGCGACCGACCTCGACGGAACGCTTCTGCGCTCCGACGAGTCGATCTCGCGGCGCACCCGTGACGCGCTCGCCGCGGCCACCGCGGGGGGCGCGGCCCACATCGTCGTCACCGGCCGCGCGGTCCCCTGGACCCGCCACATCCTGGACGACCTCGGCTACGACGGTCTCGCCGTCTGCGGCCAGGGCGCCCAGGTGTACGACGCCGGCACGCACCGCCTGCTGACCTCGGTCACCCTCGACCGGCAGCTCGCGGGCGTTGCCCTGGCCAAGCTCGAGGCCGAGGTGGGTCCGCTGTACCTGGCGGCGAGCCGGGACGGCCTGGACGGCGAGGTGCTGGTGGGCCCGGGGTACGCGGTCACGGGCAACCTCCCCGCCACCCCGTTCACGGACGCGGCCGACCTGTGGTCGGCGCCGCTGAACAAGGTCTACATACAGCACCCGACGCTCGGCGACGACGAGCTGGCGGACGTGGCCCGGCGCGTGGCCGGCGGTTTCGTCACGGTGGCCATGGCGGGCGCGGGCATCGTGGAACTGCTGCCGCTCGGCCTGTCCAAGGCCACGGGCCTCTCCCTGGCCGCCCGCCGCCTGGGCCTGAAGGCGGCCGACACCATCGCCTTCGGCGACATGCCCAACGACATCCCGATGTTCGCCTGGGCCGCCCACGGCGTGGCCATGGCCAACGCCCACGAGGAACTGAGGGCGGTGGCGGACGAGGTCACCGCCTCCAACGAGGAGGACGGCATCGCGACGGTCCTGGAGCGGTTGCTGCCGTAGTCCGCTCCGGGGTTCCGCCCCGGTCCCGGTGACGGCGCATCCCCGGGTCCCGGTGACGGCGTCTCGCGGAGGATGCACGGATCGAACGTGCGCGGGTCTCCACCCGACCATGGCTCAGCAAGCCAGTGCCTTACCGCTCGGCCAATCCTCCGGGTGGGCGGCCCACGCGAGAGCGACATCGCGTGCTCGAAGCGGCCGCCCCGGGCAGCTCCCATGAGCTCCACGGAGTCGTGGCGATCACTCCGGAGCCCGCCTCGGGCTGCCCTGACGGGAGCTGGACGTACTGTCGTGCATGGACATCGCCCGGCTCCTCTCCCGGTCCGTGCCGCCGGGTCCGTCCCGGCGGGTGGGGCACGACCACTGTGCCCCGGCCGGGATCCGGACGCCACCGAATAAACCGGGCACGGGCGGCGCGGCGTCCGTGTCTACCGCCGGCGCCACCGGCGCCGGCGCGCCTTGCTGAAGAACCACCCCGCGGGCGGCTCGTCCGACCGCCATGGCTGCGGCTCGGGGGACTCGGCGCGCCAGCGGGCGGCCAGCATCCGGGCCCGCGCCGACGGCTCGGAGGTCTCCGCGGCCCGCACGAACGCCTCGTCCAGGACGGTCTCGTCCCAGTCGTCGCCGGTACGCCCGGCTCCGGCGTCCTCCGGTGTCCGCTCAGCCATCCGGGCCTCCCAGCCGTGGTCCCGCCGCGTCCAGTGTGCTCCGGCGGAGGTGAGGGCCCCGTCAAGGACTGCCGGGGCCCTCCCGGGCCTACTACTCCTCGCCCGCCAGCTTCAGCGCCCGCAGCTTCTGGCCGGCGTACCAGGTGGCCAGGACGGTGACGGCGACGAGCAGCACCGTGGCCGTCGTCAGCCCGACGTCGGAGGTCACCAGGTCCCCGCCCGCCACCTTCTGGGCGACGGCGAGCGACCACTGCTGGACGCTCAGCGTGCGCGCGCCCGGCACCAGGGAGCCGAACAGCGCCTCCCAGACCAGCGCGTACACGAGCCCGAGGACCACCGCGTGCCGGGACACGGTGCCAAGCAGCAGGAACAGCGCCGAGTAGGCGATGGAGGAGACCAGCGCGGCCACCGTGTAGGCGACGGCGATCTGCTGGCCGTTGCCGTTCAGGATCAGGCCCGCGAGCATGGTCGGCACGGCGGAGAACACCATGGTGACCGCGATGGCGACGATCAGCTTGGTCAGGATGATCGTCGGCCGCTTCAGCGGCTTGGACAGCAGGTACACCACGGAGCCGTCGTCGATCTCCGGGCCGATCGCGCCCGTGCCCGCGATGACTCCGATGATCGGCACCATGGTGGCGAGCGCGAAGCCGCCCAGGACGTCCGCGGCCGTCTGGTCGTCGGCGCCGGTCAGGGCGCGTACGGCCACGGAGATCACGAGCAGCAGCAGCGGCAGCGCGCCGAGGATGAGGGCCCGGCGGCGGCCGAGCAGGGCCCGGTAGGTGAGCCGGGCGACGGTGGGGTCGTACATCATGGGCCTCCTACGCCGCGACCAGGTACGAGAAAACGGACTCCAGTGACTCGTCCGACGGCGAGACCGTGAGCAGCCGGATGCCGTGGTCCCTGGCGACCTTCGGCAGCAGCGCGGTGAAGCGGCCGAAGTCGACGGCCTGGACGCGCAGCGCGCCCTCGGCCACGTCGACCTCGATGCCGGCCGTCGACGGGTCGGCGATCAGCGCGGCCGCGAGAGCCCGGTCGTCGCTGGAGCGCACCAGGTAGCGGTGCGGCCGGTCGGTCATCAGGCGGCGGATCCGGCGGAAGTCGCCGCTGGCCGCGTGGCGTCCGGCGACGACCACCTCGATGTGCCGGGCGAGCTGCTCGACCTCCTCGAGGATGTGCGACGAGAACAGCACCGTGCGGCCCTCGTCGCCCATCCGCCGCAGCAGTTCCATGAGCTGCATGCGCTGGCGCGGGTCCATGCCGTTGAACGGCTCGTCGAGCAGGAGCAGGGAGGGCTCGTGGACCAGCGCGGAGGCCATCTTCACCCGCTGGCGCATGCCCTTGGAGTACGTGGAGATCTTCCGGTCCTGCGCGTACTCCATCTCGACCGTGGCGAGCGCCCGCTGGGCGGCCTTCGCGCCGAGTCCGTGGAGCTCGGCGTTGGCGACGACGAACTCGCGGCCGGTGAGGAAGTCGTACATCGCCTCCCGCTCGGGGACGATGCCGATGTGCTTGTAGATGGCCTCGTTGCGCCACACCGGCTGCCCGTCGAGGGTGACCGAGCCGGTGGAGGGTGCGAGGAAGCCGCCCATCATGTTGATGAGGGTGGACTTCCCGGCGCCGTTCGGACCGAGCAGACCCGTGACGCCGGGGCCGATGGTCATGGTGATGTCGTTGACGGCGACCACGTTGCCGAACCAGCGGGAGACGTGGTCGATGTTCAGGGTCGTCACAGTCCGACCTTCCGGTAGCGGCGGATCAGCAGGCCGTAGCACGTGGCGACCACGCCCAGGAGGACCAGGACGTACACCGCGCCCTCGCCGCTGGACGGGCCGGTCCCGCCGGGGAAGCCGGAGTCGCCGCCGAGGAACGCGGACTGGACGCCGTCGATCAGGGTGACCGGCGAGAACAGGCCGATCCACGGCACGGCACCGGTGTTGCCCTGCACGTCGGCGATGGCCTGGAGTGTGGAGACGGCGCCGTAGGAGATGGTCAGCACGGCGATCACGGCGGCGATGCCGAAGCCGCGGCGCGGTGTGACGGCGGCGATGACCAGGCCGATGCCGGCGAACAGCACCGACAGCAGGGCCACGGACAGCAGTCCCTGGGCGAACTCCTCGGTCTGGTGGGCGAAGCCCATCTTGGCCAGCAGCGCGCCCGCGTACATCACCACGAGGGGCGCGCCGGTGAGGACGAACAGGGCCGAGGCGAGCGCGGCGAACTTAGCCCGCACGTAGTCCGCGGACTCGATGGGCCGCGAGAAGTACAGCGGCACGGTCTTGAAGCGCAGGTCGCGGGAGACGGACTGGGGCGCCTGCGAGGCGACGTACAGGCTGATCACGGCCTGCATGACGATCGCCCAGCGGGTGTAGGCGTGGGCGAGCGGCAGTTCGTGGGCCTTGGTGGCCACCGCGACGGCCACCATGATGGCCGCGGGCACGCACATCACCACGAACAGCAGCATCGGCAGCACCTTGGACTTCACCGAGCGGCCGAGGCCGTAGGCACCGCGCAGGGACTGCGAGTACAGCGAGCGCACGGCGTAGCCGCGGCCGAGGCGGGGCCCGTCGTAGCCGCGGTAGCCGATGTCGTGGATGCGGGACTGGTCGCCGCCGGCGGTCACCGGCGCGGGCTGCTCAACCGCCATGGCCGACGGCCTCCTTCTGCTGCTCGTCGCTGCTGGTGAACACCTCGGAGATGTGGTGCCGGCGCTGTTCCATGCGCACCAGGCCGAGACCGAGGTCGGCGACGACGTCGCGCACCAGGTCGTACGTCTCCTCCCCGGGGGCGGTCAGCAGCAGGATGTGTCCGGCGCCGGGCAGGCCCCCGCCCTCGTCGTGGGTGTCCACCCCGCGCGCGGAGAGCGCCTCGCGGACCGCGCGGGTGCCGTCCGGGTGGCTGTCGCTGTCGGTGACCTCGATCGCGAGGGTGGTCGTGGTCTGGGTGAAGTCCGTGGTGGAGCTGGAGCGCAGCAGTCTGCCGCCGTCGACGACGACGACGTGGTCGCAGGTGCGTTCCAGCTCGCCCAGCAGGTGCGAGGTGACCAGGACGGAGATGCCGAAGTCGGTGTGGATGCGGCGGATCAGGCCGAGCATCTCGTCCCGGCCGACCGGGTCGAGGCCGTTGGTCGGCTCGTCCAGGAAGACGAGCTGCGGGTCGTGCACCAGGGCCTGGGCAAGCTTCACCCGCTGCTTCATGCCGGTGGAGTAGCCGCCGATGGGGCGGTAGCGCTCCTCGTACAGGCCGACGTGGCGCAGCGTGTCCGCGGTGCGCTCGCGCGCGGCGGTGGGCGGCAGCCCGGACATGCGCGCCATGTGCACGACGAACTCGGTGGCCGAGACGTCGGGCGGCAGGCAGTCGTGCTCCGGCATGTAGCCCACGCGCTCGCGGATGGCGGCGCCCTCGGTGGCCACGTCGAGGCCGAGCACAGCGGCTCGGCCCTCGCTGGCCGGGGACAGACCCAGCAGGATCTTGATCAGGGTGGACTTGCCGGCGCCGTTGGCCCCGACGAGTCCGGTCACACCGGGTCCGATGTCCACGGACAGCCGGTCGAGCGCGGTCACCCGGGGGAACCGCTTGCTCAGGCTTTCGGTCGCGATCACAGTCACGCTTAGAACGTAGTGACACGGGCCACGCCGGTCGTCAGACCTCAGAGCCGTCTTGACATCAGACTCGAGTAGGACAGGACCCCGAGCCACCCCCTGCCCCGGACCTACCCGGCGGCCGCGCGCCGGCCGTCGTCCACAGGTCGTGATCCACCCTATTGACGCCACCTCTAACAAGTGTCACATTCACCAGTGTCAAGTTACGGACACGTACCGCAGTCGACGGACGGGGCGGCATGGCGACGGCAGTGAGCATCGACCTCTCCGCGGAGCTGCGGGGATTCAGGCGGGTGCAGCGCCTCGCCTACGAGTGCGCGGAAGCGGTCGCCGCGCGCCTGGAGCCGGGCGTCACCGAGCGTGACGCGGCCCGGATGCAGCGCGAGTGGCTGCGCCGGCGCGGCGTGCGGGACTGGTTCCACCTGCCCTTCGCCTGGTTCGGCGACCGCACGGCGTTCACCGGCTTCCGCCTGCCGCTGCAGTTCTTCCCCACCGGCCGCCGGCTGGAGCGCGGGATGCCGTTCATCCTGGACATGGCCCCGGTGTACGAGGGGTGCACGGCGGACATCGGCTATTCGGGCTCGCTCGGCGTCAACCCGGTGCAGGACCGGCTGATGGCGGACCTGGAGGCGCACCGCGGGCTGATCCTGCGGGAGGTGCGCGAGCGGCGCCCGCTGCGCGAGATCTATCAGGACGTGGACCGCCTCATGGTCCGCCAGGGCTACGCCAACCGGCACCGTGCGTATCCCTTCGGGGTGATCGCCCACAAGGTGGACCGGGTGCGGGCCCGCCGTTTCTCGCCGCACCTGTTCGGGTTCGGCGCGCGGTCCCTCAAGGGGCTCGCCGCCGACGCCCTGCACGGCCACCGCGAGGGCTGGTCGCCCCTGTGGTCGCCGTACCGCTTCTCCGACCACCCGCCGCAGCCGGGGCTGTGGGCGGTCGAACCCCACCTCGGGTTCCGGGGTACCGGCGCGAAGTTCGAGGAGATCCTGGTGGTCACCGACTCCCGGGACCCCGCGGAGAGCGCCTTCTGGCTGGACGACGATCTGCCGCACGTGCGGCGCTGGGCGGAGGCGAAGTGACACTGGAAGGGGCGCGTGAGCGCCGGGTGCACACCGGCGGGGTCGAGTTGTGCGTGGCCGAGCTGGGCGATCCGCAGGCGCCCACGGTGGTGCTGGTGCACGGCTATCCGGACAGCAAGGAGGTCTGGTCGGAGGTGGCCGCACGCCTCGCCGACCGCTTCCACGTGGTGCTGTACGACGTCCGTGGCCATGGCCGCTCCACGGCGCCGCGGCCGCTGCGCGGCGGTTTCACCCTGGCCAAGCTCACGGACGACTTCCTGGCCGTGGTGGACGCGGTGAGCCCGGACCGGCCGGTGCACCTCGTGGGCCACGACTGGGGCTCGGTGCAGTCCTGGGAGTTCGTCACGGTGGGCCGCACCGAGGGCCGCATCGCGTCCTTCACCTCCATGTCCGGACCGTCCCTCGACCACTTCGGGCACTGGATCGACGCGCGCGTGAAGCGCCCGACGCCCCGCCGGGTGGGCCAGCTCCTCGGCCAGGGCGCCAAGTCCTGGTACGTCTACCTGCTGCACACCCCGGCACTGCCGGAACTGGCCTGGCGCGGCCCCCTCGGCAAGCGCTGGCCGAAGATCCTGGAGCGGACCGAGAAGGTACCGGCCGGCGACTACCCGACCCCGTCCCTGCCGTCCGACGCGGCGCACGGCGCCTGGCTGTACCGGGACAACGTCCGCGCCCGCCTGCGCAGGCCCCGCCCGGACGCCTTCGCGCACGCGCCTGTGCAACTCATCACGCCTCTGGGCGACGCTTTCCTGTCGGAGCGGCTCTACGACGACCTGGACGCGTGGGTCCCGCGGCTGACCCGCCGCACGCTGCCCGCCAAACACTGGATCCCGCGCACCCGGCCCGACCAAGTGGCCGCCTGGATCGCTGAGTTCGTCACGAGCGTCGAGGGCGGCCGGCCCGGTGCTCAGGCCGACGGACGCCATGCCGACCGGTTCGGCGGCCAGTTGGTGCTGGTCACCGGCGCGGGCAGCGGCATAGGACGGGCGACCGCGTTCGCCTTCGCGGAAGCGGGGGCGCGGGTCGTCGCCGTCGACCGGGACGCCGAGGCGGCCGCCCGCACCGCGGAAATGTCCCGGCTGATCGGCGCCCCCGAGGCCTGGGCGGAGACGACGGACGTCTCGGACGAGCAGGCCATGGAGGAACTGGCCGAGAAGGTGCACCACGCGTACGGCGTGGTGGACGTGCTGGTCAACAACGCGGGCATCGGCCTCTCGGGCTCCTTCTTCACCACGACCACCGACGACTGGCGCAAGGTCCTGGACGTCAACCTGTGGGGCGTCATCCACGGTTGCCGGCTCTTCGGTGCGCGCATGGCCGAGCGTGGACAGGGCGGCCACATCGTCAACATCGCCTCGGCTGCCGCCTATCAGCCGTCCCGGGCACTGCCCGCCTACAGCACTTCCAAGGCGGCGGTGCTGATGCTCTCCGAGTGCCTGCGGGCCGAACTCGCCGGGCAGGACATCGGAGTCACGGCCATCTGCCCGGGGCTGGTGAACACCGGCATCACCGCCACGGCCCGCTTCACGGGCGTCGACGAGGCGGAGGAACGCCGCCGCCGGCAGAGCTCGGCCCGCCTTTACGGGCTGCGCAACTACCCACCGGAGAAGGTCGCTAACGCGGTCCTGGACGCGGTGACCCACAACAGAGCGGTGGTCCCGGTGACGCCGGAAGCCCGAGGCGCCCACTTCCTGTCCCGCTTCCTGCCGGGAGCACTGCGCAGGCTCGCCCGCGTGAATCCGAAGCTGTGATCACCGGCAACCAACGCCGCAATCCGCCGCGTTCACAGGTGTCAGCCCACGAGGGGGCTACTTGGTAGCCGAGTTGCGATGACGAGGACAGTCGGCACGGAACTCATAGGCGGGCAGTGGGCGTTCGCGGTGGGTGCAGCTACTTGCCCACTTACTCGATCAGCGGGTCGATGGTGCTGACGGGCCGCGAGTGAAGCGTCCACTTTCGTCCCGCCGGCCAACGAACTCGGTTTGTGCGTGACGACGTTGAACAAGCCGATCGCAACACGGCACCAGAGACCATTGGTTGATCAACCCGCGCCAAACGGCCGCGCGTTGTCCACAGGTCGCCCAAGTAGTCTGTGGATAAGGGGTGTTGGCTGTGGACCAAACCCTCCGCCGAAAACAACCTGCGTGATCCGTGTCTCTCCCACACCCTGGAGCCATGGATGAAAGACGCACCGTGAAGGTGTCGAAGTACCTCTCGAAACACCTCCGCCACCAGCCCGAACGCATCGGTCTGACGCTGGACCCGGCCGGCTGGGTGGAGATCGACACGCTGATCGCCGCTGCCGCCGCGCACGGATTCCGCTTCACCCGGGAGGAACTCGACCACGTGGTGGCCGCCAACGACAAGCGGCGCTTCGCGGTCGAGGGCACCCGTATCCGAGCCAGCCAGGGACACAGCGTCGAGGTCGACCTCGGCCTGCCCCCCGCGACCCCGCCGCCGTACCTGTACCACGGCACGGTCGCCCGCAGCCTGGACGCCATCCGCGCCGAGGGGCTGCGGCCCATGGACCGGCACGACGTCCACCTGTCCGCGGACCGCGAGACCGCCGCCCGGGTCGGCGCCCGCCGCGGCCGGCCCGTCGTGCTCTCCGTGGACGCGGGCGCCATGCACCGCGACGGCCACGTCTTCCACGTCAGTGCCAACGGAGTGTGGCTCACCCGGGCGGTGCCACCCCGCTACCTGCGCTTTCCCACCGTGCACTGACCTTCCGGCCGGCGCCGCCCGCCCCAGGGCCCGGTCGCACCGTCGCGAGGCGGCCGCGCACGGTGATCGATTTCGGCCATTGCCGGGGCGCCCCCGTACGCTCGGACGCATGAGTCTGCATCTGAGCACCGTGATCCTGCCCTACCGCCGCTGGAGCGAGGGCGGCCGCGCGGCCTGGGTACGGGCCGAGGAGCTCGGTTTCCACACCGCGTACACCTACGACCACCTGTCCTGGCGCACCTTCCGCGACGGCCCGTGGTTCGGTGCCGTGCCGACGCTGACCGCGGCCGCGGGAGTCACCGAGCGGCTGCGCCTCGGCACGCTCGTCACCTCGCCGAACTTCCGGCATCCGGTGACCCTCGCCAAGGAGCTGATCTCCCTGGACGACGTCTCCGGCGGCCGGGTGACCCTGGGCATCGGCGCGGGCGGGACGGGCTTCGACGCCACCGCCCTCGGCCAGGAGCCCTGGACGCCGCGCGAGCGTGCCGACCGGTTCGCCGAGTTCGTACCGCTGCTCGACCGGCTGCTCACCGAGGACTCGGTGTCCCACGAGGGCCGCTTCTACTCGGCGTTCGAAGCCCGCAACATCCCCGGCTGCGTGCAGCGGCCGCGGCTGCCCTTCGCCGTGGCGGCCACCGGCCCGCGCGGACTGCGGCTCGCCGCCCGGCACGGGCAGGCCTGGGTGACCACCGGCGACCCGAAGCTGTACGAGAACGGCACCCCGGAGCAGTCCGTCGCCGCGCTGCGCGGGCAGGTGGAGAAGCTCGCCGCGGCCTGCGCGGAGCCCGGGCGGGACGTGGCGGGGCTGGACAAGGTGCTGCTGACCGGCTTCACCCCGGACCGCGGCAGGCCGCTCGAGTCGGTGGACGCCTTCGTGGACTTCGCGGGCCGTCACCAGGAGCTGGGTTTCACCGAGATCGTCCTGCACTGGCCGATCCCGGACTCCGACTTCGCCGCCGACGAGAAGGCCTTCGAACGGATCGCCATGGAGGGCCTCGCCCAGCTCCCGTGATCCGGTGCCGGAGGTGTGGCCCACCGGCGGGCGCAGACGTCGTCCGTCGGCCGACCTCGGTGTGTCGGCGGACTCATCTGTGCGGACTCCCGCACGGGCGTGCGGGCATATGCGCCAGAATGGCCCGGTGACCTCAGCGACCAGACAGCCCGGGACCCCGGCCGCCGCCTTCCGGCCGCGGCTGATAGCCACCGACCTCGACGGCACTCTCCTGCGCGACGACAAATCGGTCTCCCCGAGGACGGTCGCCGCGCTGGCGGCCGCGGAGGAGGCGGGCATCGAGGTCTTCTTCGTCACCGGCCGCCCGGCCCGCTGGATGGACGTGGTCAGCGACCATGTCCACGGCCACGGCCTGGCGATCTGCGGCAACGGCGCCGCCGTGGTCGACCTGCACGGCGGTCCCGGCTCCCACCGGTTCGTGAAGGTGCGCGAACTGGCCCGCCGCAACGCGCTGGACGCCGTGCTGCTGCTGCGGGAGGCGGCGCCCGGCACGGTGTTCGCGGTCGAGCAGACGTACGGCTTCCACCAGGAGCCGGCCTATCCCAAGCTGCACATGGAGACGCCGGACAACCTGCTGCCCGCGGAGGACCTGCTCGCGGCCGACGGCCCGGACGCCGACCAGCCGGTGCTCAAGATCCTCGCCTACCACCCCGAACTCGACCCGGACGCCTTCCTCACGCTGGCCCGGCTGGCGGTCGGCGAGCGCGCCAACGTCACCCGCTCCAGTCCCAGCGCCCTGCTGGAAATCAGCGGCCCCGGCGTCTCCAAGGCCAGCACCCTCGCCCTGTGCTGCGCGGAGCGCGGCATCTCGCACGAGGAGGTCGTCGCCTTCGGTGACATGCCCAACGACGTCGAGATGCTGACCTGGGCGGGCCGGTCGTACGCGATGGGCAACGCCCACCCGGACGTCCTGGCCGCCGCGTCGGGCCGTACGGTCGCCAACAACGAGGACGGCGTGGCCATCGTCATCGAGCGGATGCTCGCCGAACGCGGCTGACACCGGACGGGGTCCGGCCGCAGCGGGCTGTTACGCGTCTCAGCGGGCCGGCCTGGTGCCCTCGCACCTCTGAGCGGGCGGGACATGGTGCCCGCGTCGCTCAGCGGGCCGCCACCAGCGCCTCGGCGGCCGCCTCCCGCCGTGCCATCGCCCGCAGCGGCCCGGCCACGGCGGCCAGCTCCGCGTACGGCCCCCGCTGCACCACCCGGCCCTCGTCCAGCACGAGGACCTCGTCCACCGCGTCGAGTCCGGCCAGCCGGTGGGTGATCAGCAGCGTGGTACGGCCCTCGGTCGCGGCCAGCAGATCCGCGGTGAGCGCGTCGGCCGTCGGCAGGTCCAGGTGTTCCGCGGGCTCGTCCAGGACGAGCACCGGGAAGTCGGCGAGCAGCGCGCGGGCCAGCGCGAGGCGCTGCCGCTGTCCGCCTGACAGCCGTGCCCCGTGCTCGCCGACGAGCGTGTCCAGCCCGTCCGGCAGTCCGTCCACCCAGTCCAGCAGCCGGGCCCGGGACAGCGCGTCCCGCAGATCGGCCTCGGTGGCGTCCTTCCGGGCCAGCAGCAGGTTCTCCCGCACGGAGCTGTCGAAGAGGTGGGCGTCCTGGGCGCACAGCCCGACGAGCCGCCGCACGTCGTCGCCGCCCAGGGCGCACGCGTCCACACCGGCGAGCGTGTACGAGCCCGCCCCGGGGTCGAGGAACCGCAGCAGCACCTGGGCGAGCGTCGTCTTGCCGGAGCCGGACGCACCGACCACAGCGATCCGCCGGCCCTGACCCAGGGTGAGGTCCAGCCCGGCCAGGGCGTCGCGCCGCTGCTCCGGATGGCGGGCGGTCAGGCCCCGGACCACGAGCGGGAAGGGCGAGAGGGGGGCCTGCCGCGGACGGTCCGGCTCGGTGACGGCATCCGGGGCGTCCAGCACCTCGAACACCCGCTCCGCGCTCCGGCGCACCCGCTGACGATGGCGCACGGCGAGCGGGAGCCCCAGCACGGCCTCGAAGGCGGCCAGCGGGGTGAGGACCACCACGGCCATCGCCACCCCGCCGAGCCGTCCCGCGGCCACCGCCTGGGCGCCCAGCAACGCGGTCGCGGCGACGGTCAGGCCGCAGACCAGTGCGGTGAGTCCGTCGCCCAGGGCGGTGGCGCCGGCGCCGCGCGCGGCGATCCGGGTGAGGATGCCGTCGGCCCGCCGGGCCGCCTCGGTGCGGGCCGGCAGCGCGCCGGCGACGGTCAGTTCGGCGGTACCGGTGAGCAGGTCGGTGACCCGGGTCGCGAGTACGCCGCGGGCCGGTGCCAGCCGTCGCTCGGCGCGTCGCGCGGCGGCCGCGGTGACCACGGGGACGCCGGCGCCGGCCACGAGGAGCCCGGCGGCGAGGGCGGCCCCGGCCTCGGGCAGCAGCCAGGCCGTGAAGGCGACGGAGACGGTGGATACGGCGGCCGCGACCCCGGCGGGCAGCAGCCAGCGCAGCCAGTAGTCCTGGAAGGCGTCGACGTCGGCGACCAGCCGGGTGAGCAGATCGCCGCGGCGGGCCGTGCGCAGCCCGGCGGGCGCCAACCGCTCCAGCCGCCGGTAGACGGCGACCCGGGTGTCGGCGAGCATCCGCAGCACGGCGTCGTGCGAGACGAGCCGCTCGGCGTACCGGAAGACGGCCCGCCCGATCCCGAAGGCCCGCGTCGCCGTCACGGCCACCATCAGGTAGAGCACCGGCGGATGCTGTGAGGCCCGTGAGATGAGCCAGCCGGAGGTGGCCATCAGACCGACCGCGCTGCCCAGCGCCAGGCCGCCGAGCAGGAGCGCGAGCAGCAGCCGGCCGCGCCGTGGGCCCGCCAGGGCCCGTGCCCGGGCCAGGCTCCGGCCACGCGGAGCCGGCACACCGGTCTCCGGCTCCGATCCGGCGTCGGCAGGGCCGCCCGGCTCGACCGGCCGGGTGCCCGCTTCGGCGCTCCCGGTGGCGGCCGAGGCGGAGGCGACGGCTGCGTGCGCTTCGACGGCCGCCGGAGCCGGAAGCTCCAGCCGGACCACCCGGTCCGCCACCTCCAGCAGCGCCGGCCGGTGCACCACCAGCAGGACCGTGCGGCCCACCGCCAGCCGGCGCACCGCCGCCACGACATCGGCCTCCGTCGCCCCGTCCAGCGCGGCCGTCGGCTCGTCCAGCAGCAGGACCGGCCGGTCCGCGAGGAAGGCACGGGCCAGCGCGACCCGCTGGCGCTGACCGGCGGACAGCCCCGCGCCGTCCTCGCCGAGCACGGTCCCCGCGCCTTCGGGCAGCGCCTCCACGAACTCAAGCGCGCCAGCGTCCCCCAGTGCCCGGCGCACTGCGGCGTCGTCCGCGTCGGGCCGGGCCAGCCTCACGTTCTCCGCGATGGTGCCGGCGTACAGGTGCGGCCGCTGCGGCACCCATGCGATCCGTGAACGCCACTGCTCGAGGTCGATGTCGGCGAGGTCGGTCCCGCCCACACGCACCCGGCCCTCGGCGGGCCGGACAAAGCCCAGCAGGACGTTCAGCAGGGTGGACTTGCCCGCGCCACTCGGGCCGACCAGGGCCACGGTCTCACCGGGCGCGACGGTGAAGGACACGCCTGTCAGGGCATCGGCCGAACGCTGCGGGTAGCGGACCGTCACCGCGTCGAAGGCGATGGCACCCGGGCCCGCGGCAGTGGTGCCCGACTCCGGCGCCGGCGTCTCCAACACGTCGAAGAGCTCCTCCGCGGCAGCGAGCCCCTCCGCCGCCGCGTGGTACTGCGCCCCCACCTGACGCAGCGGCAGATAGGCCTCGGGCGCCAGGACCAGGATGACCAGGCCGGTGTACAGGTCCATGTCGCCGTGGACGAGGCGCATGCCGATCGTCACGGCGACCAGCGCGACCGAGAGCGTGGCCAGGAGTTCCAGGGCGAAGGAGGAGAGGAAGGCGATCCGCAGGGTCCGCATGGTGGCCTGGCGGTACTCACCGGTGATCCGCCGGATGGATTCGGCCTGTGCCTTGGCCCGGCCGAACACCTTCAGTGTGGGCAGTCCCGCGACCACGTCCAGGAAGTGACCGGACAGCCGGGACAGCAGCCGCCACTGGCGGTCCATGCGGGACTGGGTGGCCCAGCCGATCAGCATCATGAAGAGCGGGATGAGCGGCAGCGTGCCGACGATGATCGCCGCAGACACCCAGTCCTCGGTGACGATGCGCGCCAGCACGGCGACCGGGACCACCACCGCGAGCCCCAGCTGCGGGAGATAGCGGGAGAAGTAGTCGTCCAGGGCGTCGACTCCACGCGTGGCCAGAGTGACCAGCGAGCCGGTCCGCTGCCCGTCGAGCCAGCCGGGGCCGAGGTGAACGGCATGCTCCAGGACGCGCCCTCGGAGTTCCGACTTCACGGCCGCGCTGGCCCGGTGCGCCGCGAGTTCAGTGAGCCACGCGACGATCGACCGACCCACGGCCACGGCGGCCAACAGCAGCAGGGGGGTGCGGAGTTCGGTGACCGCCTGGCCGCGCTGGAACGCCCCCGTGACCACCTCGGCGATGAGCATCGCCTGGGCGATGACCAGCCCGGCTCCGACGGCTCCCAGGCCGACGGCCGCCACCAGGAAGAGGCGGGTGGCCCGGGCGTATCGCAGCAGACGCGGATCGATTGGTTTCACGTGAAACATGCCCTTCCGTCCGGAGGGAGTGTTTCACGTGAAACACTCCCTCGGCGGTCTCAGTGCGCAGGTTCGGCTATGTGCTGGGTGCCGATCCGCTTGCGGAACACCCAGTAGGTCCAGCTCTGGTAGAGCAGCACGAGCGGAGTGGCGACGGCCGCACACCAGGTCATGATCTTCAGGGTGTACGGGCTCGACGAGGCATTGGTGACAGTGAGGCTCCAGTCACCGTCGAGCGTGGACGGCATGACGTTCGGGAAGAGCGACAGGAAGAGCATCGCCACGGACGCCACGATGGTCACGCCGGACAGCGCGAACGACCATCCCTCGCGCCCCGCCTGGTTGGCCACCAGCGCGGCCACCAGGGCGGCAACGGCCACGATCAGCGCCACCAGGCTCTTGCCGTCACCGCTGTGGGACTGCGTCCACAGCAGGAAGGCGAGCGCCACGACGGCGGTGACGAGCCCGACCTTCAGTGCCAGCTTCCGCGCCCGCGCCCGGATGTCTCCCACAGTCTTCAGTGCCGTGAACACCGCACCATGGAAGGTGAACAGCGTCAGCGTCACCAGACCGCCGAGCAAGGCGTAGGGGCTGAGCAGGTCCAGGACGCTGCCGACGTACTCGAAGTGCCGGTCGATCTTCACGCCGTACACGATGTTCCCGAAGGCCACGCCCCACAGGAACGCCGGGACGAGCGAGGTCCAGAAGATGGCCGTCTCCCAGTTGCGCTGCCAGTTCTCCTCGGGCCGCTTGGCCCGGTACTCGAAGGCGACGCCCCGGACGATCAGGCAGACCAGGATGGCCAGCAGCGGAAGGTAGAAGCCGGAGAAGAGCGTGGCGTACCACTCCGGGAAGGCGGCGAAGGTCGCGCCGCCCGCGGTGAGCAGCCACACCTCGTTGCCGTCCCAGACGGGCCCGATGGTGTTGATGAGCACCCGGCGCTCGGGCCGGTCGCGGGCCAGCAGCTTGGTGAGGATGCCGACCCCGAAGTCGAAGCCCTCGAGGAAGAAGTAGCCGGTCCACAGGACAGCGATCAGGACGAACCAGACGTCGTGAAGTTCCATGACTTTTCCCTCGGCCTAGTAGGAGAAGGCCATCGGCTTGTCGGCGTCACGGGTGTCGCCGCCGATCTTGGTGGGCGGGTTGAGGTCGGCCTCGGTCAGCTCGGGCGGGCCGGCCTTGACGTACTTCGCGAGCAGCTTGACCTCGACGACGGCGAGGATCGCGTACAGCGCGGTGAAGACGAGCATCGAGGTGAGGACCTCGCCCTGGGAGACACCGGGGGAGACCGCGTCGCGGGTCTGCAGGACGCCGTAGACCGCCCACGGCTGCCGTCCCATCTCGGTGAAGATCCATCCCCAGGAGTTGGCGATCAGCGGGAAGGCCAGGGTCCAGACCGCGATGCGCCAGTACCAGAAGGTCAGCTTCGGGCCGAGTGCCTTGTTCCGGAACAGGACCAGGTGCGGCACCTCCTCGTCGCCCACCCGCAGGTGCTGCGGCAGCAGGAACTTCTTGCGGGTCAGCCAGAGCCCGGCGAGACCGATGGCGAAGGATGCCATGCCGAAGCCGATCATCCAGCGGAAGCCCCAGAAGGTGACCGGGATGTTGGGCCGGTAGTCACCGGGTCCGAACTTCTGCTGCTCCGCCTTGTTGACGTCGTTGATGCCGGGCACGTACGAGGTGAAGTCGTCGTTGGCGAGGAAGGACAGCAGACCCGGCACCTCGATGGCCACGCTGTTGTGGCCCTTCTCCACGTCGCCGTAGGCGAAGACCGAGAACGGCGCCGGTTCCTGGCCGTCCCACAGTGCTTCGGCGGCCGCCATCTTCATCGGCTGCTGCTTGAACATGACCTTGCCGAGCACGTCACCGCTGACCGCGGTGAGCAGACCGGCGATCACCACGGTGATCAGGCCGAGCCGGAGCGAGGTCTTCATCTCGCGGACGTGCTTCTTGCGGGTCAGGTGGTAGGCGGCGATGCCGACCATGAACGCGCCACCGGTCAGGAAGGCTGCGGAGAGGGTGTGGAAGGCCTGGCTGAGTGCGGTGTTCTGAGTCAGCACGGCCCAGAAGTCGGTCAGCTCGGCCCGTCCCCGTACCTTGTCGATCTTGTAGCCGACCGGGTGCTGCATCCAGGAGTTGGCCGCGAGGATGAAGTACGCCGACAGGACCGTGCCGATCGACACCAGCCAGATGCAGGCCAGGTGGATCTTCTTGGGCAGCTTGTCCCAGCCGAAGATCCACAGGCCGATGAACGTGGACTCGAAGAAGAAGGCGATCAGGGCCTCGAAGGCGAGCGGGGCACCGAAGATGTCACCGACGAAGCGCGAGTAGTCCGACCAGTTCATGCCGAACTGGAACTCCTGCACGATGCCGGTGACCACACCCATCGCGATGTTGATCAGGAAGAGCTTGCCCCAGAACTTCGTCGCCCTGAGGTACTTCTCCTTCTCCGTGCGCACCCAGGCCGTCTGCAGCCCGGCCGTGAGGGCGGCCAGGGAGATCGTCAGGGGGACGAACAGGAAGTGGTAGACGGTGGTGATGCCGAACTGCCAGCGCGCCAGTGTCTCCGGCGCCAGAGCCAGGTCCACGTCGTCACTCTCCTTACTGCGCCGTGGTACAGCGGCGGTTTGCTCCTTTTGTCAGGCACATACGGGAGCAATCGGGACGCGCTTGTGAACGCGTTCACATTCACAAGCCATTATGACGCACTGGCATTCGGCAACCGCACGGGGGTACCCCTCCGGGTCCGTGCCGGACCGGACCGGACCAAGAGGCGGGCCCGTCGGAGAGAGTTGGGCCCGGCAACGAGAAGGGCCCCGCACACGGCGGGGCCCGGTCCAGACCGCCGGCGTCCGCCCGGCGGCCCGCTCTCAGCTCTCCTTGTGGAACGCCTCGGCGACCTTCAGGAAGATGTCATTCGCCTCGTTCTCCCCCACCGTCACCCGCACGCCCTCGCCCGGAAACGGCCGGACCACCACGCCGTGCTCCTCGCAGGCCGCGGCGAACGCGGCCGTGCGCTCCCCCAGCCGCAGCCACACGAAATTGGCCTGGGTCTGCGGCACCGTCCAGCCCTGGGCACGCAGCGCGTCGACCACGCGGGTGCGCTCGCACACCAGCGAGCCGACCCGGCCCAGCAGCTCGTCCTCGGCCCGCAGCGAGGCGATCGCCGCCTCCTGCGCGAGCTGGCTGACACCGAACGGCACCGCCGTCTTGCGCAGCGCCGCCGCCACCGGCTCATGGGCGATCGCGAAACCGACGCGCAGGCCGGCGAGCCCGTAGGCCTTGGAGAACGTGCGCAGGACGCAGACGTTCGGCCGCTTCCGGTACAGCTCGACGCCGTCGGGCACCTCGGGGTCGCGGATGAACTCGCGGTAGGCCTCGTCGAGCACCACCAGGACGTCCCTGGGCACCCGGTCGAGGAACCGTTCCAGCTCGGCCCGGCGCACCACGGTGCCGGTCGGGTTGTTGGGGTTGCAGACGAAGATCAGCCGCGTCCGCTCGGTGATCGCGTCCGCCATGGCGTCCAGGTCGTGCACATCGCCCGGGGTGAGCGGCACCTGGACCGAGCGCGCGCCGCTGATCTGCGTGATGATCGGGTACGCCTCGAAGGAGCGCCAGGCGTACATCACCTCGTCACCGGGCCCGCTGGTCGCCTGGATCAGCTGCTGGGCGACGCCCACCGAGCCGGTGCCGGTGGCGAGGTGGGCGAGCGGGACGCCGAACCGCTCCGACAGCTCCTCCATCAGCCCGCTGCAGGCCATGTCCGGGTAGCGGTTGAAGTTGCAGGCGGCCGCGGACACGCTCTCCAGCACGCCGGGGAGCGGGGGGTAGGGGTTCTCGTTGGAGGACAGCTTGTAGGCGACCGGCCCGCCGGCGGCGGCCGGCTTGCCCGGCTTGTAGGTGGGGATACCCTCCAGCTCGGCGCGCAGCTTGGGGCTCGTCTCGCTCACCGCAGTCCTCCTCGCGACCACCGGCGGCCCGTCGACGCCGCCGGCTTCCAATACTCCACACCTTATGAGGATTCGGCCTCGCTGCGTACAGGTGCGGGAGGACGGAAGTCCGGTCTCTTCGGCCGCGCGGGCATCGGGGGGCATCACCGTACGAAGGCGTACGTACCAGGGGGCGTGCCACACATATATCTACGCGCCGGTGGCTCGCGCCCTGGCGCGCATCCCTCGTGCAGGTGAGTTGAGACCTCTTCGAGACATGGGCCTCTTGGCAGGCCCACGCCCGTCGGCACGTCACGTCCTGCCATTGGATCGTTCAACTTCCTTGCTTTCCAAGGAAGTTGTGGGCTGTTCGCCATGCAGAAACGTGCCTGTCAACGCGTGCATATGCGTCCGCCCTACCCCACCGCATGAGCCCTACTATCGGCTCGCCATGACAGCAGCAGGGAAGCACCAGGTGAGCCGCGCGGAAACCTCACGTCGAGGCAGCCGACCGGGCCGGGCTGGCATCAGAGACGTGGCCGCCGCCGCCGGGGTCTCCATCACGACCGTGTCCGACGCCCTCAACGGCAAGGGCCGGCTCCCGGACGCCACCCGGCGCCACGTCCGCGAGGTCGCCGACCGGCTGGGGTACCGCCCCTCGGCCGCCGCCCGCACCCTCCGTACCGGCAAGTCGGGACTGATCGGCCTGACCGTGACGACGTACGGGGATGAACCTTTCACCTTCACGGAGTTCGCGTACTTCGCCGAGATGGCCCGGGCCGCCACCTCCGCCGCGCTCGCCCGCGGCTACGCGCTGGTGATCCTGCCCGCGACCTCCCGCCACGACGTCTGGTCCAACGTCGCCCTGGACGGCACGGTCGTCATCGACCCCTCCGACAAGGATCCGGTGGTCAGCGAGCTCGTCCGCCAGGGCCTGCCGGTCGTCTCCGACGGGCGCCCGGCCGGCTCGCTCCCGGTCACCGCCTGGGTCGACAACGACCACGAGGCCGCCGTCCTCGACATCCTCGATCACCTCGCCGACGCCGGCGCCCGCCGCATCGGCCTCCTCACCGGCACCACGACGGACACCTACACCCATCTGTCCACCACCGCCTACCTGCGCTGGTGCGAGCGGGTCGGCCAGGACCCGGTGTACGAGGCATACCCCGCGCACGACCCCTGCGCGGGCGCCGTCGCCGCCGACCGGCTGCTGGCCCGGCCCGACCGGCCCGACGCCGTCTACGGCCTCTTCGACCCCAACGGCACCGATCTCCTCGCCGCCGCCCGCCGCTACGGCCTGCGCGTCCCCGAAGATCTGCTGCTGGTGTGCTGCAGCGAGTCCACGGTGTACGCCAACACCGAGCCGCCCATCACCACGCTCTCCCTGAAGCCGCGCAGGATCGGCACGGCGGTGGTGCAGCTGCTCATCGACGCCATCGAGGGCGTCGACTCGGATCAGCCCGTCGAACAGGTGATACCGACCGAACTGATCGTGCGTACCTCGTCCCAGCGACGCCCTCCGCGCACCACCGTCAGCCCGCCGCGGGCCCCGGAGGCGGGGTAGCGGACGGGCACCGCGCCCGGCGGACGACCACGGAACACGCGGTGGCCGCCGCCGGGCGGCAGGCCGCTGAAGGTGCGCGGGGCGCGGGGCCGGCCCGTGTACGCTCCCACCGGGTGTCCGGCAACCGGTCGAACACCTGCCCAAACGGGATGAAAGCCGCGGTGAACCGGAGTCTCGCTCCGATTGACTACCCCTGGGTCACCACACGGAACGACGCGCATTCCTATGATGGGCCCACGACACCGCGGGCCGCTGCGACCAGGCAGTCCGAAGCGGTGCAGCTGCGGCGCGATGGTGGAGGGGTCTGATGACTCAGGGGGCCGGTCAAGGACCCGAGGTGGAGCGGACGGCGACGGTGCGCGACTTCCGGGTGCCCGCATACGTCAACGAGACCGGTCCGTACGTCCGCACCCACCCCGGTGACACCGTGCCCCTCATGGACGAGGCCTACCCCGACGGCTACACGCCCACCCAGCGCGACCTGCCCGTCATCAACCGCGGCGACACGCCGCAGGTCTCCGTCGAGCCGGGTCCGGCGGCCCCGGACCCGCAGCCGGCGACCGGGCCGGGCCCCCTGTACGTCGTCGGTGACGTCCACGGCTACCTGGACGAACTGCTCGCCGCCCTGCGGGAGAAGGGGCTGGTCGACGACGCCGGTCAGTGGAGCGCGGGCACCGCCCGGCTGTGGTTCCTCGGTGACTTCACCGACCGCGGCCCCGACGGCATCGGCGTCATCGACCTGGTCATGCGGCTGTCCGCCGAGGCGGCCGCGGCCGGCGGCTACTGCAAGGCCCTCATGGGCAATCACGAGCTGCTGCTGCTCGGCGCCAAGCGGTTCGGCGACACCCCGGTCCACAGCGGCGCGGGCACCGCCACCTTCCAGGCGGCCTGGCTGCTCAACGGCGGCCAGAAGACCGACATGGACCGCCTCCAGGACCACCACCTGCAGTGGATGTCCCGCCTCGACGCCGTCGAGGAGGTCGACGGCCACCTGCTCATCCACTCCGACACCACCGCCTACCTCGACTACGGCGACTCGATCGAGGCGGTCAACGACACCGTCCGCGAGACCCTGACCCGTAACGAGGCGGACGAAGTCTGGGACCTGTTCCGCAAGTTCACCAAGCGCTTCTCCTTCCGGGACGAGGGCGGCGCGGAAGCCGTACGCTCCCTCCTCGATACGTACGGCGGCACCCGCGTCGTTCACGGCCACAGCCCGATTCCCTATCTGCTCGGCGAAGTCGGCTCCGAGGAGACCGAGGAGGACGAGCGTCCCCCGGTGGAAGGACCGCACATCTACGCCGACGGGCTCGCCATCGCCATGGACGGCGGCGTGACCATGGCCGGCAAGCTGCTGGTCCAGCAACTTCCCCTGGGTGCCTGAGCGTTCGCGGCGCTGATCGGGTCCGACCGGATGCGCCCAGGTCGGCACGCAATTTCCGGCAACCCCCTGTCACCGCGTGGCGTCGCGGCTCTACCATCGGCTTATCCGTAGCAGGCTCCCCTCCGTTTCTGCCCGACGGCTCGCCGGCGTGCGAGCCCCAAGCCCTACGGAGCATCGGGGGATGCACATGAACAGCGTTCCGCAGCACCTGCTGAGCGAGGACCGCCAGGAATTCGAGCGGGTCCTCGATGAGGCGCTGCGCTCCGCACCCCAGCGACCCGAACTGGCCGCTGTGGGACAGCGGCTCAACCCGGAACAACTGCGCACCATGGCACTCAACGCCACCGCGCTCATCACGGCGGCCGCGGCGAGCGAGTACCAGCACTACGTGAAGGTCCGAGAAGAACTGCGCCGCCCCGCGCCGGCCGTCGCGTCGGCCGCCGACGACACCGCTTCCATGGAGCCGGGCGCGGACCCGGTCGGGCTCGCCACCGCCCTCGGCGAGGCCGCCGAGACCACCGGCGCGGGCGCCGTGGCCGTGATCGCGGTGCTGGCTCCCGTCCTCGCCGGGACCGCCGCGGCGATCTTCCTGCTCGTCGGCTACATCCTGAAGATACTGGCCCCCGGCCAGGCCTTCGCCCAGACCATGCTCACCGCGGGCTGGGTGTTCGGCGCCGTGACCTCCGCCGCGATCCTCGTCGCCGGCGCCGGGCTGCTGCTCACCGCCCTGCGCAACAGCGCCGCGGCGGAAGCCGGATCCCATGCGGCGGCCGACGCGGAGGTGACACGGGCCAGAGAGGCCTGGCGGGAGGCCCTGCTGGAACGCGGCGTGCTGCCGTTCCTGCGGGACGCGCTCGCCCAGCCCGGTGCGGCGCCGCTGCACCGCACCGCGCCCCCGGCCCCGACCGGCCGCATGCCGCGCCTCGGCTACGGCCGGCCCGGCTTCAGCAGCCCGGACGACGGCTCCGGCTCCGACCGCCCGAGCTTCAGCAGCCCCGACTACACCAGTCCCGACTTCGGCGGCCCGGAACACCAGCCGGAGTAGCCGGCCTGCGCCCCTTCACGGGGCGCCTGCCCGGCCCGGGCCGCCGCGAGGCGGGAACGCGTGCCCGCGGGCGGGCCGCCGCGTCGCTCCTGCCGCACGGGGCCCGGGGCTCGGCACCCCCGGGCCGGCGGTCCTCACCACGAGGTGATCAGTCGGCGATCGGCAGGTACACCCGATTGCCCGACGCCGCGAACTCCCTCGATTTCTGAGCCATGCCCTCCTCGGCCTCGGCCCGGGTTCCGCCGTGTTCGCGGCGGATGTCCTGGGAGATCCTCATGCTGCAGAACTTCGGCCCGCACATGGAGCAGAAGTGCGCCGTCTTCGCGGGTTCGGCCGGCAGGGTCTCGTCATGGAACTCCCTCGCCGTGTCGGGGTCCAGGGCGAGGTTGAACTGGTCCTCCCACCGGAACTCGAAGCGGGCGTCGGACAGCGCGTCGTCCCACTCCTGCGCGCCGGGGTGACCCTTGGCGAGGTCCGCCGCGTGGGCGGCGATCTTGTAGGTGATGACCCCGGTCTTGACGTCGTCGCGGTTGGGCAGGCCCAGGTGCTCCTTGGGCGTGACGTAACAGAGCATCGCCGTGCCCCACCAGGCGATCATCGCGGCGCCGATGCCGGAGGTGATGTGGTCGTACGCCGGCGCGATGTCCGTCGTCAGCGGGCCGAGCGTATAGAACGGAGCTTCATCGCAGATCTCCTGCTGAAGGTCGATGTTCTCCTTGATCTTGTGCATCGGGACGTGTCCCGGGCCCTCGATCATGGTCTGTACTTCGAAACGCCTGGCGATCCGGTTGAGTTCCCCGAGCGTGCGCAACTCCGCGAACTGCGCCTCGTCGTTGGCGTCCGCGATCGAGCCGGGCCGCAGGCCGTCGCCCAGCGAGTAGGTGACGTCGTACGCGGCGAGGATCTCGCACAGTTCCTCGAAGTTCTCGTACAGGAACGACTCCTTGTGGTGCGCCAGGCACCACGCGGCCATGATCGAGCCGCCTCGCGAGACGATGCCGGTCTTGCGGTTGGCGGTGAGCGGCACGTACGGCAGGCGCACGCCCGCGTGGACGGTCATGTAGTCCACGCCCTGCTCGGCCTGCTCGATGACGGTGTCCTTGTAGATCTCCCAGGTCAGTTCCTCGGCCCGGCCGTCGACCTTCTCCAGCGCCTGGTAGAGCGGGACGGTGCCGATGGGCACGGGGGAGTTGCGCAGCACCCACTCGCGCGTGGTGTGGATGTTCCGGCCGGTGGAGAGATCCATGACCGTGTCGGCGCCCCAGCGGGTCGCCCAGGTCATCTTCTCGACCTCCTCCTCGATGGAGGAGGTGACCGCCGAGTTGCCGATGTTGGCGTTGACCTTCACCAGGAAGCGCTTGCCGATGATCATCGGCTCGATCTCCGGGTGGTTGACGTTGGCGGGCAACACCGCGCGCCCTGCCGCTATCTCGTCCCGGACCACCTCGGGGTCCACGCTATCCCGGATGGCCACGTACTCCATCTCCGGTGTGATCTCGCCCCTGCGCGCGTACGCGAGCTGTGTGACCGCCTGGCCCGCACGGCCACGGCGCGGCTGGCGCGGGCGCCCGGGGAACACCGCGTCAAGGTTGCGCAGCCCGCCGCGCGGCGAGGTGTGCTTGATCCCGTCGTCCTCGGGGCGGACGGGTCGGCCCGCGTACTCCTCGGTGTCGCCGCGGGCGACGATCCAGTTCTCCCGCAGCGGCGACAACCCCCTGCGGACATCGGTGTCGACGAGCGGATCGGTGTACGGGCCCGAAGTGTCGTACAGCGTGACCGACTGCCCGTTGGTGAGGTGCACCTGTCGGACCGGCACCTGCAGATCGGGGCGTGAACCCTCGACGTACGCCTTGTGCCAGCCGATGGACTTCCCGGCCTCCTGGGACTTCTCGTCCTGAACGGAGGCAGGCGTGCGCGCGTCCTTGTTGGTCATGAGACCTACTCCCTACGCCGGCATTACCCGGTAACAGGTTCGGCGGTCGACGCAGCGGTTCTCCGGTCGCGGATGTCCCCTGTGAAAACGTCGTTCCACGTGAAACATCGCGTGTACGGAGGTCAGCGCCCTCTCAGCCCGGTGCTCCGAGCTCCCGCGTGTGCAAAGGTGTCTCCACGCTAGCGTCAGTTCGGGCGCGGTGAACAGAGGGCCTACTTCGTTCTTGGGATGATCGGGCGGTGACCACGACGGAGCAGCACCCCTACCCACCCTCCGAGCCGCCGCGCCAGGGCGGCTCCGCACCAGGCGACGGCCACGGCCGTGGGCCCGGC
Source organism: Streptomyces sp. NPDC056580 (assembly GCF_042793175.1). Taxonomy (NCBI): domain Bacteria; kingdom Bacillati; phylum Actinomycetota; class Actinomycetes; order Kitasatosporales; family Streptomycetaceae; genus Streptomyces; species Streptomyces sp. NPDC056580. The sequence goes on along the minus strand of NZ_JBHTVE010000005.1, from coordinate 445,948 downwards.
CAGTCACACGGTCACAGTCACGGCCACGGTCCTGCCGCGCCCGTCTCGAAGCATCTGCGCAAGGTCATCGCGGCGATCCTGGTCCCGTTCACCGCCGCCGTCGTGGTCGGCCTGGTGGTTCTCTGGCCGGGAGGAGCACCGCCGCACGAGCGCACCGGCGTCGGCTTCGACCGCCAGACCCAGCAGGCCACGGTGGCTCAGGTGGTCGAGCTGAGCTGCAAGTCGGTCAACGCATCGGGCGGCACGGCGGTGGGCGGCACCTCCACTCCAGGCGACGGCTCGGCACAGCACGAGGCGAAGGGCACCTGCAGAAAGGCGACCATCAGGGTCGATACGGGCAGGGACCGGGGCCGGACCTTCACCGAGATCGTGCAGCCGGACCAGTCACGGCAGTTGCACCAGGGTGAGAAGGTCGTGGTCGCCTACGAGCCCTCGGCGCCGAAGGACCTGCAGTACTCGGTGACCGATGTGAACCGGAAGTTCCCCATGGCGCTGCTCGCCGGCGTCTTCGCGCTCGCCGTCGTGGTGGTGGGCCGGATGCGCGGGGTCATGGCCCTGGTCGCACTGGCCGTGAGTTTCCTGGTGCTGACGTTCTTCATCCTCCCCGCGATCCTGCAAGGCTCGAATCCGCTGCTGGTGGCCGTCGTCGGCTCGAGCGCCATCATGCTCATCGCGCTCTACATGTGCCATGGGCTGTCCGCGCGCACGTCGGTCGCGGTGCTCGGCACCCTGGCCTCCCTGCTGCTGATCGGCGTTCTCGGCTCCGGCTTCATCGGCTGGGCCGCGCTGACCGGCAACACGGACGACAGCACGGGTCTGATCCACGGGTTGTTCCCGTCGATAGACATGAGCGGCCTGCTGCTGGCCGGAGTCATCATCGGTTCGCTGGGCGTCCTGGACGATGTGACGGTGACCCAGACGTCCGCGGTCTGGGAGCTGCACGAGGCCAATCCTGCGATGGGCCGGCGCGACCTGTACCGGGCGGCCATCCGGATCGGCCGCGACCACATCGCCTCGGTCGTCAACACCCTGGTGCTCGCCTACGCCGGTGCCGCGCTGCCGCTGCTCCTGCTGTTCTCGATCGCGCAGAGCAGCGTGGGCACGGTGGCCAACAGCGAGCTGGTGGCCGAGGAGATCGTGCGCACGCTGGTGGGGTCGATCGGCCTGGTCGCCTCGGTCCCGGTCACCACCGCCCTCGCCGCCCTGGTCGTCGCGGCCGACCGGCCCGGACCGGATGGTGCGGTGGGCGCCGGGACGCAGCACGTCCCCCCGGCGCGGGGCGGCCGGGGCCGGCGGCGGAAGCGCTAGCGGACGTGAGGCCCCCCCCGGGGAGCGTCGCTGAAGAAGCGTTCCTGCGGTGTCCCGAGCGGCAGTGCCCGAGCGTCCGGCGCCCGGCTGCCCCCAAGGCCTCAGCCGGCGCTCTGCTCCTCGGCCAGAATGCGGTCGAGCGCCTCGTCGAGGTGGGCGTCGAAGTCCGCGAGGGCACCCTCCTGGCCGAGCGGCACCAGCTTGTCCGTGCGGTCGAGGAAGGCCACGAGCGGCGGCGTCGAGGAGCGGAACAGTGCCTGGTCGCTGCCGACCTGAAGCCGGATCAGCACCTCGCCCAGCACCTCGGTGTCGGCGGGAGCGATGTGCACATCGCCCTCCCCGCACGGCCGCCCCACGCCGTCGATCAGCAGTTCCCGCCCGAAGGCCCAGGTGACCGGGGCGTCACCGGGCAGATGGAACGTGAGCCGCACGGCATAGGGATCACAGGTCTCGTAGCGCAACTCCACCGGGATGCGGAAGGAGAGCTCCTCGGAGACGAGAAAACTCATCATGACTTCTGCCTGTACGGATTCGCGCATCGCCTACCCCGTCATATGACGTCGACTGGCCGAGATTGATCCCCCTCGACTGTGCCTCAAATCTTGCTCAACGTGCATGCCGAATCACAAGGAGTGAGTTTTCAGATACTGATAGAGAGTGACAGCGCGCCCAGATGCCGCCCGATCCCGGCCTGCAGGCGACGGGCCGCCGGCAGCAGCCGTTCGCTCTGATGTACGGGGAGTGAAATGGCCATCGTGGCCGCCGTCGTGCCGACCGTGATGGGGACCGCCGCGCAGACCGTCCCGAGCGCGTACTCCTGCCGCTCCACCACCGGCTCCATCCGCGGTGTCCTGGCCAGCCGGCGCAGTAGGGCGTCGTCGTCCCGCACCGAGTAGGGCGTGAGGGACCGCGCCGGGTAGCGGCTCAGATGGTCCCTGCGGGCTTCCTCGTCCAGCTGGGAGAGCAGGCACTGTCCGATCGCGTGGGCGTGCCCGGTCTCGCGGAAGTCGGCCCACTCCTCGACCGCGGGGGTCTCCCGCGAGTCGGAGACGCAGACGACCTCGATCTCACCGGCCCGGTACATGGCGTAGTAGACCGGGACCCCGATGGAATCCCGCCAGTACGCGAGGGTGTCCGCCACCACGCCGCGACGTTTCTGCCGCGCTCCGCTGCCGCTCAGCTGCTCGGCCGCTTCACCGAGGAAGAAGAGCCCCTTGTCCCGGCGCAGATAGCCCTCGTGCACCAGGGTGCGCAGGAGGTGGTAGGCCGTGGGCAGGGCGAGGCCGGTCTCCCGGGCGAGTTGTTTGGCGGGGGCGCCGTAGTCGTGGGACGCGACCGTCTCCAGCAGGCGCATCGCCCGCTGGACGGAGCCGATGAGGGTCGCCGCCTGCGGTTGCTCCGGGACCCCCGGGGAGCGCCCGCGTCCAGGACCGCTCACGGGACGCGGTTGCCCCGGGACGGCCGCCGCGCGGGGCCGCTGCACCTGGGGCACGCGGGGACGCGGCGGAGTCGGCGGTGCGGGGGATTCTGCCGGTGCGGTGTCAACCGTGGCCAAGGGTCACTCCGGGGGCGCGAGGTGGGGCAGCCCGTGCGGTGGAACACGGGTGGGGTGTGTGCCGCTGGCGGGGCCCGGCCCCGCGTGGGTCCGAACCTAACCGCCCGCCCCCGTGTGCGGACGGTCCGCCGGGGAAACTTCCCTCCCCCGAGGGAACCGGCGGCCCCCGTTACCGGTCACCGGCTCCCGCGCCGCTCACCAATCGCTGCGCGACGAGGAGTTCGACATGAACTTGCGCACGATGTAGATCAGCCCGCCGACCAGCGCGACGAAGACCAGCGCCTTGAAGAGCAGGCCGATCACGAACCCGATGACGGTCGCTATCAGGCTGCCGAACACGACCAGGGCGATGACCGGCACCGCGACCCACTTCACCCACCACGGCAGCCCCGCGAAGATCTGTCGCATCGCCCTCGTCCTTTGCGTTTTGTTGCGTCCACGACGTCCTGTGCTCCGTCCTGGACCCAGTCCCGATGTCTGCCATCGATGCTAGGGCCGGGACGGGGGCCGGCGGGCGCCTCGCATCCCTTGTCCTCCCCTGAGCCGCCCCCTAGGGAACCCCCGTCCCGGGGCTCACGCCTCAGGCGGAGAGAAGACGACCAGTACCCTCAGGTCCTCGCTGATGTGGTGGAACTTGTGGGCGACGCCGGCCGGCACGTACACCACGCTGCCCCGCGCCACCTGGGTGGTCTCCAGGCCGACCGTGATCGACGCGCGTCCGCTGACGACGAAGTACACCTCGTCCTGGCTGTGCGGCTTCTGCGGGTCGTGCTCGCCCGCGTCGAGCGCGTACAGGCCCACCGACATGTTCCGCTCCCGCAGGAACTGCAGATAGGCCCCGTCGTTGGAGGCGCGCTCCGCCTCCAGTTCGTCCAGCCGGAATGCCTTCATAGCCGTCGTCCGCCCTCGCCCCTGCTCGCCCTGATCCGGTCTGCCACGATCAGACACATGAAGAATTTCGTAGTCAAGACGATCGCCAACGCGGCCGCGCTCGCGGTCGCCGTGTGGCTGCTCGACAAGATCACTCTCACAGGTGACAGCACGGGCAAGAAGGCCGGGACGCTGATCGTCGTCGCGCTGATCTTCGGGTTGGTCAACTTCCTGGTCAAGCCGATCGTGAAGGTGCTCACCTTCCCGCTGTTCCTGCTGACGCTGGGACTGATCACCCTGGTCGTCAACGCGCTGATGCTGCTGCTGACCTCCTGGGTGTGCGGCAAGCTCGACCTGAGCTTCCACGTGGAGGGCTTCTGGACGGCCGTGCTCGGCGGCCTGATCATCTCCGTGGTCTCCTGGGCGCTGAACCTCGTCCTGCCCGACGAGGACTGAACCCGTCATGACCTACCGCGTCTGTTTCGTGTGCACCGGCAACATCTGCCGCTCCCCGATGGCCGAGTCGGTCTTCCGCGCGCGCGTGGAGGAGGCGGGCCTCGAGGACCGGGTGGAGATCGACAGCGCCGGCACCGGCGGCTGGCACGAGGGGGAGGCCGCCGACCCGCGCACCGTCTCGGTCCTCGACGACCACGGCTACCGCACCGAGCACGTGGCACGGCAGTTCCAGCCCTCCTGGTTCGCCCGCCTCGACCTGGTGGTAGCCCTGGACACCGGCCACCTCAAGGCCCTGCGCCGTCTCGCGCCCACCGAGGAGGACGCCCGCAAGGTCCGTCTGCTGCGCTCCTACGCCCAGCCCTCGCCCGACGACCTCGACGTGCCGGACCCGTACTACGGGGGCCCCGAGGGCTTCCAGGAATGCCTTGAGATGGTGGAGGAGGCGAGTACTGGTCTGCTCGCCGCCGTACGGGAACAACTGGAGGGACGGATCGCATGAGCGAATCCACCAAGGGCGCGGACCACACCGGCGACGGCACGCGCGCGGTACGGGCCGGGCTCCCCGAGCCGGTCAAGCACGAACCCACCCTGCCCGGGCCCGTGTTCGCCGCGCACTTCCACCTGCCGGGCGAGGTGACGGGACCGTACTCCTACGGCCGTGACGACAACCCCACCTGGACCAACCTGGAGCGCGCCATCGGCGAGCTGGAGGCCCCGGGGCGGGACGACGTCGAGACGCTGGTGTTCGCCTCGGGCATGGCGGCGATCTCGGCGGTGCTCTTCTCCCAGCTGCGCGCGGGCGACGTGGTCGTCCTGCCCTCCGACGGCTACCAGGTGCTGCCTCTGGTCCGCGCCCAGCTCGAGGCCTACGGCGTCGAGGTGCGCACCTCGCCCACCGGCGGGGACGCCCAGCTGGAGGTCCTCGACGGCGCACGGCTGCTGTGGATCGAGTCGCCGTCGAACCCGGGGCTCGACGTGTGCGACATCCGGCGGCTGGCGGAGGCCGCGCACGCGCGCGGTGCCCTGGTCGCCGTCGACAACACGCTCGCCACCCCCCTCGGCCAGCGCCCACTGGAGCTGGGTGCCGACTTCACCGTGGCCAGCGGCACCAAGCAGCTGACCGGGCACGGAGACGTCCTGCTGGGCTACGTGGCCGGGCGCGAAGGCGAGGCGATGGCCGCCGTGCGACGGTGGCGCAAGATCGTCGGAGCGATCGCCGGGCCGATGGAGGCCTGGCTCGCTCACCGCTCCATCGCCACGCTCCAGATGCGCGTCGACCGGCAGAACGCCACCGCGCTCGCCGTCGCCGAGGCCCTGCGGCAGCGGCCCGAGGTCTCCGGGCTGCGCTATCCGGGGCTGCCCGACGACCCCTCGCACAAGATCGCCTCGCAGCAGATGCGCCGCTACGGCTGTGTGGTCTCCTTCACGCTGCCCACGCGCGCGCGTGCCGAGCGTTTCCTCGGGGCGCTGCGCCTGGTCGAGGACGCGACGAGCTTCGGCGGGGTGCGCTCCACGGCCGAGCGCCGTCGTCGCTGGGGCGGGGACGCGGTCCCGGAGGGATTCATCCGCATGTCCGTGGGCGCGGAAGACCCCGAGGACCTGGTGGCGGACGTGCTGCGCGCGCTCGACGAGTCGGCCGAGTGAGCCGGTCGACGGCCCCTCCCCGATCGGCGGACGGTCCGAGCCTCCCCCCTCGTGGCTCGGACCGCCCTCGGTTCCGTGCGTGAAGAACCGCGCGACCAAGGCTAGTTGACTCTGCGTCAGTGTCCAATCACGGTAGCGACAGAGACCTATCGACTTATTTATAGTTGGTGCCTGCCCTAGGCCCGAGGAGGGCCGGGAAGGGGGAGGGCGCACCATGGACCTGGCCTTGCTGCGCACTTTCGTCACCGTGCACCGGGCCGGCTCCTTCACCCGTGCCGCGGCCCTGCTGGGCCTCTCCCAGCCGGCCGTCACCTCCCAGATACGCACCCTGGAGCGCCAGCTCGGCCGTCCCCTGTTCCTGAGACAGGCCCGCGGGGTGACGCCGACGGCCATCGGCGACGAACTCGCCCACAAGGCCGCACCCCATCTCGACGCCCTGGTCGAGATAGCCGAGAGCTCCCCCGAAGACGGGGACTCGTCACGAACGCTGCACCTCGCCGGCCCGCCGGAGTTCACCGCCGAGCGTGCCCTTCCCGCCCTGACGGAGCTGACCGGCGACGACGGCCAGGGCCTGGCGCTGCGGGCCACCTTCGGCACCGCGGAGGAGGCTCTCGAGGGGCTCGCCGCCGGACACCATGACCTGGCCATCACCACCGCCCGCCCGCGCGGCGCCCTGCTGACCGCCACCCCGCTCTGCGACGAGGAGCATGTGCTGGTCGCCGCTCCCCGCTGGGCCGAGCGGATCGGCCCGGGAGCCCTGGACCTCAAGGGGGCAGCGGCCCTGGAGGGCCTGCCCGTCGTGGAGGTCCACGAGTCCCTGCCGTTCGTCTCGCGCTACTGGGCCTCCGTCTTCGACTCCCGACCGGCCGCCTCGGGGACGGTCATCGTTCCCGACCTGCGCGCGGTGCTCTCCTGCGCGATCTCTGGCGCCGGGCTCGCCGTAGTGCCCCGCTATCTCAGCGCCTCCGCCCTCGGCCGCGGTGAGATCACGACGCTGTACGACCCGGCGGTCCCACCGCTGCGCACCTACTTCCTGGCCGTGCGTACCGGCGCCCTCGCCATGCCGCACATCGCCCGGGCGCACGAGTGGCTCCAGCGGGCGGCGTCCGGCTGGGGCTGAGGCAGCCGTACCGCTCCACGGCTCGCACTCGAACGGCGTCGCAGGCGGGAGGTTTCACGTGGAACGAGCCGGGCCACATTTCCTCCATGACCGTCCGACCCGTGGTCAAGCGCACCGCCCGTGCCGTCCTGCTGGACGGTGACGACCTGATCTTGATCAAGCGCACCAAGCCCGGCGTCGATCCCTACTGGGTCACCCCCGGTGGCGGGGTGGAAGCCGCGGACCCGACCGTCGTCGACGCCCTCCACCGAGAGGTGTACGAGGAACTCGGCGCCAAGATCACCGATGTCGTGCCCTGTTTCGTGGACACCGTGGAGCACATCGGCGAGGACGGCGGCGCGACCGGGGTGAAAGTGCAGCACTTCTTCGTCTGCCGACTGGAGTCCATGGACCCGTCACTGCGTCATGGGCCCGAGGTGGAGGAACCGCTGGGCGAGTACGAGATCGTCCGTATCCCCTTCACCCGGGTCGGCATCGCCTCCGTCCATCTCGTACCGCTGTCCCTCCGGCACTACCTGGACGGCAACATCGAGGGCGTTCGCGCCATGCACGCCCCCGACCTCGGGTAGGGACGTACGACACGATCCGGAGTGCCGCCGTGGCCGCGCGGTCCAGGGCTCACCGGTGTTTCACGTGAAACCTTCACGACCCCGGGCCCTGCGTGAACGGGCCACGACGTGGTCAAAAGCGTCCACGTCCGCGTCGAAACCGGTGGACGGACAGGGCCCTGGTCGGACAGCCTGACCTGCGTGCCGACTCCATCACTCGCCGTCCTGCCCATCCGGCCTCTGACTCTCCGCGATCTCACCGCCTGCGCCGACCTGTCCGAGGACCGGGGGTGGCCACGCGAGGAGCACAAGTGGGGCTTTCTCCTCACGGCCGGCAAGGGCTACGGCATCGACGACCCCGACGGCGGACTCGTCGCGGCGTGCGTCGTCACCGAGTACGGCTCCTGGGAGCGCCCGGCCCTCGGCGCCATCGGCATGGTCCTCGTGGCAGGACGCCATGCCCGCCAGGGCGTCGGGCGCCGCCTGATGCGGCATGTCGTGTCACTCATGGGCCCCACCCCGCTGACCCTGTACGCCACTCCCTTCGGGCGCCCGCTCTACGAGGAACTGGGCTTCAAGGTCATGGGACGGTCGAAGATGCTGAGGGGGCGGTTCACCACCGGTGAACCGGAGCCCCGAGTGGCGACACGTCCGGCCACCGCGGAGGACCTGCCCTCGATCCTCCGGCTGGACGAGGAGGTGTTCGGCGCCGATCGCACCCCCCTCATCGCACGTCTCCCCTCCTTCGCCGACCAGCTTCGCGTGGCCGAGGAGGACGGCCGGATCATCGGCTACACGGCCGCATGGCCCAACATGGACACCCATGTCGTCGGACCACTGATCGCTCGGGACACGGAGACGGCCAAGGCCCTCATCACCTCGCTCGCGGCCCACACGCACCGCCCCCTGCGCACCGACATCGATGTACGGCATGAGGAGCTGCTGGCCTGGGCCGAGGCCCGGGGACTGGCCCCCGTGACCGACAACGCGGTCATGACCTACGGCATCACGGACCTGCCGGGGGACTGGAAGCGCCGGTTCGCGCCGCTGACGGTGGCCGCTGGCTGAGCGCCGGCACCGCTTCTGGGCGGCGTCGGCGCTCAGCCGGAAAGGGGCGTGCGGTCAGACGAGTGCCGCGACGGCCGCAGTGGCGAAACCGTGGTCCTGCTCGGGCGCACCGCCACCGACACCGATCGCGCCGATCAGACGCCCGTCCCGGTGGACCGGGATACCGCCCGCGATGAAGAGCAGGGGCCGGTCCAGGGCGGTGGGCAGCGTGTGGAAAAGGCCGCCCGGCTGCACCGCGTCCACGAGGTCGGCCGTGGGCGCGTCGAGCTGGAGCGCCGTGTAGGCCTTGCGGGTACTGGTCTCACCGGAGATCAGCACCGCACGGTCGTCCCGGCGGAAGGCGAGCAGGTTGCCGCCTGCGTCGAGGACGGTGACGCTGACGGCGACCCCGGCCTCTTCGGCCGCGCGGCGTGCCGTGGCGACGAGCGACTCGGCGTCCTCGATGGTGAGGGGGGCGACGGTGGTGGTGCTCATGTGGAGCGTTCTCCTTGTGCGTGGTGCGTGAGGTGACGTGGTGACCGCACGGGCCGGGGCGTTTCCACCCCGGTGTTCCGGGCGGCGACCGGGTGCGGACGTGCTGTCCGGGACCTGGGTGGACTCAGTGGTGGACCGAGGTCCGCCGGGCGGTGGACGCCGCCGGGGCGACCGCGGTGCCGCGCGTTGCGTGACGGCGTTCGAGGCCGGCCGAGAACACGGCCAGGACCAGGGCGGCCGCGGCGAGGACGGCGCCGACCCAGTTGGGCGCCGTGTAGCCGAACCCGGCCGCGATGACCATGCCGCCGAGCCAGGCGGAGAGTGCGTTGCCCAGGTTGAAGGCGCCGATGTTGACGGCCGACGCGAGCGTCGGCGCCCCGTGTGCCTGGTCGAGGACACGCTTCTGCAGCGGCGGGACGGTCGCGAAGCCGAGGGCGCCGATCAGGGTGATGGTCACCGCGGCGGCGATCTTGTTGTGCGCCGTGAGCGTGAAGAGCGCGAGGACCACGGCCAGGGCGCCCAGGGAGACGTACAGCATCGGCATCAGCGCGCGGTCGGCGAACCTGCCGCCGATGAGGTTGCCGCCGACCATGCCGAGGCCGAACAGGACCAGCAGCCAGGTGACCGAGCCGTCGGCGAAGCCGGCGATGTGCGTCATCATCGGCGCGATGTAGGTGATGGCCGCGAAGACCCCGCCGAAGCCGAGAACCGTCATCGCCATGGCGAGCAGCACCTGGGCGTTCTTGAACGCGGCCAGCTCATGTCGCAGGTGTACGCCCTCCGGCTTCGGCAGGTCCGGCACCAGCCGGGCGATGCCGGCCAGACCGACGACACCGAGGGCCGCGACGATGCCGAAGGTGACGCGCCACCCGACGTTCTGGCCGATCAGCGTGCCCAGCGGGACACCGACGACGTTGGCGACGGTCAGGCCGGTGAACATCATCGCGATGGCTCCAGCCTTCTTGTCGGGAGCCACCAGTTCCGCAGCAACGACCGAACCGATGCCGAAGAAGGCGCCGTGGGCGAGGGACGCGACCACGCGTCCGATCAGCATGACCGCGAAGGCGGGGGCCACCGCGGAGAGCAGGTTGCCGAGGATGAAGAGCCCCATGAGGAGCATCAGCATCCGCTTGCGCGGGACCTTGGTGCCCAGCACGGTCATCAGCGGAGCACCGAGCACCACGCCCAGGGCGTATCCGGTCACCAGCAGGCCGCCCGTGGGGATGGACACCCCGAAGTCGCCCGCGACCTGGGGCAGCAGACCCATGATCACGAACTCGGTCGTCCCGATTCCGAAGGCCCCGATCGCGAGGGCCAGAAGCGCGAGAGGCATGTGTGGGTACACCCTTCCCAGACGATTGCAGGAGCGCTTTGCGTGCGTTGACAATAGTTGCAGACGCGGGTTACATGCAAACGAAGACTATTGCACTGATGCTCTACTCTTGAGTCAGTCGCTCCGGGACGGAGGAAGACGCCAATGACAGCGACGGACCCTGCGCTCACCGCCCTCGCCCAGGGCTGGTGCGCCCTCTCCCTGCTGCACGGGAGGATCGAGGCGCACATCGAGCGGGCACTGCAGGCGAAGCACGACCTGAGCGTGCGCGAGTACTCCCTGCTCGACGTGCTCAGCCGCCAGCACGAGGGCGAGGGCGGCCATCTGCAGATGAAGCAGGTCGCCGACGCCGTCGTCCTCAGCCAGAGCGCGACCACGCGGCTGGTGACCCGCCTGGAGGACCGCGGCCTCCTGGAGCGCTACCTGTGCCCCACCGACCGTCGCGGCATCTACACCAACGTCACTGAGGCCGGACTGCGGCTGCTGGACGAGGCGCGGCCCACCAACGATGCGGCTCTTCGTGAGGCCCTGGACGAGGCGGCCAGGAACCCCGAACTGGCGCCGCTGGTGAAGGTCGTGGAGTCCGTGAACGTGCCCGCATAGGGTGCGGGCATGGGAGATCTTGAGATACGCCGGGCGACCGCGCCCGACCTGCCGGCGATCGTGGCCATGCTCGCCGACGATCCACTCGGAGCCCAGCGCGAGTCGCCCGACGACCTGTCGCCGTACCGGGCAGCCCTGGAGCGGCTGAACGCGGACCCGAACCAGCGGCTCGTCGTCGCGGTTCGCGAAGCCCGGGTCGTCGGAACTCTCCAGCTGACGATCATCCCCGGCCTCTCCCGCAGGGGAGCCACTCGTTCGATCATCGAAGCGGTCCGCATCCACGCCGGCGAACGCGGCAGCGGCCTGGGTACGCAGCTCATCCAGTGGGCGATCGACGAATCCCGGCGGCAGGGCTGCCAACTGGTGCAACTGACCTCCGACAGCAGCCGCACGGATGCCCACCGCTTCTACGAGCGGCTCGGCTTCACCGCCTCCCATGTGGGCTTCAAGCTGCCGCTGTGAGAATGGCCGTGGGCGGGCGTTTCACGTGAAACGCCCGCCCACGGTCCCATTCGATTCAGTCCGCGATCCCTCGCCAGCCCGCCGGGTCCACTCCGCCGGGCACCCCGGTGCCCTCCTCGTAGGGCTGCCGCGTGAACACGAACGACCCGAGGTCCAGGTGGCTCACGGACCCGTCCGGACGCCTCACCGCGCGCAGGACCTCTCCGGCGTAGTAACCCTCGAGCCCGGTCCAGGTGCCGTCTCCGTTGGGCCGCAGCCGTGTCCGACGTCCGGCGCCGGTCAGCGGCCCCAGGGAGACGAGGCCGTCCGCCGTCGCCCGCAGGGCGAAGGCATACGTTCCCCAGTACCACTGTCCGGCCAACTCCAGCACAGCCGGATCGACTTCACCCGACGGGCGCCAGGGAGCGGGGATCCGGGGCTCCGCCTCGGCGACGATGCGGACGAGATCGGCGCCCACCGCTGACACCGCCGGGCCTGATGTGCAGTTGGTCAGCACCACGGCGGCCACATCGTCCTCCACGCTGATGCTGAGGTTCGCGAGGAACCCCGGCAGCGAGCCTGAGTGCCCCACGATCAGCCGGCCGTCACGCTGCTGGATCTGCATGCCGAGGCCGTAGGTGGCACCGTCGACGACGTCCGAGGCTTCGGCCGGGGCCGCCGGAGTACGCATCTCCCGGACCGATTCCGCGCTCAGCACACGATCGTCCCCGCCTGCCAGAAACACGGCGAAGCGCGCCAGATCCGCCGTGGTGGACCAGAGCTGTCCGGCCGGCGCCATCCGGCCCAGGTCCTCCAAGGGCTCGGGCAGTAGCGCGTCGGCCCACGGGTGTACGGCCCAGCCACCGGCGTGGGGCGCCTGCGGCTGCGCACTGGTGCGGGTCAGCCCCAGGGGCTCCAGCACCTCCTTGCCGAGCACGTCCGTCCAGGCAGCGCCACGCAGTCGCTCCACCAGGGCACCGAGCAGCGTGTAGCCGGGATTGGAGTAGTGGTGCCGTCGGCCGACGGGATGCAGCACCGGCCGCTCTCCCAGTACGTCACTCAGCTCGGGACGCAGCGAACCGGGGGTGCGCTCCCACCAGGGCGCCGGTGACTCCGCCGCGATCCCACTGGTGTGCGCCAGCAGCTGCGCGATGGTCGCCTCCCCCGCGCCCGTACCCGGCAGGTGCTTCTCCAGCGGGTCGTTGAGGTCGAGCAGCCCCTCGTCACGCAGTCGCAGCACCAGGACGGCGGTGAACGTCTTGGTGATCGAACCGATCCGGTACTGCACGTTCTCGTCCGGCGCGTGCCCGTCGACCGAGGAGCGCGAGCCGTGCCAGACGGTCCGTCCGTCCCGGACGACCGCGGCGACCAGCGAGGGCGTCCGCCCTTCGGCCTGAGCGACGGCGATTCGGTGCAGCAAGGCACGCCGGGTACCGGGGAGCAGCTCTTCCTGGGATGTCGTCATGCGCCCAGTCCAACGGCTGGACCGACGCACGTCGAGTCCTTTTCACCGGCCCAGCGCGTGTCGGACGTGACCGCTGAGCCGCAGGTCAGGTCTGGGCCATGTCCACGAAACGGGAGTAGTGGCCCTGGAAGGCGACCGTGATCGTCGCCGTGGGGCCGTTTCGGTGCTTGGCCACGATCAGATCGGCCTCGCCCGCGCGCGGGGACTCCTTCTCGTACGCGTCCTCACGGTGCAGCAGGATGACCATGTCGGCGTCCTGCTCGATGGAGCCGGACTCACGGAGGTCGGAGACCATCGGCTTCTTGTCGGTGCGCTGCTCCGGTCCACGGTTGAGCTGGGAGAGCGCGATGACCGGGACCTCCAGTTCCTTGGCGAGCAGCTTGAGGTTACGGGACATGTCCGAGACCTCCTGCTGACGGCTCTCGGCGCGCTTGGAGCCGCCGGACTGCATGAGCTGGAGGTAGTCGATGACCACCAGTTTCAGGTCGTTGCGCTGCTTGAGCCGCCGGCACTTGGCGCGGATCTCCATCATCGACAGGTTCGGGGAGTCGTCGATGTAGAGCGGGGCGGCGGACACGTCCGGCATGCGCCGGGCGAGCCGGGTCCAGTCCTCGTCGGTCATCGTGCCGGACCGCATGTGGTGCAGGGCGACGCGGGCCTCCGCCGACAGCAGGCGCATCGCGATCTCGTTGCGGCCCATCTCGAGGGAGAAGATGACGCTGGGGAGGTTGTTCTTGATCGAAGCGGCCCGGGCGAAGTCCAGCGCGAGGGTGGACTTACCCATGGCGGGGCGGGCCGCGATGACGATCATCTGGCCCGGGTGCAGGCCGTTGGTCAGTGAGTCGAAGTCCGTGAAGCCGGTCGGCACACCGGTCATCTCGCCGCTGCGCGAGCCGATCGCCTCGATCTCGTCGAGGGCGCCCTCCATGATGTCCCCCAGCGGGAGGTAGTCCTCGCTGGTGCGCTGCTCGGTGACGGCGTAGATCTCGGCCTGGGCGCGGTTGACGATCTCGTCCACGTCGTCGTCGGCCGCGTATCCCATCTGCGTGATACGGGTGCCGGCCTCGACCAGACGGCGCAGGACCGCGCGTTCGTGGACGATCTCCGCGTAGTACTCGGCGTTCGCCGCCGTGGGCACGGTCTGCACGAGGGTGTGCAGGTACGACGCGCCGCCCACCTTGTTGATCTCACCGCGCTTGGTCAGCTCGGCGGCGATGGTGATCGGGTCGGCCGGCTCGCCCTTGGCGTAGATGTCGAGGATCGCCTGGTAGATCGTCTCGTGCGCGGGTTTGTAGAAGTCGTGGCCCTTGAGGATCTCCACGACGTCGGCGATCGCATCCTTGGACAGGAGCATGCCGCCCAGCACGGACTGCTCGGCGTCCAGATCCTGCGGGGGCAGCCGCTCGAACGAGGAGCCCCCGCCGTCCCAGCCGCCGCTCTCCCGGCCTCGGTCGTGCTGCTCGTCACGGCCCCGGCCACCGTCGCTCCGCCGCCGGGAGGCCGGCAGACGATCACTGGGCCCGGCCTCGGCCCACGGATCGTCCAAGGGCTCGGAAATGCTCACCGAGCCACCTCCTCCCGTCCGCACGGCGGACCTAGCCGTGTCCTCTGTTCTACGGCACGGCACTGACAACTAAGAGGCCCAACTCCGGTTCACGCGCGTCGGGTTTGTGACGTTTCCCGGGTCGGGGGGAAGGAGCGGGCGCCGGACAACGTTAGGCCTGTCGGCAGCGTCAGCCAATCTGGTTATCCACAGGCCATGTGGACGACGGCCCAGATGCTGTGGAGAACTCCCCGAAACCTGTGCACGGCCCGGTGGACAGCCCTGTGAACAAGCCCTCCCTGCGATCCACACCATCGCTCTGAACTGGTGCTTTACCGTCCACTGGCTGTGCAGAAGAAAAACTTCCCCAGTCGGATCAAGATCGCTTCGAACGGTGCGCACAGTCACATGACCGACGACCACAAGTAAGGGTCGTTAGTCAATTGCATCTCTTACCTGTGGACGATTAGATTGGTGCTCATGACACAGGCTCCCGCGATCCCCAAGGCCACCCGCCGCCGGCACGACCAGGAGATCATCGCGCTGGCCGTTCCGGCCTTCGGTGCGCTGGTCGCCGAGCCCTTGTTCGTCATGGCGGACAGCGCGATCGTCGGCCACCTGGGTACCGCCCAGCTCGCCGGTCTGGGCGTGGCCTCGGCTCTCCTCACCACCGCGGTGAGCGTCTTCGTCTTCCTCGCGTACGCCACCACGGCCGCTGTGGCCCGGCGGGTCGGCGCGGGCGACCTCCAGTCGGCCATCCGCCAGGGCATGGACGGCATCTGGCTCGCGCTCCTCCTCGGTGCGGCGGTCATCGCCACGGTTCTCCCACTGGCCCCAGGCATCGTGGACCTGTTCGGCGCCTCGGACACCGCGGCGCCCTACGCCACGACGTACCTGCGCATCTCCGCACTCGGCATCCCGGCCATGCTGATCGTCCTGGCGGCCACCGGTGTGCTGCGCGGCCTGCAGGACACCAGGACGCCCCTGTACGTCGCCATAGCGGGCTTCGTCGCCAACGCCATGCTCAACGCGGGCCTCGTCTACGGCGCCGGGCTCGGCATCGCCGGATCGGCCTGGGGCACCGTCATAGCCCAGTGCGGCATGGCGGCGGCCTATCTGACCGTCGTCGTCCGCGGGGCCCGGCGGCACGGGGCCTCACTGCGGCCCGACACAGCCGGTATCCGGGCCTCGGCACAGGCCGGAGCCCCTCTGCTGGTCCGCACTCTGTCGCTACGGGCGATTCTCATGATCGCCACGGCGGTCGCCGCCCGCCTCGGCGACGCCGACATCGCCGCCCATCAGATCATTCTCTCCCTGTGGAGCCTGCTGGCCTTCGCGCTCGACGCGATCGCCATCGCCGGGCAGGCGATCATCGGTCGCTACCTCGGGGCGAACGATTCCGAGGGCGCCCGGCTGGCCTGCCGCAGGATAATCCAGTGGGGCATCGCCACCGGGACCGGCCTCGGCCTGCTGGTGGTGGCCGCTCGGCCCCTGTTCCTCCCGCTGTTCACCAGCGATTCCGTGGTGAAGGACGCTGCACTGCCCGCCCTGCTGATGGTGGCTCTTTCACAGCCCATCTGCGGCATCGTGTTCGTTCTGGACGGTGTTCTGATGGGCGCCGGCGACGGACCCTATCTGGCGGGGGCGATGGTCGTGACCCTGGTCGTCTTCGCACCGGTGGCGCTGCTCGTGCCTGCGGTCGGCGGCGGCCTCACCGCTCTTTGGGTAGCCATGACGCTGATGATGACGGTCCGGATGCTCACCCTGTGGCTGCGGACGCGCTCCGGCCGATGGATCGTGACGGGCGCGACCCGCTGAGCGGAGCAGCGGGCCCGCGATGGCCCGGTTTCACGTGAAACACGCGCTACGCGCCTGCGTCTGGCGAGCCGCAGCCCATACGAAGAGGGGCCACCCCACTGGGGTGGCCCCTCTCTCAGCTCTACAGCTGACCGCAGCGTCAGGCCGCGACGACCTCGATGTTGACCTTGGCGGCAACCTCGGGGTGCAGACGCACGGACGTCTCGTGGGCGCCCAGCGTCTTGATCGGCGCACCCAGCTCGATGCGGCGCTTGTCGACCTCGGGGCCACCGGAAGCCTTGATCGCCGAAGCGACGTCGGCCGGGGTGACGGAACCGAAGAGACGACCGGCGTCGCCGGAGCGGACGGCCAGGCGGACCTTGACGCCCTCGAGCTGGGCCTTCACAGCGTTGGCCTGCTCGATGGTCTGGATCTCGTGGATCTTGCGAGCACGACGGATCTGCTCGACGTCCTTCTCGCCACCCTTGGTCCAGCGGATAGCGAACTTCCGCGGGATCAGGTAGTTGCGAGCGTAACCGTCCTTGACGTCGACGACGTCGCCGGCGGCACCGAGGCCGGACACCTCGTGGGTGAGGATGATCTTCATTAGTCGGTCACCCTTCCCTTAGCGCGCGGTGGACGTGTAGGGCAGCAGCGCCATCTCACGGCTGTTCTTCACGGCCGTGGCGACGTCACGCTGGTGCTGCGTGCAGTTGCCGGTCACGCGGCGGGCACGGATCTTGCCGCGGTCGGAAATGAACTTCCGCAGCATGTTCGTGTCCTTGTAGTCCACGTACGTGACCTTGTCCTTGCAGAAAGCGCAGACCTTCTTCTTCGGCTTGCGCACAGGCGGCTTCGCCATGGTGTTTCTCCTGTGTGATCAAGAAGTGGGGATTGCGAGCCCTAGAAGGGGGGCTCGTCCGAGTAGCCGCCACCGCCGCCAGAGCCGCCGGAGCCGCCGGAGCCGCCGCCCCAGCCGCCACCGCCCTGGTTGCCACCGGCGGGAGCGCCGGTCGCCCACGGGTCGTCGGCAGGAGCGCCGCCGCCCTGCTGGCCGCCACCGGAGCCGCCGCCCCAGCCGCCGCCACCCTGGCCGCCACCGCCGCCGTAACCGCCCTGGCCACCGCGGGCGCCACCGGAGGTCTTGGTGACCTTCGCCGTGGCGTTGCGCAGGCTGGCGCCGACTTCCTCGACGTCCAGTTCGTAGACCGTGCGCTTGACGCCCTCACGGTCCTCATAGGACCGCTGCTTCAGCCGGCCCTGCACGATGACGCGCATGCCTCGCTGGAGCGACTCGGCGACGTTCTCCGCCGCCTGGCGCCAGACCGAGCAGGTCAGGAACAGGCTCTCGCCGTCCTTCCACTCGTTCGTCTGGCGGTCGAAGGTGCGGGGAGTGGACGCGACGCGGAACTTCGCGACCGCCGCACCGGACGGGGTGAAGCGCAGCTCGGGGTCGTCGACAAGATTGCCGACGACCGTGATGACGGTCTCGCCTGCCATGGGGGAACCTCTCGGCGGGTTTGCTGCTGGCTGCTTGCTGCTACTCGAATCCCGAGATCAGCTGAGCGGAAGCTCAGTGGGTCTCGGGACGGAGGACCTTGGTCCGGAGGACCGACTCGTTCAGGTTCATCTGGCGGTCGAGCTCCTTGACGACCGCAGGCTCGGCCTGCAGGTCGATGACCGAGTAGATGCCCTCGGGCTTCTTCTTGATCTCGTACGAGAGACGACGACGGCCCCAGGTGTCGACCTTCTCAACCTTGCCGCCGCCATCGCGGACGACGGACAGGAAGTTCTCGATCAGCGGGGAGACAGCGCGCTCCTCGAGATCGGGGTCGAGGATGACCATCACCTCGTAGTGACGCATGTGGAACCCACCTCCTTTGGACTCAGCGGCCACGGTCGTTCCGTGGCAGGAGGGTCGTGATGCGTTCGCAACGGTATCGGCCGCCACTGACAGTCGAGGGCTTCCGCCGGATCCCGCAGTGCTGGCCGCCGATTTTTCTGGCAGGCCTGGGCAGACACCGGTGCAGACGGTACAGACTACCTGCACACCGGCTTCCGGTTGAAATCCGGCGGTGGGCACCGTCAGTCTGTACACATCGGGTGTGTATGGCGCTACAGTGCGCCGCGATCCGCAGGAGGTGCCCCATGGCACAGCAGGCATTGCGACCCAACACCGCCGGATCCCTCTTCGCCACGGACGGCAAGCCCCATCCGCTCCAGGACGCCCTCATGGCCGTGACGCTGGTCCTGGGCGTACTGGCCTTCATCACGGGTTTCTTCTCCGGTCTCCACCTGATCGCCTCCTGGGCCGGCCTGGTGGGGCTCGTGATCGGGGCGTACGGCCAGTGGATCTCGGTGACGACGCGTGAAAGGTTCGGCCTGATCCTGGGTCTGGGCGCCTCCGGCGTCGGCTTCATGCTCGGCATGGCGAACGGCGGACTGTTCGGCGGGCTCATCGGCTGACACCGCCGACCCGCCCCGCGAACACCATGCGAACGCCCCGGCGACCGCCTGGCCGGGGCGAAGGTGCCGTACGCCCAGTCGGGGCGCCCGCGAGGCGCAGTAGGCTTCGGCGCGAGAGCCGGAGCCCCTGAACCCATGGGGACACACCAGCCCGAGGAGCGCCCCGACATGAGCCTGACCCTGAGGACCATCAGCCGCGAGCAACATCTGGCCTACATCCAGAGCCTGCCGTCGGCGAGCCACATGCAGGTCCCGGCATGGGCCGACGTGAAGGCGGAGTGGCGCTCGGAGCACCTGGGCTGGTTCGACGAGCGCAGCGGCGAGATGGTCGGCGCTGGCCTGGTCCTGTACCGCCAGCTGCCCAAGATCAAGCGCTACCTCGCCTACCTGCCCGAGGGCCCGGTCATCAACTGGTTCGCGCCGAATCTGGACGACTGGATCCAGCCGATGCTGGCCCACCTCAAGCAGCAGGGCGCCTTCTCGGTGAAGATGGGCCCGCCGGTGATCATCCGCCGCTGGAACGCGGAGACCATCAAGAGGGGCATCCAGAGTCCGGACGTGAAGCGCCTGCGCGACATGGAGGCCGACTTCATCGAGCCGCGCGCCTTCGAGGTCGCCGACAAGCTGCGCCGCATGGGCTGGCAGCAGGGCGAGGACGGCGGCGCCGGCTTCGGCGACGTCCAGCCCCGCTATGTCTTCCAGGTGCCGCTGGCCAACCGGTCCCTGGAAGAGGTGCACAAGAACTTCAACCAGCTCTGGCGCCGCAACATCAAGAAGGCCGAGAAGGCCGGCGTCGAGGTCGTCCAGGGCGGCTACCAGGACCTCGCCGAGTGGCAGCGGCTGTACGAGATCACGGCCGTGCGCGACCACTTCCGGCCGCGGCCGCTGTCGTACTTCCAGCGCATGTGGACGGCCCTCAACACCGAGGACCCCAACCGCATGCGGCTGTACTTCGCCCGCCACAACGGCGTGAACCTGTCGGCCGCGACCATGCTGATCGTCGGCGGCCACGTCTGGTACTCCTACGGCGCCTCCGACAACATCGGTCGTGAGGTCCGGCCCTCCAACGCGATGCAGTGGCGGATGCTGCGCGACGCCTACGCGCTCGGCGCCACCGTCTACGACCTGCGCGGCATCTCCGACTCGCTGGACGAGACGGATCACCTGTTCGGCCTGATCCAGTTCAAGGTCGGCACCGGCGGCCAGGCCGCCGAGTACCTCGGCGAGTGGGACTTCCCGCTGAACAAGCTGCTCCACAAGGCGCTCGACATCTACATGTCGCGCCGCTGATCGCGGGGCGTTTGATTGCATAGGCTCCACAGCTCTCCACCTCACTGACACACGGCAGCCACGAGAAAGGGTCCGGGTCCGGCCATGGCGCTCACGCTCTACGTCGACACCGCGCGCTGGCGGGCGCACCACAAGCACGTGCAGGAGCAGTTCCCGGGCCTCGTCCCGGTCTGCAAGGGCAACGGCTACGGCTTCGGACACGAACGGCTGGCGGAGGAGGCCACCCGGCTCGGCTCGGACATCCTCGCCGTCGGCACCACGTACGAGGCCGCGCGCATCAAGGACTACTTCGGTGGCGACCTGCTGGTGCTGACGCCGTACCGGCGGGGCGAGGAGCCGGTCCCGCTGCCGGACCGGGTGGTCCGCTCGGTGTCGTCCATCGACGGCGTCTACGGCCTCGTGGGAGCGCGTGTCGTCATCGAGGTGATGTCCTCGATGAAGCGGCACGGCATCAGCGAGCAGGACCTGCCGCAGTTGCACGCCGCCATAGAGAACGTCCGGCTGGAGGGCTTCGCCATCCACCTGCCGCTGGACCGCACCGACGGCTCGGACGCCGTCGAGGAGGTCATCGGCTGGATGGACCGGCTCCGCGCGGCCCGGCTGCCGCTGCACACGATGTTCGTCAGCCACCTCAAGGCGGATGAACTCGCCCGGCTGCAGCAGCAGTTCCCGCAGACCAGGTTCCGCGCCCGCATCGGCACGCGGCTCTGGCTCGGGGACCACGAGGCCACCGAGTACCGCGGCGCCGTCCTGGACGTCACCCGGGTGACCAAGGGCGACCGATTCGGCTACCGGCAGCAGAAGGCGGCCTCCGACGGCTTCCTGGTGGTCGTGGCGGGCGGTACGTCGCATGGGGTGGGCCTGGAGGCGCCGAAGGCACTGCACGGCGTCATGCCGCGCGCCAAGGGCGTCGCACGGGCCGGACTGGCCACGGTCAACCGAAACCTGTCCCCGTTCGTCTGGGGCGGCAAGCAGCGCTGGTTCGCGGAGCCGCCGCACATGCAGGTGTCGATCCTCTTCGTCCCCTCGGACGCCCCCGAGCCGCAGGTGGGCGACGAACTGGTGGCCCACCTGCGGCACACCACCACCCAGTTCGACCGGATCGTGGACCGTTAGCCGGACCGCCGGACAGCAAAGGCTCCGAACCGGGAAGGCCGTACACGCTTCGTGCGTGTACGGCCTTCTTCGTGTGCGTCCAGGCCCCGGGCCCCCGTTCGCTCAGAGCGAACCCTCCCCGGTCGGCAGCGGCTCGGGCCTGCCCCAGTCCACCTGGGGCGCGTCCAAGTGGGCGGCGTGGCGGGGCGGACGGGCCGCCGCCCCGAGCACGAAGACGTCCTCGGCGCCGTCGAGCACTCCGCCCGAAGGGTCGTCGTCACCGGACTGGCGCACCACGTCCCGCTCGGGCGCCAGGATGTCCCGCACGACGACGGCGCACAGGTACAGCGTGCCGAGCAGATGGACCGCGATCACCCAGTCGTACCCCAGCGTGGGCAGTCCCTTGTGGGCGTCCCCGCTGGTCGTGTAGGCGAGGTAGAACCAGATGCCCAGGAAGTACGCCACCTCGCAGGCCTGCCAGATGAGGAAGTCCCGCCACTTGGGGCGTGCGAGGGCGGCCAGCGGCACCAGCCACAGGACGTACTGCGGCGAGTAGACCTTGTTGGTCAGGATGAAGACCGCGACGATCAGGAAGGCCAGCTGGGCGAAGCGCGGCCGGCGCGGGGCGGTGAGCGTCAACGCGGCGATGCCCAGCGAGCACAGGGCCACCAGCACGACGGCGGCGTTGTTCACGAAGTCGGTGGAGGGCGGGTTGCTCGAGTTCTGCGCCCAGATCAGCCACAGGGAGCCGAAGTCGACGCCCCGGTCGTGGCTGAACGTGTAGAACTTCGACCAGCCCTCGTAGGCGAAGAGCATCACCGGCAGGTTCACCACCAGCCAGGCGACGGCCGCGCCGCCCACGGCCTGGAAGAACTCCCGCCACTTGCCGGCCCGCCAGCACAGCACCAGCAGCGGGCCGAGCAGCAGCACCGGGTAGAGCTTGGCGGCGGTGGCGAGGCCCAGGAGGACACCGAAGGCCAGTGAGCGGCCCCGCGACCACATCAGCATCGCGGCGGCCGTCAGGGCCACCGCCAGCAGGTCCCAGTTGATGGTGGCGGTGAGGGCGGCGGCGGGCGCCAGGGCGACCAGCAGGCCGTCCCAGGGACGCCGGGCGTGGGTGCGGGTGACACAGACGGCGACGACGGCCGCGCACGCCATCAGCATTCCGGCGTTGACGAACCAGTACCACTGCTCCTGGTGCTGGATGCCGCCGCTGCCCGGCGTGAGCCAGGCGGCCACCTCCATGAAGACACCGGTCAGGACCGGATATTCGAGGTAGTCCATGTCACCGGGGAGCCGGTCGAAGTACGGGACCAGCCCGTCGGCGAAGCCGCGTCCCTGGTAGAGGTGCGGGATGTCCGAGTAGCAGGCGTGCGTGTACTGCGAACTCGCACCGAAGAACCAGGCGCTCTGGTAGCAGGGCGCCTTCTGCACCAGGCCGAGGGCGAACATGCCGATCGCCACGAGCGCGATGACCCGTACCGGGGTCCACCAGGTCGTCCCGAGCAGGGCGCGCCGGCCGATGGGCCCGCCGATCAGCTCACTGCCGGCCGCGGCGACCTCGTCCTCGCGGGTCGGCCGCACCGGCTCCGCTCCGGCGGGCCGTGGGGGCTCGGGCTCGTGCACGCCCGCGGGCGTCATCTCTGCACTGGGCATGGGGCACATCCTGCCGTACATGTCTGGGAATACGTCGAGGGCCGCCGCACTCGGTGAGTGCGGCGGCCCCGTGTTTCACGTGAAACGTGACTTGGCGGGCGAAATGACCGCCAACCGGTCAGACCTGAGGTCTAGCCGTTCTGGCCACCGAAGAGGCCTCCGTTGCCGTTGCCATTGCCTCTGGTCGTGCCCGTTCCGGTCGTGTCCGTGGCTGTCGGCGAGGGTGTCGTCCCTCCGCCCGTGCCACCCGTGTTCGTGCCACCGTTGGCGCCGTTGCAGTTGTTGCCCCAGCCCAACTGGCAGGTCTCGCTGGCCGACGGGGACGGGGACGGGGACGGCTCGGTCACGCTCGGCGACGGGCTCGGCGACTCGCTCGGCGTCTGGCTCGGGGTGATGGTGATCGACGGGGTCGGAGAAGGCGCACCGGCCTCGTCATTGACCTTGCCGATCTTCGCAGCGGCCGGGAAGCCCGGGTCGTTCGCGTTCTTCAGCGCCGCCCTCATGTACTCGGTCCACACCTGCGTCGGGATGTCACCGCCGTGGATGGAGTCCTTGCCCGCGGTGCCGTTCATGGAGAGCAGCTTGTGGTTCTTGGGGTTCTCCCGGAACATCGCCACCGACGTCGAGAGCTGCTGGGTGTAGCCGACGAACCAGGCCGACTTGTTCTTGTCGGTGGTACCGGTCTTGCCCGCCGCCGTACGGCCCAGCGCCTTGGCGTTCTGCGCCGTGCCGTTCTGGATGACGTTCTCCAGGACGTCCGTGACGTTGTTGGCGATGTTCGACTGCATCGCCTGCTTGGGCTTGGGCTTGGCGAAGCCGGGCTGCTCCTGGCCGTCCTTCTTGACGGCGGTCACCGAGTACGGATCCGTCTGCTTGCCGGAGGCGGCGAAGGTCGCGTACGCGTCGGCCATGCGGATCGCACTGGGGGTGGAGGTACCGATCGCGAACGACGGGTTGAGGTCCACCGACATGCTCTGGTCGAGGATGCCGGCCGAGCGGGCGACGTCGCGGACGTGCGACATGCCGACGTCGACGCCCAGCTGCACGAAGGGGGTGTTGATGGACTGCTCCATCGCCTTGCGCAGGGTGATGTACCCCCACTTGTGCGGGCTCTCGTTCTTCTGGAAGAAGAACGAGTTGTCCTTGTTGAGGTAGTACGACCCGTCGGGTTTCTTCACCTTGAGGTGGTCGTCGCCGTTGTACTTGCTCAGTGGGGAGATTCCCTCGCCACCGGAGTCGTAGGTGCCGTACTGCATGGCCGCGGCCAGCACGAACGGCTTCCACGTCGAGCCGACGGGGACACCCTGGGTGTCGGCGTTGTTCGTGAAGTGGCCGTTCTCGTAACCGTCACCGCCGTAGAGAGCGACGATCGCACCGTCGTTGGGGACCACCGACGCCGCGCCGAACTGGACGTACTTGTCGAGTTCGCGCTTCGGGTTGAGGCGCTCCTTCTGGATCTTCTTGACGGCCGCGCTCAGGGCGTTGACCTTGTCCTTCTTGAAGGTCGTGTAGATCTGGAAGCCGCCCCTGTCGAACTCCTGCTCAGAGATGTTCGAGTGGTTGAGGACGTACTTCTTCGCCGTGTCGGCCAGGTAGCTGATCTGGCCGGTCATGCCCTTGGTCGCCTTGCGGTCCTGGGGCATGGGGTACTTCTTGATGGCGTCCTGGTACTGGGCGTCCGAGAGGTGCTTGTCCTTGTGCATCTCGCCGAGGATCCAGGACCAGCGCTCCTTGGACCGCTTGAGGTTGGCACTGGCCGTGGCCGCCTTGTCGAGGCTCTCGTTTCCCGCCGGGTCGTAGTACGTCGCTCCCTTGAGCAGCGACGCGAGGAAGGCGCACTCGCTGGGCTTGAGATCGACGGCGTCCTTGTTGTAGTACGTCCGCGCGGCGGCCTGGATGCCATAGGCGCCACGTCCGTAGTACGAGGTGTTCAGGTAACCCTGGAGGATCTGCGGCTTCTTGAGCTTCGTCCCCACCTTGATGGAGATGAACATCTCCTTGAACTTGCGGGTGATGGTCTGGTCCTGGCTGAGGTACGTGTTCTTGACGTACTGCTGGGTGATCGTCGAGCCACCCTGCGTCTGACCGCCTCGGGCCATGTTGGCCAGGGCTCGCGCGATACCCATGGGGTCGACGCCCGAGTCCTGGTAGAAGCTCTTGTTCTCGGCCGAGATCACCGCGTACTGCATGGCCTCGGGGATCTTGTCGATGGTGACGTTCTGACGGTTCACGCCCGTGCCCGTCGCGACCATCTGCGAGCCGTCGGCCCAGTAGTAGACGTTGTTCTGGGACTTGGCGGCGTCGTTCTCGTTGGGGATGGAGACCATCGCGTAGCCGACGCCCACCATGGCCACAACGCTGCCGACGAAACCGATGAACAGCCCCGTGACGAGCTTCCAGGACGGCACCCAGCGGTGCCACCCGTCCTTGTCGTGGCGCGGGTAGTCGATGAGACGCTTCTTGCCGGGGTCGGCCGCACGGCCTCTGCCGCGCCCCGGGCCGGCCGGGTCGGCGGCCCTGCGCCTGCCGCCGCCTTTCTGCGCCGCCCGGCGGGCGTCGGCACGGCCGCTGTAGGCACGTTCCTCACCCCCCGGGCCGTGGGAGTACGCCCCATAGGAAGTCGACCCATAGGAGTCGGCAGGGGACCCGGTGGCGCCTCGCGGTGCCGCGCGGCGGCCGGAGGCCGAGCCGGACTGGCCGCGTCGGGCCGCGGCACGTCCGCCTCCCTGCGGCTGCGGCGGTTTGCGACGGTGCTCGCTCATCGAACGACTACTCCTCGGGCAGGCGCACCCTTGCGCGCCTGGAAACGGCGGCTGGTTTCCGGTCCCCCCGAAGTACGGATGTGGTCGGTTCCGCATTCACCCGTACTGCTCCAGGGACGAGGACGCCCCCAGACGTCACTCGGTTCCCGGTGATGTGCATGCCGCACAGACTACGCACCGCCAAAACCCGCCGAGTCCCGAAGTTCACCCCAAACCAGGCAACTTGCCTCCTACGAATCGGTGATGTGATCCCGTTCACCGTCCCCCCTCTTGTCGCGTGCGGGAGGCCGTTCTATCGTCATGATGTATCGAGTCGATACATCAGCGTGAGATAAAGACGCGGCGGACCGAGAGGAGGCGATCATGAGTCGGCGTTCCGGCATCCTCGAGTTCGCCGTCCTCGGCCTGCTGCGCGAGTCCCCGATGCACGGCTACGAGCTGCGCAAACGACTCAACACGTCACTGGGTGTGTTCCGGGCGTTCAGCTACGGGACCCTGTACCCCTGTCTCAAGACGCTGGTCGCCAACGGCTGGTTGATCGAGGAACCGGGCAGCACCCATGAGGACGCCCTGGCCGCTCCCCTCACCGGGCGCCGCGCCAAGATCGTCTACCGGTTGACGGCAGAAGGTAAGGAGCACTTCGAGGAGCTGCTCTCGCAGACCGGGCCGGACGCGTACGAGGACGAGCACTTCGCCGCCCGGTTCGCCTTCTTCGGGCAGACCTCGCGAGATGTGCGCATGCGTGTGCTGGAGGGCCGGCGGAGCCGCCTGGAGGAGCGTCTGGAGAAGATGAGCGCCTCCCTGGCGCGCACCAGGGAGCGCCTCGACGACTACACACTCGAGCTCCAGCGCCACGGGATGGAGTCCGTGGAGCGCGAAGTGCGCTGGCTGAACGAGCTCATCGAGAGCGAGCGGGCCGGACGGGACCTGAAGGGTTCCGCGTCCGGGGGGTCCGCTCAGCAGGACACCACCACTGGATCGACGGGCGGCCTGCCCCGTGCCGGGGAGAACCCCGGTACGGATACGCCCGGCGACACCGCCACGTGAGTCCCACTCAGGGCCTCACTCGTACACACAGGGAGCAACCGGAATGGGTTCGGTTCGCGTAGCCGTCGTCGGCGTGGGCAACTGCGCCGCGTCGCTGGTGCAGGGAGTCGAGTACTACAAGGACGCCGACCCGGCGTCGAAGGTCCCCGGCCTGATGCACGTGCAGTTCGGTGACTACCACGTGCGGGACGTCGAGTTCGTCGCCGCGTTCGACGTGGACGCCAAGAAGGTCGGTCTCGACCTGGCGGACGCGATCGGCGCCTCCGAGAACAACACCATCAAGATCTGCGACGTGCCGAGCACCGGTGTCACCGTGCAGCGCGGCCACACCCTCGACGGCCTCGGTAAGTACTACCGCGCCACCATCGAGGAGTCCGACGCCGAGCCGGTGGACGTCGTCCAGATCCTGAAGGACAAGCAGGTCGACGTCCTGGTCTGCTACCTGCCCGTGGGCTCCGAGGACGCGGCGAAGTTCTACGCCCAGTGCGCCATCGACGCCAAGGTCGCCTTCGTCAACGCCCTCCCGGTCTTCATCGCCGGCACCAAGGAGTGGGCGGACAAGTTCACCGAGGCCGGTGTGCCGATCGTCGGTGACGACATCAAGTCCCAGGTCGGCGCCACCATCACGCACCGCGTCATGGCGAAGCTGTTCGAGGACCGCGGTGTCATCCTGGACCGCACGATGCAGCTGAACGTCGGCGGCAACATGGACTTCAAGAACATGCTCGAGCGCGAGCGCCTGGAGTCCAAGAAGATCTCCAAGACGCAGGCCGTCACCTCGCAGATCCCCGACCGGGACCTCGGCGAGAAGAACGTCCACATCGGCCCGTCCGACTACGTCGCCTGGCTGGACGACCGCAAGTGGGCCTACGTCCGCCTCGAGGGCCGCGCCTTCGGTGACGTCCCGCTGAACCTGGAGTACAAGCTCGAGGTCTGGGACTCCCCGAACTCCGCTGGTGTCATCATCGACGCCGTGCGCGCCGCGAAGATCGCCAAGGACCGCGGCATCGGTGGCCCGATCCTGTCCGCGTCCTCGTACTTCATGAAGTCCCCGCCGGTCCAGTACTTCGACGACGAGGCCCGCGAGAACGTCGAGAAGTTCATCCGCGGCGAGGTCGAGCGCTAAGCACGCGGGCTCGGCCGCCCGGCGCGCCGAAGAGAACGCTCCTGCCAGGGCTGCGAAGGGTCCCCGGGTCTCCCGACCTGGGGACCCTTCGCATATGTGAGGGTGGGGCCATGTCCGTCGTCCGTGACCTGCGCGTCCTGCTGCGCCTGCGGGACTTCCGCCGCCTGTTGTCCGTGCGCCTGCTGTCCCAGGGGGCCGATGGCGTCTACCAGGTCGCTCTGGCCGCGTACGTCGTCTTCTCCCCGGAGAAACAGGCCTCGGCGGCGGCGATCGCCTCGGCGATGGCGGTCCTGCTGCTGCCCTACTCGCTGGTCGGGCCCTTCGCCGGCGTCCTGCTGGACCGCTGGCGGCGCCGCCAGGTCTTCGTGTACGGCAATCTGCTGCGCGCCCTGCTGGCGGGGGCGACCGCCGTCCTGATGGTCGGCCATGTGCCGAACTGGCTGTTCTACGCCTCCGCGCTGTGCGTCACCGCCGTCAACCGCTTCGTCCTCGCCGGATTGTCCGCGGCCCTGCCACACGTGGTCGACACCGAGCGCCTGGTGCTCGCCAACTCCTTGTCACCCACTGCCGGAACGCTCGCGGCGACAGCCGGGGGCGGCCTCGCCTTCGCCGTCCGGCTGGTGGCGTCGGACTCCGACGCCGCGGTGGTACTGCTGGGGTCCTTCCTCTACCTGTGCGCGGCGCTCACCGCCCTGAGCATGGCTCCCGCTCTCCTCGGTCCCGACCGGGAACCCGTACAGCCCCACCTGCGCACCGCGCTTCTGGACACCGCACGCGAGCTGTTCGCGGCCGTCCGGCACCTGGCCGCACCTCGACGCCGTGAGGCGGCCTGGGCGCTGACCTCCATGACCCTGATGCGCTTCTGCTACGGAGCGCTCCTCGTCCTGCTGCTCATGCTGTGCCGCTACGCACTCTCCACCACGCCAGAGGACGGACTGAGGCTGCTCGGACTCGGTCTGGCCGTGTCCGGCGCGGGCTTCTTCGCCGCCGCCGTGGTGACACCGTGGACGGTGGGACGGATCGGGCCGGGCCGCTGGATCGCGGTGTGCGCCGGCACGGCCACCGTACTGGAGCCCGCACTCGGCCTCCCGTTCGCCACCGGCCCGCTTCTGGCGGCCGCGTTCGTCCTGGGCGTGATCACCCAGGGAGCCAAGATCGCCACGGACACCGTCGTGCAGTCGTCGGTGGAGGACGCCTTCAGGGGCCGGATCTTCTCGCTGTACGACGTCCTCTTCAACATCGCCTTCGTCGGCGCCGCCGGAGTCGCCGCACTGATACTCCCGCCGGACGGGCGCTCCGCGCTGCTGGTGGTCCTCGTCGCACTGGTCTATGGCGCCGTGGCCCTGGGCATGGCCCGCTTCGAGCGCCGCCGCACCCGGAACAGCCGAGGGGGCGATGTTTCACGTGAAACATCGCCCCCTCGGTAGGGCAGCGGGGTCGTGTTTCACGTGAAACACGACCCCGCCCCGGCGCATCTCAGTCCTGCCCGGCCCACCATTCCTTGAGAGCCGCGACCGCCTCGTCGTGCACCATCGGACCGTTCTCCAGGCGCAACTCCAGCATGTGCTTGTACGCCTTGCCGATCACGGGACCGGGGCCCACTCCCAGGATCTCCATGATCTCGTTGCCGTCGAGATCCGGGCGGATGGCGTCGAGCTCCTCCTGCTCCTGAAGCTGGCCGATGCGCTCCTCGAGGCCGTCGTAGGCTCGCGACAGCGCGACCGCCTTCCGCTTGTTCCGCGTCGTGCAGTCGGACCGAGTCAGCTTGTGCAGACGCTCCAGCAGCGGGCCCGCGTCACGGACATAGCGCCGCACGGCGGAGTCCGTCCACTCGCCGGTGCCGTAGCCGTGGAACCGCAGGTGGAGCTCGACGAGCCGTGAGACATCCTTCACCAGCTCGTTCGAGTACTTCAGGGCGGTCATCCGCTTCTTGGTCATCTTCGCGCCGACCACCTCATGGTGATGGAACGAGACGCGGCCGTCCTTCTCGAAACGCCGGGTGCGCGGCTTGCCGATGTCGTGCAGCAGCGCGGCCAGGCGGAGCGTCAGGTCCGGGCCCTCCTGCTCCAGCGCCATCGCCTGCTCCAGCACGATCAGCGTGTGCTCGTAGACGTCCTTGTGCCGGTGGTGCTCGTCACTCTCCAGCCGCAGAGCCGGCAGTTCGGGCAGGACATGGCCGGCCAGCCCGGTGTCGACCAGCAGCGCCAGGCCCTTGCGCGGCTGCGCGGAGAGGATCAGCTTGTTCAGCTCGTCCCGGACCCGCTCGGCCGAGACGATCTCGATCCGCCCGGACATCTCCGTCATCGCGGTGACGACCTCGGGAGCGACATCGAAGTCGAGCTGGGCGGCGAACCGGGCAGCCCGCATCATCCGCAGTGGATCGTCCGAGAAGGACTCCTCGGGCGTGCTGGGAGTGCGCAGCACTCGGGCCGCGAGATCCTGAAGGCCGCCGTGCGGGTCGATGAACTCCTTCTCCGGCAGCGCCACGGCCATCGCGTTGACCGTGAAGTCGCGACGGACGAGGTCCTGCTCGATCGAGTCGCCGTAGGACACCTCGGGCTTGCGCGAGGTGCGGTCGTACGCCTCCGACCGGTACGTGGTGATCTCGATCTGGAACTGCCAGTCGGTGTCCGCGACCCGGGCGTTCTTCTGCGCGCCGACCGTCCCGAAGGCGATCCCCACCTCCCAGACGGCGTCCGCCCACGGTCGCACGATCTTCAGTACGTCCTCAGGACGCGCGTCGGTGGTGAAGTCCAGGTCATTGCCGAGCCGGCCGAGCAGCGCGTCCCGGACCGAGCCGCCCACCAGGGCGAGCGAGAACCCGGCCGCCTGGAAACGGCGGGCGAGGTCGTCGGCGACGGGGGCCACTCGCAGCAGCTCGCTGACCGCGCGGTGCTGCGCCTGGCTCAGGGCAGTGGGAGTGTCTTCGTTGGCGTTCGGCACAACAGAAGAGGGTACGTGTCCCCGGCCGCCCGGGTCGCCTCCATCGAGCGGTGTGGACGCCTCCGGTCATACCCGCACAAGCGCTGTGCTTACGACGTACAACCGCTCTCCGCTCGATACTGGATATAGAGGGCGTGCCGCCGCCGCTCCCTGGTCTTGCGGAGCAGACCGCGGCACTTCCACTCTGCGCGCCTCGTTACCATGCGTGGACGCACATTCCGACGACCACTGACGACGAGGGACGGGCGAGCGCGTGGCCGAGGCGGCTGACTTCCAGGGGACCAGTGCCTCCTCACCTGCCCGCCGCTGGCTGCGGCGCACCGGAGCGCTGTTCGCCGGTGCGCCCCTGCTGGCGGGACTCCTCCAGTTGCCCGCCGCGGCGCCCGCACAGGCCGCGTCGTCCAGCCCGGTGTCCGTCTCCCTCGACTCGCTCAGCCCCAGCGCCCCCACGGACGGGGACACGGTGACCGTGTCCGGCACGGTGACGAACACCGGCAAGCAGAACGTCACCGGCGCCCACGTGGGCCTGCGGGTGGGCCCCCTGCTCAACACCCGCTCGGCGATCGACGCCGTCGCCCGGCACCCCGACGATCTCCGCGCGCGCACCGGCTCCGAGGTCGGCGACAAGTACGAGGAGAAGTTCTCCCAGCTCGCGCCCGGAGTCGCACAGCACTTCAGCATCTCCGTCCCGGTGGACCAGCTCGACCTCGGCCAGGACGGCGTCTACGAGGTCGGCGTGGCCTTGTCCGGCCAGACCTCCGCCCGGCCATGGGACCAGGTGCTCGGCGTCCAGCGGACGTTCCTGCCGTGGCAGCCGTCCGACGCGGACACCAAGACCAGGACGACGGTCCTGTGGCCGCTGCTCTCCACGTCCCACATGACGGCGAGGACGGGCGCCGGTGAGCTGCAGACGCCGGTCTTCAAGGACGACGACCTGGCCAAGGAGATCTCGCCCGGCGGCCGGCTGGCGCAGATGCTGGCTCTGGGCAAGGACCTCGACGTCACCTGGGTGATCGACCCGGACCTGCTGGCCTCGGTGGACGCCATGGCGGGCGGCTACCGGCTGCAGAACGACGACGGCACCACCAGGGCCGGCTCGCACCAGGCGGTCGCCAAGCAGTGGCTGGCCGAACTGCAGAAGGCCGTCGTGGGCAAGGAGGTCGTCGCGCTGCCCTTCGCCGACCCTGACCTGGCCTCCCTGGCGCACAGCGGTACCAGTGTCACCGGCTCGCTCAGCCACCTCAAGGACGCCACCGACGTCGCCGCCACCACCGTGAAGACCGTGCTTCACGTCACACCGACGACCGACTTCGCCTGGCCCGTGGACGGTGCCGTCGACCCGTCGATCATGAAGGTCGCCACCTCCGCCGGCGCCGACCGCGTACTCGCCCGCAGCGACAGCCTCCAGGAGACCGCCGGACTGGCGTACACCCCGTCCGCGGCCCGCCCGGTCGGCGGCGGTACGACGGCGGTGGTCTCCGACGCACGGCTGTCCACCGCGTTCGAGGACGACCTGACCAAGGCGGGCTCGGCGACGCTCGCCGTCCAGCAGTTCCTGGCTCAGAGCCTGGAGGTGAACGCGCAGACCGACGAGCAGCGGAGCATCGTCGTCGCCCCTCAGCGCATGCCCTCGGCGAGCCAGGCCCAGGCGATGGCCAAGGCGGTGCAGGCCCTCCAGGGCGGGACCTGGTCCCAGGCGCAGAACCTCACCGCGGCCGCCAAGGCCAAGCCGGACCCGGCCGCCACCACGCGCATTCCGTCGACGTCCTCCTACCCCTCCTCGCTGCGCAAGCGGGAACTGCCGAGGACGGCGTTCGAGCAGATCGCGCGCACGCAGGACAAGCTCGACAACTTCAAGGTGGTCCTCAGCGACCAGTCCCGGGTGATCACCCCGTTCGGGCGGGCCATAAACCGTGAGATGTCCACGTCCTGGCGTGGCCGCGGCGGCGAAGCGGACAGCTTCCGGGGCGACGTCGAGGCCTGGCTGGACGACCTGACCGACCAGGTCAAACTGATCGACAAGTCCGAGACCAAGCTCTCCGGGCGCAGCGCCACCATCCCGGTGACCGTCCAGAACAACCTCGTGCAGCCCGTGAGCCACCTCGTCCTGCGGCTCACCTCGACGATGCCGACCCGGCTGAAGATCGGCGGCAAGGCCTACGAGGAGCAGCACGTCGAGGTCTCCGGCGGCCACAGCCAGTCCGTGAAGTTTCCCACCGCGGCCAACGCCAACGGCCGGGTCACGGTCATCGCCCAGCTGTACACCCAGGACGGCCAGGAGTACGGCGACCCGGTCAGCTTCGACGTGAAGGTCACCGAGGTCACCCCCACCGTCATGCTGGTCATCGGCGGCGGCGTCCTGCTGCTGGTCCTGGCCGGGTTCCGGATGTACACCCAGCGCAAGCGCGCGGCGGCCCGCCAGGCGGACGACGACGGCCCCGGCCCGGACGGCGGGGAGAACGACGGCGAACCGGGGAACCCCGGCGCCCCCTCGGACCGTCTCACCGACCAGTCCGACGCCCCGCCCGGTGCCGAGGGCCCGGAGCAGCCGAGTGACCCTGCGCCGGACACCGCATCGGAAAACGCCGACCCGTCCGGGACGGGTGAGAGAGTGGACCGTTGAGCGATGTCGTGGCCGGTGTGGCCCGGGACGATGAGGTGGGGTAACCATGAACGCGCCGTACGACGGTGACCGCGGCCAGGGCGCGGCCGGCTCGGGCTACCCCGAGTCGCCGCCGGAGCCCGGCCAGGTGCCGCCGCAGCACGACATGTACCTCCAGGACGCCTACGACCAGGACCCGTACCGGGCGCAGGACCTCGCCGCCCAGGACCCGGTCGCCGAGGCGCTGTACGACCGTGCCGCACACCCGCCGCCGCCCCCGGGCACGTACGAGCAGCAACAGCCGCTGTACGCCCCGCCGCCTCAGTCGCCCCACGCTCCGGACCCGCGGGTCTGGGCGCAGACGCCGGCGCCGGAGCCGGACCGCGCCGCTCCCTACCTGCCCTACGGCGACGATCCCCGGAAGACCCAGTTCGTGGGGGTGGACGACCTGGTCACGCACTCCGGTGAGGAGCACCACGAGCCGGACGCCTTCGCGCACCTCTTCAGGGACCAGCAGCAGGGCGGTGGGCCCGCGCCGATGGATCCCCCGGCCGTCCCCGGCCCGGCCTCGGGGCCGGGCCCCGGTCAGAGTCCCGCGAACCCGTACCCGGCTACGCCTTACGCCCAGGGCCCGCAGCAGCCGAACGGGTACGCGGACGCCTCGTACCAGGCCGGGCCGTCCGTTCCCGGCGGCTCCGTGCCGTCTTCGGTGCCGTCCCCGGCAGTGGCTCCGGAGCCCGCCGGTGCGGCCGCCGCCACGGCCACCGCGCCCGCGCCCGCCCCGAAGAAGGGAGGCAAGGCCGCGGGGCTGCTGAAGTCCAGCGCGGTCATGGCGGCGGGGACGATGGTCTCCCGGCTCACCGGGTTCATCCGCTCCGCGCTGATCGCCGCCGCCCTGGGTCTCGGCCTGCTGGCCGACTCGTTCCAGGTGGCCTACCAGCTGCCCACGATGATCTACATCCTCACCGTCGGCGGTGGCCTCAACTCCGTCTTCGTGCCCCAGCTGGTGCGCTCCATGAAGGAGGACGAGGACGGCGGCGAGGCCTTCGCCAACCGGCTGCTGACCCTCGTGATGGTGGCCCTGGCCGCGCTGACCGGCCTGGCGATGTTCGCTGCGCCGCTGCTGGTGCGGCTGCTGTCGCCCACCATCGCCGACGACCCGGCGGCCAACGAGGTCGCGGTCACCTTCACCCGTTACTTCCTGCCCTCCATCTTCTTCATGGGCATCCACGTGGTGATGGGTCAGATCCTCAACGCCCGCGGCAAGTTCGGCGCGATGATGTGGACCCCGGTCCTGAACAACATCGTCATCATCATCTCGCTCGGCATGTTCATCTGGGTCTACGGCACCGCCGCCAACTCCCACCTGGCCGTCGAGTCCATCCCGCCCCAGGGCCAGCGGCTCCTCGGCGCCGGTGTGCTGCTCGGACTGGTGGTGCAGTCGCTGGCGATGATCCCCTACCTGCGGGAGACCGGCTTCCGGATCCGGCTGCGCTTCGACTGGAAGGGTCACGGTCTCGGCAAGGCCGCGATGCTCGCCAAGTGGACGGTGCTGTTCGTGCTCGCCAACCAGTTGGGCGCCATGGTCGTGACCCAGCTGTCCACCGCGGCGGGCGACGACTCCGGCGTCAAGGGCACCGGCTTCGCCGCCTACGCCAACGCCCAGCTGATCTGGGGCCTGCCGCAGGCCATCATCACGGTGTCCCTGATGGCGGCGCTGCTGCCGCGCATCTCACGCTCGGCCTCCGAGGGTGACGGCGGGGCCGTCCGCGACGACATCTCCCAGGGGCTGCGCACCACCGCGGTCGCCATCGTGCCGATCGCCTTCGGGTTTCTCGCCCTCGGCATCCCGATGTGCACGCTGATCTTCGGTTCCGCCGGCATCGGCTCGGCCACCAACATGGGCTACATGCTGATGGCCTTCGGCCTCGGCCTGATCCCGTACTCGGTGCAGTACGTCGTCCTGCGCGCCTTCTACGCGTACGAGGACACCCGCACCCCCTTCTACAACACCGTCATCGTGGCGGCGGTCAACGCGGCCGCCTCCGGACTCTGCTACTTCCTGCTGCCGGCCCGCTGGGCCGTGGCGGGCATGGCAGCCGCCTACGGCCTCGCCTACGCCATCGGCGTGGGCGTCGCCTGGCGGCGGCTGCGCAAGCGGCTCGGCGGCGACCTGGACGGCTCCCGGGTGCTGCGGACCTACGCTCGGCTCGGCATCGCCTCGGTACCGGCGGCCCTGCTCAGCGGTGCGGCCTGCTACGGCATCGGGCACACCCTCGGCCAGGGCGTGGTCGGTTCGTTCGCCGCGCTGGTCGCCGGTGGCGTGGTCCTGCTCGGCGTCTTCTTCGTCTCCGCCCGCAGGATGCGGATCGAGGAGCTCAACTCGCTCGTGGGTATGGTGCGCGGGCGCCTGGGGCGCTGAGGCGGGGGTAGGCGCACAACCATCGTCCGCGGCTGTGTGTCGTGCATAGCGCCGGACTGTGGGCACAATTGGTTTCGGCGTCGGACAGCGTGCAACGGATGGGGAGGCAGGGACGACGGTGGCGGAACGGAGCACGGCTGCCGTCGACGTGGCAGACAACAGCGGTGATGAGCCGCTGACCGCGAAGGCGGACCAGTCCACGGCCGACGGGGTGGCCCATAACCCGGAGCGGGACCCGGACAGCGACGAGGCGCAGGGGAGTGGCGGGACGGAGGTCCCCGGCAAGAAGGCTTCGCCACCCGAACTGCACAGCGGTCACAAGCTCGCCAGACGCTACCGTCTCGAGGAGTGCGTCACCCGTCTGGACGGATTCAGCAGTTGGCGTGCGGTGGACGAGAAACTGCGTCGTGCCGTCGGCGTCCACATCCTGCCCGCGGACCATGTGCGGGCACGATCGGTGCTGGCCGCCGCCCGTTCCTCCGCGCTGCTCGGCGACCCGCGCTTCGTCCAGGTCCTCGACGCCGTCGAGGAGAACGACCTCGTCTACGTCGTGCACGAATGGCTGCCCGACGCCACCGAACTGACCGCTCTGCTCGCGGCCGGCCCGCTGGAGCCGCACGACGCCTACCAGATGGTCAGTCAGGTGGCGTCCGCCATGGCCGCCGCCCACCGTGAAGGCCTCGCCCACCTCCGGCTGAACCCGAACGCCGTCCTGCGCACCTCCACCGGCCAGTGGCGTATCCGCGGTCTCGCCGTGAACGCGGCGCTGCGCGGCATCAGCTCCGACACCCCGCAGCGCACGGACACCGAGGCCATCGGCGCCCTGCTGTACGCGGCGCTCACCCAGCGCTGGCCGTACGAGAACGACGCCTACGGCCTGTCGGGGCTGCCCAAGGACATCGGCCTGATCGCACCGGACCAGGTGAGGGCCGGTGTGCACCGCGGCCTGTCCGAGCTGGCCATGCGGGCCCTGGTCAATGACGGCGCCACCGCCTCCCGCCACGAGGCCGCGTGCATCACGCCGGAGGAACTGGTCAAGGCGATCGGTGAGATGCCCCGCATCCGCCCGCCGGAGCCGGCCTTCACAGCGCCCCCGGAGTACCAGCGCACCACGTACCAGCAGGGCTCCTACGGTCGCCCCGCGCCGCACCCCGGAGTGACCCAGCCGCTCACGCCCCCGCCGCCCCCGCTGCAGAGCCGCACCGGCAAGGTCCTGAAGTGGGCGGTCTCCGCCCTGCTCATCGCCGCGCTGGGCCTGGGCAGCTGGCAGCTCGCGGACGCCCTGATGGGCCAGGGCGACAACTCGAACGACACCAACAACACCCAGACGCAGGACAGCGGCGACAAAAGCCCGAAGAAGCCCACGGCCGGTCGGCCCATCGGCATCAAGGGCGCCCGTGACTTCGACCCGTTCGGAACCGACCAGTCCGAGAAGCCGGCCGACATAGACAAGGTCTACGACGGCAACACGGCTTCCTACTGGCAGACGGACTACTACCTGAGCCCCGAGTTCGGCAATCTGAAGTCGGGCGTCGGCGTCAGACTCGACCTCGGCAAGGTCCAGCAGGTCGGCAAGGTGACCGTCACCTTCGTGGGCGAGACCTCGGTAGAACTCCGTGCCGCCGACGCGAACGCGGGATCCGAACCGTCGACTTTCAACGCCTACAGCAAGGTTGCCGACGGCTCGGGCACCACGGTGACGCTCAAGCCCGGCAAGTCCCTCAAGACGCAGTACCTCCTCGTGTGGTTGACCAAGCTGCCCGCGGACAACCAGGGCCACTGGCGGGGCCGAGTGGCAGACATCAAGGTGACCAGCTGAGGTCTCCACTCGGGAGGGGCCGATGGGAGATGGCGCCGGATACGGCGACGCACGGGACGAGGACCTGCTCGCCCGACACGTAGAAGGCGACCCCGATGCCTTCACCGAGATCGTCCGACGGCATCGGGACCGGCTCTGGGCCGTGGCGCTGCGGACCCTGGGTGACCGCGAGGAAGCCGCTGACGCCGTCCAGGACGCCCTGGTGTCCGCCTACCGGGCCGCGCACACCTTCCGTGGACAGTCGGCCGTCACGACCTGGCTGCACCGGATCACCGTGAACGCCTGCCTGGACCGGGCGCGGAAGGCGGCCACCCGGAAGACCGCCCCGGTCGACGACACCGAGCGCCTGGAGCAGTTGCTGGAGCCGCACGAGTCGGCCTCGGCTCCCGCCGAGCGGAACGATCTGCACCGGCAGCTCCTGGAGGCGCTCGGCACGCTTCCCTACGAGCAGCGTGCGGCCCTGGTCCTTGTGGACATGCAGGGCTACCCCGTCGCCGAGGCCGCCCGGATGCTCGATGTGCCGACCGGAACGGTGAAGAGCCGCTGCGCCCGGGGCAGGGCCAGGCTTCTCCCGTTGCTGGGCCATCTGCGGCCCGGAACCGACAGCGATGAAAAAGAACCCGGTGCCGGACGGAACCGGGTGCAGGGGACATCCGTCCCATCTGCATCGGACCTTCGTGGCGCAGACGCCGACGGTGCGGGTCCAACTGATCCAGCCGTAGTGAAGGGCGGAGGTGGGCGAGCGTGAGTTCCACGACAGACACGGCAGGGCACCCGGACGTCGCGGAGATCGCCGATCTCACCGAAGGCCTGCTCGCGTCGGACCGAGGCACGGAGGTACGCCAGCACCTGGAATCGTGTGAACTGTGTGCGGACGTGCACGCCTCTCTGGAGGAGATCCGCGGGCTGCTGGGCACTGTCGAAGAGGCCCCGCGCATGCCGGCGGATGTCGTCGGCCGCATTGACGCCGCTCTCGCCGCCGAGACGCTGCCCGCGTCCACCGCACCGGGAACCGGGGGCGCACCAGCTCTGGTTACCGAGGTGGACGGGCCGGGCGAGGAGGCCGGTGGCCATGTTTCACGTGAAACATCACTCCCTTCAGGTCGCCCTGCTGGACGGTCAGCTGCGCCCACAGGGCCGGGGCGCAAGGGCTTCCGGCGTGGGCGACGCCGAAGGACCGTCGTCCTGGGCTCCTTGCTCACCGCCGCGGTCCTCGGTGCCGGTTCCCTCGTTCTGCAGTCACTGGGCAGAGATGGCTCCGGAACGACGGCTCAGGGCACGATGACACCGTCTGCCGGCCGCTTCTCCGGCGACAGCGTCCGGAGCCAGGTGAAGGGTCTGCTGGCCGCGGACACGGCCCGGAAGCCCGCTTCCCACGAGCCGCGGTCCGGCGTCGGGACCGAGCAGACCAGCCCCGGGTCCACTCAGAGTGCCAACACGCTGCTTCAGTCCCAGCCCCCGGTTCCCGACTGCGTCCGCCAGGCGCTCAACAGCCGCGAGGATGTCCTGGGCTCCAAGACCGGTGTCTACGCCGGTAAGAGCGCCTATCTGGTCGTGGTGCCCGATGCCGACGACAACACCCGCGTCACCGCCTATGTCGTCGACGCCGAGTGCGTCCATCAGCAGCCCGGCTCCGCCGGCGAAGTACTGATGAAACAGTCGTTCCCCCGGTCCTGAGTTCGCCGGAGGAATCCCCGGCGCCTGCGCGGTCATCCGTACCCTGTGTGATGCCCGTGCGCCCGAACACACCGGGAATGCGAACCCCCTAGGATCCGTTGGGTGGGGTGAGAGCTTCGAAAGGGGCTCCACCGGTCGACTGACAGAGACCAGAGACGAGGAATCAAGCCGTGAGCGACGTCCGTAACGTGATCATCATCGGCTCCGGGCCCGCAGGCTACACGGCGGCGCTCTACACCGCGCGCGCGTCGCTGAAGCCCCTGGTGTTCGAGGGTGCCGTCACCGCCGGTGGCGCCCTGATGAACACCACCGACGTGGAGAACTTCCCGGGCTTCCGCGACGGCATCATGGGTCCCGACCTGATGGACAACATGCGTGCCCAGGCCGAGCGCTTCGGTGCGGAACTGATCCCGGACGACGTCGTCTCCGTCGATCTGACCGGTGAGATCAAGACCGTCACGGACACCGCCGGTACGGTCCACCGCGCCAAGGCCGTGATCGTCACGACCGGCTCCCAGCACCGCAAGCTCGGACTGCCGAACGAGGACGCCCTCTCCGGTCGCGGTGTCTCCTGGTGCGCCACCTGTGACGGGTTCTTCTTCAAGGACCAGGACATCGCCGTGATCGGCGGTGGCGACACCGCGATGGAGGAGGCCACCTTCCTCTCCCGGTTCGCCAAGTCGGTCACGATCGTCCACCGCCGGGACACGCTGCGCGCTTCCAAGGCGATGCAGGAGCGTGCCTTCGGCGACCCGAAGATCAAGTTCGTCTGGGACAGCGAGGTCGCCGAGGTCCAGGGCGACCAGAAGCTCTCCGGGCTCAAGCTGCGCAACATCAAGACCGGCGAGCTGTCGGAGCTCCCGGTGACCGGTCTGTTCATCGCGATCGGCCACGACCCGCGCACCGAGCTCTTCAAGGGCCAGCTGGACCTGGACGAGGAGGGGTACCTGAAGGTCGCCTCTCCGTCCACCCGCACCAATGTGACCGGAGTCTTCGGCGCCGGTGACGTGGTCGACCACACCTACCGACAGGCGATCACCGCGGCCGGCACCGGCTGCTCCGCCGCTCTCGACGCCGAGCGCTTCCTCGCCGCCCTCGCGGACGAGGACAAGGCAGAGCCCGAGAAGACCCCTGTCGTCTGATCCTCGCCTTCTCCCGCCTCACCGCACGAACAAGTTAAGGAGCCCGCCGTGGCCGGCACTCTGAAGAACGTGACCGACGCTTCCTTCGAGCAGGACGTCCTCAAGAACGACAAGCCCGTCCTGGTGGACTTCTGGGCAGCCTGGTGCGGTCCGTGCCGCCAGATCGCCCCGTCGCTGGAGGCGATCGCCGCCGAGTACGGTGACAAGATCGAGATCGTCAAGCTCAACATCGACGAGAACCCGGGTACGGCTGCCAAGTACGGCGTCATGTCCATCCCGACGCTGAACGTCTACCAGAGCGGCGAGGTCGCGAAGACGATCGTCGGCGCCAAGCCGAAGGCCGCCATCGTGCGGGACCTCGAGGAGTTCATCGCCGAGTAGCCGGTGGATGGCGTCGAACCGGCGGCGCATGTTTCACGTGAAACACGAATGGGCCAACCCCAACGGGTTGGCCCATTCGCATGACGGTGCACTGGCTTCCTGTTACAGCGGCCGCAGTGCGGGTTCCTTCTGTACCGCCCCCAGCAACCGGTCCAGCGCCAGTTCCACGTCTTCCTTCCAGGAGAGCGTCGAACGAAGCTCCAGCCGCAGACGCGGATGCGTGGGATGCTGCCGGACCGTCTTGAAGCCCACGGCCAGGAGGTGGTCAGCGGGCAGCAGGCAGGCGGGCTCCTTCCAACGGGCGTCGCCGAACGCCTCGATCGCCTTGAAGCCTCGGCGCAGCAGATCCTTGGCGACCGTCTGGACCATCACCCGCCCCAGCCCCTGACCCTGGTAGCCGGGCAGGATGAACGCCGTCATGAGCTGCACAGCGTCCGGTGAGAGCGGACTCGTGGGAAAGGCCGTGGAACGCGGTACGTAAGCAGGCGGCGCGTAGAGCACGAAGCCGACGGGAAGGTCGTCGACGTACACCACCCGGCCGCAGGACCCCCAGTCCAGCAGCACGGCGGAGATCCAGGATTCCTTCTCCAGCGCGGACGTGTCGGCCTTCAGCGCGGCTTCGCCGCTGACGGGATCCAGCTCCCAGAAGACGCACGAACGGCAGCGCCGGGGAAGGTCCTCGAGGTTGTCCAGCGTGAGCGGTACGAGCCGACGCCCCATGAAGCCTGATCCTCGCTTCCTTCGCTCGCCGCATCGCGAGCTGCCGTCAGGACGCTTCGTTCCCTGAGCAGGCTGCCGACGAATCCGCCGACCACTCCGATACCCAGACCCGCGCTCATCAGTCCGGTGCGGCTCATCGATCGCATGGCCCCTGTCTTCCCACTCAGAGATCCGCAAGGTGGATGCGCCATACCCATCGCATCGTAGCCACGATGCGATGACCTCGATACCGCCTCAAAGCAAAGAGCGGACCGCCTTCCGGTAGAACCGGACGCCGTCCGCTCTTCAGCTCAGTAGGCGCTGGTGCCGATCAGTCGTCGGCTTCGTCGGCCGCTCCACCCTGCAGGCTCTGCTGGAGAGCCAGGCGCTCACCGGGGGCGAGCGTGTTCAGGATGCGCTCAAGATCCTCCGGGGAGGCGAACTCCACGGTGATCTTGCCCTTCTTCTGGCCCAGCTCGACCTTCACCCGCGTCTCGAAACGGTCCGACAGCCGCGTCGCCAGTTCGTTGAACGCCGGCGAGACCCGAGCGCCGGCCCGGGGGCCCTTGGACCGCGTGGCCTTCTGAGGCCGTGAGCCCATCAGGGTCACGATCTCCTCGACGGCCCGGACGGACAGCCCTTCGGCCACGATGCGGTGCGCGAGCCGGTCCTGCTCCTCGGAGTCCTCGACGGACAGCAGCGCCCGTGCATGACCGGCCGAAAGGACACCAGCGGCGACCCGCTTCTGCACGGCCGGTGAGAGACGCAGCAAGCGCAGGGTGTTGGAGACCTGCGGGCGCGAGCGCCCGATCCGGTCGGCCAGCTGGTCATGGGTGCAGTTGAAGTCCTTCAGGAGCTGGTCGTAGGCGGCCGCCTCTTCCAGCGGGTTGAGCTGCGCGCGATGCAGGTTCTCCAGGAGTGCGTCGAGAAGGAGCTTCTCGTCGTCGGTGGCCCGGACGATCGCCGGGATCGCTTCGAGGCCCGCCTCACGGCAGGCCCGCCAGCGTCGCTCGCCCATGATCAGCTCATAGCGGCCGGGCCCGAGCTGCCGCACGACGACGGGCTGGAGGAGACCGACCTCCCTGATGGAGGTGATCAGCTCGTGCAGCGCGTCCTCGTCGAAGACCTCACGCGGCTGGCGCGGGTTCGGCGTGATGGAGTCCAGCGGAATCTCGGCGAAGTGGGCCCCCACAGGAGGCGCGGGCGCCTCTGCGGCAGGACGTCCCGAGGACTCCTCAGTCTCGTGGGAAACAGGCGGCAGTGTGGTCACCTTCGCCGCGGCCACCCCACGGTCCGACATCAGCGGCACCGCAGCCGGGGACGTGGAAGCAGTACCCCCCAGTGCGGCCGCAGCCGACTCCTTCTCGGTCGGGGCAGCGGGGATCAATGCGCCGAGCCCGCGGCCCAGCCCCCTCCGTCGCTCGCTCACTGCATCCCCTCCACCATGTTCGGATCATTCTGGGCACCGATGTGGGCCTGGCTGGCGTCGTAGCTGATGCCAATCCCCTTCAGCGCGATTTCTCGGGCGGCCTCAAGGTAGGAGAGGGCGCCGCTCGATCCAGGATCGTAGGTCAACACCGTCTGGCCATAACTCGGCGCCTCGGAGATACGGACCGAACGCGGAATGCTCGTGCGCAGCACCTCGTCACTGAAGTGGGTACGCACCTCCTCCGCGACCTGCGAGGCGAGACGCGTCCGGCCGTCGTACATGGTGAGCAGGATGGTCGACACGTGCAGGGTGGGATTGAGGTGGCCCCGCACCAGGTCGACGTTCCGCAGCAGCTGGCCCAGCCCCTCCAGCGCGTAGTACTCGCACTGGATGGGGATGAGCACTTCCTGGCCGGCGACGAGAGCATTGACCGTCAGCAGACCCAGTGACGGCGGGCAGTCGATGAGGATGTAGTCCAGCGGCTGCTCATACGCCTGAATAGCCCGCTGCAGCCGGCTCTCCCGGGCCACCAGGGAGACCAGCTCGATCTCCGCACCGGCGAGATCGATGGTGGCCGGGGCGCAGAAGAGACCTTCGACGTCCGGCACCGGCTGGACGACATCGGCGAGAGGCCTGCTCTCCACCAGTACGTCGTAGATCGACGGGACCTCGGCGTGGTGATCGATCCCCAGCGCGGTGGAAGCGTTTCCCTGTGGGTCGAGGTCGATCACCAGGACGCGGCCGCCGTGCAGAGCCAGCGAAGCGGCGAGGTTGACGGTCGTCGTCGTCTTGCCGACGCCGCCCTTCTGGTTGGCGACCACGATGACTCGGGTCTGCTCGGGGCGTGGCAGGCCTTCACCGGCCCGCCCCAGAGCCTCCACCGCCAGCTGAGCAGCACGACCGATGGGAGTGTCGTCCATCGGGGGCGGTGTTTCACGTGAAACATCCGTCCCCATCGACTCGGTACGGGGGCCGGGGACCGGATCGGTCATCGGTCCCGCGATGTTGGCGTCGGACCGCAAGGATTCACTCTCCTCGACTTCAGGCTCGCAATGAACAGAGCCTCCCATGCCTTCGGGGTCGCGAACCAGTGAGGCCTGTTGTTCTGTGGAGAAATCCACCTCTGTGGACAACTCCGCCGCCTTCCCGAGCGAACCAAGGGGCTTGCGGTCTCGAGGTTCGGCCGCAGCGCGTCCCCGACTGATGATGCCGTGCAGCAGTGAGCGACGTTTCACGTGAAACACGATGACAACAATCCGTCTCCTACGAGAGCGACACTCCGCTGGAGTCTCACCGCGGAGACATTCATCCCTCACTCACAGCACAACGTGACCCACCAGTAGTCACCGACCGCCTACGCTGCCCGCACCCTCGCCCCACCGCCCAAGATCGACAACTGCTAGAGTCGACGACGTACGGGGGACGGGGGCTTTCACCGCATGACCAGCGGTGCACATCACATCCCTTTGTCGGTTCGCCGTGCCATTTATGCCAACGGATTCGACCAGCGAAGGAAGTAACACTCCATGAAGACCAAGACGATAGGCCGTCTCGTGGCCGTGACGCTGGGCCTCAGCGTTCTGGCCACTGCCACCCCGGCCTTCGCCGACCAGGACATCAAGGTGATCTGGGGTCACGGTTACCGCACCGACAGCGACCACGGTGTGGCTGCGGTCAAGGACCTCGCCGATGACGGCAACGAGGTGTACGTGCAGTACACCCGCGCGGGCCACGGCAGCGAGATCTTCACGTTGTGGAACAAGAAGGGCAAGGGGACGACGACGTACAGCGGCCACGGGGGCACCGTGACGATCAAGAAGGTCTGCCGCTCCATCTCCCTGCGTCCGGACGTCTGCTTCACGGAGACGCCGTAACGAGAGAGCACACCGCAGGAGGCGGCCACCCGATACCGGGTGGCCGCCTCCTGTGGCGTTTCGCACGGACGACGCGGTCAGCGGCGTCGTCGTGCCCGTCCCGTTCGCGCGGCCTTGGCGCGCTTGGCGGCGAACCGTACGCCGCCCGGGCTCTCGCCGACCTCCACCCGGACCACGGTGGACGCGGGATCCACCACGCCCTCACCGACGTGGAGGATGGACGTCGACACCGCGCCGAGCTTGCTGAGGGCCGTGGCGGCCGACTTCAGCTCCTCCTCGGCGGTGTCCCCCTTGAGCGCCAGCATCTCGCCGTACGGACGCAGCAGGGGAATGCCCCA
Organism: Streptomyces sp. NPDC056580; assembly: GCF_042793175.1. NCBI lineage: Bacteria > Bacillati > Actinomycetota > Actinomycetes > Kitasatosporales > Streptomycetaceae > Streptomyces > Streptomyces sp. NPDC056580. The sequence continues at coordinate 400,955 of NZ_JBHTVE010000005.1, read as the reverse complement.
AGTGGCCAGTCGGTCCAGCGGGGCCACGGCGCGGGCGGTCACCACATGCACGGGCGGCAACTTGCCCATGACTTCCTCGGCCCGGCCCCGCACCACGGTGACGTGGTCCAAGCCCAGCAGTTCGACCACCTCGGTGAGGAAGTTGGTGCGCCGCAGCAGCGGCTCCAGCAGGGTGATGTTGAGGTCGTCCCGGACCAGAGCCAGCGGGATGCCCGGCAGGCCGGCTCCGGAGCCGACATCGCACACCGTCACCCCCTCGGGGACCGCCTCCGAGAGAACCGCGCAGTTCAGCAGGTGCCGTTCCCACAGGCGGGGCACCTCGCGCGGGCCGATCAGGCCGCGCTGCACTCCCGCCTCGGCGAGCAGCTCCGCATAGCGAACCGCGTCGGCGAAGCGCTCACCGAACACTTCCCGCGCCTGTTCGGGCGCGGGGGGAAGCTCCGCTGCCTCCGTCACGGGGACCGTCCTTCCGTACAGCGCCGGGCTTCGCGCACCGGCCACCAGAACTACCAGGCTGACAAAGTTCGGCCCCGCCTGCAGGCAGACGGGGCCGGGGAACGAGAGGTGCCGATCAGGCGGGCAGCACGACGACGAACCGCTGGGGCTCCTCGCCCTCGGACTCGCTGCGCAGACCGGCGGACTTGACCGCGTCGTGCACGACCTTGCGCTCGAACGGCGTCATCGGCTTGAGCTTCACGGGCTCACCGCTGCTCCTGACCTCGGCGGCGGCCTTGGCGCCCAGCTCGGACAGCTCGGCACGCTTCTTGGCGCGGTAGCCCGCGATGTCCAGCATCAGCCGGCTGCGGTCACCGGTCTCCCGGTGCACGGCCAGGCGCGTGAGCTCCTGGAGCGCCTCGAGCACCTCGCCGTCCCGGCCGACCAGCTTCTGCAGGTCGCGGCTGCCGGCGTCGCTGATGATCGACACAGAGGCGCGGTCCGCCTCGACGTCCATGTCGATGTCGCCATCGAGGTCGGCGATGTCGAGCAGGCCCTCCAGGTAGTCCGCCGCGATCTCGCCCTCCTGCTCGAGGCGGGTGAGGGTGTCTGCACCCTCGGCGGCGGCGGAGGTGGTGCCTTCCGTCACGGGATGGGCTCCTTCTTACTTCTTGGACGGGGACTTGGGCCGCTGCGGGCCACCCTTGCGCTGCCCGGACTGGGCCTTGCTGCGGGTGCCGGAGCCGGGCTTCTGGGGCTGCTTGGCAGCGGCGGGCTTGACGTCCTGAGGCTCGTCGTCGGACTTCTCCAGCGAGGGGCCCTCGCCCTCGCCCGGCTGCTTGGTCGTGCCGGACTGACGCTGGGCCTTGGTCTGGCGCTTGGGCTGCTGGCGCCGCGCGGCGGTGGCAGTGGTGGTGGTCGTACCGTCCTCGGCCTGTGCCAGTGCCTGGCTCTCGCTCTTCACCACGGTGCCGTCGGTCTGGGCCGTGAGGCCCGCCTTGGTCAGGCCGTTGATGAACTTGCGCTCGAACTCGTTGCGGTCGCGGCCCTTGGCGACGATCGCCTTGACGATGGTCTTCTCGCTCCGCCGGCGGACCTTGCCGTGCTGCGTCACGTGCTTGGTAAGGCGCTCGAGGTAGGCGGCCTGGGCCTTGGAACCCGGGGTCGGGTTGTTGTGGATCACGTACATCTGCTGGCCCATGGTCCACACGTTGGTGGTCAGCCAGTAGATGAGGACACCGACCGGGAAGTTGATGCCGAAGACGGCGAACATGATGGGGAAGACGTACATCAGCATCTTCTGCTGCTGCATGAACGGCGTCTTCACCGTGGTGTCGACGTTCTTCGTCATCAGCTGACGCTGCGTGTAGAACTGCGACGCCGACATCATGACGATCATGACCACGGTCACGATCCGGACATCGGTGACCGAGGCGTTCAGCGCGTGGATCGTGTCGGCGCTGTCCTTGAACTTCGCGGCGAGCGGAGCCCCGAAGATGTGCGCCTGACGGGCGCTCTCCAGTAGCGACTGGTTGATGACGCCGATGGTCTGGCCCGAGGCGATGCCGTTGAGCACGTGGTACAGCGCGAAGAAGAACGGCGACTGCGCCAGGATGGGAAGGCACGAGGAGAGCGGGTTGGTACCCGACTCCTTGTACAGCTTCATCATCTCTTCGGACTGACGCTGCTTGTCGTTCTTGTAGCGCTCCTGGATCTTCTTCATCTCGGGCTGGAGCGTCTGCATGGCCCGGGTCGCCTTGATCTGCTTCACGAAGAGCGGGATCAGGCAGATGCGGATCAGGATCACCAGGGACACGATCGACAGGCCCCAGGCCCATCCGGTGTTAGGGCCGAAGATGGCGCCGAAAACCGTGTGGAACTGGACGATGACCCATGAGACGGGTGTCGTGATGAAGCTGAAAAGACTGGCAATCGTGTCCACTAATCATGCTCCTTGGGCATGGGACGAAGTCTCTGCGGCCGGGCTCGAAGGAAGCTCGGATCGAGTCTTCTCCTCGGTGGCCGGTCCGACGGCGGAGGTTCCGCCCTTGCGTGCGCGCCAAGCGTTGCGCAGCAGTTCGTGCCACCGCGGGCGCTTGCGCGGCGGGACATGGTCCACCCCGCCGAGCGACCACGGATTGCACCGGAGGATGCGCCAGGCGGTGAGTGCTGTTCCCTTGACCGCGCCGTGCCGGTCGATGGCCGTAAAGCCATAGTGGGAGCACGACGGGTAGTACTTGCACACCGGCCCAAGGAGTGGACTGATCGTCCACTGGTACAGCTTGATCAGGGCCAGCAGTGGGTACTTCATCGCGCGCCCCCTCCCAGCAGCCGCTCCACGGCGGCGTCCAGGTCTCGGGCCAGCTGTGCGTGGTCTGCGTCGCCCGCTCCGGGCAGCGCTCGTACGACTACCAGGCTACCGGGGGGGAAAAGGGCGACTCGGTCACGCATCAGGTGGCGCAGTCTGCGCTTGACTTGGTTGCGCACGACCGCTCCACCCACTGCTTTGCTCACGACGAAACCCGCACGCGTCGGGGGAGCGCTCTCCCCAGGCGCGTGCGGGTCCGTGGCACCGCTACGAAGGTGGACGACGAGGGTCGGGCGGCCTGCCCGGCGACCTCGTCGTACTGCGGTCGCGAAGTCCTCGCGCCGCCTCAGCCGGTTCTCGGTGGGCAGCACGACGTCATGACCTGATCGGGATCAGGCGGACAGACGGGCGCGACCCTTGCTACGGCGGGACGCGAGAATCGCGCGGCCGGCACGGGTGCGCATACGCAGCCGGAAGCCGTGGGTCTTCGCGCGACGACGGTTGTTCGGCTGGAAGGTGCGCTTGCTCACTCGGGGGCTCCAGAAAAGAATCGGTGGTGGCGGGGTGCCGTCCTGGCTGTCACCGTGCGCCCACGAGTAGCTCGCGTCACGCCCGAGTGCACCGCTTCCCGATCACCTGAAGTGATCTGTGCCCATCGGAGGCAGGCGGCAGCAGCCATCGACAACTCGACCTGGTTACGGTACGCGCGGCTGCGCCATCCGGTCAAACCGGCGGCAGTGGGGGACACTGTCCACAGGCTGGGGACAACGACTTGAACCGTAGCCGCCGCGCTGACTACCGTGGCTGGACTCCGATTCGTTCCCTTGTCCCCGCCCGAGCGGGATTGCCCGACCCGTCCACCCGATTTTCATCCCGACCCCGTCCCCGAACCACTCGTTCGTGGGACCTGCGAGAGAGCGTGCCCTGTGGCTGACGTACCTGCCGATCTTGCCGCAGTGTGGCCACGAGTACTGGAGCAGCTCCTCGGCGAGGACCGCGGTCACGGTGTCGAGGCGAAGGACGAGCACTGGATCCGGCGCTGCCAGCCGCTGGCGCTGGTCGCGGACACCGCCCTGCTCGCCGTGCCGAACGAATTCGCGAAGGGCGTGCTGGAAGGCCGTCTCGCGCCGATCGTGAGCGAGACCCTGAGCCGCGAGTGCGGTCGCCCCATCCGCATCGCGATCACCGTCGACGACTCGGCGGGTGAGCCGCCGGCCCCCAAGGCGCCCCAGCCGCAGCCGCGCTACGAGGAGCCCGAGCTGCCCTCCGGCCCGTACGAGGGCTACGGCCGCCACCGTGCGTCCGACCCGCTGCCGGGTGGCGAGCCGCCGTCCCGTGGCGACCAGCTCCCCACGGCGCGCCCCGCTTACCCCTCCGAGTACCAGCGGCCCGAACCCGGCGCCTGGCCGCGCCCCGCGCAGGACGAGTACGGCGGCTGGCAGCAGCCGCGGCTCGGCTTCCCCGAGCGCGACCCCTACGCCTCTCCGCCGCAGGACTACCGGGCGCCGGGCCGGGAGCGCCCGCCGTACGAGCCGCAGCGCGGTGAGTACGACGGCCCCCGTTCCGAGTACGACCGCTCCGACTACGACCGGCCGGAGTACGACTCCCGGCAGGACTACGAGCGCAAGGACCGGCGGGACTACGACCGCCCCGACTACGACACCGGCCGCCCTGACTACGACCAGCGCGACCCGGTCCGCCGTGAGCTGCCCGACCAGCCGGGCTCCGGCCACGCGCACCGCGGCCCGGCCGGGGCGGGCGGCGCCCCCGGTCCCCTGGCCGCGCAGCCCGCGCCGGCGAGCGGTCCCGGCGAGCCGACCGCGCGGCTGAACCCGAAGTACCTCTTCGACACGTTCGTCATCGGCGCCTCGAACCGGTTCGCGCACGCGGCCGCCGTGGCCGTCGCCGAGGCGCCCGCGAAGGCGTACAACCCCCTGTTCATCTACGGGGAGTCGGGGCTCGGCAAGACGCACCTGCTGCACGCCATCGGGCACTACGCGCGCAGCCTCTACCCGGGCACGCGGGTGCGGTACGTCAGCTCCGAGGAGTTCACCAACGAGTTCATCAACTCCATCCGCGACGGCAAGGGCGACAGCTTCCGCAAGCGCTACCGCGAGATGGACATCCTGCTCGTCGACGACATCCAGTTCCTGGCGGACAAGGAGTCGACGCAGGAGGAGTTCTTCCACACCTTCAACACGCTGCACAACGCCAACAAGCAGATCGTGCTGTCCTCCGACCGGCCGCCCAAGCAGCTGGTCACGCTGGAGGACCGGCTGCGCAACCGCTTCGAGTGGGGTCTGATCACCGACGTCCAGCCGCCCGAGCTGGAGACGCGCATCGCGATCCTGCGCAAGAAGGCGGTGCAGGAACAGCTCAACGCCCCACCGGAGGTACTGGAGTTCATCGCCTCCCGGATCTCGCGCAACATCCGTGAGCTGGAGGGCGCGCTGATCCGGGTGACCGCGTTCGCCTCGCTCAACCGGCAGCCGGTGGACCTGGGCCTCACCGAGATCGTCCTGAAGGACCTGATCCCCGGCGGGGAGGACTCCGCCCCGGAGATCACAGCGCCGGCCATCATGGCCGCCACCGCCGACTACTTCGGGCTGACGGTGGAGGACCTGTGCGGCACCTCGCGCGGCCGCGCACTGGTCACCGCCCGGCAGATCGCCATGTACCTGTGCCGTGAGCTGACCGACCTGTCGCTGCCGAAGATCGGCGCGCAGTTCGGCGGCCGCGACCACACGACGGTCATGCACGCCGACCGCAAGATCCGCGCGCTGATGGCCGAGCGCCGCTCGATCTACAACCAGGTGACCGAGCTGACGAACCGCATCAAGAACGGCTGAGCCGGCCGTACAGGCGCGCTGAGGGCGCCCTCGGGAGGAAGATCCCCGGGGGCGCCCTCCGCGTTCCCGTACGGGCGGGGAAGCGCGTCGTGTGCCCCCGGGCCGTCTCCGTCGCCGTTGCCGGTCTCCGCATCGGCCGCCGCGGTGCCGGGGTGCCCCCTGGGTCCTCCCAGCGGCGCCGGGACGCCGCTGACGCCCCGCAGGGGGCTCCCAAAGGCTCCGAGCGGCACGCCGGGGCCGCCTGCCGGCCGGCCGTCGCCGCTCACGGCGTTCCCTCACCGGTCACCGGGTGTTCGAATACCTGCCTGGTTACGGCCTCCCTCCACAGATTCGGCGACTTTCCTCCTTCCACATCCTGGGGACTGTGGAGTTGTCCCGAGCCGTGTCCACAGGGACCCTGGGCGAGCGACGTCTACGCAGTTCAGCGGCCTGTGGGATCGTGGACGAAGGATCTCCACAGACTGTGGACGAAGGCGCGATCCACAGGCTGTGCACGAAGTTGTCCACGGGCAGCCCACAGCTCCGCGCCGGTTGTCCCCAGCGATCACCGCCTTCTCCACACCGCTGTCCACTGTTCGGCAACGCGACGCCCCCGATCACCGCGTCGAGTGAAAGCCGTCACACGAGGCTGCCGGATTGGGGTGTGGGAAACGTGGGTAAACCTGGGGACACCGCTGGGGAGAAGTCGGCTCGGTCTGTGGGCGGGGTGTGCAGAACTTTCCGTTCTCCACAGAACCCCTGAGTTGTCCACCGCCGCCGCCCACAGGGGCAGTGGACAAAATTCCGGCTCTGAGCTGGGCAAACGTGGTTATCCACGGTATCCACAGGCCCTACTACTACTCCCGACTAGAGAGAGCTGGGAATCCGTTTCGAAGCGGGGCCTGTGCACAACTCGCCGTCTCGAGCCCGGCTGCCCCTCGGAGCGACTTGACCCCGACAGGCACCTACTGTCAGTGCGGTGCGTCAGACTGGTCCCCGGTGTCCTTCCCGTCGCAGTGGGCGGTGACACCGAGTCGGAGGACTCAGTAGCAACAGCAGGAGGCGGCTTACGGTGAAGATCCGGGTGGAACGCGACGTACTCGCGGAGGCAGTGGCCTGGGCGGCACGCAGCCTCCCGGCCCGTCCGCCGGCGCCTGTCCTCGCCGGCCTGCTGCTGAAGGCCGAGGACGGCCAGCTGAGCCTGTCGAGCTTCGACTACGAGGTCTCCGCGAAGGTCAGCGTCGAGGCCGAGGTCGAGGAGGACGGCACCGTCCTCGTCTCCGGCCGGCTGCTCGCCGACATCTCCCGCGCCCTGCCCAACCGGCCGGTGGAGATCTCCACAGACGGTGTACGGGCGACCGTGGTCTGCGGTTCCTCGCGGTTCACCCTCCACACCCTGCCTGTGGAGGAGTACCCGGCGCTGCCGCAGATGCCCAACGCGACCGGCACCGTGCCCGGCGAGGTCTTCGCGGCCGCCGTCTCCCAGGTGGCCATCGCCGCCGGCCGTGACGACACGCTGCCCGTCCTCACCGGCGTGCGCATCGAGATCGAGGGCGACACCGTCACCCTGGCCTCCACCGACCGCTACCGCTTCGCGGTCCGCGAGTTCCTGTGGAAGCCGGAGAACCCGGACGTCTCCGCGGTCGCCCTGGTGCCCGCCAAGACGCTCCAGGACACCGCCAAGGCGCTGACCAGCGGTGACAGCGTCATCCTCGCGCTGTCCGGCTCGGGCGCCGGTGAGGGCCTGATCGGTTTCGAGGGCGCCGGGCGGCGTACGACGACCCGTCTCCTCGAGGGCGACCTGCCGAAGTACCGCACGCTGTTCCCGACCGAGTTCAACTCCGTCGCGGTGATCGAGACCGCCCCCTTCGTGGAGGCCGTCAAGCGCGTGGCCCTGGTCGCCGAGCGCAACACCCCGGTGCGGCTGAGCTTCGAGCAGGGCGTGCTGATCCTGGAGGCCGGCTCCAGCGACGACGCACAGGCTGTGGAAAGGGTGGACGCCCAGCTCGAGGGCGACGACATCTCGATCGCCTTCAACCCCACGTTCCTGCTGGACGGCCTGAGCGCGATCGACTCCCCGGTGGCGCAGCTCTCGTTCACGACGTCCACCAAGCCGGCGCTGCTCAGCGGCAAGCCCGCGCTGGACGCCGAGGCGGACGAGGCCTACAAGTACCTGATCATGCCGGTGCGACTCAGCGGCTGAGGCCGTCCACAGTCTGTGCACGGTGCCGGGCGCTTCGGCGGCGCCCGGCACGTGACCGGGTGACGAGCCCCGCGGCAGGCTGGGATTCCGCAGGTCAGGCTGTGCGTATGAGCGCGTATGCCCACAGCTGTGCGCGCGCGTCCGGGTTTAGGCTCGGCTCGGCACTCAGGTGCCTGTCACGGCACACACCGACCTAAGGAACACAACTGATGGAGCTCGGTCTCGTCGGCCTCGGCAAGATGGGCGGCAACATGCGCGAGCGGATCCGCCGCGCCGGCCACACCGTCATCGGATACGACCGCAACGCGGACCTCGCGGATGTCCACAGCCTGGAGGAGCTTGTGGGCAAGCTCTCCGCTCCCCGCGTGGTCTGGGTGATGGTCCCGGCCGGCGAGCCCACCCAGACCACGATCGACCAGCTCGCCGAGGTGCTGGAGCCCGGTGACGTGGTGGTGGACGGCGGCAACTCCCGCTGGACGGACGACGAGAAGCACGCCGAGGAGCTGGCGGCCAAGGGCATAGGCTTCGTCGACTGCGGCGTCTCCGGCGGCGTCTGGGGCCTGGAGAACGGGTACGCGCTGATGTACGGCGGCGACGCCGAGAACGTCGCCAAGGTGCAGCCGGTCTTCGACGCGCTCAAGCCGGAGGGCGACTTCGGTTCGGTGCACGCCGGCAAGGTCGGCGCGGGCCACTTCGCGAAGATGGTCCACAACGGCATCGAGTACGCGATGATGCAGGCCTACGCCGAGGGCTGGGAGCTGCTGGAGAAGGTCGACTCCGTCACGGACGTGCGCGAGGTCTTCCGCTCCTGGCAGGAGGGCACGGTGATCCGTTCCTGGCTGCTGGACCTCGCGGTGAACGCGCTGGACGAGGACGAGCACCTCGAGGCCCTGCGCGGTTACGCGCAGGACTCCGGTGAGGGACGCTGGACTGTGGAGGCCGCCATCGACAACGCGGTGCCGCTGCCCGCGATCACCGCGTCGCTGTTCGCCCGGTTCGCCTCCCGGCAGGAGGACTCGCCGCAGATGAAGATGATCGCCGCGCTGCGCAACCAGTTCGGCGGCCACGCCGTAGAGAAGAAGTAATCCACAGGGTCGCCTCGCGATCCACAACCCTGGGGGAGGTCGGCGGACGACCATGCACGTCACGCATCTTTCGCTGGCCGACTTCCGCTCGTACGCCCGGGTCGAGGTCCCGCTCGACCCGGGCGTCACCGCCTTCGTCGGCCCCAACGGGCAGGGCAAGACCAACCTCGTCGAGGCCGTCGGCTACCTCGCCACCCTCGGCAGTCACCGGGTCGCCTCCGACGCGCCCCTGGTCCGCATGGGCGCCGAGCGCGCGGTCGTCCGGGCGCAGGTCAGGCAGGGCGACCGGCAGCAGCTCATCGAGCTCGAGCTGAACCCGGGCAAGGCGAACCGGGCCCGCATCAACCGTTCCTCGCAGGTCAGGCCGCGGGACGTGCTGGGGATCGTCCGGACGGTGCTGTTCGCGCCGGAGGACCTGGCGCTGGTCAAGGGCGACCCCGGTGAGCGGCGCCGGTTCCTGGACGAGCTGATCACCGCGCGCTCCCCGCGCATGGCGGGGGTGCGCTCCGACTACGAACGCGTGCTGAAGCAGCGCAACACGCTGCTGAAGTCCGCGGCGCTCGCGCGCCGGCACGGCGGACGCTCCATGGATCTGTCCACCCTCGACGTGTGGGACCAGCACCTCGCGCGCGCGGGCGCCGAGCTGCTGGCCCGGCGCCTGGACCTGATCGCGGCGCTGCAGCCGCTGGCGGACAAGGCGTACGAGCAGCTCGCTCCCGGCGGCGGCCCGGTGACGCTGGAGTACAAGCCGTCGGCGCCCGGTGAGGCCCACACGCGCGAGGACCTCCACGGCCAGCTGATGGCGGCCCTGAGCGAGGCGCGCAAGCAGGAGATCGAACGGGGCGTGACCCTCGTGGGGCCGCACCGGGACGACCTGGTTCTCAAACTCGGTCAGCTGCCCGCCAAGGGGTACGCCTCGCACGGCGAGTCGTGGTCGTACGCCCTCGCGTTGCGGCTGGCCTCCTACGACCTGCTGCGTGCCGAGGGCAACGAGCCGGTGCTGGTCCTGGACGACGTCTTCGCCGAGCTGGACGCCCGACGCCGGGAGCGGCTGGCGGAGCTGGTCGCGCCCGGCGAGCAGGTGCTGGTCACCGCCGCCGTGGACGACGACGTGCCTCATGTGCTGGCCGGTGCGCGGTACGCGGTGGCCGGCGGGACGGTGGAACGCGTATGAGCACCGAGGAACCCGCCCCGAAGAAGGACGAGCCGTCCGGTGTCGACCTCGCGCGCGTGGCGTTGCGTGCGGCTAAGGAACAGGCACGCGCGCGCGGGGACGCGGCCCGGCAGAAGAAGCAGGCGCGGCGCGGCGGCGGACTGCGCTCGGGCGCGCGCGCGGACGGCCGTGACCCGATGGCGCTCGGGGCGGCGATCAACCGGCTGCTCACCGAGCGGGGCTGGGAGACGCCGGCCGCGGTGGGCGGGGTCATGGGCCGCTGGCCGCAGATCGTCGGCGAGGACCTGGCGAAGCACTGTGTGCCGCAGCGGTACGACGAGGACGAGCGGGTGCTGTCGGTGAGCTGCGACTCGACGGCCTGGGCGACCCAGTTGCGGCTGCTCGCGCCGACGCTGGTGGCCCGGCTCAACGAGGACCTCGGGCACGGCACGGTCCGGCTGATCAAGGTGAACGGCCCGGGCGGTCCGGCCCGCCGTTACGGGCCGCTGCGGGCCCCGGGGAGCACCGGTCCCGGCGACACCTACGGGTGACGTAACTCACGTCAAGGGGTTCTGCGCGGTGCCGTCGTGGGCCGTGCCGCGGCGCCGTGCACAGGTGTGGATCGCCTGCTGACCCGCCAGTAGCCAAGGGTTGTAGGCCCAAAGCGCTGAGTGCCGCTGTGAGCCGCTTTGAGACCCCTTCCGTATATCGGGACCCGGCCGAGACCGGTTCAGGGCGGCACATGGGGACTCAGGTACCGGCAAACCCCCATCACTGTCGGCGCTACCGGTAGACTGGGAGACAATCCCGCCCCAGTCGTGGGGACGTCCGGGAAACGCTGAGCAACGCTGATCAAGGCTTACCGACGCAACATGCCGCAGCCGCTCCGGTGCCCCTCCTCGGAGGGGCATTCCCAGGAGCCTGGCTCGTGCTGTGCCAGAAAGGGCGCTTCGTGGCCGATTCCGGCAACCCCAACGAGAACATCCCGTCCACCGACGCCGGCGTGACCGGCGGGGCCCCAGCATCCGGCACGGTCTCCGCCTCCTACGACGCCAGCGCCATCACCGTGCTCGAAGGGCTGGACGCGGTCCGCAAGCGACCCGGTATGTACATCGGCTCCACCGGTGAGCGCGGTCTGCACCACCTGGTGTACGAGGTCGTCGACAACTCGGTCGACGAGGCGCTCGCCGGCTACGCGGACACCATCGACGTGACGATCCTCGCCGACGGCGGCGTGCGCGTCGTCGACAACGGGCGTGGCATCCCGGTGGGCATCGTGCCCTCCGAGGGCAAGCCGGCCCTCGAGGTCGTGCTGACCGTGCTGCACGCGGGCGGCAAGTTCGGCGGCGGCGGTTACGCGGTCTCCGGCGGTCTGCACGGTGTCGGCGTCTCCGTCGTGAACGCCCTGTCGTCCAAGGTGGCGGTCGAGGTCAGGACCGACGGCCACCGCTGGACGCAGGACTACAAGATGGGCGTTCCGACCGCCCCGCTGGTCAAGCACGAGGCCATCGAGCAGACCGGCACGGCGGTCACGTTCTGGGCCGACCCGGAGATCTTCGAGACCACCGAGTACTCCTTCGAGACGCTGTCGCGGCGCTTCCAGGAGATGGCGTTCCTCAACAAGGGTTTGACGATCAAACTCACCGACGAGCGCGAGTCGGCGAAGGCCACCAGCGGCGCGGACGAGGCGGGCGCGGACGAGAAGGCCGAGGTCAAGTCGGTCACGTACCACTACGAGGGCGGCATCGTCGACTTCGTGAAGTACCTCAACTCCCGCAAGGGCGACGTGGTGCACCCCACCGTCATCGACCTGGAGGCGGAGGACAAGGACAAGAGCCTGTCCCTCGAGGTCGCGATGCAGTGGAACAGCGGCTACAGCGAGGGCGTGTACTCCTTCGCGAACATCATCCACACGCATGAGGGCGGTACGCACGAGGAGGGCTTCCGCGCGGCCCTCACGAGCCTGATCAACAAGTACGCGCGTGACAAGAAGCTGCTGCGCGAGAAGGACGACAACCTCACCGGCGACGACATCCGCGAGGGCCTGACCGCGATCATCTCGGTCAAGCTGAGCGAGCCGCAGTTCGAGGGCCAGACGAAGACCAAGCTGGGCAACACCGAGGCCAAGACCTTCGTGCAGCGGGCGGTCTACGAGCACCTCAACGACTGGCTGGACCGCAACCCGGTCGAGGCCGCGGACATCATCCGCAAGGGCATCCAGGCGGCCACCGCGCGCGTGGCGGCCCGCAAGGCCCGTGACCTGACCCGGCGCAAGGGCCTGCTGGAGTCGGCGTCGCTGCCGGGCAAGCTGTCCGACTGTCAGTCGAACGACCCCACCAAGTGCGAGATCTTCATCGTCGAGGGTGACTCCGCCGGCGGCTCGGCCAAGTCCGGCCGGAACCCGCAGTACCAGGCGATCCTCCCGATCCGCGGCAAGATCCTCAACGTGGAGAAGGCCAGGATCGACAAGATCCTGCAGAACCAGGAGATCCAGGCGCTGATCTCCGCCTTCGGCACGGGCGTGCACGAGGACTTCGACATCGAGAAGCTCCGCTATCACAAGATCATCCTGATGGCGGACGCCGACGTCGACGGCCAGCACATCAACACCCTGCTGCTGACCTTCCTGTTCCGCTTCATGCGGGACCTGGTCGAGCGCGGGCACGTGTACCTCTCCCGTCCTCCGCTGTACAAGATCAAGTGGGGCCGGGACGACACCGAGTACGCGTACTCGGACCGTGAGCGCGACGCGCTGCTGGAGCTGGGCCGTCAGCGCGGCAAGCGCATCCGTGAGGACTCCATCCAGCGCTTCAAGGGTCTCGGCGAGATGAACGCCGAGGAGCTGCGTGTGACCACGATGGACCAGGAGCACCGGGTCCTCGGCCAGGTCACCCTCGACGACGCCGCCCAGGCCGACGACCTGTTCTCGGTCCTGATGGGCGAGGACGTCGAAGCCCGCCGCGCGTTCATCCAGCGCAACGCCAAGGACGTCCGCTTCCTCGACATCTGAGTCGGTCTCAGCTGACCGCACCAGGAAGGATCTTCACCAGCAATGGCCGACGAGAACACCCCCGAGACGCCCGAGACCGAGGGCGGCGAGATCACCTTGCGCGTCGAGCCCGTCGGGCTCGAGACGGAGATGCAGCGTTCGTACCTCGACTACGCGATGTCCGTCATCGTGTCGCGTGCGCTGCCCGACGTACGCGACGGTCTCAAGCCGGTCCACCGTCGTGTGCTGTACGCGATGTACGACGGCGGATACCGCCCCGAACGCGGCTTCTACAAGTGCGCCCGTGTCGTCGGCGACGTCATGGGCAACTACCACCCGCACGGCGACTCCTCGATCTACGACGCCCTGGTACGCCTGGCCCAGCCGTGGTCGATGCGGATGCCGCTGGTGGACTCCAACGGCAACTTCGGTTCGCCGGGCAACGACCCGGCGGCGGCCATGCGCTACACCGAGTGCAAGATGGCGCCGCTGTCGATGGAGATGGTCCGGGACATCGACGAGGAGACCGTCGACTTCACGGACAACTACGACGGCCGTTCCCAGGAGCCGACCGTCCTGCCGGCCCGCTTCCCGAACCTGCTGATCAACGGCTCGGCCGGTATCGCGGTCGGCATGGCGACCAACATCCCGCCGCACAACCTGCGCGAGGTCGCGGCCGGCGCCCAGTGGTACCTGGAGAACCCGGAGGCCTCCCACGAGGAGCTGCTGGACGCGCTCGTCGAGCGGATCAAGGGCCCGGACTTCCCGACCGGCGCCCTGGTGGTGGGCCGCAAGGGCATCGAGGAGGCGTACCGCACGGGCCGCGGCTCCATCACGATGCGCGCGGTGGTCGAGGTCGAGGAGATCCAGAACCGCCAGTGCCTGGTGGTCACCGAGCTGCCCTACCAGGTCAACCCGGACAACCTGGCGCAGAAGATCGCCGACCTGGTGAAGGACGGGAAGATCGGCGGCATCGCCGACGTCCGCGACGAGACGTCCTCGCGCACGGGCCAGCGCCTGGTCATCGTGCTGAAGCGGGACGCGGTCGCCAAGGTCGTCCTGAACAACCTGTACAAGCACACCGACCTGCAGACCAACTTCGGCGCCAACATGCTGGCGCTGGTGGACGGCGTGCCGCGCACCCTGTCCCTGGACGCGTTCATCCGTCACTGGGTGACGCACCAGATCGAGGTCATCGTCCGCCGCACCCGTTTCCGGCTGCGCAAGGCCGAGGAGCGGGCGCACATCCTGCGCGGCCTGCTCAAGGCGCTGGACGCCATCGACGAGGTCATCGCGCTGATCCGGCGCAGTGAGACCGTCGAGGTCGCGCGCGGCGGCCTGATGGGGCTGCTGGAGATCGACGAGATCCAGGCCAACGCGATCCTCGAGATGCAGCTCCGGCGGCTGGCCGCCCTGGAGCGGCAGAAGATCGTCCAGGAGCACGACGAGCTCCAGGCGAAGATCAGCGAGTACAACGAGATCCTCGCCTCGCCGGTCCGCCAGCGCGGGATCGTCAGCGAGGAGCTGACCGCGATCGTCGAGAAGTACGGCGACGACCGGAAGACCAAGCTGATCCCGTACGAGGGCGACATGTCCATCGAGGACCTGATCGCCGAGGAGGACATCGTCGTCACCGTCACGCGCGGCGGCTACGTCAAGCGGACGAAGACGGACGACTACCGGGCGCAGAAGCGCGGCGGCAAGGGCGTGCGCGGCACGAAGCTGAAGGAAGACGACATCGTCGACCACTTCTTCGTCTCCACCACGCACCACTGGCTGCTGTTCTTCACGAACAAGGGCCGGGTGTACCGGGCGAAGGCGTACGAGCTGCCGGAGGCCGGCCGGGACGCGCGCGGGCAGCACGTGGCGAACCTGCTCGCCTTCCAGCCGGACGAGGCGATCGCCGAGATCCTCGCGATCCGCGACTACGAGGCGGCGCCCTACCTGGTGCTGGCCACGAAGTCCGGCTTGGTCAAGAAAACGCCTCTGAAGGATTACGATTCGCCCCGCGCCGGCGGCGTGATCGCGATCAATCTGCGCGAGCGGGAGGACGGAACCGACGACGAACTGATCGGTGCCGAACTCGTCTCGGCCGACGACGATCTCCTTCTGGTCAGCAAGAAGGCGCAGTCGATCAGGTTCACCGCCTCGGACGACACCTTGCGACCGATGGGCCGTGCCACCTCGGGTGTCAAGGGCATGAGTTTCCGTGAGGCGGACGAGCTCCTCTCGATGAATGTCGTTCGACCCGGTACGTTCGTGTTCACCGCTACGGACGGCGGGTACGCGAAGCGCACCGCCGTCGACGAGTACCGCGTCCAGGGCCGCGGTGGCCTCGGCATCAAGGCCGCCAAGATCGTGGAGGACCGCGGCTCGCTCGTCGGTGCGCTGATTGTCGAGGAGAGCGACGAGATCCTCGCCATCACCCTGTCCGGCGGTGTGATTCGTACGCGAGTCAGCGAGGTCAGGGAGACGGGCCGTGACACCATGGGCGTCCAACTGATCAACCTGGGCAAGCGCGATGCCGTGGTCGGCATCGCACGTAACGCCGAGGCGGGGCGCGAGGCGGAGGAGGTCGGCGGCGAGGACGCCGTCGACGAGGCCGCCGAGGCTGCCGCGGCCACCGGCACGGACGAGGGTGAGGCGCCCTCGGCCGAGTAGCACGAGGAGTGAGTCAAGGTGAGCGGAGCCACGGGCGCCGGATCGGCCGGTACCCCCACGGGTACGGAGACGGGCGGCGGTCGTGGCTCCGCCGCGCACGGGCCGGGTGCGGCCGACCCGCACACGACCCAGCTGAGGGCGGTCAAGCCCTCGGCCAAGGACTCGTCCTCCACCGACACGCCGGCATCCCAGGGGGGAACCGTGACGGACACCCGAGGCCCGCAGATCCAGCCCGGCGCGGGCCCGGCCGAGGGGCAGGCGGCCTCCCCGCTCCCCGGTGAGCGGCACTCCGAGCAGCAGTCCGGGCCCTACCACCCGCCGCAGGCCTACCCGGCGGCGCAGGCGCCCACCGGTGCCGTACGCCGGCCGCGCACCGGCGCGCGGACCGCGCCGCGCACCCGCAAGGCCCGGCTGCGCGTGGCCAAGGCCGACCCGTGGTCGGTGATGAAGGTCAGCTTCCTGCTCTCCATCGCGCTCGGCATCTGCACGGTCGTCGCCTCGGCGGTGCTGTGGATGGTCATGGACGCGATGGGCGTGTTCTCGACGGTCGGCGGCACGATCTCGGAGGCGACCGGCTCCAACGAGGCCAACGGTTTCGACCTGCAGGCCTTCCTGTCCCTGCCGCACGTCCTGACCTTCGCGGCGGTCATCGCGGTCATCGACGTCATCCTCGCCACCGCCCTCGCCACGCTGGGCGCGTTCATCTACAACCTGTCCGCCGGCTTCGTGGGCGGCGTCGAACTGACGCTGGCCGAGGACGAGTGACCCCACCTGCGGCGCTCGCCGGGCAGCCTGCGACAACCGATTTTGGGACTGCCGCCCTCGTGCGCTAATCTTCAGGAGTCAGCGCGCGGGACACACACCGCAGAGCGCGGCGGGGCTATAGCTCAGTTGGTTAGAGCGCATCCCTGATAAGGATGAGGCCACAGGTTCAAATCCTGTTAGCCCCACATGTGAGAAGACCCCCAGTCGGTACCGGCTGGGGGTCTTTGACGTTCATGGTCGCTCCAGCTCCTGGAGCTCCCGGCGCCGCCGTCCCGACCACCTTCGAGCCCGGCAAGAGCACGGCGTCATCCGCGAGCGCCCGGCCCGTGCCGCGCGCTCGCCGCCTGGGCTGTGAAAATCACTGTCCGATTGTCGGGACACGGTGATAGAGAGTCCGTGTGACAACGACACTCGCGTTCCCCGTCCTGTTGCGACTGATCGAAGAACGGTCGAGCGTCTTCCGCGCCGCGGTCGCCTCCGCGCCCGGCCTCGACGTGCAGGTGCCGACCTGCCCGGAGTGGACGCTGTTCGATCTGGCGGAGCACATCGGCGACGGGCGCCGCGCCTGGGCCGCCACCGTCGCCGCGGGGCCCGCTCCGGCCAAGTCCGCAGCGGGGGGCGCCCCGGCCGCGCCTCGGGAGCGCGAGGCCCTGCAGGCCTGGTTGGCGGAGTCCACGGAGCAACTGCTGGACGCACTGCGGGAGGCCGGCCCGGACCGCGGTTGCTGGACGTGGTGGGGTGCGTCCCAGTCGCCGCAGACCTGTGGCGCCGTCGCCCGGCACCAGCTCCAGCAGATCGCGGTGCACACCTACGACGCCCAGATCACCGTGGGCGCCCCGGAGCCGCTGCCGGTCGACGTGGCACTCGACGGTGTCGAGGAGTTCCTGTACACCTGCGTCGCGACGCCGAGTGCCTGGCCGCACAAGCCCGCCGCCTTCGACTTCCACGCCACCGAGGGCCACTCCTGGCGCCTCACGGTCGACGGCGACGGTGCGCGCTCCACTCGTATCCCCACGCCCGGCACGACGTCCGCCGCCGCTGCCGACGAGGGCCTGGACGCGGCTGGCGTCTCCGTTCGCGGCACGGCCGGTGAGCTGGTCCTCTTCGTGTACGACCGGATCCCGGCGGACTCCCTGCGGATCGAGGGAGACGCGGGTTTGTTCGACCTGCTCCGCGCGTGGGAGCCGGAGGAGTAGGACGGGTGCCGCAGAGCGGCGAAGCAGCCTTCGTCCGCGGCCGCGGATCTCGCGTTCATGTCGCTCTGGGGCGCGCGCCTACGAGAAGACCCGACCGCTGGCGACGGGGGATGCACCAGCGATCGGGCTATGGCCAAGGGTAACAAGGTTGGGGTGGTTGTGGGAGGCAACCGGCTTGTTGGGAAAGGGAGTTGGCCGATCTTGATCGGTCAACGGCAGGGTGGGTCGTAGGACAGCCGGGGCAGGTACTCGTGCCATCTCTGCGGGGTCAGCACCCCCCGGGTGACCGCGCAGATGTGGCGGATCGCCGCGTCGGCGTCCAGGCGCCACAGGCGGACCGTGTCCGCGCCGCTGGACACGCCGAGCAGTCGGCTGTTGGGGCTGAACGCCAGGAAGTTGCCGGTCTTGGCGTAGGGGCTCATCGACTGGCCGATGGGAGTGGCCGACGACGGCTCCGTGACGTCCCAGAGCCGTACGGTGTTGTCGTTGCCGCCGCTCGCCAGGATGTGACCGGACCCGCCGAACGTCAGCGACGTGACCGCCTCGGTGTGCCCGGTGAGCGGCCTGCCCGGCTCGGTCGCCGCGCGGGGGTCGGTGACGTCCCACAGCCGCACGGTGTCGTCGTCGCCGCCGCTGGCCAGGGTGTGCCCGTCGGGGCTGAAGGCGAGCGTGTTGACAGGACCCGAGTGCCTGGTGAGGGGCTTGCCGAGCGGCACGGTACGGGCGGGGTCGGTGACGTCCCACAGCCGGACGGTGCTGTCCGCGCTGCCGCTCGCGAGGGTGCGTCCGTCGGGGCTGAAGGCAAGGGTGTTGACGAAGCCCCGGTGACCGGTGAGCGGCATGCCGAGCGGGGCGGTGTGGGCGGGGTCGGCGACGTTCCACAGCCGGATGGTGCGGTCGTCGTAGGCGGTGGCCAGGGTGCGCCCGTCGGGGCTGTACGCCAGCGCGTCCGGGCCCATGAACCGGGTCCGCAGGACCAGCGGCGGTCCCGTCCGGGCCGGGCGGGCCGGGTCGGTGACGTTCCACAGGAGCACCGTCCGGTTCCCGGTCAGCACCGCGAGGGTGCGGCCGTCGGGCGAGAACACCAGGGCGCGCTGCCCGCCGTTCGTGCGCATGAAGGGCTTGCCCAGGGCCACGGGCCGGCCGGGAGCCGTCACGTCCCACATGCGGATCCCGCCGTCGCGCGCGGCCGTCGCGAGCACCTTGCCGTCCGGGCGGAACGCCCCGCCGCGCCCGGTCATGTCCGACGTCGGCAGCGACCACAGGCGCACCTTGCCGTCACCGTTGCCGGTGGCGAGGGTGCGGCCGTCCGGGCTGAAGCCGAGGGCGTACATCTCCCCGCTGCCGCCCGCCAGCGGCTCGCCGACCTGGGACGGTGAGACCGGGTCGCCGACGTTCCACAGGCTCGCGGTGCTGTCCGCGCTGGCAGCGGCGAGCCGGTTGCCGTCGGGACTGAAGGCCACGGACCAGATGGGGCCCGTGTGACCGGTGAGCGGAGAGCCGACCGGGGCCGGCCGCGCCGGGGCGGCGACGTTCCACAGCCGGATGGTGTCGTCCGCGCTGCCGCTGGCCAGGGTGCGTCCGTCCGGGCTGAACGCCACCGAGTGCACCAGGTCCGTGTGGCCGGTGAGCACCTTCGGCAGCGGTTCCGGGCGGCGCGGGTCGGCCGTGTTCCACAGCCTGACGGTGTCGTCGTCACCCCCGGCCGCGAGGGTGCGCCCGTCGGGGCTGAACGCCACGCAGCGCACCGCGGCCGTGTGGCCGCCCAGCGCGCCGAGCGGTTCGGGCCGGTCCGGCTCGGAGACGTTCCACAGGCGTACGGTGCGGTCCTCGCCCGCGGAGGCCAGGGTGCGCCCGTCGGGGCTGAAGGCGACCAGGTAGATGGTGCCCCTGTGGCCGGTGAGGGGCTTGCCGAGCGGCACCGGGCGGGCGGGGTCGGTGACGTCCCACAGCCGGATCGTGCCGTCGTCCCCGGCGCTGGCGAGGGTGCGGCCGTCGGGGCTGAAGACCGCGCTGCTCACCCAGCTGGTGTGGCCGGTGAGGGGCTTGCCCAGCGGTTCCGGTCGGCCGCGGTCGGCCACGTTCCACAGGCGTACCGTCCGGTCGTAGCCCGCCGTGGCGAGGAGCTTGCCGTCGGGGCTGAACGAGGTGAGGTACACGGCGCCGTGGTGGCCGAGCATCGGGGTGGCCAGCGGCGCGTTGACGATCGAGATCAGCCTGCTGTACGTCCCCTCGTCGTCCGGTCGCAGGTCGTGGGCGACCAGGGCGAGCTGGGCGGCCAGGGACGGATCGGTGTGCTGGACCCGGTCCGCCTCCGCGATCACCTGCTCGAACACGGCGTCGTCCCGCTGCTGCCAGGCCACCACCGCCGAGCCGGCCGCCAGCACGGCGAGCACGACCAGCGCCGCCACGGCGGCGCGGCTGATCAGGACGGTACGCCTGCGCAGCCGGACCGAAGCGGCCAGGAACTGCACCGCGCCGCGGGTCAGATAGGTGTCCCCGGCCGACCTGGCCCACTCCCGGGCCTGTTCCAGCCGGGACCCCCGGTAGAGCAGCGCGCTGTCCCGGTCCGAGGCCTCCCAGGCGCGGCCGTCCTCCTCCAGCCGCTGGCGCAGCAGGTGGTCGCCCCGGTCCTCGTCGATCCAGTGGCGCAGCCGCGGCCAGGCGTGCAGCAGCGCCTCGTGGGTGATCTCCACGGTCTCAGCGTCCAGCGTCACCAGCCGGGCGCGGACCAGCGCCTCGAGCGACTCCTCCGTCTTGCCGGGGTCCACCGACTCCTGCGCGAGCTGGCGCCGGGTGCCGCGCCTGCGGGTGGCCTGGGTGTCCTCGCCCAGCCGGACCAGGCGCAGCAGGAGCAGCCTGGCCGCGGTACGGGCGGCCGGGTCGAGGCCGCTCCAGGCGCGTTCGGCGGTCGCCGCCACCGCGCCCTGGATGCCGCCCGCCGCGCGGAACCCGGCCAGCGTCAGCCGGCCCGCCTTGCGGCGCTGCCAGGTGGCGAGCAGGGCGTGCGAGAGGAGCGGGAGCACTCCGGCGTCGTGCGCCCCGCGCGGGCCGTCCGCGCTCACCTCCCGCACGATCAGCTCCGCCAGGCCGGGCTCCAGTTCCAGGCCCACGGCCTTGGCGGGGCCGGTCACCGCCTCGCGCAGTTCCGCCGTGGTGAGCGGTCCGAGCACCATGTGCCGGTGCTGCAGCGCGTCGGCCAGCTCCGGGTGGGCGAGGCACTGCTCGTAGAAGTCGGCGCGGACGCCGAGGACCACCAGGACGGGGGCGGGGCCGGGCGCGTCGACGGGCGGGGCGCAGGCTGCGTGCAGCAGCTGGACGAAGGCGCGGCGGGCGGCCTCGTCGGGGCAGAGGGTGAAGGTCTCCTCGAACTGGTCGACGATGATCACCGCACGCGGCTGCGCGGCCGGTGCGGAGGATCCGGCCGGCGCGTCCTGTGCCTGTGTGGCCGGCCGGGTGTCGGGGGCGGGCGGCCGCGGGGACGGCAGCGGGGCGGTGGCGTCGTCCGGTGGCAGGAGCGGGGCGCCCGGCTGGTGCGGGATCGGGAGCGTGACCGAGGCGCGGGAGTCGGCCGGGCGTACGCCGGTCTCGTCCGGGAGCGCGACGCGCGACCCGGCGCCGCCCGCCCGCCCGTCCGCCGGGCCGGTCCCCGGGACGCTCGGGTCCGGCGAGTGGGTCCCGGAGGGCCGCGCTTCCTCCGGACCGGTCTCGTTCGCCCCGGTGTCGACTGGGCCGCTCTCGTTCGCCCGGGTGTCGGCTGGGCCGCTCTCGTTCGCCCGACTGTCGGCTGGACCGGTTTCGTTCGCCCGGGCGTCCGCCGGACCGGTTTCGTTCGCGCGAGTGACTGCCGGGCCCGCCTCGGCCGTCTGCGTGTCCGGGGAGCGGGTTCCGGAGGTCCGTGTGTCCGCCGCCCCGGATCGGGAGGCCCGGGGGTCGGCCTGCGCCCGGCCGTCCTCGGGCGTCCTCGTGTCCGCCGCGTCAGGGCCGGCGCCGTCTTCCCGCGAGCCCGGCGGTTCGGACGCGGAGGTGCCCTCGTCCGCAGGCCCGGGCCGGGCCGTACGAGTGTCCGGGGAGCCGGTCCCGGCCGGGCGTGGGACCGCGGGCGCGTCGCCGGATGGCTCCTCGTCCGGGGCGGACGTCTCCCGCAGCGCCCATGCCATGACCGCCTCGCGCACGGCGCGGGCGAAGCGCGGCGTGTCGGGGCCGGGAACGGCCGTCCGGCGGTCCGCCTCCGCCTCGGCCACGCGCGCGTCGGCGGCGAGTGCGGTGAGCTCCGGTACCAGGCGGGTCAGCTCGCCCAGCGGGTCGGTGCCCGGCACCAGCTGGAGCACGGCGGCCGGCCGGCCGGCGCCGTCGTCGAGCACGCCGTCCCGCACCGCGGGCACCAGACCGGCGTTCAGCAGGGAGGACTTCCCGGCGCCCGAGGCGCCGACCACCATGATCAGCCCGCCGGTCCGCTCGGCTGCGCGCAACTGGGCCACGAGGGATGCGGTGCTCCGCTCCCGCCCGAAGAACCAGCGGGCGTCCTCCTGGCGGTAGGAGGCCAGCCCGCGGTACGGGCACACACCGCCGGCGACCGGCGGCGCCTCGGCGGGCGGCCGCCGGTTCTCCTGCCTGGGCACCGCCGGGCGGTCCCCGGCCGGGTCGGCCAGGGCGCGCTCCCACAGGCGCTGCCACTGCGTCAGGTCGTACAGGCCGCTGGACACCGGGACCGGACGCGCGCGGCGCGCCTCGGGGATCAGGATCTGCAGGACGGCCGCGAGGGCGGCGAACTGGGCCGGTACGTTCCTGGCCCGTCGCCAGTCGCTGATCCGCTGGGCGGACACCCGCACCGGCCGCCCGCGCTCGTCCACCCGCTGCAGGCGTACGACCGCCTCGGACACGCTCTTCAAGGGTGGATTGCCCGCCTCCTTGTACAGCAGCGCGAGCCGCTCGGCGAAGGCCGTGCGTGTCCCCGAGTCGGAACTCAAGGTCCTCCCCCTTACTCCCCCCGCTTCAGGACGTCCGGACCGGAAAACTCACCCTATACGGCTGACCTGCGGCTAAGCCCTGGATCGGAGACCGGTGCCTCCTCGGACGGGGCCGGAAATGGCAGGATCACGACGCGGTAGCGGAATCGTCACACTCGGTCCGGACAGGCCACCGGCCCAGTACCCCGGCGGACGGCCCGAGGAGCCGAACGATCTCGGCCAAAGTGCCCGCTGGGCGCGGCAGGACCCGACGGCACGTCGGATCCGCCGGACCCCGACACTTCGTCCCGCGCCGATACGCCGACACGGTGCGGGCGACGCCGCCCGATCCGTTCGGTACCGGTCCCCACGAGGGGAGGGACCGGTGCCGGACGGGCCGGGTACGGGGCGGCGGTTCACCGGGCGGCCGGAGCGGGCAGTCACGTCCTGGCAGATCGGTCACCGACCGCCGGCCGGCCCGGGAGGGCGCCGGGGTCCCGTACGGCTGGAGGACGCATGAAGGTCTCCGTGGACCGCGCCGTGTGCTACGGCTCCGCAGAGTGCGCGCACCGCGCCCCGTCCGTGTTCGCGTTCGAGGACGGGTACGGCGTGGTCCGGCCCGGCCAGGAGGACGCCGGGGACGACCCGCGGGTGCGCGAAGCGGCCGAGAGGTGCCCGTCCCAGGCCGTCGTGCTCACGTGAACGGCACGGCCGGCCGGGGATCACCGGCCGGCCGGGAAGGCCCAGCCGAGGTCCGCCAGCGCCCGCGCCCGGGCCTCCGCCACCGCCACCGCCATGCGGGCGTTCCGCTCGGGCGGGTCGGTGTGCGCGGCCTGACCGGTCACCTGCCCCTCCCGCTTCCGGTACAGCAGCCCGGCCTCACCGGTGAACCAGCCGCGGCTGACCGCGTTCAGCGCCAGCAGCAGGCCGGTGTCCTCGGAAGCGGGCAGGGCCATCCGGCCGCCGAGGGCCGTCAGCAGGTCGCGGCGGACGCAGAGCGAGGCCGGATGGACCTGGGCCCGGAACCCGTGCTCCTTCCAGTGGCGCAGCACGGCGCCGCGCTCGACGGGGAACTCGTCCGGATCGCCGGGGAAGCCGGCCGTGGAGCCGTCGGGGAGCAGGTCGAGCGTCCGTGAGGTGGTCCAGCCGATCGTGCGGTCGGCCTCCAGGACGGCCGGGTCACGGGCGAGCGCGCCGGGCGTGAGCCGGTCGTCGGCGTCCAGGACCTTCACGTACGCGCCGTCCGCGCGCGCCAGCGCGATCGTGCGGGCCACACCCGGGCCGCCCGGCCGCCCCTGACGGAAGCTGACCCGCGCGTCGTCCGGCAGGTACGGGCGCACCCCGTCGCTCCGGCCGTCCTCCTGGACCAGCCACTGCCACTCCCAGCCGTCCGGCAGCCGCTGCTCGCGCAGGGAATCGTAGGCGTCCGGCAGGAAGCGGGCGGACGGGGCGTGGACAGCGGTGACGACGGTGACGCGCCGGGGCACGGCGGCATCCACCACCTTTCCGGGCGCGTGGGGCGTGTGGTGGGACGCGGTCTTCGAACCGTCGCCGGGCGGCGGGAGGCCCGCGACCCCGTGGATCGGCCCAGGCTACGGCGGGGAGTCGGCGGTGACGAGCCGGTCGCGGCGCGGTGCGGGCCTTTCCGGACAGCGCGAGACCCCCGGCCGAGCCCGGCCGGGGGTCTGTCCGTGTCGACTGATGCGTACGCAAGTCGCCCTGGTGTCGAAACGTCTGCGTTCTGCGTACTACGGAGGATTCAGCAGTTCAGTGGGACCGTGGACTGCAGTGCCGGGTCAGTCTCCGCTTCGGTCTCGGTGAGGGGGCTGTGCCGGCAGCTCGGGGACTTTCCGTGGGCCTCGGCCCTGATGCGCTGCTTCATCGTGGGGGGCAGGGCCCTGGCATGGGCCCGGAGCCAGTGGTGGTTCGCCGTTGGGCTCGTCGGGACGGTCCGTTCCGCGGTGCGGTCCTGCGGCGTCTCGGTCCGGGGTGCGGCCGCCGCGGGGGCGGTGGTCGCGGTGACGAGTCCGAGCGCCGTGCACAGCGCGAGGAAGGCGGTGACGATGGCGGTCCACAGCTGCACGACCTTGTTGTTCTTGGTCATGGCCCCTCACTTTCGGGTTGGGCGATTTGCGTACTTTCCTCATGATGTGTATCGGCGTCGCGAAGTGGTGGACCCACGGCCGTGGCGCGGCGATGTTCTGATCAACACCACTCGGATGGACGTAAGAGAGCCTGAAATCTCCCGAAACCGGGCGGGGTAGAGCGAAACGCGAGAAAAGTGACCGTCCGTGCGGGCGTGATCACCCTCCGGCGACGACGTCGCCGACCTGCCCTATCGCGTGGTCGGGGACGGGAGTTGGGGCCCGGCGCAGGTCACCGATCGATATCGGCCGGTGTGTATAGTCGGGCGCCAGAGGTCCCCTACCGTCAAGGAAAGACGAGGTCGCGCGGTGAAGAAGCTGCTCCTGGTCGCACTGGCCGCCATCGGCGGGCTCCTCGTGTACCGCCAGATCCAGGCGGATCGCGCCGAGCAGGACCTGTGGACGGAGGCGACTGACTCCGTGCCCACGGGTTCGTGAGTGCCGATTCAGAATCTGATCAGACCCCGGCCGCCCTCGCGGTCGGGGTTTTGTGTTGTCCGGGCGGGCACGGGCCGCCGCGGCCCAGGGATTCCCTCCTCCCTTCGGCCCGCCGTCCGCCGTTCCGGTCCTCCCGCTCCGGTTGCCGGTCCATGAGCGGTGGTGTAAGCGTTCCCGGGCGGGCCCTTGACCCCGGGTCCGGCGGTGAGGGCGTTTCGGACGGACGCCCCGATTCCCCGGATGGCGCAGGGGTGCTCGGGGCAGGATGAGCCCCGGCGGGTGCGCGGGTGCGGACGTGAGGGAGCGGCACGTGCGGGGGCGAGGGCGTACGACGTGGTGGCGGGTCGGTGACCGGCCGCCGGGTGCCGCGGCCAGGGCGGGCGTCGTGACGGCCGTGCTGTGCGCCGTGGCCGCGCTGCCGGGCGGGCCCGCGACGGCGGCCGGCGCCCGGGACTCCTACGCCTTCGACCCGGCCGGCCGGGCCGTGACGGGCGCGACGGGCACCGCGGGTGCACCACGGCTGGAGCCGGGCCGGGTCTACCGCGACTCCCTGCCGGGCAGCGGCACGCTCACCTACCGCCTCGACCTCACCGTCGCCGATTCGGCCTACGCCCCGGTCACCGCCGTACCCCCCGCCGGCACCACCGGCAACGCCACCGACGGCATCCGGGTGTCCCTGGAGGACGCGCGCGGCACCCGCTGCTCCACCGCGTCCGCGCTCTTCGGCGCGGGCCTCAGCGCCCGCCCGCTGACGGCCCTGGGACAACGGCAGACCGGACGCTCGCTGTGCCAGGGCGCCGGCGCCTACTACCTGCTCGTCGAGCGCCTCGGCGCCGGC
Organism: Streptomyces sp. NPDC056580; assembly: GCF_042793175.1. Lineage (NCBI taxonomy): Bacteria > Bacillati > Actinomycetota > Actinomycetes > Kitasatosporales > Streptomycetaceae > Streptomyces > Streptomyces sp. NPDC056580. The sequence goes on along the minus strand of NZ_JBHTVE010000005.1, from coordinate 374,963 downwards.
GACTCGGCGAACGGCACGGCGCCCCCGGCCCCGGCCTGGGACCTGGAGATCGCGCCCGTCACCGAACCCGGCCTGGCCGCGGCCGGGCCCACCACCGCGCCGCCGAACCGGGACTCCGCCTCCCCCGAGCCGCTCACCGGCGACCCCCGGGACCGCACCGGGGGGGCCGGGTTCACCTCCGCCCGACCGCTGGGCCAAGGGGTCTGGCGGACCGGCATCGCACCAGGCGGGACCCTCTTCTACAAGGTCCCGGTCGACTGGGGCCGCCGGCTGCACGCCGTCGCCGAACTGGACGCCGCCGCGAACGGCCACGGCTATGTCGGCGGCGCCCTGAACCTGTCCCTCTACAGCCCCGTGCGCGGTTACGTCGACGGCGCCTCCCTCGGATACACCGGCAACCGCAGGTCAGCGGCGCTCGATCCGCTCCCGCCCGTGGAGTACGCCAACCGGTACGCCGTCCTCACCGGGGAGAGCGCGGTGCGCTTCGCCGGCGACTACTACCTCGTGCTGCACCTCAGCCAGAAGATGGCGGGCACCTTCGGAGCGGGCCCGTTCCACGTGACGCTGCGGGTACGGGTCGACGGCCCGGCGCACGACGGGCCCCGGTACGCCGGCCGGCCGGAGCCGCGGGACGTCTTCACCGTCACGGAACGGGACCGGGAGGCCGCGGTGACCGGGGACGCGGGTGGCGGCGGCGTCGGCATGAAGGTTCTCGCGGGCGGCGGCATCGGCGCCGGGACCGTGCTGCTGCTGGTGCTGGGCGGGTGGACGGTGGCGGCCCGGCGGGCTCAGACGCGGGCCAGCGCCCAGAAACCCACCGCGTAGCAGGCCAGCGCCAGCAGCAGGATCGGGATCGCCGCCTTCGCCGGGGGGCCGGGGCGCCGCACCGCACGCCGCGCCCGGCGCCCGCGCCCGGCCGTGCGCCCCGCCGTGGGCCCGTCGGCGTGTCCGGAGGCGTGTCCGGCTGGGGGGCCGGCGGCCGGTGCGGAGGCGGGTACGGCCCCGGGCATGCCCCCGGAGACCGCTGCGGGTCCAGGCGGCCGGTCGGGCTGCGGAACGCGCGGGTCCTGGGCGGTGTACGAGGCGGTGGAGGCGTCCGTGCGCGGCTGCGCCCACGGGACCGGCGGCGCGAAGACCCCCGGGGCCGCCTGGGGCGTCGGAGCCTGCTGAGCCGCCGGGGCCGCCGGGCCCTGCGGTGCGGGACGCCAGGTGGCGTGGGCGTGGGCGTGGGCGTCGGGGGAGTGCCGCGGCTGGGACGCTGGGGTGCGCGGGGCGCGGGCGGCGGGCTCGGTGACGGGAGTCGGGGTGTGCCCGGCCGGGTGGCCGCCCTCACGCTCACGCGGCGCCGGGGGAGCCGGCTGCCCCGCGAGCCCGGCGTACGGCTGTGGGCTGGGCGTCGGCTGCGGGGGCGGGAGGTGGAAGCTGCCGGTGTCCGACATCGAGCCGGTGACGGAGCGCTCCGCACCGGTGCTCCCCGTGCCGCCGGTACCTGCGCCCGTCCCGGTACCGGCACGGCTGTCCGTGGCCGCCGAAGCCCGGCGTACCCGTATCCCGGAGGCGGGTTCCAGCGGCCCGTCGGGTCCGAACCCGGGCGGCAGCGGGCCGAGTTGGTCGAAGATCTCGATCAGCTCGTCGTCCGGGCCGGGGTCGGGCAGCAGCTCGACGGCGGATGCGAGCGCCTTGCGCGCCCCCGTGGCGGTGCGGAAACGGGCCGCCGGATCGGGCTGGAGCAAAGTGGCGACGACCTGCCAGAGCGGCTCCGGAACTCCCCTGGGCGGGCCGGGCGTTCCGTGCTCCGCGAAGTACTGCACCAGCGCCTTGGCGTCCGGCTTGGCGCCCTCGAGCAGATACAGGGCGACCAGGCCCGCGGCGAACAGATCGGCGGGGAAGTCCGGTTCGGAACCGAGGAGTTGCTCGGGCGCCAGATATCCGGGCGTGCCCACCACGAGGTTGGTCTCCGTCAGGCGCGGCTCGCCGAACCGCATCGCGATGCCGAAGTCGGACAGCCTCAGCCGGGGCCGCCCCGTCCCGGTGGCCTCCAGCAGGACGTTCGCGGGCTTGATGTCACGGTGCACGACGCCTTCCGCGTGCACCGCGGCGAGGCCCGACAGGAGCTGGTCCAGCAGCGTGCACACGAAGCCCGGCGGCAGCGGACCGTAGTCACCGACGAGGTGGACCAGTGAGCCGCCCCCGACCAGGTCCATGGTGAACAGGACCTTGTCGTCGTCGGCGGCCCAGCTCGCCGGGGCGAGGACATGCGGATGATCGATACGGAGAGCCTGCTCGCGGACGAAGCGCAGCAGGGAATGGGCGTCACGCTGCTGGAGCACCTTGGCGGCCACATAACGCCGGCGCCGGTGGTCCCAGGCGCGCCAGACGGCGCCCACACCGCCACGCCCGATCGGGTCGGCCAGCTCGTACCGGCCGGCGAAGACCTCGCCCATGACAGTCCGCCGCTCCTCCCCCCAGTCCCCTGGATGAGTGATACGACCCCGGTCCCGCCGGGAAACGGTCGTCCCCCTGGACCACCCCGAGAGCCGTCCCGGCCCGGTCCCGGACCCCCTCCGGAGACCGGGCCGTGGGATCAGTTCTGGTGGGACTGGTAGTGCGCGACCGCGTCGGAGGTACGGCCGGCCCCGTAGACCCGGAGGAACTCTGCCAGCTCGGGGTGGGTCCGGGCGAGGCTGTCGGCGGCCTCGATTATGTCGCCGGCGGCGGCCACCGAACGCAGCAGCGACTGGATCTCGCGCACCACGCGCTTCACCGCCGGCGCACCCGAACTGTTCGTCGTCTGCGTGGTGTTGCTCAGCACCGAGCCCCCCTGGGACCTCTTGATCTCGTCCATCCGCTCGGTCGCCTCGGCCGCGCTGACGCTGCCGTCCGCGACCAGGGCCGCCAGCTCCTGCAGCAGCTGCACCCGCTGGACCACGGCGGGATTGCCGATCTTCGCGCGCTGGCCGCTCATCAGCTGCGACAGCATCGGCGCCGACAGGCCCAGCACCGCCGCGAGCCGGGCCTGGTTGAGCCCGAGATCGTCGATGAGCTTACGGAAGAGCGCCCCCAGCGGCTCCCCGTACCAGTTCCGCTGCAGCTCCCGCGCTCTCGCGGTGGCTTCCTGCTGTGCGGCGTCCATTGCGTCTCCCCATCGCTTCCCCTGAAACCGCGGTTCGCTGTAGCGAACCACGTCGAGCATCCTACGGAGAGTGGTCAGGCGCCGGGACCCCCAATCTTTTTGCGGGATACGGGGGGTGACCCGGTAGTCTGGTCCCCGACGCCCGCCCGGGACGAGTTCCTCCGGCCGGACGCTTCCTTTCGGGGCCTTAGCTCAGTTGGTAGAGCGCCGTCTTTGCATGGCGGATGTCAGGGGTTCGACTCCCCTAGGCTCCACCCCGACAAAGCCCCCCGAGCTGCGGAAACGCAGATCGGGGGGCTTTTCGTGCGCGGGGGGCGGCGCGCTCGGGCGCTCGGTTCCACGTGAAACACCAGTGTGGGGCGGGCGGCCTCAGGGCAGCCCGCCCCACACTGGTGTTTCCGGAAGGGTGAGGAAGCGCCGCCTCACTCCTTGTCGTCGGCGTCGGTGGCCTCGTCCTCCGCCTGCTTGGCCTGCACCTCGGGGTCCAGGACCGAGGAGCCGCTGCCGTCCACCGAGCTCAGGCCCGATTCCGGCACCTCGGTCGCGGCGGGCGGCTCCACCAGCCAGTCGGGGTTGGCCTGCTTGTCCCACCACTTCCAGGCCGCGAACGCACCCCCGGCCACGAGACCGAGCACCGCCAGCACCTTCGTGGCCCGGCCGGTCCGGCGGCGCCGCTCGTTCCTGCGCGCCAGCTTCCGGATCTCCTCGGCCGTGACCTGGCCGCGCAGCGCGGCCAGGGCCGCCGCGCCCCGCGTGGCGGCCTCGTCGGCCACCGGCGCGGCCGCGGCCACCGCCTGCTCGATCTTCGGACGTGAGTACACGGCCGCCTGGCGGGCGGCCTTTCGGGTGCGGACGGCGGCCTCATGCGCGGCGGCGTCCACCTTCGGCGGCACATGCGCACGGGCCTGCTCCAGACGCGGGGCGAGCCGGGCGTCGTACTGTTCGCGGGCCTGTTCGGCGGCCTGCGACACCACGGGCGCCAGCCGTACGCGTGCCTCCTGCGCGTAATACGCGGCACGCTCCTTGGCCGTATCGGCGTAGGGCGCCACCACTTCCGCGGCGTGCAGCACGCTGTCCTTCGCCGAGCCGGTCGCGGCGCGCACGCTGTCAATGCGGGTCACGGGTTCCTCCTCCTCGGTGGCGTACGGTAATTCGACTTTCCACCCTTTTACGGATCATGCCTGCCGGGAGCCAGTGCGGCACGCGCGGACGGGCATATGGGTGCAAGAGGGGCTTGTCGACGACACTGCCACGAATCGCCGCCGCGCGCTCCCTCTCCGCGGAACTCGACACGGCCGAGCGCCGCCGGTACCGGACCGTGCGAGGATCGGGGGGTTACACGAGGACAACGGAAGGCACACCGTGGCCGAGCAGCTCTACGCCACCCTGAAGACCAACCACGGCGACATCGAGGTACGGCTGTTCCCGAACCACGCGCCGAAGACCGTCAGGAACTTCGTCGAACTCGCACAGGGCGAGCGTGAGTGGACGCACCCGGGCACCGGCGCCGTGAGCACCGACCGGCTCTACGACGGCACGGTCTTCCACCGGGTGATCAGCGGTTTCATGATCCAGGGCGGCGACCCGCTGGGCAGCGGCATCGGCGGTCCCGGCTACGAGTTCGAGGACGAGTTCCACCCCGACCTGTCCTTCAACAAGCCCTACCTGCTCGCCATGGCCAACGCCGGCCCGGGCACCAACGGCTCGCAGTTCTTCATCACCGTCTCCCCGACGACCTGGCTGAACCGCAAGCACACCATCTTCGGCGAGGTCAGCGACCCGGCCGGCCAGAAGGTCGTGGACGCCATCGCGGCCGTGCCCACCACCAAGCCGAACGACCGGCCGGTCAACGACGTCGTCATCGAGTCCGTCGTCATCCACAAGCGCGCGAGCTGAGCGAGGACCCGCCCACACCGCCGACACCGCCCCGGGGAACCAAACGCCCCGCTCGTCCGTAAGGAAGGGCGGGGCGGGGTACTGCCGGGACAAGGCCCACGACCAGCAAGGGGTGCTCATGGACCACGCCGCAGACCGCAGCGCGCACGAGGCCCGGAGCGCGCCCGTGTGCTACCGGCACCCGGACCGCGAGACCGGCGTGCGCTGCACCCGCTGCGAGCGCCCCATCTGCCCCGAATGCATGGTCAGCGCCTCGGTCGGCTTCCAGTGCCCCGAATGCGTCCGCACGGGCTCGGGCACCGGGCAGGACCCGGCGGCCTCCCGCCCGCGCACCGTCGCGGGCGGCACGGTGACGGCGGACCCCCGGCTTGTCACCAAGATCCTCATCGCGATCAACGTCGCCGTGTTCCTCGCGGTCCAGGCCAAGAGTTCGCTGCTCAACGACCTGGTGCTCATCGGCGAGTGGCCCCCGAAGCCGTACCACGCGACGATGGGTGTCGCCGACGGCGAGTACTACCGCTTCGTGACCTCGATGTTCACGCACCAGGCGATCTGGCACATCGCCTTCAACATGCTCAGCCTGTGGTGGATCGGCGGCCCGCTCGAAGCGGCTCTCGGCCGCGCCCGCTATCTGGCGCTGTACTTCGTCTCCGGGCTGGCCGGAGGCGCCCTGACGTACCTGCTCGAAGGACCCTCCACCGCCTCGCTCGGCGCCTCGGGTGCGATCTTCGGGCTCTTCGGGGCCACGGCCGTGCTGATGCGCCGGCTCAACTACGACATGCGCCCGGTCATCGCCCTGCTGGTCATCAACCTGATCATCACCTTCGGCTGGGGCGGTATCGCCTGGCAGGCCCACATCGGCGGCCTGGTCGCAGGTGTCGTCACCGGGTACGCCATGGTGCACGCCCCGCGCGAACGGCGGTCGCTGATCCAGTACGGCACATGTGCGCTCGTACTGGTCGTGGTGGCGGTTCTGGTGCTGGTCAGAACCGCTCAGCTCACCTGACGTCGAACCGTTGTCCACAGTGTGTGGTGAATCTTGTGCATACTGTGCGGCCATGGCCGCACCCCCTGCCGCTCGGATGCGTTTCCGCAGGTCGGGCAGGGGGCGAACGATTGTCCAGGGGTCGGTAGGGCAGTCACACCGGCGTCAACGGCCGACGGGTTATCCACAGATCGTAGTCTTTTCCCCAGGAGGGTGTGGATGACTGCGCATTCTGTGGATAACTCAGCGGGAAGCCCTGGGCTGAGCCGTCCGGGGCCTGGCTACTTCCACTGGGTGGAGACGCCGAAGCCGGCGGCGATGAAGCCGAAACCGACCACGATGTTCCAGTTGTCCAGGCTGTCGATGGGCAGCGAGCCGTCCGTGACGTAGAAGACGACGATCCAGGCCAGGCCGATGAGGAACATGGCCAGCATGACCGGCGCGACCCAGGCGCGGTTGGTGAGCTTGATGGCCTGCCCCTGCTTCGCGGGCGGAGGCGTGTAGTCGGCCTTCTTGCGGATACGTGACTTCGGCACGAGGGTCTCTCCTGTCGATGCGCTGCGTGGCCGCGCAGGTAACTGGGTCGGTCCGGGGCAGCGTACAAGGGGACACTTAGGCTCCCCCGGGCGTCCGTTAGCGTAGTGCTTCCGCGGCGCCGAAGGAGATAAGGGTACGTTGAGCAATTCTGCCGACTCCCCCGGGACGGGATCAACGGGTTCCGGACCCGTTCGTACGCCGCGTCTGCGCCCGGCGCGGATCCTCACGGTCGCCGTGTTCGCGCTGGCGGGGCTGATCTTCTTCACCAGCTTCAACACGGCCAAGGGCACCGACATCCGGCAGGACGCCTCCCTGCTCAAGCTGTCCGACCTGATCCAGGAGCGCAGCCACAAGAACAAGCAGCTCGACGAGTCCAACGCCGCCCTGCGGGACAACGTGGAGTCGCTCGCCGAGGGCGACGACGGCAGCACCAGGGCGCAGGACGAGAAGCTGAGCGGCCTGGAGAGGAGCGCGGGCACCCAGGAGGTCAAGGGCAGGGCGGTCACCGTCACCCTGAACGACGCCCCGCCGAACGCCACCGCCAAGCTGCCCGGCTACCCCGAGCCGCAGCCCGACTACCTGGTCATCCACCAGCAGGACCTGCAGGCCGTGGTGAACGCGCTGTGGCAGGGCGGCGCCAAGGGGATCAAGGTCATGGACCAGCGGCTGATCTCCACCAGCGCCGTGCGCTGTGTCGGCAACACCCTGATCCTCCAGGGCCGCGTCTACTCGCCGCCGTACAAGATCACCGCGGTGGGTGACCCGCAGCGGCTGCAGCAGTCGCTCGCCGCCAGCAAGGCGATCCAGACGTACATGGTGTACGTCAACGTCTACGGCCTCGGGTGGAAGGTCACCGACGACGGGACGGTGACGCTGCCGGGCTACTCGGGCACCGTGGACCTGCACTACGCGCAGCCCGCGCCGTAGCCGCCCGCGCCCGCGGCAGGCGATGCCGGGGGTCCCGGAACGGTTCCGGCCGGCGTTGAGGTGATCGGCTGCCTTTCCCGTACGTCCGGGTACACGCCTCCGGGTGGTCCCCCGCACTGACCACGCAGCCCGCCGAGTCAGGCCAACCGGGGGCTGCACGCCGTTAGTCTGGTGGCGTACGGCGTGGGTTGGCGGTGCCGTGGTGAGACGGAAGGGACGGCATGTACGGCTGGATCTGGCGGCATCTGCCGGGGAACACGTGGATCAGGGCGCTGGTCTCGCTCGTCCTGGTCCTGGCCGTGGTCTACGTCCTCTTCCAGTACGTCTTCCCCTGGGCGGAACCGCTGCTGCCCTTCAACGATGTGACGGTGGACAAGCAGTGAGCACGCGGATTCTCGTCGTCGACAACTACGACAGCTTCGTCTTCAACCTGGTCCAGTACCTGTACCAGCTCGGCGCAGAGTGCGAGGTGCTGCGCAACGACGAGGTGTCGACCGCGCACGCCCAGGACGGCTTCGACGGCGTGCTGCTCTCGCCCGGACCCGGCACGCCGGAGCAGGCGGGCGTGTGCGTGGAGATGGTCCGGCACTGCGCGGCGACCGGTGTCCCCGTCTTCGGGGTGTGCCTGGGCATGCAGTCGATGCAGGTGGCGTACGGCGGCGTGGTGGACCGGGCGCCGGAGCTGCTGCACGGCAAGACCTCGCTGGTGGAGCACGGGGGCCGGGGCGTCTTCGCCGGACTGCCCTCGCCGTTCACGGCGACCCGCTACCACTCGCTGGCGGCGGAGCCCGCGACCGTGCCGGAGGAGCTCGAGGTCACGGCCCGCACTCACGACGGCGTCATCATGGGTCTGCGGCACCGCGAACTGCCGGTGGAGGGCGTGCAGTTCCATCCCGAGTCGGTGCTGACCGAGCACGGGCACCGGATGCTGGCCAACTGGCTGGCCGAGTGCGGCGACGAGGGCGCGGTGGCGAGGTCGGCGGGGCTCGCCCCGGTGGTGGGCAGGGCCACGGCGTGACCGCGCTGCGCCCGGAGCGCGAGACCGATGCCTCGTACGGGGATCAGTCGTACGGGGCTTCCGGTGCGCATGGGGACTGGCACGGCGCGGGACCGGCGCCCGCGGAGCCGTACCGGCCCGCCCTGGACGACGAGACGATGGCGCTTCGCATCCCCGATCCGCCGCAGGGCCCCGACAACGGGGCCTCACGTGCCTCTGGAGCCTCTTCCGGCTCCTCCGCCCCCGGAACCCCGCCGGGTGGCCGCGCGGCCCGCAGGAAGGCCGCCAAGCGGCGCGGCGGACGCCACGGCGGAACGGCCCGGGAGGCCGCGGCCCCGGCGGAGCCGGAGCGCGGCCGGCCGCTGTCCCGGGTCGAGGCCCGGCGGCAGGCACGGCTGCGCAAGGCGAGTCCGGGCGTCATCGCGAGCCGGGTGATCGGCGAGGTGTTCATCACCACCGGCGTGCTGATGCTGCTGTTCGTCACCTACCAGCTCTGGTGGACGAACGTCCGCGCGCACGCGCAGGCGGGCAGCGAGACGCACCAGTTGCAGGACGACTGGGCGAGCGGCAAGCGGGCCCCGGGGGTGTTCGCACCGGGGCAGGGTTTCGCGATACTCCACATTCCCAAGCTGGACGTGGTGGCGCCGATCGCCGAGGGCGTCAGCAACAAGAACGTCCTCGACAAGGGCATGGTCGGGCATTACGGCGAGGCCCCGCTGAAGACGGCGATGCCGGACGCGAAGACGGGCAACTTCGGCCTGGCGGCGCACCGCAACACGCACGGTGAGCCGTTCCGGTACATCAACCGGCTCGCCCCCGGTGATCCGGTCGTGGTCGAGACGCAGGACGAGTACTTCGTGTACAAGGTGACCTCGACCCTGCCGGTGACCCCGCCGTCCAACACCAGCGTGCTGAACCCGGTCCCGAAGGGCTCCGGTTTCACCGGGCCGGGCCGCTACATCACCCTGACCACCTGTACACCCGAGTTCACCAGCAAGTACCGGCTGATCGTCTGGGGCAAGATGATCGAGGAACGCCCGCGCAGCAAGGGCAAGCCGGACGCGCTCATCGAGTAGGGGCAACAAGACTGTGGCAGCCACCGCCGACGACACCGAAGACCACACGGACGCGTCCGGCGCGACGCCCGTCCGAAGCCGCCGCGGCCCCGGCCGGGCAGCGCTGGCGGTCAGCTTCTTCGGGGAACTGCTCATCACCGCGGGCGTGGTGATGGGGCTGTTCGTCGTCTACTCGCTGTGGTGGACCAACGTCATAGCGGACCGTAAGGCGGACCGGCAGGCCGACCGGGTCCGCGACCACTGGGCCCAGTCCACCGACACCGGTCCCGGCGCGCTGGACACCAAGGACGGCATCGGCTTCCTGCACGTCCCGGCGATGCGCAACGGCGCGGTCCTGGTGGAGAAGGGCACCGACGAGGACGTCCTCGACGACGGCGTGGCCGGCTACTACACGGACCCCGTCAAGGCCGTCCTGCCCACCACCGGGAAGAAGGGCAACTTCACCCTCGCCGCCCACCGGGACGGCCACGGCGCGAAGTTCCACAACATCGACAAGCTGAAGGACGGCGACCCGATCGTCTTCGAGACGAAGGACGACTGGTACGTCTACAAGGTCTACTCGATCCTCCCGGAGACCTCGAAGTACAACGTCCAGGTCCTCTCCCAGGTCCCCGAGGAGTCCGGTAAGAAGAAGCCGGGCCACTACATCACGCTGACCACCTGCACCCCCGTCTACACCTCCCGCTACCGGTACGTGGTGTGGGGCGAACTGGTCCGCGTGGACAAGGTGAACAGCGAGCGGACGCCGCCGGCGGAACTGCGCTGAGGCGACCGGCCTCCTTCGAGGGGACCGGTCGCCGTGAGGACCGGGAACGAGTGAGCCCCTGCCGGACTGTTCCGGCAGGGGCTCACTCGTCGTGTGGGGCCTCAGCCTCCGGCACCGCCGAAGAAGTTGGGGCCGCCGTTGTTTCCGCCGGCGTTGTTGCCGTTCTGGGCGCCGCCGACGGTGACCAGGTCGACGCTCGAACCGCGCTGGACCGTGGTGCCCTGGCCCGGGTTCACCGTGAAGACGATCGCGTTGTCGTCCTGCGAGGGGGTGACGTTGCCCACCTTCAGGCCCTTCTGCTCGATCAGATTCCTGGCGTCCTTGAGCTTCATGCCCTGCACGTTCGGGACCTGCACCTGCTGGTTCTGCACCTTGCCGACGTTGATCGCCACCGGGGTGTTCTTGGCGACCTCGCTGCCCGCCGCCGGGGTGGTCGAGAGGACCTTGCCGTCGTCGTCGGGGTTGTCGGTGGGGGTGTCGTTGCAGGTTCCGTTGGGGGCGAGGCCCTTGGACTGCAGTTCGGCCTTGGCCTCGTCACAGGTCTTGCCGGTGACGTCCGGGACCGCGATCTTCTCCTCTGGCTTGGCCACCGTGAGGGTGATCGTGGTGCCCTTCTGCCGGCTGGTGCCGCCCTGCGGGTCCTGGTCGGTGACCACGCCGGGCGTCCGGTCGGAGACCTCGGTCTTCTTCTCGACCTGGAATCCCTTCTTCTTCAGCTGGGACTCGGCCTCGTCGTACTGGATGCCGAGCACGTCCGGGACGGTGACCTTTGGGGCGCCCGTGGACACCACCAGCTTGATGGTGTCGCCCTTCTTGACGTCCGTGCCCGCCGTCGGGTACTGCGAGCAGACGTTGCCCTTCGGCTGGTTGTCGCAGGGCTTGCGCGTGGGCGCGGCCAGTTGCAGACCCCGGTTCTCGGCCATCTTCTGGGCGGTGCCGTAGCTGTTGCCGACGAAGGTCGGGGCGCCGAACGTGTCGCCCTCGCCGTCGTGGCCGCTGAAGATGTACTGCCCGATCAGGATCGCGCCCACCAGCACCAGAATGCCCGCGACGACCAGGAGGATCGTCGAGGAGTTGTTCTTCTTCTGCTGGCGGCGGCGGTCCGGGCGGTCGTCGTAGCCGTAGCCGCCGTCGTCGGGGTTCATCGGCGGGAGCATGGTGGTCGCACCCGCCCCCGCGTCCGAGCGCAGCGCGGTCGTCGGCTGTTCGTCGTGGTAGCCGCCGTAGCCCGCGGCGCCCACCGCGCCCATCGCGGCCGTCGCCGCGACCGGCTGGCCGTCGAGGCAGGCCTCGATGTCGGCGCGCATCTCGTCGGCCGACTGGTAGCGGTAGTTGGGGTCCTTGACCAGTGCCTTCAGGACGATGGCGTCCATCTCGGGCGTGATCTCGGGGTCGAAGACCGAGGGGGCCTGCGGCTCCTCGCGCACGTGCTGGTACGCCACGGCCACGGGGGAGTCGCCGACGAAGGGCGGCCGGACGGTCAGCAGCTCGTAGAGGAGGCAGCCCGTCGAATACAGGTCGGAGCGGGCGTCGACCTGCTCGCCCTTGGCCTGCTCCGGCGAGAGGTACTGGGCCGTGCCGATGACCGCCGCGGTCTGGGTCATGGTCATACCGGAGTCGCCCATGGCGCGGGCGATGCCGAAGTCCATCACCTTGACCTGGCCGTTGCGGGTCAGCATGACGTTGGCCGGCTTGATGTCGCGGTGGACGATGCCGCTGCGGTGGGCGTACTCCAGGCCCTGGAGGATGCCGATGGTCATCTCCATGGACCGCTCCGGCAGCAGCTTGCGGCCTGAGTGGAGGAGTTCACGGAGCGTGGAGCCGTCGACGTACTCCATGACGATGTACGGGATCGAGACCCCGTCGATGTAGTCCTCGCCCGTGTCGTAGACCGCGACGATCGCGGGATGGTTGAGCGAGGCGGCCGACTGGGCCTCCCGGCGGAACCGGGCCTGGAAGGACGGATCGCGCGCGAGGTCCGCGCGCAGCGTCTTCACCGCCACCGTGCGGCCGAGGCGGGTGTCATGCGCGAGGTAGACCTCCGCCATGCCACCACGGCCGAGCACCTGGCCCAGTTCGTACCGGCCGCCGAGGCGACGCGGCTCTTCCATAGCTACCTACCAGCCCTCTCCGTCGGTCCCGGCCACGCACATGTCGTGTGCGGCCGGAGGCTGCCGTCCGGGCCTACCGTACCCGGCTCGCTCCGTGTGCCCTGGCCAAGCCCGGAACCCGATACAGGACCGGTATCGCAACGTGCAACGATGTGGAGGGGACGTGAGCGAGTTCACTTCTTGGAGTTGATGACCGCCTCCATGACGCTCTTCGCGATCGGGGCGGCCAGGCCGCCACCGGAGATGTCGTCACGGTTGGCGTTCTCGTCCTCGACCACCACGGCGACGGCGACCGGGGAACTGTTGTCGCTGAGCTTGGCGTAGGAGATGAACCACGCGTAGGGGTTCGCGCTGTTCGCCACGCCGTGCTGGGCGGTACCGGTCTTGCCGCCGACGGTCACTCCGCCGCCGATCTGCGCCCGCTGACCCGTACCGCTCTTGACGACCGTCTCCATCATCGACTGCAGGATCTGGGCGTTCTGCGGGGACAGCGGCCGGCTCAGCTCCTCCGGGTCGGTCTTGGCGACCGGGTCGAGGTTGGAGGACTGCAGCTCGTCCACCATGTACGGCTTCATCAGCTTGCCGTCGTTGGCGACGGCCGAGGCGACCATGGCCATCTGCAGCGGGGTGGCCGCGGTGTTGAACTGGCCGATGGAGGACAGCGCCGTCTGCGAGGGGTTCATGTTGTCGGAGAACACCGAGGCGCTGGAGCGGACCGGGGTGAACTGCTCGGCGTCGAAGCCGAACTTCTTCGCCTCCTCCAGCATCTTGTCGTTGCCGAGGTCGGCGCCGATCTTGCCGAAGACGGTGTTGCAGGACACTCGCAGCGCTTCGCGCATGTTGGCGTCCTTGCAGGGGATGTTGCCCTCGTTCTTCAGCTCGGTGGTGGTGCCCTTCATGATGTAGGGCAGCGGGGAGTCGGTCTTCTCGTCGGCCGACTTGTACAGCCCGTTCTCCAGCGCGGCCGCCGCGGTGACCACCTTGAAGGTGGAGCCGGGCGGGTAGGTCTCGCGCAGCGCCCGGTTGAGCGCCGGGTCGGCCGGGTTGTTCTTCTTCAGGATCTTGTTCCAGGCCTTGGAGTCCTTGTCCGTGTTGCCCGCGAAGCTCGAGGGGTCGTACGACGGGTAGGAAGCCAGTGCGAGGATCTTGCCGGTGGAGGGCTCGAGGGCCACCACGGCGCCCTTGCCGCCCTGGGAGCTCAGACCGCTGTACGCGGCCTTCTGCGCGGCGGCGTTGAGCGTGGTGACGACGTTGCCGCCCTGCTGGTCCTTGCCGGTGATCATGTCGAGGGTCTTGCGGAAGAACAGCCGGTCGTCGTTGCCGGTGAGGATGCCGTCCTCGATGTTCTCCAGCTGGGTGGCGCCGAAGGCCTGCGAGGAGTACCCGGTGACGGGAGCCCACATGGCCCCGTTCTTGTAGGTGCGCTTGTACTTGAAGTCGCCGCTCTTGGCCTCGACCGAGCCCGTTATGGGGTCGCCGTCGACGATGATGTCGCCGCGCGGGTTGGCGTACCGCTCGATGGTGACGCGGCGGTTGGCCGTGTCGGTGCGCAGCTGGTCGGCCTTGACGTACTGGAGCCAGTTGTCTCGGATCAGCAGGGCCAGGACGAGCAGGCCGCAGAAGATCGCGATCCGGCGCAGGGGTTTGTTCATGACGGGCGGACCACCTGGGTCATCTCGGCGTCGGGGTTGGCGGCGGGGGCGGGCGCCGGGCGGCGGGCGGTGTCGCTGATGCGGATCAGGATGGCGATCAGCGCCCAGTTGGCCAGCACGGAGGAACCGCCGGAGGCCAGGAACGGCATGGTCATACCGGTCAGCGGGATGAGCCCCATGACACCGCCGGCCACGACGAACACCTGGAGCGCGAAGGCGCCGGACAGGCCGACGGCGAGCAGCTTGCCGAACGGGTCGCGGGCGGCGAGGGCGGTGCGGATGCCGCGCTCCACGATCAGGCCGTAGATCAGCAGGATCGCCATGACGCCCGCGAGGCCCAGTTCCTCGCCGAAGGTGGCGAGGACGAAGTCGGAGTTGGCGGCGAACTTGATCAGGTCGGAGTGGCCCTGACCCCAGCCGGTGCCGAGGGTGCCGCCGGAGCCGAACGCCCACAGGGACTGCTGGAGCTGGTCGGAGTGGAGGATGCCGTCATGGGTGATCTGGCGGCTGAGCCGGTACTCGCCCATCGGGTTGAGCCATGCCTGGACACGCGTCTGGATGTGCGGTTCGAAGCTCGCCACACCGACGGCGCCGGCCGCGGACATCAGCAGACCGAAGACGATCCAGCTCGTCCGCTCGGTGGCGACGTACAGCATGATCACGAACATGCCGAAGAACAGCAGCGAGGTGCCGAGGTCGGTCTCGAAGACGAGGATGAGGATCGAGATCGCCCAGACGACGAGGATCGGGCCGAGGTCGCGGCCGCGCGGCAGGTAGAGGCCCATGAAGCGGCGGCTGGCGAGGGCCAGGGCGTCGCGTTTGACCATCAGGTAGCCGGCGAAGAAGACGGCGAGGACGATCTTCGCGAACTCACCGGGCTGGAGCGAGCCCAGGCCGGGGATGCGGATCCAGATCTTCGCGCCGTAGATGTTGGCGCCGAGGCCCGGGATCAGCGGCAGGATCAGCAGGACCAGGGCGCAGAACATCGAGATGTAGGTGTAGCGCTGAAGGACGCGGTGGTCCTTCAGGAAGAACAGCACGGCGGCGAACAGGGCGATGCCCAACGCGGTGTAGAGCAGCTGGCGGGGTGCGGACGGCGAGAAGCCGCGCAGCGACTGCAGCAGCTTGGACTGGTCCAGCCGCCAGATGACCACCAGACCCAGCCCGTTCAGCAGGGTGGCGAGCGGCAGCAGCAGCGGGTCGGCGTAGGCGGCGAACTTCCGCACCACGACGTGGGCGATGCCGGCCAGCAGACCGAGGCCCAGGCCGTAGCCGAGCAGGCCGGCCGGGACCGAACCGTCGATGGCCAGGCCCACGTTGGCGTAGGCGAACACCGGGATGATCACGGCGAAGACCAGCAGGGCCAGCTCGGTGTTGCGACGGCTGGGTGCGCCGATGGCGCCGATCGTGGACGTGTGGTGCGTCGGCGTATTCGAAGTACTGCTCATCGTGTGACAGGGCCTCTCACGGCGTGCTTACTGCTTGCCGCACTGATCGACGACCTTCTGCTCATTCTCGGAGAGGCTCGGGCCGGGGCTGGGCGTGGCGGTCGGGGACTTCGAGGGGGACGTCGGGGACTTCGACGACGCCGAGGGGTTCGGCGTGGGTGACGCCTTGGACGTGAAGGAGGCCTGGTTGGTTCCCGTGGTGCCTCCCGCCTCGCCCGCGCCGGTCTTGGCGTTCTTCTCGGTCGCGGCGGCCGCGCGTTCGGCCTGCTTGCGGCAGGCGGAGGCCTGCACGGACAGGGAGTCGATCTTCGCCCGGGCCTGGTCGAGGCCGCCTGCCGTGATCGTGTTCTTGACCTGCTTCTGCTGGTAGGGCGGCAGGTACTTGAGTTCGATCTCGGGGTGGTCCTTCTCCACCTTGGACAGCGACACCCAGGCCAGGTCCTGGCTGATGCCGCGGTACAGGGCGACGTGCTCGCCGTTGGTGCCGACGTAGTACTGGGTCTGCGTCCAGCGGTAGCCGCCGTACAGGCCGCCGCCGACGACGGCGAGGGCGAGGACGCTGTACAGCGATCTCTTCAGCCACCTGCGGTTCTTGCGCGGCTTGGTGAAGTCGTCGTCCGTGTAGTCCCCGTAGCCGTCGGCGGGGGCGTAGCCGGTGGTGTCGCCGGAGCCGGGCGGGCCGAACTCGCCGCCGCCACCGGGGTGGCCCTGGCGGCCGAGGTGGGAGGCGCGGCCGGCGGGGGTCTGCATGATCCCGTTGTCGTGCAGGTGGTGCTGGTTCTCGGCGACGGCGCCGACCACGACCGGGGTGTCGGACAGCTGTCCGGCGAGGGTGTCGCCGGTGTCCAGGTCGAGGACGTCGGCGACGATGACGGTGATGTTGTCCGGGCCGCCGCCGCGCAGCGCGAGCTGGATCAGCTCCTGCACGGTCTCCTGCGGGCCCTGGTAGCTGGCGAGGGTCTCCTCCATCGTCTGGTGGGAGACGACGCCGGACAGGCCGTCGGAGCAGATCAGGTAGCGGTCGCCGGCCCGGACCTCGCGGATGGACAGGTCGGGCTCGACGTGGTCGCCGCTGCCGAGGGCGCGCATCAGCAGGGAGCGCTGCGGGTGGGTGGTGGCCTCTTCCTCGGTGATCCGGCCCTCGTCGACGAGCCGCTGCACCCAGGTGTGGTCCTGGGTGATCTGGGAGAGCACGCCGTCGCGCAGCAGGTACGCGCGCGAGTCGCCGACGTGTACGAGGCCGAGCCGCTGCCCGGTCCACAGCAGGGCGGTGAGCGTGGTGCCCATGCCCTCGAGCTGGGGGTCCTCCTCGACCATGCCGCGAAGCTGGTCGTTGGCGCGCTGCACGGCGTGGCTGAGGGAGGTGAGGATGTCGGAGCCGGGCACGTCGTCGTCGAGCGTGACCAGGGTGGAGATGACTTCGGAGGAGGCGACCTCGCCGGCCGCCTGGCCGCCCATGCCGTCGGCGATCGCGAGCAGGCGCGGGCCGGCGTAACCGGAGTCCTCGTTGCCCTCCCGGATCATGCCCTTGTGCGATCCGGCGGCGAAGCGCAGTGACAGACTCATGCGCACCTCGCCAGTCGGCTCCGGGTACAGCCGGTCGTGTCGAGCCACACTGCCCACCCTCCGGTCGGGAGCGCGCCGGGGACCGGGGTGCGGCCTGCCGCTGCGTGCTCGCTCCGCTCGCTCATTGTCGTACTACTTCCGCAGCTCGATGACGGTTTTGCCGATGCGGATCGGCGCGCCCAGCGGGATCGGCGTGGGAGTCGTCAGCCGGGACCGGTCCAGGTAGGTGCCGTTGGTGGAGCCGAGATCCTCGACGATCCACTGGCCGTCGCGGTCCGGGTAGATCCTGGCATGGCGGCTGGAGGCGTAGTCGTCGTCCAGCACGATCGTGGAGTCGTGCGCCCGGCCCAGGGTGATGGTCTGGCCCTGCAGCGCGACGGTGGTGCCGGTGAGGGTGCCCTCGGACACGACCAGCTTGGTGGGCGCGTTGCGGCCGCGCCGGCCGCCGCTCTGCTGGCCGCGCTGCTGCGGAGGCGCGGACTGCTGCCGGGCGGCCTGCTGCGGCCGTGCCGCCTCCCTGCGCGCTCCGCGCTGGGTGACGCGTGTACCGAACAGGTCACTCCGGATGACCTGCACGGCCACGATCACGAACAGCCACAGTACGGCCAGGAAACCCAGCCGCATGACCGTGAGGGTCAGCTCTGACATTGCCCCCGCTTCACCCTTCGGCTTGCCGGTAAATGATGGTGGTGCTGCCCACGACGATCCGCGAGCCGTCGCGGAGCGTAGCGCGGGTGGTGTGCTGCCCGTCCACCACGATGCCGTTGGTGGAGCCGAGATCCTGGATCGTCGAGGGCGTTCCGGTCCGGATCTCGCAGTGCCGGCGGGAGACGCCGGGGTCGTCGATCCGCACGTCGGCCTCGGTGCTGCGGCCCAGCACCAGGGTCGGGCGGGAGATCTGGTGGCGGCTGCCGTTGATCTCGATCCAGTAGCGGGTGCGCCCGCCGCTCATGGGTGCGGCCGCCGGCCGCTGGGTGGCGGGCTGGGGGTAACCGTAGCCGCCGGGGCGGGTGCCGGGCGGCGGCGCGGACGGCATGGGGGGCGCTCCGGCGGAAGCGGCGGGCGGGTAGCCGTAGCCGCTCTGGGCGGGGCCGGGGCGTCCGGCGGGCGGGGCGGAGGGCGCCTGCTGGCTGCTGGAGGAGGCCAGGGTGCGGCTGCGCACCCGGTACAGGCCGGTGTCCAGGTCGTCGGCCTTCTCCAGGTTGACCTTGATCGGGCCCATGAAGGTGTAGCGCTGCTGCTTGGCGTAGTCGCGCACCATGCCGGCCAGCTCGTCGCCGAGTTGCCCGGAGTAGGGGCTGAGGCGCTCGTGGTCCGGCGCGCTCAGTTCCACGATGAAGTCGTTGGGCACGACCGTGCGGTCGCGGTTCCAGATGGTGGCGTTGTTGTCGCACTCACGCTGGAGCGCGCCGGCGATCTCCACGGGCTGGACCTCGGACTTGAAGACCTTGGCGAAGGTGCCGTTGACCAGACCTTCGAGACGCTGCTCGAACTTCTTCAGGACTCCCATGGGGCACCTCCTCCGTCGCTGCCGATATGCCTTGCCCTGCTCTGTGCCTGTTGCGGGCCGCTGTTCCGCCCGTACTGCTCACTGATCGTATCTACGCGTCCGGCAATCAGCCGGTTCCCCCAGCGGCTCCTCTTCGAACTCCTACAGGCAAGGATCGTAGAGGCGGGCCAGGACCAGTGTCCCGCACCCGGCTGTGGACCCGGGCCGCCTCCTGGGGAGATGGCCGGGACCGGTACGAGGTTGATACGTGAACAGGTCTTCCCCGAGACGCGGTCGGCGCCTGCCTCCTCCCTACCCGGCCGGGCGGCAGGTAAGGGATGTGAACCCACCCCGTACGACGTGCTAATGTTCTGGATGTCGGAAGGGGCCAGCCCGAAAGGGCCGAAGCCGGAAGACACACCCAATGCGCGGGTGGCGGAATAGGCAGACGCGCTGGATTCAGGTTCCAGTGCCCGCAAGGGCGTGGGGGTTCAACTCCCCCCTCGCGCACACAGAGGCTACGGGCTCATCGTGAAAACGGTGGGCCCGTAGTCGTTTTGGCGTTCCCTCCGCTGTGAGGAAGCTCTCAGGGTGTGGCGGTCCTCCGGGGGAGGGGTTTTTCCACAGGCTTCCGGTTGTCCCCAGGGTCTGACGCGTCTCGGTCGACGGCTGTACGGTCTGCACGAGTTGATGTTCGAGGGTGCGGGCGGGGGAGGCGGTCCTGGTGACGGGAACCGGTGTGGAGACGGCGGAGCGGGCGGGGCCGGTGTCGCGGCTGCCGCGGGTGAGCGGGTTCGCCCAGTGGCCGGCGCACGGTTCGCCGAAGAAGCAGGGGAAGGCGCTGCGAGCCGCCGTCCCGCGTGACGCGCACCGCGTGCTCGACTCCGGCGCCGGCCGCCCGGACGCGGTCACCGCGGTGACGGAGTCCAACGCCGGCCGCCTCCCCGAACTGACCCCGATACGCGTGGGCAGGATGGCGGCCACCCCGTTCGCGTTCCTGCGCGGCTCCGCCGGGCTCATGGCGTACGACCTGGCGCGTACCCCGACGACCGGGATCGGCGCCCAGATATGCGGTGACGCGCACGCGGCCAACTTCGGCCTGTACGGCGACGCCCGCGGCCGCCTGGTCATCGACCTCAACGACTTCGACGAGACGGTGCACGGTCCCTGGGAGTGGGATCTGAAGCGGCTCGCCGCCTCGCTGGTGCTGGCCGGCCGTGAGGCGGGCGCCGACGAGGACACCTGCCGGGAGGCCGCCCGGGACGCGGTGGGCGCCTACCGGCGCACCATGCGGCTGCTGGCCCGGCTGCCCGTGCTGGACGCCTGGAACGCCATCGCGGACGAGGAACTGGTCTCCCACAGCGACGCCCACGACCTGCTCGGCACGCTGGAGCGGGTCTCGGAGAAGGCGCGCGCCAACACCAGCGGCAGGTTCGCGGCCAGGTCGACGGAGGAGACGGAGGACGGCGGACGGCGCTTCGTCGACGCGCCGCCGGTGCTGCGCCGGGTCCCGGACGCCGAGGCGGCCACGGTGGCCGCCGCGCTCGGGCCGTACGTGTCCACGCTCGCCGAGGACCGGCTGCCGCTGCTGGCCCGGCACGCGGTGCACGACGTGGCCTTCCGGGTGGTCGGCACCGGCAGTGTGGGCACCCGCTCGTACGTGGTCCTGCTGCTGGACCACCGCGGGGAGCCGCTGGTGCTCCAGGTGAAGGAGGCCCGTCCGTCGGCGCTCGTCCCGCATCTGGCCGCGGCCGGCTTCCGGGCGCCGGTGGTGGAGCACGAGGGACGCCGGGTGGTCCTGGGGCAGAAGCGTATGCAGGTGGTCAGCGACATCCTGCTCGGCTGGACGACGGTCGACGGGCGGCCGTTCCAGGTGCGCCAGTTCCGCAACCGCAAGGGCAGCGTCGACCCGGCCGCGCTCGCCGCCGACCAGATCGACGACTACGGCCGCATGACCGGCGCCCTGCTGGCCCGGGCGCACGCCCACAGCGCGGACCCGCGGCTGATCGCCGGCTACTGCGGCAAGAACGAGGAACTGGACGAGGCGATCGCCGCCTTCGCCGTCGCCTACGCCGACCGCACGGAGGCGGACCACGGGGAACTGGTGGCGGGGGTGCGCGCGGGGCGGATCGCGGCCGAGACCGGGGTGTGACGGGGGTGGCGCGGTGAGGTACGTCGAGCTGGGCGGCGGCGAGGGGCAGGAGGGGTTCGCCGATCCCCGGCCCTGCCTGGAGCGGTTGCCCGCGCTCGCGGCGGAACCCCCGCCGGGCGCCCGCGCGTTCGCCACCGGCCCCGGGCACTACGACTTCGGCGGCAGACGCTGTGTGAAGGACCTGCTGCCGTCCCGGGGGCGCCGCCACGGCGGCGGGGATGCCGAGGTCCGCTTCCGGCACGACTGCCTCGAGCACGACGAGGACCTCCTCGTGCGCCACACCGGGGTTTCCCGCTTCCAGTCCGAGGTCCTGGGCGGCTGCGACCCCGCCTCCCCCGCGAAGTGATCCTCGACGAGATACTTCCGGGCCCGTCCGGCCGCACCCACGAGCCTGCCTGCCGGCCGGGCACGCTGGTGGTCGCCTGCCGGGACCTGGTGGCCGAGTGGGTACCGGCCGACCGCCCCGACGCGGTGCCGCACGCGCGAACCGGGGCGCCGGATTCCGGCCGTGGCCTACGCTGGGCGTGTGACGACCCCGGAAGCTGAGCAGTCCCAGGCACCGCGGCCCGAGGAACGGCTGGAAAAGGCCGTGCGGGCAGCCGAGCAGGCGTTGATCGAGTACGAGATCGCCGTGGAGACCTTCCGCGTCGAGGTCGAGAACTTCTCCCGGCTGCACGACCAGAAGCTCGGCCCGCTCTATCTGCGCATCGAGCACCTGGACGCGGAGATCGCCGAGGCGAGGGCGGCCCGCACCGGGGACCCGGAGGACATCCGCCGGGCCGAGGAGGCCCGGGCGCATGTGCTGCCGATCCCCGGGGTCGAGGAGCTGATGCACGGCTGGATGGACGGCCACGGCCTGTTCCCCGAGGCCGCCGCCATGCTCACGGAGCAGGCGGTGCGTCCTCCCGCGCGGGTTCGGCCCAGCGAGGAGGCCCGCAAGCTCTACCGCGAGCTGGCCCGCAAGGCCCACCCCGACCTCGCCCAGGAGGAAGAGGAGCAGCAGCGGCGCGAGGAGTTCATCAGCCGCGTCAACGCCGCCTACGCCCGTGGCGACGAGGCGCTGCTCAGGGAGCTGGCCGAGGAGTGGGCGGCGGGCCCGGTGCCGCCC
The DNA here is from genome assembly GCF_042793175.1 of Streptomyces sp. NPDC056580. Classification (NCBI taxonomy): domain Bacteria; kingdom Bacillati; phylum Actinomycetota; class Actinomycetes; order Kitasatosporales; family Streptomycetaceae; genus Streptomyces; species Streptomyces sp. NPDC056580. The sequence continues at coordinate 353,120 of NZ_JBHTVE010000005.1, read as the reverse complement.
GAGCGCCGGCCGAGCCACGCCGACGAGCTGTACGCCCGGCTGGAATGGCTCTCCCAGCGCAAGGAGCTGCTCACGCTGGTCGCCCGCGAACTCGAGGACGGCGCCATCGCCGGCATGCTGCGGCTGGCCCCGGACGACCCCGACGGACTGCTCGACGAGATCGCCGGCCGGCTGCGCGCCGACATCGAGCAGCGGGAGACGGAGCTGGCCGCCCTGCTGGCCCAGGGCTGACACGGCCGCCCTTCCGGTAGCGTCGGGGGCATGAGTTTTGGAGCTGGGGTGCCCACCGTCGGGGTCACCGACCTCAAGGACGACGACTTCCTGCTGGACGTCCGCGAGGACGAGGAGTGGCAGGCCGGTCACGCCGAAGGCGCGCTGCACATCCCCATGAGCGAGTTCGTGGCCCGCTACGGCGAGCTGACCGAGGCCGCCCCGCAGGACGGCCGGGTGCATGTGATCTGCCGGTCCGGGGGGCGTTCGGCACAGGTCGCCATGTACCTGATCCAGCAGGGCGTCGACGCGGTGAACGTCGACGGCGGCATGCAGGTGTGGCAGGCCGCGGGCCGTCCGGTGGTCACCGACGCCGGGGCGCCGGGCGCCGTCGTCTGAGCCACGGCGGCCGGTCCCCGGCCGGTCGGCCGGATTCCCGTGGCCCGGCCCGGCCGGCCTGAGCGGGTCGGGCCGGGCGGTGGGGCTTCGGGCCGTTTTCGCGGGCTTTTCGCCGTCCCGGTCGGGAAGTCAGCGGTCGAAGTCCAGCTCCACCTTCTCCGTCAGCGGGTGCGACTGGCAGGCCAGCACATAACCGGCTTCGGTCTCCTCCGCCTCCAGGGCGAAGTTGCGGTCCATGCGGACCTCGCCCGTGACCAGGAAGGCCCGGCAGGTTCCGCACACCCCGCCCTTGCAGGCGTAGGGCGCGTCGGGGCGGTTGCGCAGCACGGTGTCCAGCAGGGACTCGCCGTCCTGCACCGGCCAGGTGCCGCCGCGCCCGTCGAGCCGGGCGGTGACGGTGCTGTGCGCGGGCGCCGGCGCGGCGGCCGACGGGGCCGACCCCCCGTCCACGTGGAAGATCTCCTGGTGGATCCGGGAGCGGTCCACGCCCAGCTCGCGCAGCGCGCGCTCCGCGCCGTCGACCAGCCCGTAGGGCCCGCACAGGAACCAGCCCGCCACGCGCTGAACGGGCAGCAGCGCGGGCAGCAGTCCCGTCAGCCGCTCCCGGTCGAGCCGGCCGGACGGCAGGCCCGCCTGCTGCTCCTCCCGGGAGAGGGCGGTGACCAGTTGCAGCCGCTGCGGGTAGCGGTCCTTCAGGTCGGCGACCTCCTCGAGGAACATCGTCGAGGCGGCCGTGCGGTCCCCGCGTATCAGACAGAACCGGGCCTCCGGCTCACGCGCCAGCAGCGTGGCGACGATCGACAGCACCGGGGTGATGCCGCTGCCGCCGACGACCGCCGCGTACAGGCCCGGCGCCGGTTCCAGGGTGAAGCGCCCGGCGGGGGTCATCACCTCCAGCTCGTCCCCGACGCCGATCTCCTTCAGCGCGTACGTGGAGAAGGCGCCGCCCTCGACGAGGCGCACCCCCACCCGCAGTGTGCTCGGACCCTCTCCGGCCGGGTCGGGGGCCGGGGAGCAGATCGAGTACGTCCGCCGGATCTCGGTGCCGTCCGTGCGCCGCCGCAGGGCGAGGTGCTGGCCGGGCGCGTGCCGGTACTCCTCGCGCAGCTCCGGCGGGACGGTGAGGGTGAGGGCGACGGAGTCGTCGGTGAGCCGGTCGACCGCGGCCACCGGGAGCGGGTGGAAGCGCGCCATCACAACTCCTTGAAGTGGTCGAACGGTTCGCGGCAGGACAGGCAGCGGCGCAGCGCCTTGCACGCGGTGGAGGAGAACCGGCTCAGCAGCTCGGTGTCGGCGCAGCCGCAGTGCGGGCAGCGGACGGGGTCGCCGTCCTCCGCGGTCCTCGTCGGGCCGAGGGCCAGCGCCACCGGGCCGGGTTCACGGGTCGTGCGTGGGGGAGCGATGCCGAACTCCCGCAGTTTGCGGCGGCCTTCGGCGGTGATGTCGTCGGTCGTCCAGGCGGGGCTGAGTACGGTGCGGACGGTGACGTCGCGTATGCCGTGGGCACGCAGTACCCGCTCGATGTCCAGGCCCATCGCCTCGATGGCGGGGCAGCCGGTGTAGGTCGGGGTGAGCTCGACCTCGGCCGTGTCGGCGCCGCGCAGGTGCACCGCGCGTACGACGCCCAGGTCCTGGAGGGTGAGCACGGGCAGTTCCGGGTCGGGCACCGATCCGGCCAGCTCCAGCAGTTCCGCCTCCAGCGCGGTGGCCGTCACCACGACGCCCCCGGGTGGCTGCGGTGCAGGTGCTGCATCTCGGCCAGCATCCGCCCGAACGGCTCGGTGTGCAGGCCCTGCCGGCCGGCGCCCGCCGACCAGGCGCCGGTGCGCGACCCCTCGGGCACGGTCAGGGTGGCCCGCTCCAGTACGTCCGTCACGGAGCGCAGCCAGACCTGCTCCAGGGCCGCCCAGTCGGCGTCCAGCCCTTCGACCGGCTGGAACATCTCGCCGGTGAACCGCCACAGCGCGTCGCACGCGTGCCGCATCCGCTCGTGGCTGTCGTCGGTGCCGTCGCCGAGCCGCAGGGTCCACTGCTCGGCGTGGTCGCGGTGGTAGGCGACCTCCTTGACCGCCTTCGCGGCCAGCGGCGCGAACGGGCCGGTGGAGGCGGCGAGTTCGCCGTAGAGCAGGTGCTGGTAGGTGGAGAAGTAGAGCTGGCGGGCGATGGTGTGGGCGAAGTCGCCGTTCGGCTGCTCGACGAGCTGGAGGTTGCGGAAGGCCCGCTCCTCGCGCAGGTAGGCGAGTTCGTCCTCGTCGCCTGCCATCGACAGCAGCACGCGGGCCTGGCCGAGCAGGTCGAGCGCGATGTTGGCGAGGGCGACCTCCTCCTCCAGGACGGGGGCGTGCCCGGCCCACTCCCCCAGGCGGTGGGAGAGCACCAGCGCGTCGTCGCCGAGGGCGAGCGCGGCGGTCACGGGGACGGTGGCGGTCACAGGTGCTTCACCCCTTCCGGGATCTCGTAGAAGGTCGGGTGCCGGTAGGGCTTGTCGGCGGCCGGCTCGAAGAACGGGTCCTTCTCGTCGGGGGAGGACGCGGTGACCGCGGCGGCCGGCACGACCCAGATCGAGACGCCCTCGCCGCGCCGGGTGTACAGGTCGCGCGCGTTGCGCAGGGCCAGTTCGGCGTCGGGCGCGTGCAGGCTGCCGGCGTGGGTGTGGGAGAGGCCGCGGCGGGAGCGCACGAAGACCTCCCACAGGGGCCAGTCGGTGTCGGTCATCCTCGTGTCTCTCCCGTCCCGCCGGTGCTGCCGGTGTGCTTGGCCGCGTACGCCGCGGCCGCCTCGCGCACCCATGCGCCCTCGTCGTGGGCGCGCCTGCGCTGGGTGATGCGCTGTTCGTTGCAGGGTCCGTCGCCCTTGAGGACCGCCCAGAACTCCGTCCAGTCGATGGCGCCGAAGTCGTGCTGACCCCGCTCCTCGTTCCAGCGCAGGTCCGGGTCCGGGAGGGTGAGGCCGAGGGATTCGGCCTGGGGCACGCAGATGTCGACGAAGCGCTGGCGCAGTTCGTCGTTGGAGTGGCGCTTGATCTTCCACTCCATGGACTGGGCCGAGTGCTGGGACGCGTCGTCGGGCGGGCCGAACATCATCAGCGAGGGCCACCACCAGCGGTCCACCGCGTCCTGCGCCATGGCGTGCTGTTCGGGGGTGCCGTTGCTGAGGGCCATCAGCAGTTCGTAGCCCTGCCGCTGGTGGAAGGACTCCTCCTTGCAGATGCGCACCATCGCGCGGGCGTAGGGCCCGTAGGAGCAGCGGCACAGCGGGACCTGGTTGGTGATGGCGGCGCCGTCCACCAGCCACCCGATGGCGCCGACGTCGGCCCAGGTCAGAGTGGGGTAGTTGAAGATCGAGGAGTACTTCTGGCGGCCGCTGTGCAGTTTGTCGAGGAGTTCGTCGCGGCTGGTGCCGAGGGTCTCGGCCGCGCTGTAGAGGTACAGCCCGTGCCCGGCCTCGTCCTGGACCTTGGCCATCAGGATCGCCTTGCGGCGCAGCGAGGGCGCCCGGGTGATCCAGTTGGCCTCCGGCTGCATGCCGATGATCTCGGAGTGCGCGTGCTGGGCGATCTGCCGGACGAGCGTCGCGCGGTACGCGTCGGGCATCCAGTCGCGGGGCTCGATGCGTTCGTCGGCGGCCACCGCCGCGTCGAAGGCGTGCTGGTACTCCGCCGGGTCTCCGGCGGTGTCCGGTGTGCCGTCGGCGTTCGTGCGTGCCGTGCGCTGCGCGGCTGCTGTGGCCATGCGGTCCCCCTGACCTCGGGCTCTGCTGCGGACACTGTCCCGACCGATCGTTCGGTCCGTGCGCATCAATGGTGTGCCGGGCCGCTGCCGCTGTCAACCGCTGTGGAGAACCCCGCGAGCGGCCCGCAGGCCGCCCGCCGGTCGGTGACGGCCGGCCCCTCCGGGCGAGGCCGGTCCGGCCGGGCAGGGGCCACCCGTCACGGCCCGTGCGGTGGCGGACGGCCGGTCGCGCCGCATGGGCGGAACAAGGACGGACGCCGTCCCGGGGGACGAGGTGGCGCCGGCCACGGCCGCCGGTGGTTCCCCGGGGCTGCGCCCGGTGGGCGCGGCTGAGTACCGTTCCGTGCGGGCGCCGAGCAGTGGCGCCCGTGAACCACGCGGCGCCTGTGACGGGCGGCCGTACGACGTCGGCGGAAATCGGGGATCGGGGCGGAATGGACGCGTACGACGAGGACTCGCACAACCGGCGGGGGCCGGACGGGTCGAAGGGGGCGCGTCTCCCGGAGAGCGGCACGGACGGGCAGGGGCCGCCCGACACCGGCGTGGTGGGGAGCAGCGGGCCGTCGGCCGGTGGGGCGGACGGCCAGGAACCGCCGACCAGCGGCACGGCGGGGACCGACTCCTCGGCCGCGGCCTCGGAGGGGAGCGAACCCTCGGCCGCGGTCGCGGACCAGGGCGGGGACGGGTCTTCGGCCGCGGGCGGGGACGCGGGTGACCAGCCGGCCGAGGGCACGAATGTGAACGAGCAGCCGGCCGCGGGCGCGGATGCGAACGAGCCGTCGGCCGCGGGTACAGATGCGAACGAATCGCAGGCAAGGGGAGCGGACGCCGAGGAGTCGACGGCCGAGGGTGCGGACGCGAACGTGTCGTCGGCCTCGGGCGCGGATGCGGGTGAGCCGGCGACCGCCGGCGCGGACCTGACCGAAGCGGGCGTCCCGGGGGCGGACCGCGCGGCCGGTGGCGCCGGGGCGGCGGTGGGCCCGCCCGCCCAGCCCCGTACAGGTGTCGCCGCCCTTTCCCCCCGCTACCAGGTCGGAGCGGCGGTGGCGCTCGCGGCCGTCGCCGTCGCCGCCTGTGTGCACCTGGGCATGGTGTTCCTGAGCCTCGCGCCCGCGAACACGGTGACCAAGCAGCACGGCAAGGCGATAGAGGACTGGGTCTACCCGGAGTTCGAACAGAACTGGAAGCTCTTCGCCCCCAATCCGCTGCAGCAGAACATAGCCGTGCAGGTCCGCGCCGAGGTGCGGACGAAGGACGGTGATCTGCGCACCACCGGCTGGCGGGACCTCTCGGCGCGCGACGGCGCCGCGATCGACGGGAACCTGGTGCCGAGCCACACCCAGCAGAACGAGCTGCGCCGCGCCTGGGACTTCCTCGCCGCCACGCACGGCACCGACAACCGGCCGGTGGGCCTGCGCGGCGCGCTGTCCGAGACCTACATGCGCCGGATCGTGGTGATGCGCCTGTACCGGGAGGACGCGATCGGCCTGCAGGGCGTCGTCCAGCGCGTACAGGTCCGCTCCCGGACCACGAATGTGCGGCCTCCCGTGTGGAGCCGTGAACAGTTCTCCGGCAAGCCCGTCTACCGGGTGCTGCCGTGGTGGACGGTGACCGCCGACGAGGCCTCCGGAGGTGTGGCGTGAACGCCCCGTCCCTGACGCTTTCGCGGGGCATCGCCCGCGTCACCGAGTCGGCGCTCGGCCCGTACCAGAGCGCCGTGATCCGTATCGGCTTCTCCGGCACCTGGCTGCTCTTCCTGCTGCGCGAGTTCCCGCACCGCCGGGAGATGTACGGCCCCGACGGCCCCTGGAGCTGGGACCTCGGCCGGCAGCTCACCGACGAGAACCACGCCTTCACCGCCCTGAGGTGGTCCGGCGCGGGAGCCTGGTTCGAGATCTTCTACCTGCTGGCGATCCTCGCCACCGTGGCGCTGCTGCTCGGCTGGCGCACCCGGACCGCCTCCGTGCTCTTCATGGTGGGAGTGCTGTCGCTGCAGAACCGCAGCGTCTTCATGGGCGACGGCGGCGACAACGTCCTGCACCTGATGGCCTTCTACCTGGTGTTCACCCGCTGCGCCCAGGTGTGGTCGCTGGACGCGCGGAGGGCGGCCCGCGAGGCGGCGGCACGCGCGCGCGGGGAGCGGGCGCGTCCCGACCGGCTGGGGCCCGTGCTGTGGACGGTGCTGGGCCTGGTGCTCGCCGGGGTGACGCTGGCGGGCCGGCTGTACGACAACGGCTGGCTGGTGCCCTCGCTGCTGTGGACGGTGTGGGCCGCGCTCGGCCTGTGGGCGCTGGTGCGGCGCAGGGCCCGGTCCGAGGAGCCCCGCATCCTGCTGGACGTGATCGCCAACGTCCTGCACAACGGCGCCCTGTTCGTGATCATGGCGGAGGCCTGTCTGATCTACGCGACGGCCGGCTGGTACAAGATCCAGGGCTCGCGCTGGCAGGACGGCACCGCCGTCTACTACCCGCTCCACCTGGACTACTTCTCGCCCTGGCCGGCCCTGGCCGACCTGATGTCCTCCAGCGGCACGATCATGATGGCCGTCACCTACGGCACCGTCATGGTGCAGGTCGCCTTCCCGTTCACCCTGTTCAACCGGCGGGTGAAGAACGTCCTGCTGGTGCTGATGATGCTCGAGCACGCGGTGATCGCGGTCGTCCTGGGGCTGCCGTTCTTCTCGCTGGCGATGATCACGGCGGACGCCGTCTTCCTGCCGACGTCCGTCCTGCTGCTGCTCGGCGGCTGGGCGGCACGCGCCCGTGGGCGGCTGGTACGGCGCGGCCGGGACGCGAACCCCGTGCTGCCGGCGCCGCGCGCCTCCGCGGAGGGCGAGCCGGGCTCGTCCGGGCAGAGCGCGCCGGGCCCGTCCGGGGAGCGTGCCCCGGGACGCGTAGGGTTCGGCGCATGACCGATCCCCTGGCCCGCTGGCGTGCGAGCGCCGGCACCGCCGTGCTGCTGGACGGCTTCCACGCCCTCAAGCACGCGCTGCGCTTCGGTGCCCCGGTCCCCGTGGCGGTCACCACCGACCGCGGGGCGGCGCTCGCGCTCGCCGAGGAGCTGGCCGGGGATGTCAGGGGCGCCCTGGACGAGCTGCTGACCGAGGTGCCAGAGGCGACGTACGCCTCGCTCGTGCCACGGCCCCACCCGACCGGGGTGGCGGCGCTGGCCGTGCGGCCGTCCCGTGAGGCGAACCTGCACGCACTCGCCCGCATGCCCCGCGAGGCGCCCGTCGTGGTCCTCGACAACCCGCGCAACCTGGGCAACGCCGGCGCCGTGATCCGGCTGGCCGCCGGTTTCGGGGCGACCGGGGTCGTCACCACGGGCACCCTCGACCCCTGGCACCCCACCGTGGTGCGCGGCGGTGCGGGGCTGCACTTCGCGACGGCCGTGGAGCGGCTCGGCGCCGGCGAGCTGCCCGCGGGACCGCTGTTCGCCCTCGACCCGGAGGGCGAGGACATCCGGGGCGTCTCGCTGCCCGACGACGCCGTGCTGGCCTTCGGCTCGGAGCGCAGCGGGCTGTCCGCCGAGGTGCGCGGGCGGGCCGACCACCTGCTGGCGCTGCCGATGCGCCCCCAGGTCTCCAGCTACAACCTGGCCACCAGCGTGGCCATGACGCTCTACCACTGGAGCGCCACCGGGGGCGCGGCCACGGCGCCCCCGGGCGGCCACTGACTCCTAGGCCTCCCGGCGCACCTCGACCACCCGGAAGCGGCTGGCCACGAACGCGCCGTCGGTGAGGGCCGCGTTCGCCGCCGGGTTGCCGCCCGAACCGTGGAAGTCGGAGAAGGCGGCCGTCTGGTTCACGTAGACCCCGCCGGTCAGGTTGAGCGAGAGCTGGGCGGCCTCCTCCAGGCAGACCTCCTCGATGGCCCGCTCGGCCTCCGGGTCGGTGGTGTACGCGCCGACCGTCATGGCGCCCTTCTCGCGGACCGTGCGGCGCAGCAGCTCCACCGCGTCGGCCACCGAGTCGACCGCGACGGCGAAGGAGACGGGGCCGAAGCACTCGCTCATGTAGGGGGCCTCGTCATTCGTCCTCTCCCAGTACTTGCGGGCGCCGTCCAGCTTGACGATCACCGGCGTGCGGACCACCGCGCCCGGGAAGTCCGGGTTGGTGACCTCCCGGGAGGCCAGGGCGACCTCGCCCAGGCCGGCGGCCGCCTCCAGACGGGCCTTGACGTCCGGGTTGACGATCGCGCCCAGCAGGGCGTTCGCGCGCCCGTCGTCGCCGAGCAGGCCGTCGACGGCGCGGGCGAGGTCGGCGGTCACCTCGTCGAAGGTCCGGTGGCCCTCGTCGGTGCGGATGCCCTCGCGCGGGATCAGCAGGTTCTGCGGTGTCGTGCACATCTGGCCGCTGTACAGGGACAGCGAGAAGGCCAGGTTGGACAGCATCCCCTTGTAGTCGTCGGTGGACTCCACGACGACCGTGTTGACGCCGGCCTTCTCCGTGTAGACCTGCGCCTGGCGGGCGTTGGCCTCCAGCCAGTCGCCGAACGACGTGGACCCGGTGTAGTCGATGATGCGGATCTCCGGGCGGGTGGCGAGGGTCTTGGCGATGCCCTCGCCGGGGCGCTCGGCGGCCAGTGCCACGAGGTTCGGGTCGAAGCCGGCCTGCGTGAGCACCTCCCGCGCGATGCGCACGGTCAGCGCGAGCGGCAGCACCGCGCGCGGGTGGGGCTTGACCAGGACCGCGTTGCCGGTCGCCAGCGAGGCGAACAGGCCCGGGAAGCCGTTCCAGGTCGGGAAGGTGTTGCAGCCGATGACCAGGCCGATGCCGCGCGGGACCGGCGTGAACCGCTTGGTCAGCGCCAGCGGGTCGCGCTTGCCCTGCGGCTTCGTCCACTCGGCGGTGTCGGGCGTGCGGACCTGCTCCACGTACGCGTACGCCACTGCTTCCAGAGCGCGGTCCTGGGCGTGCGGGCCGCCCGCCTGGAACGCCATCAGGAAGGCCTGCCCGCTGGTGTGCATGACCGCGTGCGCGAACTCGTGCGTCCGGTCGCTGATCCGCTTGAGGATCTCCAGGCAGACGACCGCCCGCGTCTCGGCGCCCGCGTCCCGCCAGGCGCGTTGTCCGGCCCTCATCGCCGGCAGCAGCACGTCGAGGTCCACGTGCGGGTAGGTCACGCCGAGCTCGATGCCGTACGGGGAGACCTCGCCGCCCACCCAGTCGTCCGTGCCGGGCTGGCCGAGGTCGAGACGGGTGCCGAGGACGGCGTCGAAGGCGGCCTTGCCCGCCGCCGCGTCCAGGCTGCCCAGCTCGCCGTAGGCCTTGGGGTGCTCGGGGTGCGGGGACCAGTACGCGCGCGTGCGGATCGCTTCCAGGGCCTGGTCGAGAGTGGGCCGGTGCCTGGCGATCAGGTCGTGCGCGGTCAGTTCGGCGGCCATGCGGGACCAACTCCTCGTCTCAGGAACTCTTCGTCGAGTTCATGACCTGGGCGGAAACAGAGGCAGGAACGGGCGGACAGGGCTAGAGTAACCGAACGATCGGTCGGGACAAGGGGGCCTGCCGCATCTGTGGACAACCCCGTGCGGGAGGATCGCGCACATGACAGCACTCGACCTCAACAGCCCCGTGGCCGTCGTCGGCACCGGCACCATGGGCCAGGGCATCGCCCAGGTCGCGCTGGTGGCCGGCCACCCCGTGCGGCTCTACGACACCCTGCCCGGGCGGGCCCGGGAGGCGGCCGACGCGATCGGCGCCCGCCTCGACCGGCTCGTGGAGAAGGACCGGCTCAGCGCCGCCGAGCGGGACGCGGCCCGCGCCCGGCTCACCCCCGCGGCGAGCCTGGCCGAACTGGCCGACTGCGCGCTGGTCGTGGAGGCCGTCCTGGAACGGCTGGAGGTCAAGCAGCAGCTCTTCGGCGAGCTGGAGGACGTCGTCTCCGAGGACTGCCTGCTCGCCACCAACACCTCCTCCCTGTCGGTCACGGCGATCGGCGGCGCCCTGCGCAGCCCCGGCCGCTTCCTGGGCCTGCACTTCTTCAACCCGGCCCCGCTGCTGCCGCTGGTCGAGGTCGTCTCCGGGTTCGCCACCGACGTCACGTCGGCCACGCGCGCGTACGAGACCGCGCGTGCCTGGGGGAAGACCCCGGTGGCCTGCGCGGACACCCCCGGCTTCATCGTCAACCGCATCGCCCGGCCGTTCTACGCCGAGGCGTTCGCGGTGTACGAGGCCCAGGCCGCCGACCCCGCCACCATCGACGCGGTCCTGCGCGAGTGCGGCGGCTTCCGGATGGGCGCGTTCGAGCTGACCGACCTGATCGGGCAGGACGTCAACGAGTCCGTCACCCACTCCGTGTGGCGGTCCTTCTTCCAGGACGTCCGCTTCACGCCCTCCCTCGCCCAGCGCCGCCTCGTGGAGTCCGGCCGCCTCGGCCGCAAGGCGGGGCACGGCTGGTACGACTACGCCGAGGGCGCCGAGCGCCCCGAGCCGCACACCGCCGAGAAGCAGCAGCCGCCCGCCCACGTCACCGCCGAGGGCGGACTGGGCCCCGCCGCCGAACTGCTCGCCATGATCCGCGAGGCGGGCATCCAGGTGCGCGAGGAGGACGAGGACCACGGCACCCGCCTGGTGCTGCCGAGCGGCGGCCAGCTGGTGCTCGCCGACGGCCAGACCTCCGTGGAGTTCCGCGACGTCGTCTACTTCGACCTCGCCCTCGACTACCGCCGGGCCACCCGCGTCGCCCTGTCCGCCTCCCAGGACACCTCGCCGGCCACCCTCGCCGAGGCGACCGGCCTCTTCCAGGCGCTCGGCAAGGACGTCAGCGTCATCGGCGACGTCCCCGGCATGATCGTCGCCCGTACGGTCGCCCGGATCGTGGACCTCGCCCACGACGCCGTCGCCAAGGGCGTGGCCACCGAGGAGGACATCGACACCGCGATGCGGCTGGGCGTCAACTACCCGCTCGGCCCCTTCGAGTGGAGCCGCGGGCTGGGCCACGGCTGGGCCTACGACCTCCTGGACGACCTGCACCTGCGCGACCCCTCCGGCCGGTACGCGCCGTCCCTCGCGCTCTACCGTCACGCGTACGCCACCGACAAGCGGGAGGGCACCCCATGACCACCGCCAAGCGCGACACGTACACCCCCGAGACGCTGCTCTCGGTCGCCGTGCAGGTCTTCAACGAGCGCGGTTACGACGGCACCTCCATGGAGCACCTGTCCCGCGCCGCCGGCATCTCCAAGTCCTCGATCTACCACCACGTCAGCGGCAAGGAGGAACTGCTGCGGCGGGCCGTCAGCCGGGCGCTGGAAGGGCTGTTCGCGATCCTGGAGGAGGAGCCCGCGCGCGCGGGGCGGTCAGTCGACCGGCTGGAGCACGTCGTGCGGCGCATGGTCGAGGTGCTCATATCCGAGCTGCCGTACGTGACGCTGCTGCTGCGGGTGCGCGGCAACACCGAGACCGAGCGCTGGGCGCTGGAGCGGCGCCGCGACTTCGACCACCGGGTCGCCGGACTGCTGAAGGCGGCGGCCGCCGACGGGGACGTACGCGGCGACGTGGAGGTGCGCCTGGCCACCCGCCTGGTCTTCGGGATGATCAACTCCATCGTGGAGTGGTACCGGCCGGACGGCCGGGGCATCAGCGGCCGCGAGGTGGCCGACGCGGTGGTCCGGGTCGCCTTCTCGGGCCTGCGGCAGGTCTGAGGCCCCGTCCACCGCGGCTGCGACCGCACCCGGAATCAGGTCTCCGGCTCCAGGTCCTCCTCTTCGAACACCAGCAGCGTGCGGGTGCTGAGCACCTCGGGGATCGCCTGGAGCCGGGTGAGCACCAGTTCGCGCAGCGCCCTGTTGTCGGGCGTGTGCACCAGCAGCAGGACGTCGAAGTCGCCGCCCACCAGGGCGATGTGCGAGGCGCCGGGCAACTGCCTGAGCTGCTCGCGGACCGTGCGCCAGGTGTTCTGGACGATCTTCAGCGTGATGTAGGCCGAGGTGCCGTGCCCGGCCCGCTCGTGGTCCACCCGTGCGCTGAACCCCCTGATCACCCCGTCGTCGATCAGCCGGTTGATGCGCGCGTAGGCGTTGGCGCGGGAGACGTGGACGCGCTCGGCGACGGTCCGTATGGAGGCACGGCCGTCCGCCTGCAGGATTTTCAGGATGTCCTGGTCGATCGCGTCCAGCGGGCGCGGGGGCGGGGTTGTGCCGTCCTGGGCCCCGTCGGCCATTTGTTCAGCTGCCATGTCCCCCCGCTTCGCCGTCGTGGACGTCCTGCGTTCATTGCAGGATGTGGAGAACCGTTTGTCCACAGCCTGCCCGGGCCTGTAGCCAAAATGTGCCGACGACCGAACAATCGGTAGGTGAGGCGGGTCACAGCCGACACGCCTCCCGTAGCCACTCCCACGAGGAGGTGCCGTCATGACGGTCATGGAGCAGCGGGGCGCGTACCGGCCATCGCCGCCGCCCGCCTGGCAGCCCCGGATGGACCCCGCGCCGCTGCTGCCCGACGCCGAGCCCTATCGCGTCCTCGGCACCGAGGCCGCCGCGAAGGCCGATCCGGAACTGCTGCGCCGGCTGTACGCACAGCTCGTGCGCGGCCGCCGCTACAACACCCAGGCCACCGCGCTGACCAAGCAGGGCCGTCTCGCCGTCTACCCCTCCAGCACCGGCCAGGAGGCCTGCGAGGTCGCCGCCGCCCTGGCCCTCGAGGAGCGCGACTGGCTGTTCCCCAGCTACCGCGACACCCTCGCCGTCGTCGCCCGGGGCGTGGACCCGGTCGAGGTGCTCACGCTGCTGCGCGGCGACTGGCACAACGGCTACGACCCCCAGGCCCATCGGGTGGCCCCGCTCAGCACCCCGCTGGCCACCCAGCTCCCGCACGCCGTCGGCCTCGCGCACGCCGCCCGCCTCAAGGGCGACGACGTGGTCGCGCTGGCCATGATCGGAGACGGCGGCACCAGCGAGGGCGACTTCCACGAGGCCCTGAACTTCGCCGCCGTCTGGCAGGCGCCGGTGGTCTTCCTGGTGCAGAACAACGGCTTCGCCATCTCCGTCCCGCTCGCCAAGCAGACGGCGGCGCCCTCGCTGGCCCACAAGGCCGTCGGCTACGGCATGCCGGGCCGGCTGGTCGACGGCAACGACGCGGCCGCCGTGCACGAGGTCCTCAGCGACGCCGTGCGGCACGCGCGCGCGGGCGGCGGACCGACGCTGGTCGAGGCGGTGACCTACCGCATCGACGCCCACACCAACGCCGACGACGCCACCCGTTACCGCGGCGACGCCGAGGTCGAGGCCTGGCGGGCACACGACCCGGTCGAGCTGCTGGAGCGGGAGCTCACCACGCGCGGCCTGCTCGACGACGCCGGCCGCGAGGCCGCCCGGCAGGACGCCGAGGCGATGGCCGCCGACCTGCGGGAACGCATGAACCAGGACCCCGAGCTCAACCCCATGGACCTCTTCGACCACGTCTACGCCGAGACCACCACGCAACTGCGTGAACAGCGCGCCCAGCTGCGCGCCGAACTCGAGGCCGAGCAGGACGGCCAGGAAGGCGACCTTCGATGACCACCGTCGCCGTCAAGCCCGCCACCATGGCGCAGGCCCTCACGCGCGCGATGCGCGACGCGATGGCGGCCGACCCCGGCGTGCACGTCCTGGGCGAGGACGTCGGCACCCTCGGCGGGGTCTTCAGGGTCACCGACGGACTCGCCAAGGAGTTCGGCGAGGACCGCTGCACCGACACCCCGCTCGCCGAGGCGGGCATCCTCGGCACCGCCGTCGGCATGGCCATGTACGGCCTGCGTCCGGTGGTGGAGATGCAGTTCGACGCCTTCGCCTACCCGGCGTTCGAGCAGCTCGTCAGCCACGTCTCGCGGATGCGCAACCGCACGCGCGGCCGGATGCCGCTGCCGATCACCGTCCGGGTGCCCTACGGCGGCGGCATCGGCGGCGTCGAGCACCACAGCGACTCCTCCGAGGCCTACTACATGGCCACCCCGGGCCTGCACGTCGTCACCCCGGCGACGGTCGCCGACGCCTACGGGCTGCTGCGCCAGGCCATCGCCTCCGACGACCCGGTCGTGTTCCTGGAGCCCAAGCGGCTGTACTGGTCCAAGGACTCCTGGAACCCCGAGCAGCCCACCGACGTCGAGCCCATCGGGCGCGCGGTCGTACGGCGGCCCGGCACCAGCGCGACGCTGATCACCTACGGCCCGTCCGTGCCGGTCTGCCTGGAGGCCGCCGAGGCCGCCCGGGCGGAGGGCTGGGACCTCGAGGTCCTCGACCTGCGCTCCCTGGTGCCGTTCGACGAGGAGACCGTCTGCGCGGCCGTGCGGCGCACCGGGCGCGCCGTCGTGGTGCACGAGTCGACCGGGTTCGGCGGTCCGGGCGGCGAGATCGCGGCCCGTGTCACCGAGCGCTGCTTCCACCACCTGGAGGCACCGGTGCTGCGGGTGGCCGGCTTCGACATCCCGTACCCGCCGCCCATGCTGGAGCGGCACCACCTGCCCGGCGTCGACCGCATCCTGGACGCCGTGGCCCGCCTGCAGTGGGAGGCCGAGGGCTGATGGCACAGGTGCTGGAGTTCAAGCTGCCCGACCTCGGCGAGGGCCTGACCGAGGCGGAGATCGTCCGCTGGCTGGTGCAAGTCGGCGACGTCGTCGCCGTCGACCAGCCGGTCGTGGAGGTCGAGACCGCCAAGGCGATGGTCGAGGTCCCCTGTCCCTACGGCGGCGTGGTCACCGCCCGCTACGGCGAGGAGGGCACCGAACTGCCCGTCGGCGCCCCGCTGCTGACGGTGGCGGTGGGTCCGGCGGCGGCCGGTGAGGACGCCGGCTCGGGCAACGTCCTCGTCGGCTACGGGACCTCCGAGGCCCCGGCCCGCCGGCGCCGGGTGCGCGCGGCCGGCGCCAACGGGAAGGTGAAGCAGGCCGCCGGTACACGGCCCGCGCAACCGCCCGCGCCGGCCTCCGGCCCCGCGCCCACCCCTTCGCCCGCGTCCGCGCCGACCCCAGCGTCCGCGCCCGCCGGGGGCCCGGTGCCCGTGATCTCCCCGCTGGTGCGCCGGCTCGCCCGGGAGGGCGGCCTCGACCTGCGGCAGCTCGCCGGTTCGGGGCCCGAGGGGCTGATCCTGCGCGCCGACGTCGAGAACGCCCTGCGCGCCGGGACGGCTCCCGCCCCCGGCACTGCGGAACCCGCCACCGGGGTCTCCCCGGCCGCGCCGGCCCGCGACGGCCTCCGCACCCCGCTCAAGGGCGTCCGCGGCGCCGTCGCCGACAAGCTCTCCCGCAGCCGCCGGGAGATCCCCGACGCCACCTGCTGGGTCGACGCCGACGCCACGGAACTGATGCGCGCGCGGGCCGCGATGAACGCCGCCGGGGGACCGAAGATCTCCCTCCTCGCACTCCTCGCCCGCATCTGCACCGCCGCCCTCGCCCGCTACCCCGAGCTGAACTCCTACGTCGACACCGATGCCCGGGAGATCGTCCGACTCCCGCAGGTGCACGTGGGGTTCGCCGCACAGACCGAACGCGGACTGGTCGTCCCGGTCGTGCGCGACGCCCACGCGCGCGACGCCGAGTCGCTCACCGCGGAGTTCGCCCGGCTCACCGAGGCCGCCCGGACCGGCACGCTGACACCCGGCGAACTCACCGGCGGCACGTTCACGTTGAACAACTACGGCGTCTTCGGCGTCGACGGCTCCACCCCGATCATCAACCACCCCGAGGCGGCCATGCTCGGCGTGGGGCGGATCGTCCCCAAGCCGTGGGTGCACGACGGTGAACTGGCCGTACGGCAGGTCGTGCAGCTCTCCCTCACCTTCGACCACCGGGTGTGCGACGGCGGCACGGCGGGCGGATTCCTGCGTTACGTGGCGGACTGCGTGGAACAGCCGGCGGTGCTGCTGCGCACCCTGTGACCCACACCCGGCCATGACGAGGACCTGAGAGGACATACTCGGGGGGTGACCGAGAACGCCCCCGCCGCGCCCGGGACCGCCGCGCCGTACGACGCCGTCGTGCTGGCCGGCGGTGCCGCCCGGCGGCTCGGCGGCGCCGACAAGCCCGCGGTACGGGTCGGCGGCCGGTCCCTGCTCGACCGGGTGCTCACGGCCTGCTCCGGAGCGGCCACGACCGTCGTCGTCGCCGATGCCCGCCCCACCGCGCGCCCGGTGCGCTGGGCCCGCGAGGAACCGTCCGGCGGCGGGCCCGTCGCCGCCCTGGAGGCCGGGCTGCGGCTGACCACCGCCGAGTACACCGCCGTCCTCTCCGCTGACCTGCCGTTCCTCGAATCGGCCACGGTGCGGCGGCTGCTGACGGCCCTGCGGGACACCGGTGCCGACGGCGCGCTGCTCACCGACGCCGAGGGCCGGGACCAGCCGCTCGTGGCCGCCTACCGCACCGCCGCGCTGCGCCGTGAACTGGCCGCTCTGGCCGCCGGGCACGGCGGTCTCACCGGGCTGCCCCTGCGGAGGCTGACCGGCGCCCTCCAGCTCACCCGCGTCCCGGACCCGCTCGCCTCCTTCGACTGCGACACCTGGGACGACATCGCCGACGCCAGGGCACGCATCAGGGAGCATGGGCACGTGTTGGATGAATGGATCTCCGCAGTCAAGGACGAGCTGGGCATCGACCTGGACGTCGACACCGGGCTTCTGCTCGACCTGGCCCGCGACGCCGCGCACGGCGTCGCCCGGCCGGCCGCGCCGCTGACCACCTTCCTCGTCGGCTACGCCGCCGCCCGGGCCGGAGGCGGCCCCGAAGCCGTCGCCGAGGCCGCCCGCAAGGCCGCCGCGCTGGCGCTGCGCTGGGAGGAAGAGAGCGGCGGCGACAAGGACAGCGCCGGGGGCGCGCCCGCTCCGGAACCGCGATGAGTCCCGGCACCCGGGCCGGAGCGCCCGCCGAGGACAGCGACGACCTCGACGTCGAGGAGGCCCTGGCCCTCGTGAGGGAACCCAAGGACGACGGTGGCGCGGCCGTGCCCGCCGCCACCGGTGAGGACCGGCGGCACGAGCGGCACCGCGCCACCGCCTGGCCCCGGGCCCGCGAGATCGCCGCCCGCGCGGCCCGCTCGGGCAGCCGGCGGACCCCTGTCTCCGTCCCTCTCGCCGACGCCCTCGGCCTGGTCCTCGCCACCCCGCTCGACGCCCTCACCGACCTGCCCTCCTTCGACACCTCCGCGATGGACGGCTGGGCGGTCGCCGGACCCGGCCCCTGGGCGGTGCGGGAGCAGGGCGCGCTCGCCGGGCACGCGCAGCCCGAGCCGCTCACCGACGGCGAGGCGGTACGCATCGCCACCGGCGCACGCGTGCCGGCCGACACCACCGCCGTGCTGCGCAGCGAACACGGCCGCACGGATCCCCAGGGCAGGCTGCACGCCACCCGCGACATGAACCACGGCCAGGACATCCGCCCCCGCGGCCAGGAATGCCGCAGCGGCGATCAGCTCCTCCCGGTCGGCACCCTCGTCACCCCCGCCGTCCTGGGGCTGGCCGCGGCCGCCGGGTACGACACCGTCACCGCCGTCCCCCGGCCCCGCGTGGAAGTCCTGGTCCTGGGTGACGAGTTGCTCAGCAAGGGACGTCCGCACGACGGATTGATCCGGGACGCGCTCGGCCCCATGCTGCCGCCCTGGCTGCGGGCGATGGGCGCCGATGTCGTCGGCGTACGACGGCTGGGGGACGACGCCGGGGCCCTGCGCAAGGCGCTCACCGGTTCCCGGGCCGATCTCGTGGTGACCACCGGCGGAACCGCCGCCGGACCGGTCGACCACGTCCACCCCACGTTGGAGCGCATCGGCGCCGAACTCCTCGTCGACGGGGTCAAGGTGCGCCCGGGACACCCCATGCTGCTGGCCCGCACCAAGGAGAACCAGCACCTCGTCGGCCTGCCCGGCAACCCCCTCGCGGCCGTCTCCGGCCTGCTCACGCTCGCCGAGCCGCTGCTGCGCACCCTCGCCGCACGCCCGGCCCCGGAGCCGTACACGCTGGCAGTGGACGAGGCGGTGCACGGGCATCCCTACGACACCAGGCTCGTGCCCGTGGTGCTGCGCGGTGACCGTGCCGTGCCGCTGCACTACAACGGTCCGGCCATGCTGCGCGGGATCGCCGTCGCCGACGCGATGGCTGTCGTGCCGCCGGGCGGGGCACAGCAGGGGGAGGAGACGGAGCTGCTGGACCTGCCGTGGGCCGCAGCGGGAATCGGGGTGTGTTTCACGTGAAACTTCCGGGTCATGACGCCATCGCCCGCCGAGCGGACGAGCATCTGGTGGCCCAGCGGGTGCAGCTCCCCAGGAAGGTGGTGGAGCGCCCGATCCGCCAGGTCGGCAAACGGCTGCTCATGGCCCTGCTGGTGCTGGTCGTCACCGCGTTGGTCGTCTACGCCGACCGCGACGGCTACCGCGACAGCTCCGACAACTCCGTGGACCTGCTGGACGCGTTCTACTACGCGACCGTCACGCTCTCCACCACCGGGTACGGCGACATCACACCCGTCAGCGACAGCGCCCGGCTCACCAACATCTTCGTCATCACGCCCCTGCGGGTGCTGTTCCTGATCATCCTGGTCGGCACCACGCTGGAGGTCCTCACCGAACGCACCCGGGAGGAATGGCGCCTGAACCGCTGGAGGTCCACCTTGCGCGACCACACCGTCGTCATCGGCTACGGCACCAAGGGGCGGTCCGCCATCCAGACCGTCTGCGCAACAGGCCTGAAGGCGGAGCAGGTGGTCGTGGTCGACCCCAGCTCCAAGGCGGTCGACGCCGCGACGGCCGAGGGCTTCGCGGGTGTCATAGGCGACGCCACCCGCAGCGACGTGCTCCGGCGGGCCGAGGTGCACAAGGCGCGGCAGATCATCGTCGCCCCGCAGCGCGACGACACCGCCGTGCTGGTCACCCTCACCGCCAGGCAGCTCAACCGGAGCGCGAAGATCGTGGCCGCGGTCCGTGAGGAGGAGAACGCCCCACTGCTCAAGCAGTCGGGCGCCGACGCGGTCATCACCAGCTCGGGCGCGGCCGGCCGGCTGCTCGGTCTGTCCGTGCTCAGTCCGGCTGCCGGCATGGTGATGGAGGACCTGATCCAGCAGGGCAGCGGGCTCGACATCATGGAACGGCCCGTGGTGCGGGCGGAGGTGGGCAAGGGCCCGCGTGAGACGGACGACCTCGTGGTCAGCGTGGTCCGCGGGCACCGGGTGCTCGGCTACGACGACCCGTCCATCGGATCGCTGGAGCTGACGGACCGCCTGATCACCATCGTCCGGGTAAGCCCGGGCGCCCGGGTCACCCCGCACCACCGTCCGCTGCCGAGCGACTGAGCGGGCCTGCCCCGGGGAGGGCGCCGGTGAGGAGTAGCGTCACGGGCATGCATGCGATCACGATTCCCGAACCTGGTGGGCCCGAGGCGCTGGTGTGGGACGAGGTCCCCGAACCGGTTCCCGGCGAAGGCGAAGTACTGGTCGAGGTGGTGGCCAGTGCCGTCAACCGCGCCGACATCATGCAGCGGCAGGGCTTCTACGACCCGCCGCCGGGCGCGTCCCCGTACCCCGGCCTGGAGTGCTCCGGAAGGATCGCCGCCCTCGGCCCCGGGGTCTCCGGCTGGGCCGTGGGCGACGAGGTGTGCGCGCTGCTCGCGGGCGGCGGCTACGCCCAGAAGGTCGTGGTGCCGTCCGGGCAGTTGCTGCCGGTGCCGGAGGGCGTCGACCTGAGGCAGGCGGCCGCGCTGCCCGAGGTGGTCTGCACCGTCTGGTCCAACGTCTTCATGGTCGCCCATCTGCGCCCGGCCGAGACCCTGCTGGTGCACGGCGGCTCCAGCGGCATCGGCACCATGGCCATCCAGCTCGCCAAGGCCGTCGGAGCCAGGGTCGCGGTGACCGCCGGGACCAAGGAGAAGCTGGACTACTGCGCCGAGCTCGGCGCGGACATCCTGATCAACTACCGCGACCAGGACTTCGTCGCCGAGATCAAGCAGGCGACGGGCGGCGCGGGCGCCGATGTCATCCTCGACAACATGGGCGCCAAGTACCTGAACCGCAACGTCCAGGCCCTCGCCGTCAACGGCCGGCTCGCGATCATCGGCATGCAGGGCGGGGTCAAGGGCGAACTGAACATCGGCACCTTGCTGAGCAAGCGGGCCGCCATCAGCGCGACCTCCCTGCGGGCCCGCCCGCTGAGCGAGAAGGCCGCGATCGTGGCCGCCGTGGCCGAGCACGTGTGGCCGCTGCTGGCCGGGGGGCACGTCAGGCCGGTCGTCGACCGTGAGCTGCCGATGCCAGAGGCGGCCGAGGCGCACCGGGTGGTCGAGGCGAGCGGCCACATCGGCAAGGTGCTGCTGATCGCCCCGTGACCGCGGCGCCCGTGACCCTGCCGCCCGCGACCCTGCCGCCCGTGACCGTGGTGCACGTGACGGTGCCGCACATGACCGTGGTACCCGTGGCTCTGCCGCACGGGACTGTGGCGCCCGTGACGGTGCCGCCCGTGACCGTGGCGCTCCCGTCCGGCCCGCCGGTCCGTGCGGCGGCGGTGTCCGGGCCGGTCAGCTCCGGCGGATCCGCAGGCCCAGGAGCGCCAGGCCCAGGCCGAGACCGATGAGGACCAGCCCGGTTCCCAGCGGGAGGATCTCCAGCGTCGGCCCGTCCGGGGCGGCGTCCTGGCTCGCGTCGTTCCGCGTCGCGGTCGGCCGCGGGGACCGGGCGGGATCCAGGCCGGCCTCCTCCGGCGGGAGGGAGGCGGTCGCCGAGACCGCGGGGAGGTCGGCGGTCTCCGGTTCCTGCGGACCCGCGGGGTCGGGGACGTCGGGCATCGTCCCGGAGCCGTCGTCGCCCTCCACCTCGGCGACCGGTCCGTCCGGGCGGCCGGGACGCATCCGGCCCTCACCGGCCCTGCTCCCGGCCCGGGACGGCTCGGCGGCCGGACGGGAGTGGCCGTGGGGGTGGGACTCGGGGTGCGAAGCGGCCGGGGAGGCGAAGGCCGGAGCGGCCGGGTCGACCGGCGTGACGGGCCGGGCCGCGGGTACGGGCGGGCCCGGTGGTCCGGCCTGCGCGCCGTACGCGGAGGCCGTGCCGTACACCGGCGCCGTCGCGAGGGCGAGCAGCAGTGGTACGAGGCGGAGCGTGAGTCGCAGCCATGGAGTCACGGCGGTGACCTCCCGGAGCCCAGTCGTCAACATCGACGCAAGCCAGCCTCACATCGTGGGGCAGACCTGGCATTCCGGATTGCTCCGTCGGAGCTAAAGGGTGGATCTGCCCTATGAGGGGGCAGCACGGTGATGAGGTGAGGGCGTGCGAGACAATGGCGGCATGGAGATGCCGAGGAACGAACGGTCGCCGGAGAATCCCCAGATCCTGGTCGTGGGCCAGGACGGCATGGCGATCGGCGGCGGGGACGAGGACTCCCGTGAGACGCCGGTGACGGATCAGGTCGAGCAGCCGGCGAAGGTGATGCGGATCGGCAGCATGATCAAGCAGCTGCTCGAAGAGGTCCGGGTGGCTCCTCTCGACGAGGCCAGCCGGGCCCGGCTCAAGGACATCCACCGCAGCTCGGTCAAGGAGCTGGAGGACGGTCTGGCGCCGGAGCTGGTCGAGGAGTTGGAGCGGCTGTCGCTGCCGTTCACCGACGACACCACGCCGAGCGACGCGGAACTGCGCATCGCGCAGGCCCAGTTGGTGGGCTGGCTGGAGGGCCTGTTCCACGGCATCCAGACGACGCTGTTCGCCCAGCAGATGGCCGCGCGCGCCCAGCTCGAGCAGATGCGCCGCGCGCTGCCGCCGGGCGTGGGCCACGAGGGCGGCGACGACCCGCGCACGGGCGGCCGTTCGGGCGGCCCGTACCTGTAGTCCCTGCCCCGGGCCGGGCGGGCCGGTCCGCCCGGCGTGAACGACGAGGGCCCGGCGGTGTTCCGCCGGGCCCTTCCTCATGGCCGCGGGGCGCGGCCGGGCCGCGTCAGGGGTTGCCCGTCGAGACGTTGAGCTGGATCTCCACGTCCTTCGGATCGACGTCCGTGCCGGGCTTCGGGAACTGGTCGATGATCGCGCCCTGGCCGTAGGTGTTCTCGTCGACGTCCTTGGTGGTCACGCGCCAGCCCGCGGCCGCCGCGCACTCCTTGACGGACTTGATGTACTTGAAGCGGAAGTCCGGGAGCTGGATCTTCTTCTCGTCGTTGTACGACTCCTCCGGCTCCGTGCAGTCGGTCTCCTCGACCGTCTTGGAGGTGTCCGGTCCCCGGTAGCCCGCCGCGTGGGCCGAGGCCGAGGAGCTGGGGTCGCCGCCGCCCTTGTCGTCCGTGCCGCCGCTGTTCAGGGTCAGCGCGACGACCAGGCCGACGACCGCGACGAGGGACACCACGATCGAGCCGACGATCACCGGCTTGTTGCTCCTGCCGCCGCCCCCGCCCGGGGACTGCACGGCCGTCTGCGGCGTGATGCTGTAAGGCGGCGGGGTCGAGGGGGACTGCTGCCCGTACGCCACCGGCGTCTGGTAGCCGCCCTGCTGGGGGTAGCCGTACGCCGGGGTGGGCGCCGGGGTGCCGTACGGGTTCGGCTGGTACGGCGTCTGCACCGGGCCGGTGGGGGCCGGGGCCGCCTGGTCGACGGGCGGGAACACCGTGGCGCCCACGCCCGCGCCGCTCTGCGCCTGCCCGGCGCCGGGCACGATGCTGGGCGGGGCCGTGTGCAGGGAGGCGGCGACCCGCAGGCACTCGTCGCGCATGGACTCGGCGGTCGGGAAGCGCTCGTTCGGGTTCTTCTTCAGGGCGCGGGAGACCAGCGCGTCCACCGCGGGCGGCAGCGAGCGGTTGATCGAGGAGGGCTCGACCGGCTCCTCCTGCACGTGCGCGTAGGCGATCGCCAGCGGCGAGTCCGCGTCGAACGGCAGCCGCCCGGTCACGAGCTGGAACAGCATGATGCCGACCGAGTACAGGTCGGAGCGGGCGTCCACGCCCCGGCCGAGGGCCTGCTCGGGCGAGAGGTACTGCGGGGTGCCGACGACCATGCCGGTCTGGGTCATCGAGGTGACGCCGGACTGCATGGCGCGCGCGATGCCGAAGTCCATGACCTTGACCACGCCGCGCTTGGTCATCATCACGTTGCCCGGCTTGATGTCGCGGTGGACCAGGCCCATCTCGTGGCTGATCTCCAGCGCCGCCAGCACGTCCGCGGTGATCTTCAGCGCCTTGTCGGCGGGCATCGCGCCGAACTGCCGGACGTCCTCCTCCAGGACCGAGCCCAGCGGACGGCCCTCGACGTACTCCATGACGATGTACGGCATGGTCGAGCCGTCCAGCGCGTCCTCGCCGGTGTCGAAGACGGAGACGATGTTGGTGTGCGTGAGCTTGGCCACGGCCTGGGCCTCACGCCGGAACCGCTCGCGGAAGGCCTGTTCCCGGCCCAGCTCGGAGTGGAGGGTCTTGATCGCGACCTGGCGGTCGAGCACGGTGTCGTAGGCCAGGTGGACCGAGGCCATGCCGCCCTGGCCGAGCAGGTCGCGCAGCTGGTAGCGGCCGCCGGCCAGCGTCCGCCCCGCGTACCGCTCCTGTGCGCCGTCCTGGCTCATCTCTCCGCGTCCCCCACTGGCCGTCCGGCGCCGTCGCTGGGCGAACATGCCTTGATCGAATGTCTCATTCCCGGCCAAGTCTGCCCGAGGGCACTGACACGTCAAGCTCGGTGCCCGTTCCGTGACCGTACGCGAAAGAAGCGTCGCGTAAGCGTTACAGCGGACGTACGAGCGGTGCACAGAATTTGCACGAGAGCGCGTGCTACGGGTTTCATGGCCGGTCCGTCTCGGGCCGCCTCCGGTTCCGGTTCCGGACCGGAGGCGGACGCGGAGGCTGTAGCGTGGCCGACGGAGACCGTGACAACACCGCGCGCACCGCGGGCAGAAACGACGGCGAGGACCGATGGCACAGACGCACAGCGCCCAGGGCCCGTCCGACCCCGAGGCGACTGGCGGCGGCATGTCAGAGACGCCGGAGATGTGGGGCAACGGCGGGCTCGTCGGCGACGGCCGGTACCGGCTGACACACCGGCTGGGCCGGGGCGGCATGGCCGAGGTCTTCGCGGCCGAGGACGTCCGTCTGGGCCGCACGGTCGCGGTCAAGCTGCTCCGCGCCGACCTGGCCGAGGACCCGGTCTCCAAGGCCCGCTTCACGCGTGAGGCCCAGTCGGTGGCCGGGCTCAACCACCACGCGATCGTCGCCGTGTACGACTCCGGCGAGGACGCCGTGGGCGGTCAGTCGGTGCCGTACATCGTGATGGAGCTGGTCGAGGGCCGCACCATCCGCGACCTGCTGCTCAACGCCGAGGCGCCGGGCCCCGAGCAGGCCCTGATCATCGTCTCCGGGGTGCTGGAGGCGCTCGCCTACTCGCACCAGCACGGCATCGTGCACCGCGACATCAAGCCCGCCAACGTCATCATCACCAACAACGGCGCCGTGAAGGTGATGGACTTCGGCATCGCCCGCGCGCTGCACGGCGCGTCGACGACCATGACGCAGACCGGCATGGTGATGGGCACCCCGCAGTACCTCTCCCCCGAGCAGGCGCTCGGCAAGGCCGTCGACCACCGCTCCGACCTGTACGCGACCGGCTGCCTGCTGTACGAGCTCCTCGCCCTGCGGCCGCCCTTCACCGGTGAGACCCCGCTCTCGGTGGTCTACCAGCACGTCCAGGACATCCCCACCCCACCCTCCGAGGCCTCCGACGCCTGTCCGCCGGAGCTGGACGGCCTGGTCATGCGCTCGCTCGCCAAGGAGCCCGACGACCGGTTCCAGACCGCCGAGGAGATGCGCGGCCTGATCCAGTACGGCCTGCAGATGCTCTACGAGCAGGGCGGCCACACGGGCACCTGGAACACCGGGCCGGTGGACGCGCACGACGGCCGGCGCGCCGCCGCGGCCGGCTTCGCGGGGACGGCGGTGATGCAGCAGCCCGGCGACTTCGGCGCCGGCACCGCGCAGATCCCGCAGCCCATCCTGCCCTCCGGGTACGGGGGCGACGACGGCGGCTTCGAGGGGCACGGCAACCGGGGCAGCGGCCGCGGCAAGCTGTGGATCCTCGCCGTGCTCGCCGTGATCGCGATCGCGGCCGGTGTCGCGCTGGCGCTCAACCACAACAACGGCGACGGCGGCGGCGGCGGGACCACGCCGGCGCCGACGCACTCCAAGGCCACGAAGGACGAGACGGCCTCCGAGTCGCCGTCCGACGACAACACCGACCAGGCCACGGACCCGTCCACCGGCAAGGGGACGGACAACGGCAGCGGCTCCAACTGGGGAACGCCGTCCTACACCCCGTCGTACACCCCGTCCCAGCCGGCCACCGCGAACCCGAGCAACGAGCCGTCGGACCCGGCGCCCTCGCAGTCGCAGCCGTCGGACCCGACGGACGGCGGCACCGACGGCGGGACCACGGACGGCACCGACGGCGGCGCCACGGAGGGCTCGGACGGGGGCGTCACACCGTCGGCCCCGGTGTCCCCCTGAGCCGGCCCGGCTGAACCACTCCCACGCGCGCGGGCGAGCCACGGCTCACCCGCGCGCGTGGCGTTCCGCCCCCCGCGCCCTCACCCGGCGAAGGCGTCGCGCACCGCCTCGTACTCGCGCGTCCACCAGACCGCGAGCGCCGAGGCGGCCGGGAACTGGCAGTCGGCGCGGGTGTCGCCGCGCTCGTAGTGCCAGCGCAGCATCCAGAAGTCGTTCAGCCGCTCCCACCACACCCGGTGCACGGCGGCCGCCAGCTCGGACGGAGTGGCGCGGGCCGCGCGCCGGTACGCACGCGCGTAGGCCCGCACCTTCGGCAGGTCCAGCGCGCCCGCCGGCCGTACGAAGAAGATCGCGGCGGCGCGCACGGCCTCCTCGGCGCGGGGCTGCACGCCCAGCCGGTCCCAGTCGACGATGGCGGCGGGTGCGTCGTCCCTGTAGAGCAGGTTGAAGGGGTGGAAGTCGCCGTGCACCCAGCCGACCGGGCCGCCGCGCGGCGGACGCCGTCCGGCGTGCTGCTCCAGCAGGTCGCGGCGTTCCAGGAGCCGGTGGCGGGCCAGCTCGTCGAAGGCGTCGGCGGGGCGGTGGCGGCGGACGCGGCCGAGCAGCTCGTCGATCAGGGCGAAGGTGTCGGCCGGGTCGGCGCTCTCGACGGGATGCGGGCCGCTCGCCGGGCGGGTGCGCCCCTTGGGTGGCATCACCCGCTCCAGACAGGCGTGCACGGCGCCCAGGAGGGCCCCCAGATGTGCGCTCTCGGAGCGGGTGAGCTGGCCGCCGTGGCGGTGCCGGCCGTCGATCCAGGGGTGCAGGGCGTAGGCGTGGCCGCCCACGACGGCGACCGTGCGGCCGCCGCGGTGGGCGAGCGGCTGGGCGACGGGGACGCCCAGGTCGGCCAGGCGCTGGGTGGCCCGGTGTCGGCGCTCGATGGCGGCCGGGTCGGCGGTGTCCGGATCGAAGTGGTGCTTGAGGAAGTAGCGGCCGCGGGTGGTGCGCACCCGGTAGCCGCGGTTCAGCAGGCCCTGGTCGACGGGTTCGCAGGCGAGGGCGGTACCGGCGGCGTACAGGCGCAGCAGAGCGCCCAGAGGGGGCGCGTGGGGTACAGAGGGTGGTACACATGAGCGCGGCACGCCCCAGATGCTAGGGCACGAAAAGACGCCGTGAGCTGCGGCTTGTCACAGCCAGTCATCGGTGATCGCTTTTGGTCACAGGATGCGCAGGGGTGGACCGCGTCCCTGGCTGTCCAGGATCTCGTCTCGTATCGCGAGACGGTGCAACGGTCATGTCGTGAATTGTCTACTTTCGTTCGCGAGGCGCGAGTCACAAGTCGACTCTTCCCGTGTCCGGGGTCGCCGGGATAACGTGCCGTTGCTCCGGCCTCCTGCAAGGCTGTGACCAGCGACCTTCCGCCCCCTGCGGATTTACTTGGAAATCCAAGCAAAAACGCAGGTCAGGAGGGGTTTCACAGATATGTGGAGCACTGGGTAACGTAAACGTCGCAGGGCGCTCGCCGGGGCACCTGTCACGCCTGTTCCCGGCCGAGTGGCACCCACCCCGTGCCCGGTGGTCGAGAACAGGTGAGCCGCACTGGCCTACCGGCAACCCCGGGGGCCGGAACGACGGAGGAGCACACGTGACCGTGGACAGCAGTGCCGCGCGCAAGCCGCGACGCAGCGCCGCAGGCAAGGCCGGCACCACCGGCACCAAGCGCACCACTCGCACCACCCGGAAGAGCACCGACCCGGAGCTGGTGCAGCTGCTGACGCCCGAGGGCGAGCGGGTCAGGAACGCCGAGTACGACGGCTACGTCGACGGGATCACCCCCGACGAGCTGCGCGGCCTGTACCGCGACATGGTGCTCACCCGGCGCTTCGACGCCGAGGCCACCGCGCTGCAGCGCCAGGGCGAGCTGGGCCTGTGGGCCTCGCTGCTCGGCCAGGAGGCCGCGCAGATCGGCTCCGGCCGGGCCCTGCGCGACGACGACTACGTCTTCCCGACCTACCGCGAGCACGGCGTCGCCTGGTGCCGCGGGGTCGACCCCACCAACCTGCTCGGGATGTTCCGCGGCGTGAACAACGGCGGCTGGGACCCGAACGGCAACAACTTCCACCTGTACACGATCGTCATCGGCTCCCAGACGCTGCACGCCACGGGATACGCGATGGGCGTGGCCAAGGACGGCGCCGACTCGGCCGTCATCGCCTACTTCGGCGACGGCGCCTCCAGCCAGGGCGACGTGGCCGAATCGTTCACCTTCTCCGCGGTCTACAACGCGCCGGTGGTGTTCTTCTGCCAGAACAACCAGTGGGCGATCTCCGAGCCCACCGAGAAGCAGAGCCGGGTGCCGCTCTACCAGCGCGCCCAGGGCTTCGGCTTCCCTGGCGTGCGGGTGGACGGCAACGACGTGCTGGCCTGCCTCGCGGTCACCAAGTGGGCCCTGGAGCGCGCCCGCAACGGCGAGGGCCCCACCCTGGTCGAGGCGTACACCTACCGCATGGGCGCCCACACCACCTCCGACGACCCCAGCCGGTACCGGGGCGACGAGGAGCGGCTGGCCTGGGAGGCGAAGGACCCGATCCTGCGCCTGCGCCGGTTCCTGGAGGCGTCGAATCACGCGGACAAGGGATTCTTCGCGGAACTCGAGACCGAGTCCGAGGCGTTGGGCAGGCGGGTGCGTGAAGCGGTCCGCGCCATGCCGGACCCGGACCACTTCGCCATCTTCGAGAACGTGTACGCGGACGGGCACGCGCTCGTCGACGAGGAGCGAGCCCAGTTCGCCGCCTACCAGGCGTCGTTCGCGGACGCAGAGGGGGGTCACTGAGATGGCCGAGAAGATGGCTCTGGCCAAGGCGATCAACGAGTCGCTGCGGCGCGCTCTGGAGACGGACGACAAGGTCGTCGTCATGGGCGAGGACGTCGGCAAGCTCGGCGGTGTCTTCCGGGTGACCGACGGCCTGCAGAAGGACTTCGGCGAGAGCCGGGTCATCGACACCCCGCTCGCCGAGTCGGGCATCGTCGGCACCGCGATCGGTCTCGCCCTGCGCGGTTACCGCCCGGTGGTGGAGATCCAGTTCGACGGCTTCGTCTTCCCGGCCTACGACCAGATCGTCACCCAGCTCGCGAAGATGCACGCCCGGTCGCTGGGCAAGGTCAAGATGCCCGTCGTCATCCGCATCCCCTACGGCGGTGGCATCGGCGCCGTCGAGCACCACTCGGAGTCCCCCGAGACCCTGTTCGCGCACGTGGCCGGCCTGAAGGTGGTCTCCCCGTCGAACGCGTCGGACGCCTACTGGATGATGCAGCAGGCCATCCAGAGCGACGACCCGGTGATCTACTTCGAGCCCAAGCGCCGCTACTGGGACAAGGGCGAGGTGGACCCGGATGCGATCCCCGGCCCGCTGCACAAGGCGCGGGTGGTGCGGGAGGGCACGGACCTGACCCTGGCCGCGTACGGCCCGATGGTGAAGCTGTGCCAGGAGGTCGCGGCCGCGGCGGCCGAGGAGGGCAAGTCCCTGGAGGTGCTGGACCTGCGCTCGGTCAGCCCACTGGACTTCGACTCCGTCCAGGCCTCGGTGGAGAAGACCCGCCGCCTGGTCGTGGTCCACGAGGCGCCGGTGTTCTTCGGCTCCGGCGCCGAGATCGCCGCCCGGATCACCGAGCGGTGCTTCTACCACCTGGAGGCCCCGGTGCTCCGGGTCGGCGGCTACCACGCCCCGTACCCGCCGGCCCGCCTGGAGGAGGAGTACCTGCCGGGTCTGGACCGGGTGCTCGACGCCGTCGACCGTGCCCTGGCGTACTGAGGAGAGGGTTCGTGACGACGATGACGGAAGCATCCGTACGCGAGTTCAAGATGCCCGACGTGGGCGAGGGGCTCACCGAGGCCGAGATCCTCAAGTGGTACGTCCAGCCGGGTGACACGGTCACCGACGGCCAGGTGGTGTGCGAGGTCGAGACCGCCAAGGCGGCCGTCGAACTCCCCATCCCCTACGACGGCGTGGTGCGCGAGCTGCGCTTCCCCGAGGGCACCACGGTCGACGTGGGCACGGCCATCATCACGGTGGACGTCTCGGGCGGTGCCGCGCCGCAGGCCCCCGCCGGGCAGCCGGAGGCGGCCGCCGCCGCACCGGAGCCCGAGGCGCCGGAGCCCGAGCCGACGGGCCGCCAGCCGGTCCTGGTCGGCTACGGCGTGGCCACCACCTCCACCAAGCGCCGTCCGCGCAAGGGTCCCGAGGTCACCGTCCCGGCCGCCGCCCAGGCGGTCCAGGCCGAGCTGAACGGCCACAGCGCCCCGGCGGCCCCGGCCGAGACCCGCCCGCTGGCCAAGCCGCCGGTGCGCAAGCTGGCCAAGGACCTCGGCGTCGACCTCGCCACGATCACCCCGTCCGGCCCGGACGGCGTCATCACCCGTGAGGACGTCCACGCGGCCGCCGCGCCGAAGGCCGCCGGGACCGCCGCGCCGGCCGTGGAGGCGCCCGCCGCCCCGGCTCCGGCCGCCGCGCCCGCCGTCGCTACCCAGGACGGCACGCGCGAGACCCGGATCCCGGTCAAGGGCGTCCGCAAGGCGACGGCGGCCGCGATGGTCGGCTCCGCCTTCACCGCGCCCCACGTCACGGAGTTCGTGACGGTGGACGTGACCCGCACCATGAAGCTGGTCGAGGAACTCAAGCAGGACAAGGAGTTCCAGGGCCTGCGGGTGAACCCGCTGCTCCTGATCGCCAAGGCGCTGCTGGTCGCCATCAGGCGCAACCCGGACATCAACGCGTCCTGGGACGAGGCGAACCAGGAGATCGTGGTCAAGCACTACGTCAACCTGGGCATCGCGGCCGCCACCCCCCGCGGCCTGATCGTGCCGAACATCAAGGACGCCGACGCCAAGACGCTGCCCGAACTGGCGCAGTCGCTGGGCGAGCTGGTGTCCACGGCGCGCGAGGGCAGGACCTCGCCGGCCGCGATGCAGGGCGGCACGGTCACCATCACCAACGTCGGCGTCTTCGGCGTCGACACCGGCACGCCGATCCTCAACCCCGGCGAGTCCGCGATTCTCGCGGTCGGCGCGATCAAGCTCCAGCCGTGGGTGCACAAGGGCAAGGTGAAGCCGCGCCAGGTGACGACGCTCGCGCTGAGCTTCGACCACCGCCTGGTCGACGGCGAGCTGGGCTCCAAGGTGCTGGCGGACGTGGCGGCGATCCTGGAGCAGCCCAAGCGGCTGATGACCTGGGCCTGACGGCTGTGGCCCGGAGGGCCTCCGGGTCATGAGAGGGGGTGGTCGCGATCCCGGATCGCGACCACCCCCTCTCCCGTCGGCTCCGCGGCCCCGGCCGCCGCGTGCCCCCGGTCACGGCCGCCGTGCCGCCCGGCGCGCGTGCGGACCGGGCGCCGGCTCCTCCCGGAGCCAGTGGCCGCCGGTGCTCCAGCCCGGCAGACGGCGGCCGGCGCCGTCGTCCGCCTGCCCGCGGGACAGGACCCGACGCAGCCCGGTGACGGCGGGGGGGCGCCGTCCGGCCACGTGCCAGGGCTGCCGCGCGCACTCCTCGGCGACGCGGCCCGGGACGCGCCGCTGCCGGTCCGGCGGGTCCGGGGGTCCGGGTGGAGGGAGTAGGCGACCGAAGGCCGCCGTCACAGAGGGTTTCCGGTGGCCCGCCGGGCTCGTCCGGTGACAGGGGGACACTCCGACCTGACGTCGGGGACGCGTCCGCCGGGCCCGGGACCGGACGTGAAAGGGCCCGCCGCACTGAGTGCGACGGGCCCCGGTGGCCGGTGCGGCCGTCAGCCGAGCTTGGCGAAGCCGTAGTTGAGCAGCTTCTTCGCGTCCGACTCGCGCTGGGTGATGGAGGTGGAGGCGAGGACGGTGCCGACGACCGTCTTGCCGTTCCGGGTGGCGGCGAAGACCAGGCAGTACTTGGCCTCCGGGCCGGAGCCGGTCTTCACACCGATGGTGCCGCTGTAGCTGCTGAGCAGACCGTTGGTGTTGTCCCACGTCTTCATCGTGCGGGTGCTGCCGGTCTTGGTGATCGTCTTGGCCGTGTAGTGCTTGGTCTTGACGACCGTGCGGAACGTGGAGCTCTTCAGCGCGTTGCTGGCCAGCTTGGTCAGGTCGCGCGGCGTCGAGTAGTTGGAGCCGTTGCCGATGCCGTCGAACGAGTCGAAGTGCGTGTTCGTCATGCCGAGGCTCCGGGCGGTGGAGTTCATCTTGGAGATGAACGACGCCACGCGGGTGGCCCGCGTCGAGCCGGTGCCGAACTTGTCCGCGAGCGCGTAGGCGGCGTCGCAGCCGGACGGCAGCATCAGGCCGTACAGCAGCTGGCGGACGGTGACCTTGTCGCCGACGATCAGGTGCGCCTGGGAGGCGTTGTTCGCGACGACGTAGTCGCTGTACGCCTTCTGGATCGTCACCTTGGCGTCCAGATTGAGGTTCGACTGGGCGAGCACGACCTTGGCGGTCATGATCTTGGTGGTGGAGCCGGTGGAACGCTTGGTGTCCGCTGCCTTGGTGTACAGCGTCTTGGCGTTGGCGTTGTTCATCACGTAGCCGCCCTTGGCCACGATCGAGGGCGTGGTGACGGCCTGCGCGGGTGCCGCGGTGAGAGCCCCGGTCGCGAGCAGCGCGCCGGACGTCACGGCGACGGCGGTTGCTCGGCGGATACGGCGGGTGCCCTTGATGCCGGTAATCAAAGTGAAGTACCCCGATTGTCTGGAATGCCCCTGGTATGCGGCCGAGTTGAGGTGGCGAGCGAGTGGGGCCGCAAGAGTGTGACATGTAAGTAGCACAGATGGTTGTGCGGGCGCTGGGGGCGATGTGCGTCACGTCCGCATGGTGGACGTGGACCCTCATGCGTACGTGTTGTATCTATCCTGTGGACATGGCCACGTCCGTGAAGCAACCACCCGCCGCCGACCGCGTCTACACCCATGTCAAACAAGGAGTGCTCGACCGCCGTTACGAGGGCGGGACGCTGCTCACCGAGGGCGAGCTGGCCGATGCCGTCGGGGTCTCGCGCACGCCCGTCCGGGAGGCGCTGCTCCGGCTGGAGATGGAGGGCCTGATCAGGCTCTACCCGAAGAAGGGCGCGCTGGTGCTGCCGGTGTCGGCGCAGGAGATCGCCGACGTGGTCGAGACCCGGCTGCTGGTGGAGGCGCACGCGGCGCGCAAGGCCGTGCCCGCCCCGCCGGGCCTGGTGGAGCGGCTCGCGGAGCTGCTGGAGCGGCAGAAGGAGCAGGCCGCCGCCGGCGACCTCGCCGCCGCCGCGGTGACCGACCGCTGCTTCCACGCCGAGATCGTGCGCAGCGGCGGCAACGAGATCCTGTCGCGGCTGTACGACCAGTTGCGCGACCGCCAGCTCCGGATGGGCGTAGCCGTCATGCAGTCGCACCCGGACCGGATCGCCAAGACGCTCGCCGAGCACGAGGAGATCCTCCAGGCCCTGCGCTCCGGTGACGCGGAGGCGGCCGTCGGGGTCGTGCACCGGCACGTGAGCTGGTTCTCCCACCTCGCGCGGGGTGAGGTGCGATGAGCGGCGCCACCCTGCCGGGTGACCCCCCGGGCGGCCGCCGCGCCGTTTGGATGTGGTCGATCGGCGTCTCGGTCTACTTCGTCGCCGTCATCTTCCGCACCTCCCTGGGCGTGGCCGGCCTGGACGCGGTCGAGCGCTTCCACGTGGGCGCCTCGGCGCTGTCGACCTTCTCGATCCTCCAGCTCCTGGTCTACGCCGGCATGCAGATACCCGTCGGCCTGCTCGTCGACCGGCTCGGCACCAAGAAGGTGCTGAGCCTCGGCGCGGTGCTGTTCACGCTGGGCCAGCTCGGCTTCGCCTTCTCGCCCTCCTACGGCATGGCGCTGGCCTCGCGCGCGCTGCTCGGCTGCGGTGACGCGCTGACCTTCATCAGCGTGCTGCGCCTCGGCACCCGCTGGTTCCCCGCCCGGCGCGGGCCGCTGGTCGCCCAGCTCGCGGGCCTGGTGGGCATGGCCGGGAACCTGGTATCGACCCTGGTCATCGCCCGGCTGCTGCACGGCATCGGCTGGACCGCCGCGTTCGCCGGCAGCGCGCTGGCCGGCGCGGTCGTGCTCGTCCTGACGCTGCTGTTCCTGAAGGACCACCCCGAGGGGCACGAGCCCGCGCCGTCCCCGCACCAGGGCGCGGTCTACGTCCGCCGGCAGATCGCGGCGGCCTGGCGGGAGCCCGGTACCCGGCTGGGTCTGTGGGTGCACTTCACCACCCAGTTCCCGGCGATGGTCTTCCTGCTGCTGTGGGGCCTGCCGTTCCTGGTCCAGGCGCAGGGCCTGAGCCGCGCCACGGCCGGTGAGCTGCTCACCCTGGTCGTGCTGTCCAACATGGTGATCGGCCTGGTCTACGGCCAGGTCGTGGCCCGGCACCACGCGGCCCGGCTGCCGCTGGCGCTCGGCACGGTGGCCGCGACGGCGCTGATGTGGGCGGTGACGCTCGCCTACCCGGCCGAGCACGCGCCGATGTGGCTGCTGGTGGTGCTGTGCGCGGTGCTCGGCGCCTGCGGCCCCGCCTCGATGCTCGGCTTCGACTTCGCCCGCCCGGCCAACCCGCCCGAGCGACAGGGCACCGCCTCCGGCATCACCAACATGGGCGGTTTCATCGCCTCGATGACGACGCTGTTCGCGATCGGTGTGCTGCTCGACGCGACCGGCGACGACTACACCGTGGCCTTCTCCGCGGTGTTCGTCCTGCAGGCACTCGGGGTCAGCCAGATCCTCCGCCTGCGCGGCCGGGCCGCCCGCCGCGAGCGGGAACGCCTGGTGGCGAGCCGGGTGGAAACGGTCCACGTACCCGCGTGAACCGCGCCCCCGGGCGTGCGGGGCGGCCGGCGCCCAGCGCCGGGAGGGGGACCGGCGGACGCGTCCCGCGGGCCCGCATACCCCGGAGCGCGTCAGCGGGCGACCGGCACCAGCGTGAGGTAGGCGAGGCCGAGGACGCCCCGGTAGGCCATCCACCGGGCCCGGTGCCGGTCGAGGCGGTCGCGGACCGCCGCGGCCGAGGGATGTCGCGGGTGGGCGGCGAGCCACACCTCGGCGTCCGCCTGGTACCCGGACTCGAACGCCTCCCACTCGTCCCGGCTCGCGGTCTCCGTCCACTCGGGCCGGAAACCGGCCCCGACGGCGAGGTCGAGCAGGGCGCCCAGGTCGCAGTGGTCCGCAGCGGACGCCTCCGGCCACATCCGGGCCAGCTCGTGCGGGGCCGGGGGGCGCTCCCAGAAGCCCTCGCCGAGCACCACCCGACCGTCGTCGGCCACCAGCCGCCGCAGCTCGCGCAGCGCCTCGGCGGTCGGCGACGCGGCCGTGCTCAGCGCCTGGCTCGCGCCCAGGCACAGCACCAGGTCGGCGGGTCCGCGCCGGGTCCCGAGCGCGGACTCCTCGGCGAACTCCACACGGTCCGCCAGGCCGCGCAGCCCGGCGTCGCGCCGCCCGCGGGCCAGGTCCTCTCCGTTGACGTCGACGCCTGTCCCGCGGGCTCCGGGCACCGCCTCCAGCACCCGGAGCAGCAGTTCGCCCCAGCCGCAGCCGACGTCCAGGACGGTCCGGGGCCGCGCCGCGGCCAGCCGCCGTACCAGCGCCGTCGCCCGGGCGTCGGAGAGGGGGCCGTGGAAGGAGAGGCGGGTGAGCCGGGGAGGGCCGTCGTCGTCGGTCATGGGGGCACGCTAGTGAGCCGGGCGGCGCCGGTCACCGGAATATCCCGCCCGCCCCACGCGCGGAAGCCGCTCCACGTACGGAAGCCGCCCCGGGCGCGAGCCGACCCACGCCCGAGCCGTCCCATGCCCGAGCCGACGTGCGTCCCGAGGCCGCCGTGCCCGGCGCGCGTTCCGTTACGGCGTCACCCTGAGGTTCCGCAGGATCGCCGACGTCAGTTCGGGCTCGCCCTCGGTCTTCACCCGGTCCGCCACCGCCTCCGGGGTCACCCGGCCGCAGGAGAGCCGGACGTAGGTCTCCCAGTCGAGGGTGAGGGTGGCCGCCGGACCGAGGGCGGGCGCGGTCTCCAGGGTGCCGCGGCCCTGGATGTCGACTCGGATCGTGCGCAGGAACTCGACGGGCCCGTGCACGTCGAAGACGATCGCGGAGCTGCGCGGCGCGTTCGCGTCCTTCGCGACGATCCTGGGCAGCGCCTCCAGCAGCACGTCGCGGGCGACGTGCGCGCCCGGCGAGTCGAGGTTGCCGGGGCGGGCGAGGGCCGCGCGCAGGTCCTGCTCGTGCACCCACACGTCGAACGCCCTGTTGCGCATCGCCTGTTCGAGGGTGATCTCGCGGCCCATCGGGCCGCGCACCGTGGTGCCGGGGTCACGGGACTCGTTGCGAAGCTGGCGGTTCCTGCGGATGACGGTGTACTCCAGCTCCGCCGTCATCTCCGGCGCCGTGTGGTGGCGGCGGACGTCGACCTGCATCTCCATGTACCGCTGGTGCTCGTTGGTGACGTGGAAGAGGTCACGGGGCAGGGTGTGGATGGGCCGCGGGTCGCCGAGCATCTCGCAGTCCAGGCCGATGACGTGCGAGACCACGTCGCGCACGGACCAGCCCGGGCACGGGGTCCGCCGGTTCCACTCGGCCTCCGGGAGCGGCTGCACCAGCTCGGATATCGCTTCGATGGAGTGGGTCCAGGCGTCGGCGTAGGGCTGGAGGGTGGGATGCAGACTCACGGAACGGGACCCCTCGGCGGTCGGTACACGGGCAGGTTGCGGCGGCGTTGCCGGCGGACGGTGGCTGCACTCGGCGGGTGTCGTGGCGCTCCCCCGGCTCTCGACTCCGCTCGAGCGGGGGAACCCCAAGTTACGCTGCTGCGAGGCACCCCGGCAGTGCTTTCGTGTGACGATCGTAGGCCTGTATGGACGACTCGAATGCCAGGACGGTGGTAGTGTGCGCGCCTCGCTGATCCAGATCGCCGTGGACGAGGGCGAATCGGTGGCCTCCCGACGGCGGCGGGCGGCCGCTCTTGTCCGGGAGCAGGCCGGCTCCGACCTCGTGGTCCTGCCCGAGCTGTGGACCACCGGCGCCTTCGCCTACGAGGAGTTCGGCACGGAGGCCGAACCGCTCGAGGGACCGACGTTCGAGGCGATGGCCAAGGCGGCGAGCGACGCCGGCGTGTGGCTGCACGCCGGTTCGATCCCGGAGCGGGCCGCGTCCGGGGACGGCTCCGCCGCGGCGGACGGCCCCCTCTACAACACCTCTCTGGTCTTCTCGCCCTCCGGTGACCTGGTCGCGGCCTACCGGAAGATCCACCGCTTCGGCTTCGACAAGGGCGAGGCCGTGCTGATGAGCGCTGGTCGGGACGCGGTGACGGTGCCTCTGCCCCGCACCACCCTCGGCGTCGCCACCTGCTACGACCTCCGCTTCCCCGAACTGTTCCGCACCCTGGTCGACGCGGGCGCCGAGACGCTGGTGATCCCGGCCGGCTGGCCCGAGCGGCGGCGGGCGCACTGGACGCTGCTGGCCAGGGCGCGGGCGGTGGAGAACCAGGCGTTCGTGCTCGCCTGCGGAACGGCCGGGACGCACGCCGGGGTCCCGCAGGCGGGCCACTCGATCGTGGTCGATCCGTGGGGCGAGGTGCTCGCCGAGGCGGGCGCGGGCGAGGAGGTCCTCACGGTGGAGTTCGACCCCGCGAAGGTGGCGGTCACCCGTGAGCAGTTCCCGGCCCTGAAGGACCGCATGATGGGCCTGGAGCCGCCGCGCCGCTGAGCCGCCGACCGCCACGCTGCTGAGCCGCGCCCCGGCGCCGCAGCCGGGGTCCCACCCTGCCGCGGCCCCGGCGCTCAGTCCTCGCGCTCCTTCTCCGCCAGATGGATCACGCACACCGCCACCGCGATCAGCAGCGCCGGGTCCGCGTCCTCCCGGACGACGTCGACGCCGTACGTCTCCCGGACGTGCAGCCAGCGCCGGGAGATGACGGCGAGCAGTTCGCCGTCGTACTCGACGGCGAACTCACGGTCGAGGATCTTGCCGCTGACGTCCAGGTCGGTGCCGTCGGCCAGGGACACCCGGTAGTGGTTGCGCAGCAGGGACAGCCGCTTGCGCCGGATCGTGGCCAGGCCCTCGCCGTCCCGTTCGATCACCATGGTGTCGCGCAGGGCGAACATCTTCTGGTGGATGTCGATGAGGACGCGCCCCTGGGCGTCCTTCAGCTCGAAGGTGTCCCGCAGCCGCATGGCCTTGCCGTCGACGAGGAACACCTTCTGGCCGTGTTCGTCCTCGATCCAGTAGTCGTCACCGATGCCGAGGAGTCGGTCGCGCACGAGGAATCTCATACGGTCACCGTTCCCCGGCGCCGGGCGGTCGTCACAAAGCCGTCGCCGGGCCGGGGGACCCTCACACGCCGTAGCCGTCGGTGTAGCCGTCGCGGCCGTGATGGTGGTGGTGCGGTTCCTCCTCGACCACCGGCGTCGACGGCACCACGACCCGGCGGCGCCGTGCGATGCCGCTGAACGTGGCGATGCCGATGAGACCGACGGCCATGAAGATGATCCCGACGAGGTCGAGGTTGACTCCCTGCATGTGCCAGTCCGTCGCGAACGTCAGGATGGCACCCAGGGCGATGAGGATGATGCAACCGCCGAGGCCCATTGTCGTCGCCTCCCCTTCCGGTTCCGGAATCTCCGGTGCGCTCCGGGTACCCGGAGCCGCCCCGAACATGTGTGGGGGCGGCGCGTGACGGTCGCTCAGGGGCCGGGCCGGGGCGGGCCGGACGGCGGGGCTCAGTCCTCCAGGAACGCCACCAGGGCGTTCGCCAGCAGGAACGGGTCGTCAGCGCCGCACAGTTCACGCGCGCTGTGCATCGACAGGATCGCCACGCCGATGTCGACGGTGCGGATGCCGTGCCGGGCCGCGGTGATCGGGCCGATGGTGGTGCCGCACGGCATGGAGTTGTTGGACACGAAGCTCTGGAACGGCACGCCCGCCCGCTCGCAGGTGGCGGTGAACACCGCGCGGCCCGAACCGTCCGTGGCGTAGCGGTTGTTGACGTTGACCTTAAGGATCGGCCCGCCGTTGACCCGCGGGTGGTGCGTCGGGTCGTGCCGCTCGGCGTAGTTGGGGTGGACGGCGTGGCCGGTGTCGGAGGACAGGCAGACGGTGCCGGCGAAGGCGCGCGCCCGGTCCTCGTAGGAGCCGCCGCGCGCGAACACCGAGCGCTCCAGGACCGAGCCGAGCAGCGGGCCGTCCGCGCCGGTGTCCGACTGCGAGCCGTTCTCCTCGTGGTCGAAGGCGGCCAGCACGGGGATGTGGCCGAGCGCGGCGCCCGAGGACGCGGCGGCGGCCAGGGCGGCCGTGCCGGCGTGCACGGACAGCAGGTTGTCCATCCGGGGGCCGGCGACCAGTTCACGGTCCCGGCCGAGGTAGGCCGGCGCCTCCACCGGGTGCACCATGAGGTCCCAGCCGGCCACCGAGCCGGCGGCGAGCCCGGCCTCCTCCTCCAGGAAGGCGATCAGGCCGCCGTCGCGCAGGTCGTCGCCGAGTCCCCAGACGGGCTGCAGGTGGCGCTGCTTGTCGAGCTTGAGGCCGTCGCTGTTGACCGCGCGGTCCAGGTGGATGGCGAGCTGCGGCACCCGCAGCAGCGGGCGGTTCACGTCGACGAGGACGGCGCTGCCGTCGCGCAGGGTCAGCCGGCCGGCCAGGCCCAGGTCCCGGTCGAGCCAGGAGTTCAGCAGGGGGCCGCCGTAGATCTCCACCGCGACCTGCCGCCAGCCGTGGGCGCCGGTGTCGGGCAGCGGCTTGACCCGCAGGTTCGGCGAGTCGGTGTGGGCGCCGATGATGCGGAAGGGGGTGTGCGGTGCGGCGCCCTCGGGGACGTACCAGGCGACGATCGCGCCACCGCGCAGCACGTACTTGCCGCCGCTCGTACCGTCCCAGGCGTCCGTCTCGGCGACCTGCCTGAAGCCCGCCTTCTCCAGCCGCTCGGCGGTGTTCGCCACGGCGTGGTACGGCGACGGGCTCGCCGCCAGGAAGGACATCAGGTCGTCGGTGTGGCCGCGGTCGAAGCGGGCTGCTGCGCTCATGGGTTTACCTTAACGACGTGCGTGGGCCCGCCCCCGGTACGGGAGCGGGCCCACGACCGCGGTCGGTGGACGCGGAACGGGCCGCCCGGCGCGCGGCCGGCCCGGGTCCGTCCTAGAAGGCGGCCTCGTCCAGCTCCATCAGGTCGAGCTCGACGCCCTCCGCGACCTTGCGGGCCAGGGTGACGCCCGGCAGCACGTTGGCCGCGAAGAACTTCGCCGCAGCGATCTTGCCGGTGTAGAACGCCTTGTCCTTCGCCGAGGCCGTCTGCAGCTTCTCGGCGGCGACGGCGGCGCCCTTCAGCAGCAGGTAGCCGACCACGACGTCGCCGGAGGCGAGCAGCAGGCGGCTGGTGTTCAGGCCCACCTTGTAGATGTTCTTGACGTCCTGCTCGGTGGCCGCGAGGTCGGTCAGCATCAGGCCGACGATGGCCTCCAGCTCGACGGCCGCCTTCGCGAGGTTCTCGCGGGCGCCCGCCAGCTCCTCGCCGCCGGTGCCGAGCGCCAGGAACTTCTTGATGTCCTCGGCGAGCGAGTTCAGCGCGGCGCCCTGGTTGCGGACGATCTTCCGGAAGAAGAAGTCCTGGCCCTGGATCGCGGTCGTGCCCTCGTACAGGGTGTCGATCTTGGCGTCGCGGATGTACTGCTCGATCGGGTACTCCTGCAGGAAGCCGGAGCCGCCGAAGGTCTGCAGCGACTGGGCGAGCTGCTCGTAGCCCTTCTCGGAGCCGTAGCCCTTGACGATCGGCAGGAGCAGGTCGTTGAGCGCGTGCTCGGCCTTGGCGTCCTCACCGTTCGCCTCCTTGACCGCGATGGCGTCCTGGATCGAGGCCGTGTAGAGGACGAGGGCGCGCATGCCCTCGGCGTACGCCTTCTGCGTCATCAGCGAGCGGCGGACGTCGGGGTGGTGCGTGATGGTGACCTTGGGCGCGGTCTTGTCCATGAAGTTCGCCAGGTCGGGGCCCTGCACGCGCTCCTTGGCGTACTCCAGGGCGTTGAGGTAGCCCGTGGAGAGGGTGGAGATCGCCTTCGTGCCGACCATCATGCGGGCGAACTCGATGATGCGGAACATCTGGCGGATGCCGTCGTGCTTGTCGCCGATCAGCCAGCCCTTCGCGGGGTGCCGGTCGCCGAAGGTCATCTCGCAGGTGTTGGAGGCCTTCAGGCCCATCTTGTGCTCGACGTTGGTGGCGTAGACGCCGTTGCGCTCGCCCAGCTCGCCGGTCTCGAAGTCGAAGAGGTACTTCGGGACGAGGAAGAGGGACAGGCCCTTGGTGCCGGGGCCGGCGCCCTCGGGGCGGGCGAGCACGTAGTGGAGGATGTTCTCCTCCATGTCGTGCTCACCGGAGGTGATGAAGCGCTTCACGCCCTCGATGTACCAGGAGCCGTCCTCCTGCTGGACGGCCTTGGTGCGGCCGGCGCCCACGTCGGAGCCCGCGTCGGGCTCGGTGAGCACCATCGTGGAGCCCCAGGTCCGCTCGACGGCGATCCGCGCGATGTTCTTCTGGACGTCGTTGCCCTCGTCGAAGAGGATGCCGGCGAACGCCGGGCCGGAGGAGTACATCCACACGGCCGGGTTCGCGCCGAGGACCAGCTCGGCGTAGGCCCAGATCAGGGACGGCGGGGCCGTGGTGCCGCCGATCTCCTCGGGCAGGCCCAGGCGCCAGTACTCGGACTCCATGAAGGCCTTGTAGCTCTTCTTGAAGGACGCCGGGACGGGCGCGGTGTTCGTCTCCGGGTCGAAGACGGGCGGGTTGCGGTCCGCGTCCGCGAAGGACTCGGCCAACTCGTTCTCCGCCAGGCGCGTCAGCTCCTCGAGGACGCTCCTGGCGGTGTCCGTGTCCATCTCGCCGAACGGGCCGGTGCCGTAAAGCTTGTCGCGCCCGAGTACTTCGAACAGGTTGAACTCGATGTCGCGGAGGTTCGACTTGTAGTGCCCCATGGTGACGGCTCCGTATCGGACTCGGCGAGGCACTGTCTCCTCGCATCTGGTTCACGTACCAACAAGTAGTTCCGATGATGCTACCCGTCGGTAATAAGACGCAAGCCCGATCCGGTCATCTGTGACTGAGTACTCTTCTGCGCATGTACGGATACGGCCAGCCCATGGACGGTGGCGCCGCTCAGCAGAGTTACGTCCCTCCGCAGCAGGGCGGTGTCGGCGGGTACGGACAGCAGCCTCCGCTCTATCCGGAGCCGTCCCCACCCTCGCTCGCGGACGCGGTGCGCGCCTTCACCACCGGTCAGATGCCCGCCGAGGACTTCCAGCAGATCTTCGCCACCTCGAAGGTGTACTGCCCGCGCGGTGACACCCCGGGCTTCCTCGCCCTGCACAACACGCAGCAGCCGGTGATCCCGATGTTCACCTCGCTCAAGGAGCTGCGCCGGTACGCGGGCAAGGAGTCCAAGTACTTCGTGATCACCGGGGCCGAGGTGATCGACCTGCTGCCGAGCGGCTACGGCTTCGTCCTGGACATGGAGGGCGAGCACCGGATGGTGTTCGACGCCAAGGCGGTCGAGCAGATGGTCGACTTCGCCATGCGCCGCATGTACGGCTAGCCGCCATCGCTGCGCACACGCCGGCCGCCCCGCAGCCGCCGCGAGCCCGGAGGGAATGCCCTCCGGGCTCGCTCTGTTGCGGGGTGGCAGAAAGTTCAACGCTCAACTAAACTGGGTACACAAGGAGGTACCGACCATGCCTGCAGTGACCGTCGAGAACCCGCTGACCCTGCCCCGCGTGACCGCTCCCGCCGACGCGGTGGCACGGCCCGTGCTCACCGTCACGACCGCCCCGGGCGGTTTCGAGGGCGAGGGCTTCCCGGTGCGCCGGGCGTTCGCCGGGATCAACTACCGGCACCTCGCCCCGTTCATCATGATGGACCAGATGGGTGAGGTGGAGTACGCGCCGGGCGAGCCCAAGGGCACCCCCTGGCACCCGCACCGCGGCTTCGAGACCGTCACCTACATCATCGACGGGATCTTCGACCACCAGGACTCCAACGGCGGTGGCGGCACCATCACCAACGGCGACACCCAGTGGATGACCGCGGGCTCGGGCCTGCTGCACATCGAGGCCCCGCCGGAGCAGCTCGTCATGTCCGGCGGTCTCTTCCACGGGCTGCAGCTCTGGGTGAACCTCCCGGCCAAGGACAAGATGATGGCCCCGCGCTACCAGGACATCCGCGGCGGCAGCGTCCAGCTCCTGACGACCCCGGACGGCGGCGCGCTGCTGCGCGTGATCGCGGGCGAGCTCGACGGCCACGCGGGCCCCGGCATCACGCACACGCCGATCACGATGATCCACGCGACCCTGGCCCCGGGCGCCGAGGTCACCCTGCCCTGGCGCGAGGACTTCAACGGCCTCGCCTACGTCATGGCCGGCCGCGGCAGCGTCGGCGCCGAGCGCCGGCCGATCCGCCTCGGCCAGACCGCCGTCTTCGGCGCGGGTGGCTCCCTCACCGTCCGCGCGGACGAGAAGCAGGACTCCAACACCCCGGACCTGGAGGTCGTCCTCCTCGGCGGGCAGCCGATCCGTGAGCCCATGGCCCACTACGGCCCGTTCGTCATGAACACCAAGGAAGAGCTGATGCAGGCGTTCGAGGACTTCCAGAAGGGCCGCCTCGGCACGGTCCCGGCCGTCCACGGCATGACCCCGAACGGCCCCCAGGCCTGACCCCGAAGGCCCTGACGGCCTGATCCGCCCGTCCCGTCGCCCGGACCGCGCACCCAGCGGCCCGGGCGACGGCCGTGCGGGCGCCGGGCGCCGTGCCCCTCACCCGGCCGGACCCGTGCGGCAGGACAGACGGGCCCGGGGCGTGGTCGGCTGGGACCGTGCCGCTGTTGCCCGAGTCCGTGCGCCGTCTCGCCGCCTGGTGTGCCGTCGTGCTGCTGGTCGCCGGGGTCGGGTGGATCGTGATCCGGCTGTGCGAGGTGCTGCGCACCGCCGTCGTGCCGGTGCTGCTCGCGCTGCTCGGCACGGCGCTGCTCGGGCCGCTGTACCGGCGGCTGGTGCGGGCCAGGGTGCAGCGGTCGCTCGCCGCCGGGCTGACCTGCGTCGCCGTGGTGGCCGTCGTCGGCGGCGCCGTTTACATCGTGGTCGCCGCGCTCGTCGACACCGGCGACCAGATCATCGCCTCCGTACGCCAGGCCGTCAGGGCCCTGACGAAGCACTTCGGGGCCGCCGGGACCGGTCTCGACGACCTGATCGGCAACGCCAGGAAGCTGCTGGGCAAGTACGGCGGGACCGCGGCCTCCAACGTCCTCAGCGGGGTCGGCGTGGTGGGCGAGTACCTGGCGATGGCGCTGCTCGCGCTGCTGCTCGTCTTCTTCTTCCTGCGCGACTCGCACCGGGCGGCCGCCGCCCTGCGGTCCGTCGCACCGGGCGCCCGCGGCGAGGAGCTGGAGGCGATGGCCCGGCGCGCCTTCGGGGCGGTGCAGGGGTTCATGCGGGGCACCACGCTGATCGCCCTCATCGACGCCGTCTGCATCACCGTCGGCCTGCTGATCCTGCGGGTGCCCGGCGCGATCGGGCTCGGCGCGCTCGTCTTCGTCGGCGCCTACATCCCCTACCTGGGCGCCTTCATCTCCGGGACGGTGTCCGTGCTGGTCGCGCTCGCCGACCGCGGTTTCGTGATCGCGCTGTGGGCGCTCGGAGTGGTGCTCGCGGTGCAGGTGCTGGAGGGGCACGTGCTCCAGCCGGTCATCCAGAGCCGGACCGTGCAGATGCATCCCGCGGTGGTGCTGCTGGCGATCACCGCAGGGGCGTCCGTGGCGGGCATCATCGGCATACTGCTCTCGGTGCCGCTGACCGCGGCCGCCGTCGGGGTCGTCGACGAGCTGCGCGAGCGTCACACGGCGGCCGGGCCGTCGGACTCGTAGAGCTCGAACCAGATGCTCTTGCCCTTGCCCCTGGGGTCCACGCCCCACAGGTCCGCGAGCAGCTCGATCAGCATCAGGCCGCGGCCGGAGGAGGCCAGTTCCCCGGGCCGGCGCCGGTGCGGGAGGTCGTCGCCGGAGTCCGTGACCTCCACCCGCAGC
Source organism: Streptomyces sp. NPDC056580 (assembly GCF_042793175.1). NCBI lineage: Bacteria > Bacillati > Actinomycetota > Actinomycetes > Kitasatosporales > Streptomycetaceae > Streptomyces > Streptomyces sp. NPDC056580. The sequence goes on along the minus strand of NZ_JBHTVE010000005.1, from coordinate 308,348 downwards.
CGGCGTCCGCCCTGCCTGCCGGCGACCTCGGCGAGCAGCAGCGCGTCGGCGTCGGTGTGCACGAGGACGTTGGTGACCATCTCGGAGACCAGCAGCACCGCGGAGTCCACCTGCTCCGCCGACGCCCAGTCGTGCAGCAGCTCCCGCAGGTGCCGTCGGGCCTCGGCGATCCGCTCGGGCTCGTCCTGGGCCACCGGCAGCAGGGTGCGCCGCGGCCGGGACAGCGGGACCGGGACGCCGTCGTGGCCGCCGCCCGCGCCACGGCAGAGCAGCAGCAGCGCGATGTCGTCCTCGCGGCGGTCGGCGAGGGGTCCGGTGGTGTGGTGCGAGGACGGCCCGTGCACGCCCTGCACCAGCGCGTCGGCCATCGACTCCAGATCGCCCCGGTGGTCCTCCAGGATCGCGCGGATGCGCCGCCAGCCGCTCTCCATGTCGTGGCCGCCGGTCTCGATCAGGCCGTCGGTGCAGAGCATCAGCGTCTCGCCGGGCTCCAGCGTGAACCGGGTGGTCGGGTAGTCGGCGTCCGGGTCGACGCCCAGCGGCACGCCGCCCGCCGTCGGCCGCATCATCACCGTGCCGTCGGCCATCCGGATCGCCGGGTCCGGGTGCCCGGCGCGGGCGATCTCCAGCACGCCGGTGGCCGGGTCGGCCTCGACGTAGAGGCAGGTCGCGAAGCGCAGGTCGGTCATGTGCTCGTCGTGCGTGATGCCGTGCAGGAAGCGGGCGGCGCGGGAGAGCACGGCGTCCGGGCGGTGGCCCTCGGAGGCGTAGGCGCGCAGCGCGATCCGCAGCTGCCCCATCAGGCCGGCCGCGCGGACGTCGTGGCCCTGGACGTCGCCGATGGCCAGCGCGAACCTCCCCGCGGGCAGCGGGATCAGGTCGTACCAGTCGCCGCCGACCTGGAGCCCGCCACCGGTCGGGATGTAGCGGGCCGCCACCGTCATCCCGGGGATCTCCGGGCCCAGGGACGGCAGCATGGAGCGCTGCAGGCCCTCGGTCAGCTCCCGCTGGGTGTCGGCGGCGCCGGCCCGGTTCAGGGCCTGGGCGAGCATCCGGGCGACCGTGGTCAGGACCGCGCGCTCGTCGGGGGTGAAGGCCACCGGGTAGGTGAAGGCCGCCATCCAGGCGCCCATCGTGCGCCCGGCCGACGTCAGCGGCAGGAACGCCCAGGAGCGGCGCTCGAAGTGCCGGGCGAGGGGCCAGGTGCCGGGGTAGCGGGACCGGTACTGCTCGGGGGAGGAGAGGTAGACGGCCCGGCCGGTGCGGACCACCTCGGCCGCCGGGTAGTCCGCGGCGAGCGGCATGTGCAGGAAGGGGCGGTCCTCCCCGGGCTGCTGTCCGTGGTGGCCGATCACCGTCAGCCGGTCGCCCTCCACGCCGAACACCGCGAGCCCGTCCGGGGTGAACCCGGGCATGGACAGCCCGGCCGCGACCCGCAGCACCTCCGCCGTGGACCGCGCCTCCGCCAGGGCCCGGCCGGCGTCCAGCAGGAACGCCTCCCGTGAGCGCCGCCAGTCGCCGGTCACCGCGTTGCGGGCCGCCGCCGTGCCGGGGTTGGGCTCGGTGACCTCCTGGAGGGTGCCGATCAGCTCGTACGCCCGCCGGTCCGGGTCGAAGGACGGCTTCGACCGGCTGCGCACGACCCGTACGACCAGGCCCTCCTCGTCGATGATCCGGATCCGCACCTCGGCGAGCGTGCCCTCGTCGACCGCCAGCGGGACCACTCCGGTGATCTCGTTCCAGTCCTCCGGGTGCAGCCGGGCCCGGGTCTCGTTCTCCGTGAGGGTGACCGGCCGCGCGGGCAGGCCGAGCAGCCGCGCCGCCTCCGCGTCTACGGTGACCAGGCCGGCGGCCGTGTCCCAGTGCCACAGCCCGGTCGCGAGGGCGGCGAGGACGTCACCGACGGACGGCAGGGGCTCGCCTGTACGCATTGCCCCACTTTAGGAAGATGCGATCGATAACTGCCACCCTTGGCGGCGCGGTGAAAAGGTGGGGAGCCGATCTTGGGGTGCCCGGTACCCTTGATGGGTCCGGGCCCCGTGCCCGGCCCCCGCCGGGGCGGCAGTCCCGGCAGTCATCACCCCACCACGAAGGACGATGAACGACGATGCATCGGTACAGGTCCCACACCTGCGGCCAGCTCCGCGCCTCTGACGTCGGCACCGACGTCCGGCTGAGTGGCTGGCTGCACAACCGGCGCGACCTGGGCGGCATCCTCTTCATCGATCTGCGCGACCACTACGGCATCACGCAGCTCGTGGCCCGTCCCGGCACGCCCTCGTACGAGGCCCTGGACAAGCTCTCCAAGGAGTCCACGGTCCGCGTCGACGGACGCGTCGTCTCACGTGGCGCCGAGAACGTGAACGCCGACCTGCCCACCGGCGAGATCGAGGTCGAGGTCTCCGAGGTCGAGCTGCTCGGCGCGGCCGCCCCGCTGCCGTTCACCATCAACGCCGAGGACGGGGTCAACGAGGAGCGGCGCCTGGAGTACCGCTTCCTGGACCTGCGCCGCGAGCGCATGCACCGCAACATCATGCTGCGCACGGCCGTGATCTCCGCGATGCGGCACAAGATGGCGGCCATGGGCTTCAACGAGATGGCGACGCCGATCCTGTCCGCCACCTCCCCCGAGGGCGCCCGCGACTACGTCGTGCCCTCCCGGGTCCACCCCGGCAAGTTCTACGCGCTGCCGCAGGCCCCCCAGCAGTTCAAGCAGCTGCTGATGATCTCCGGCTTCGACCGCTACTTCCAGATCGCGCCCTGCTTCCGCGACGAGGACGCCCGCGCCGACCGCTCGCCGGGCGAGTTCTACCAGCTCGACGTCGAGATGAGCTTCGTGGAGCAGGAGGACGTCTTCCAGCCGATCGAGAAGCTCATGACGGAGCTGTTCGAGGAGTTCGGCGGCGGCCGCCATGTCACCTCGCCCTTCCCGCGCATCCCGTTCCGCGAGGCGATGCTGAAGTACGGCTCGGACAAGCCGGACCTGCGCGCCAAGCTGGAGCTCGTCGACATCACCGACGTGTTCGAGGGCTCGGAGTTCAAGGCGTTCGCCGGCAAGCACGTGCGCGCTCTGCCGGTGCCGGCGGTCCAGGACCAGCCGCGCAAGTTCTTCGACCAGCTCGGTGACTTCGCGGTCTCGCTGGGCGCGAAGGGCCTGGCGTGGGTGCGCGTCGGCGAGGACGGCGCGCTGTCCGGCCCGATCGCCAAGTTCCTGACCGACGACAACGTCGCCGAGCTGACCAAGCGCCTGTCGCTGGCGCCCGGCCACGCCGTCTTCTTCGGCGCCGGCGAGTTCGACGAGGTCTCGAAGATCATGGGCGCGGTGCGGGTCGAGGCCGCCCGGCGCGCGGGGCACTTCGAGGAGAACGTCTTCCGCTTCTGCTGGATCGTCGACTTCCCGATGTACGAGAAGGACGAGGAGACCGGCGCGATCGACTTCTCGCACAACCCGTTCTCGATGCCGCAGGGGGGCCTGGAGGCCCTGGAGAACCAGGACCCGCTGGACATCCTCGGCTGGCAGTACGACATCGTCTGCAACGGTGTCGAGCTGTCCTCCGGCGCCATCCGGAACCACGAGCCGGAGATCATGCTCAAGGCCTTCGAGATCGCCGGTTACGACCGCGAGACGGTCGAGGACAAGTTCGCCGGCATGCTCCGCGCCTTCCGTTTCGGCGCCCCGCCGCACGGCGGTATCGCGCCCGGCGTGGACCGGATCGTCATGCTCCTCGCGGACGAGCCCAACATTCGCGAGACGATCGCCTTCCCGCTCAACGGCAACGCCCAGGACCTGATGATGGGCGCGCCGACCGAACTGGACGAGTCCCGCCTGCGCGAGCTGCACCTTTCCATCCGGAAGCCGCAGCCGAAGTAATACGGGCGCCGTTCTCGCGACGGCCCGCAGGGGCGGCCCCCACAGGGGGCCGCCCCTTTTCGCTTTTCCGGATTTCCGCCCGGATTCCGTTTCGCGGATCAGAATCCGCAGTACACCCCGCTGCCGTAGTCGCTCAGCAGGTCGTCGCGGATCCAGCCGTACACGCCCGTGCTGTCGTTGCGGACGTACGTCCAGGTGTAGTCGCCCGCGACGGTGTAGCAGTGGTAGTCCAGCCGCTGGGTCGAGTAGGCCACCCCGTTGATCGAACAGTTCGTGCTGGAGCCGCTGCGCTCGTTGGCCCCGTTCGCCGTCTTGTTCCAGGCACTGCCGTCCTTGTCCGCCACGGTGGTGCCGCAGGAAGCGGCCGCCGAGGCGGGCGTGGTCGCCAGGGCGATCGGCAGGCTCGCGGCCACCGCCACGAGCGTGGGCAGAACGACTGCGAATCGACGCTTCATTGGTCCCCCATCGTCGTTGTTCCTGTCGCCTTCGCTTTTCCTTTCGTGTCACCCGGGATCGTCCGGGCCCCGAGTGGCACTAGTACGATTCGGTGCCGGACGGGCTGAAGAAATGCTTCCGACAAGGGATGTCCGTTTCTGTTCGATAGGCGTCCGAAAAGGGAACGATGGGGGAACAAGCCATTCCTGTGCTGTGGTGCGACATACGTACGGCCTCGGGCGGGGCCGCCTTTCGGCTCGAAATGGTCGGCCGCCGGGCCGTGGATCCGCGGATTCCGGAATTCCCGTTCTCCGGGAGGCGGCGGATGAGAATGCTCCGAATCCGCCCCTGATCAGTGCGGGCGTAATCCGGTACCGTGTGGAAATCCCAGGCGAAGGAGTCGCGTTGCCCGCTCGCATACTGGTCGCCGAGGACGACGTGAAACAGGCGCAACTCATCCGTATCTACCTGGAACGGGAGGGCCACGAGGTCCAGACCGTGGCCGACGGACGCTCCGCGATCGACCGCGCCCGCGCCTCCCGGCCGGACCTGATCGTCCTCGACGTGATGATGCCGGGCGTCGACGGGCTCGACGTCTGCCGCATCCTGCGCGTGGACTCCCGGGTGCCGATCCTGCTGCTGACCGCCCGCAGCACCGAGGAGGACCTGCTGCTCGGCCTCGACCTCGGGGCCGACGACTACCTGACCAAGCCGTACAGCCCCCGCGAACTCACCGCCCGGGTGCGGGCGCTGCTGCGCCGGGCGCGGGCCGCCGAGGACGGACGGCCGCCCCTGCTCCGGGCCGGCGACCTGGAGGTCGACACCGCGCGCTTCGAGGTGCGGGTGGCCGGTGGGCCGGTACCGCTCACCGGCAAGGAGTTCGCGATCCTGGCCGTGCTCGCGGCCGAGCCGGGGCGGGTCTTCACCCGGGCGCAGATCATCGACCGGGTCTTCGGGTTCGACCAGAACGTGCTGGAGCGCACCGTGGACGCCCACGTGATGAACCTGCGGCGGAAACTGGAGCGCGGTCACGACGCCGGCCGCTACGTGGAGACCGTGTACGGGCGGGGATACCGCCTGGCGACGCGGCCGCCCGGGGCGCCGGCGCCGGACGGCGGGACGCGGTGAGCTTCCGGCTGCGGGTGCTGGCCCTGCTGGCGCTCATCGCCCTGACCGCCACCGGGGCCACCGCCTGGCTGACGCTGCGCCAGGCGGCCAGCCAGGCCAGGGACTCGGTCACCGCCGGGCGCCAGGACGTGGCGCGGATCACCGGCGCCCTCCAGACGTACGGCCTCGGGCACGGCACCTGGGACGGGGTGGCCCCCACCGTGCGGAGACTCGCGGCGGACACCGGCCAGCGGATCCGGGTCAGCACCGAGACGGACGTCCTGCTCGCCGACTCCGACGCCCTGGCGGGCCGCACCCCCCGCCCGGCCGGCGGCCAGCCGCCCGTCCTCGTCGACCCCCGGCCGCGGCTGCGGCTGCCGGAGACCACCGTGCCGCTCGCCTCGGTCAAACGGACGGTCACCGCGATCGCCGACTACCGGTCCGCCGTCACCTACGCCGCCTGCCTGACCCGGGCCGGCGCGCGGGTCACCGCCCGGACCGGCCGGACCGGCATCCCGCGGATCACCGCCGACCGGGACCGGGCCCAGTGCGTCCGGCCCGACCCCGGGGCCGACACCCGGGCGGGCGAGGACCACGCGGCCGTCTCCCGGTGCTCCGGCGAACAGCGCTTCACCGCCTGCCTGCAGCGGGTCTTCAACGAACGGACGGCCGCCCTCGCCCCGCCGCGCCTCCAGGTGGGACTCGGCTTCCGGGGCGAGGCGCCGGCCGGCCTGGCCGCCGCGCCGACCGTGGCCGTCGCCTCCGGAGTCGCCCTGGTCGCGGTGCTCGGCGCGCTGCTGCTCAGCCGTGCGGTGCTGCGCCCGGTACGGGCCCTGACCTCGGCCGCCCGGGACCTCGGCGAGGGCGAGCTGGAGAGGCGGGTGCCGGTCTCCGGGCGGGACGAGATGGCCGAACTGGGCCGGGCGTTCAACCGCATGGCCCGCTCGCTGCAGGCCGCCGAGGAGCGTCAGCGCAGGCTCACCGCCGACATCGCGCACGAACTGCGCACCCCGCTCGCCAACCTGCGCGGCTACCTGGAGGCGCTGCGCGACGGCGTGGTCGACCCGACGCCCGAACTGCTGGACTCCCTGCACGAGGAGGCGATGCTCCAGCAGCGGATCGTCGACGACCTCCAGGACCTGGCGCTGGCCGAGGCGGGCGCGCTCACCTACCACCGGGCCGTCGTGGACCTCGGCGAGCTGCTGGAGACCAGCCGCACCGCCCACCTCGCCCAGGCGGAGACCGCGGGTGTGACGCTGCGGACCGAGGCGCCCCGGCCGGTGCGGGTGCACGCCGACGCCGACCGGCTGCGGCAGGTGGTCGGCAACCTGGTCGGCAACGCGCTGCGGGCCACCGCGCCCGGCGGGACGGTGACCCTGAGCGCCGAGCGCCGCGACGGCACGGCGGTGCTCCGCGTGCGGGACACGGGCACGGGGATCCCCGCGGAGCAACTGCCCCACCTCTTCGACCGCTTCTGGCGCGCGGACGCCGCACGCGGCCGGACCACGGGAGGCAGCGGCCTCGGCCTCGCCATCGCCCGCCAGATCGTCACGGACCACGACGGCACGATCGAGGCGACGAGCCGGCCGGGCACGGGCACCACGTTCACGGTGACGCTGGCCGCGGTGGGGTGAGGGGCGCGGCGCGGCGGCCGGCCGGTCGCGGGCAAGGCCGCCGGCCGTGGGTCTCACGGCGCCGCCAGGGCCTCCGTCGGGGTCAGGCGGCCCGCACGGACCGCCGGGTACAGGCCGGCCAGCGCTCCGATGAGGAGGGTGACGGCCACCCCCGCCGCCGTCGCCCAGACCGGGACCTGCGTCGGCCAGCCCCGTACGGACGCGAAGACCGCGGTGATCGCCGTGCCCAGCACCGTGCCGCCCAGGCCGCCCAGCGCGGACAGCAGCAGCGACTCCGAGACGAACTGGCCCCTGATCTGCCCGCTGGTGGCGCCCAGCGCGCGGCGCAGCCCGATCTCCGGGCGGCGTTCCAGGACCGAGATCACCATGGTGTTGCCCACCCCGACCCCGCCCACCAGCAGGGCCACCGAACCGAGGCCGAGCAGCAGCCCGGTCAGCGTCGACTCGGTGGCCTCCCGGGCGGCCAGCGCGTCGGACGGCCGGGAGACCAGCACGGCGTTCGGCTTCTCCGGGTTCGCGGTGGCCGCGAGCACCGCCCGCACCTGGCCCACCCGGTCGTCGCGGGCCCGTACGTACACCGTCGACGGATGGCCGTCGAAGCCCAGGTACGTCCGGGCCGCCCGCCAGCCGACCAGTGCCGAGCCGTCGATCTCCGGTGCGAGCGGCACCGGCTCCAGCACGCCGACCAGGGAGAACCACTTGCCGCCGAGCCAGAGGCGGGTGCCCGGCGTGTAGACGTCGAGCCGGCGGGCGGCCTGCGCGCCCAGCACCACCGCCGGGTACTCCTGGGTCGCCTCGGTCAGCCAGCGCCCGATCCGCACCTCGCCGCCGATCGCGGGCAGCAGCCCGACCCCGGCCGCGGCCACCTCCACGCTGCCGGTGCGCCCCACCGGTATGTGCTCGTTGCGGTAGACCGCCGCGTCTCTGACCTCACCGGTCGCCGCGACCTGGGCCACCGGCCCGATCCGGCGGATCATCGGCACCGCCTCCTGGGGCAGCCGGGTCGCCGTGCCGTCCGGGGTCCGCCCGGGCGCGACCCGCAGCATGTTGGTGCCCAGCGCGTCCAGCCGGCGGTCCACCTCCGCCCGGCTGGAAGAGGAGATGCCGACCACGGCGACCATCGCCGCCACCCCGATCGCGATCCCCAGCGCGGAGAGGAAGACGCGCAGCGGCCGGGTGCGCAGTCCGGTGCCGCCGAGCCGCAGGAAGTCGGCGGCCCGCAGCCGGGCCGGCCGGAGCGTTCCCCGGCTCGGGGCGGCGCCCGGCCTCACCGGCGCTCCCCCGTGCCCGCCGGGGACGTGCGCGGGCCGCCGCCGCTGTCGGCCACGACGCGGCCGTCGCGCATCTCCACCCTGCGGTCGAACACCTCGGCCATCTCCCGGTCGTGCGTGATGACGACGACCGTGGTGCCGGCCGCGTGCAACTCCCGCAGCAGAGCCAGCACCGCCGCCCCGGAGGCCGAGTCGAGGTTGCCGGTCGGCTCGTCGGCCAGCAGCAGCGCCGGTTCGCCGATCACCGCGCGGGCCACCGCGGCCCGCTGCCGCTCGCCGCCGGAGAGCTGGTGCGGGAGGTGGCCGAGCCGGTGGTCCAGCCCGACGCGGGCCAGCGCCCGCGCGGCCCGGCGCCTGCGCTCGCGCAGCGGCACCCCGGTGTAGAGCAGGCCGTCCGCGACCGTGTCGAGCACGGGCACCCCGATCGCGAGGTGGAACTGCTGGAACACGAACCCGATGCGCTGCGCGCGCAGCGCGGACAGCTCACGGTCGGAGAGTCCGGCGACCTCGTACCCGTCGATGACGATGCGCCCGGCGGACGGCCGGTCGAGGGTGCCCATCAGGTGCAGCACGGTCGACTTGCCCGAGCCGGACGGGCCCACCACACACGCGAGTTCGCCGTACCGGATGCTCAGGTCGACGTCCGCCACGGCCCGGACGCCCCCGGCGTACGTCTTGGAGACGCCCGCGAACTCGACCACGGGGGCGCTGGAAGCGGCGTACTCGACGTCCTCCGGGCTCACTTGGGGATCCTCACCTTCATGCCCTCGCGCACGCCGGGGCCGCTGACCTCCACCCGGCCGCCGGCGAACAGCCCCGTCCGCACCGGGACGAAGCGTCCCGGGCCGCCGGCGTCCCCGCCGCCCCGGGGGCCGTCGCCGGCGAGTTCCAGGCCGTAGCCGCCCTCGGCGAGCGCGGTCAGCGCGGCGACCGGCACGGTGAGGACGTCCTTGCGCTGCTTGCGCGTGTAGCGGACGGTCACCGGTCCGCTCTGCAGCCGGCCCAGGGAGTCCTGGTCGTCGAAGGTGATCACGACCGAGACCGTCGCGGACCGGCCGCCCGCACCACCGCCGGACCCGCCGTCCGTGCCGCCGCCGTCCGTGCCGCCGTCGCCCGCGCCGCCGTCACCCGCGCCCGCGCCGTCACCGCCGACGCCGGACGCCGACGCGGCGTCCGAGCCCAGACTGGCGACGGTCCCCCTGACCGAGCGGCCGTCGGGCAGGTCGACGGTGACCCCGCTGCCGCGCCGCGCCCAGTCCGTGTCGGCGGCCGGGGCGCCGACCGTCACCATGCGGGCGGTGCTGGTGTAGCTGACCTGGCCGACGGCGGCCTCGTCGCCGACGCGGGCGCTGGTGCCCGCGACCCGGACCGGACCGGGCGCGTACACGACGTCGCCGGCCCCGACCCGGCCGGTCTGCGGCAGCCCCAGGTCCTTCTGCCAGCGCTTGACGGCGTTCGCGGTCAGTTCGGTGTACGACTCGTCGACGGTGAAGCCCGAGTAGCCGAGGGCGTTGAGATTGCTCTCGAACTGCTTGACGTCCATGCCGTGCAGGGGAGCCGCGGCGTCCGCGGCCGGACGGGTGACCGAGGCGGCCGGCGCGGACGGGGCCGCCCCCGCCGGGGACTTGCCGCCCGCCGATCCGCCGTCGCCCGTGCCCGCGTCCGAGCCGGAGCCCGTGCCCGCGGCGCTGGAGCGCTCCGGCTCGACGACGCCCAGGTCCCGGTACATCGGCAGGCTGCCGTACAGCAGGACCACGGGACGGTCGTCGGCCCGCATCACCGCCTGCCCGCGCCGCAGGGTCGTGCCGGTGGACGGCAGCCAGGTCACCGTGCCCTTCGCCCTGACCGGGAAGGGGACCTGGGGGCCGTGTCCGAGCTGTCCGTCGATCTCGGTCTGGTCGGTGAGGGTTGCCCGGGTGACGTGGACGACCTCGCTGCTGCGGTTCGGGGCCCGGCCGCCGTGGTCCGGGCCGCCACCGCCGCCGAGGCCGAGGGCGCCGGCCACGCTGACGCCGGTCACGACGAGGAAGCCCACAACGACGAGAGCGAGCCTGTTGCGCCGGCGAGCGACGGCCCGGTCCGCGCCCGGAACCCGGCCCGCGTCCTGGGGGTCCTCGGGACCCGCCGCGCCCGCCGCCGGATGACGGGGGCCGTCCTTCATCACGTCCACGGCACCGGCCCGTCAGCCCTGGGCCGAGGGCGCGTCGGTCGGCACACCGATGACGGAGGCGCACTGGCGCGCCGCCCGCTTGGCGCCCGCGGACGTGGAGTCCCAGGTCACGTCGCGGAAGTGGCCGCCGGAGTCGGTGTCCGGGAAGTCGGCGGCGCCGTGCTCCTGCATGCACTTGGCGTACTTCTGGTTCTTGCGGATCTCCGCCTTGGACAGCTCGGGCTGCTGGGCCTTCTCGACGCTGTCCGGGACGGGCACGCTGAGGTCCGCGCACTTCTCCTGAGCCTTGAGGGCCTTGGGGTCGCGCTTCCACTTGGACTGGTCGCCGAGGTCCACCTTGCCCTGGGCGTCGGGGTCGGGCGCGTCGAGTCCGGCGCCGCGCAGGCACTCGACCCACTTGCGCTGGGCGTCGACGTACTCGGTCAGCTCACTCGACGCGTCCTTGGAGGCGCCGGCGCCCGTCCTGCCGCCGCCGGCCGAGGCGACCTCGCCGCCGCTGCCGCCGTCACCGCCGCAGCCGGCGACGCCCACCACGGCCGCCACCGCCACCCCGACCAGCCAGGTCCGCGCCCCGGACCGCCGCCGCGTACTCATCACCCCGTGCCCCCTTCACGCCGTCGCCGCCCGGCCTGTTCCGGCCGGGCGGCGACGAATGTAGATCCGGGGTGATGAAGGACCTATGAAGAAGCCGTCAAGAACTGTTCCGGCAGGGGCTTTCTTCTGGCTCTTCCGGCGCCTTCGCCGTTGTCGGCGCTGAGGGTGCCTGGTCAGGCACCGGTGTCCGGATCGGATTCCCGGTCCGGGTCAGGCTCGGTATCGGGCTCGGTGTCCGGCGACGCGCCGTCCTCCATCAGCCGTTCGGCGATGTCGTCGGACCAGTGCTGGGCCCAGGCGCGCAGGGCGAGCACCTCGGGTTCGTCCAGGCCGTACCGGCGGAAGTCGGCGTCGGCGTAGAAGTCCGTGCCGGTGAGCCGGGACTGCAGGGTGGTCAGGTCGAAGGGGTCGTGGGCGTGGCGGCGGCCCAGTTCCTCCAGGCGGGGCAGGGAGAACCGGGCGGCGGCGGCCCGCGCGTCCACGAGGTCCACGGCCGCCCCCCGGTCGTACAGCGCGCGGATCTTCGTGCCGACGGCGTCCTCCAGGGACAGGGCGGGTCCGTACCCGGTCAGCTCGGGCGGCTGCCAGAAGGCCTCCTTGTGCAGCGCGAGCACGAGGGGCTCCCCGCTCGGGGGGTCGGTGACGGTGAGCTGCGCGGTGAGCGGGGTGACGGCCCCGACCCGCACCCGGCGCCCGCGCGCCTCCAGGGCGGAATCGACGGCGGCCACGATGTGCTCCATGACCTTGGGGCTCTCGGTGGCGAAGTCGACGTTGCCGTGCGGACGGCACACCAGTCCGTGCGCCTGCAGGGCATGACCGCCGGCGATCACCAGCGCATACGGGCTGCCTGCACCGAGAACGTCCGCGAGAAGCCGCCGCTGGGGCTCGGAAGGGGTCACGGCATCCGTACTTTGCCAGATGGGGGGCGGGGCGGTGGGGCGCCCCGCCCAGAAGCCGTGGCTGGAATTCACGCGGGCCGCATGACCTTGTTGTCAGGTGCCAGCAGCCAGCGGAAATGGTCGACGAGCGGCCCCACCAGGTGCGGATCGCGCAGCACCACACCGAGTTCGATGTTGTCGGACAAGGCGCGATCAGTGAGGTTGGCGCTGCCCAGCACCGCCGTGTGCCGGTCGGCGGCGATCAGCTTGGCGTGCAGGACGCCCGACGACCCGACCCGATGCCAGACGTGCACAGCCTCGGGAAGCGCAGCGAATGCCGCCGCCGCCTGAGTGGACTCTTCGAGCAGGAGGGCGCGGACCACCGGGTCAAGCTGGTAGTCCTGGATCTCCACACCGGAGCGGAACGGGGCCTGGAGCGCGGTCTTGTCCGCGGAGGCGATGGCGCCCCAGCGCACGGCGTCCAGGAAGGCGTCCAGTCGGCTGGGGTCGTCGAATCCGCTCTCGGGGGACGGCAGCTCCTAGGCGTCGTGGACGTCCGTCGCCTGTTCCAGCTCCCACACGACCCGCAGCTCCTCGTCCCGGCCGTCAGTCTCCAAAGAGGAGAGCTTGACCAGGTGAGTGGGGGTGGCCTCGGCGGCGCGCGCCGGGTCGTCGCTGGCGGCGGTGGAACGGACGACGTCGGTGACCACCCAGGGGCGGTGGCGGACAGTGACGCGTTGACCGGGCACCGGTACCGGCACGCTCGATGCTTCCGGATTCTCCTTCACCGACTGCGTGGTCATCTCGCTCGTCCCCCCAGCTTTCACGGACAGCCCCTTCCCGGCGGTCGTAGAAGTCTAGGTGCGCAGGGGGAGCGGACGTCTCGGTTGAGCGGATCCTTCCTGGCCTCAGGCACCGACGGTGCCTGAGGCCAGGACGCAGCGGGTGGTAGCGGCTCAGGAAGCGGAGGGCTGGGCGTGACCGGGTTCGGCCATGAACAATTCCTCGACGTTCTTGACGGTGAAGGCCAGGTCCTGCCAGCGGGCGAGGATCGCCAGGTCGGTGCAGGCGGTGACGCGCTCCCAGGTGTTGGCGGTGATTCCGACGCCCCGCCTCTGGAGGGTCCGCAGGACTGCCACGGCCCGTCCCTCCGCGAAGCCGGCCCGCCACGCCGTCATGTACTCATCGGTCCAGCTCCCCGCCAAGGCGCGCAGGCAGGCGACGTCTTCGAGGGACAGGGAATCGCGCCGGCTGATCTCGTTCAGGTGCGCGTTCTGGCCGGCGGCCGCATCCTCGCTAGGCAGCCCGAAGGCCATGGAGAGGGCCGTGACCATGTACCGGCCCCTCACCTTCTCCTGCAGTTCCGGGCTCATCCGGTCGATCAGGACCCGCGGATTCATGCGGGAACCTCGAAGTACGCGGCATCACCGTCTCGGACGACACTGGAGAACGAATCATCTCCTGCGCCGACGCGAAGTACCCCCTTGGCGGCCTCGCCCTCGGCTTTGTCCTCCGGGGACGGCTCCTCCCCGAGAGCGCCCCGGCCGGGGAAGTAGGTGGCGACCATCTTCTGGAGTCCTTTCCCTGTCTCCCTGGCTGGATGTTCTCCAAGCCGACTTCAACGTAGAGGGGTCAAGAGCCAGGGCGTTCCGCGGAGCGACTGGTTCACTCGTTCGGGGAAGAGAGAAACGTTCCCCCTTTCCGGTGGGCGCCCGCGCATGCGCAGAGGCCCGGAAACGTGGCGTTTCCGGGCCTGTGGCGTCGCGTAGGCGGGTTACGCGGTCGGCTTCTCCTCCAGACGGGGGAAGAGGACCGCGCCCTTGGTGACCGTGGCGCCGGCCGGGAGCCGGCCCCAGGTGCCGGACTCCTGGACCCGCTGGTCGGACAGGGCGCCGAGGGAGGCCTCCGCGCCGAGGGAGTCCCAGAGCTTCTGGGAGGTGTCCGGCATGACCGGGTTGAGCAGCACGGCGACCGCGCGGAGGGACTCGGCGGCCGTGTAGAGGATGGTGGCCAGGCGGGCCTTGCCCTCGGACGAGTCGTCCTTGGCGACCTTCCACGGCTCCTGCTCGGTGAGGTAGCCGTTGACCTGCTTCACGAAGTCGAAGACGGCCAGGATGCCGCCCTGGAAGTCCAGCTCGTCGCCGATGCGCCGGTCGGCCTCGGCAGCGGCCTTGGCCAGGCCCTCCTGGACGGCCTTCTCCGCCTCGCCGGCGGCCGTCGCCTCGGGCAGCTCGCCGCCGAAGTACTTGCCGACCATGGCCGCCACGCGGGAGGCGAGGTTGCCGTAGTCGTTGGCCAGCTCGGAGGTGTAGCGGGCGGAGAAGTCCTCCCACGAGAAGGAGCCGTCCTGGCCGAAGGCGATGGCCCGCAGGAAGTACCAGCGGTAGGCGTCCACGCCGAAGTGCGTGGTCAGGTCCTGCGGCTTGATGCCGGTCAGGTTGGACTTCGACATCTTCTCGCCGCCGACCATCAGCCAGCCGTTGGCGGCGATCTTCCCGGGCAGCGGGAGGCCCTGGGCCATCAGCATGGCCGGCCAGATCACCGCGTGGAAGCGGAGGATGTCCTTGCCGACGAGGTGCACGTCGGCCGGGAAGGTGGCCTCGAACTTCTCGTGGTTCTCGTTGTAGCCGACCGCCGTGGCGTAGTTCAGCAGCGCGTCGACCCACACGTAGATCACGTGCTTCTCGTCCCAGGGGATCGGAATGCCCCAGTCGAAGGTCGAGCGGGAGATGGAGAGGTCCTGCAGGCCCTGGCGGACGAAGTTCAGGACCTCGTTGCGCGCGGACTCGGGCTGGATGAAGTCCGGGTTGGCCTCGTAGTGGGCCAGCAGCTTGTCCGTGTACGCGCTCAGCTTGAAGAAGTAGTTCTCCTCGCTGAGGATCTCCACGGGCTTCTTGTGGATCGGGCAGAGCTTCTGACCCGCGTACTCGCCCTCGCCGTCGAGCAGCTCGCCCGGCAGCTTGTACTCCTCGCAGCCGACGCAGTACGGGCCCTCGTAACCGCCCTTGTAGATCTCGCCCTTGTCGTGCAGGTCCTGCACGAACTCCTGGACGCGGTCCGTGTGCCGCTTCTGCGTGGTACGGATGAAGTCGTCGTTCGCGATCTCCAGGTGCTCCCAGAGGGGCTTCCAGGCCTCGGTGACGAGCTTGTCGGCCCACTCCTGGGGGGTGACCCCGTTGGCCTCGGCCGTGCGCATGATCTTCTGACCGTGCTCGTCCGTGCCGGTGAGGTACCACACCTTCTCGCCACGCTGGCGGTGCCAGCGGGTGAGCACGTCGCCTGCGACGGTCGTATAGGCGTGGCCCAGGTGAGGAGCGTCGTTGACGTAGTAGATGGGGGTCGAGACGTAGTACGCCTTCGCCCCCTGCTTCTCGGATCCAGTGGCCGCCATAAGTCGAAATCCTACTTGGCCGCCGAAGATCGACTCACCCGCGTTCCGGGGGGTGGACGCGTCGTCCGCCCCCCGGGAACGGCTTCCTACGGGCGCCAGGCCGCCAGCAGGCCCTCGTAGAGCTCGGTGTCCGTGAGCTCGCGGGGGGCGGGGCCGGCGTGGAAGAAGGACGTGTTGTCGGTCTTCAGTTTGCGCAGGTAGTCGAAGGCCTTGTTGTCGTGCTCGCCGAAGGCGACGAAGGAGAAGAAGACGCCGGGGTGCTTCTTCGCGGCCTCGGTGAGGGACTGGGTCGCGGGGGTCTTGGCGTCGGGGGCACCGTCCGTCTGGAAGACCACCAGGACGGGGGTACCGGCTTCGTTGTTCTCCTCGTGGTGGGCGAGTACGGCTTCCACGGCGGCGTGGTAGCTGGTACGGCCCATGCGGCCGAGGCTCGCGTGGATGTCGTCGATCTTCGTCTCGTGGCCCTCGGCCAGGGTGAGGTCGGTGGTGCCGTCGATCTCCGTGGAGAAGAGGACGACGTGGACCGTGGCCTCGGGGTCGAGGTGCGCGGCGAGGGCGAGGGTCTGGTCGGCGAGGGCCTGGGCGGAGCCGTCCTTGTAGTACGGGCGCATGCTCGCGGAGCGGTCGAGGACGAGGTAGAGCTTCGCTCGGGTGCCGGTGAGGCTGTGCTTTTCGAGGGTGGTGGTGGCTGCGTTGTAGGCGGTGGTGAGGGAGGGGGTGCGGGAGTTGATTTTGGTGAGGGGGGTTGCGGGTTCGGGTGCCGCTGTTGTTTCGGCGGAGGGTGCCGGGGTTGTTTCGGCGGAGGGTGCCTGCGGCTCGGTCGCCTCGGCTTCGCCTTCGGCGGGATCGTTCCCACCCGCACCACCCGTGCGGCTCTCGTTGTCGGGTGCGGGTGGCCCCTGTGGGGTGTCCTCGCCGTCGGCGGCTCGCGGCTCGGGGGTGGAGGCATTCTGGCCCGCCTCGGCCTGCGTCGATTCGGAGCTCGGCTCCGGCTCCTGCTCCGTGGCCGCCTTGGCCGGCTCCGGGATGGGCTGCGAAGTCGGCTCGGGCTCCGCCTCGGGCTCGGGCTTGGCTTCGGGCTCGGGCTCCGCCTCGGGCTCGGCCTTCGCCTCGGGCTCGGGCTTGGCTTCGGGCTCGGGCTTGGCTTCGGGCTCGGGCTCCGCCTCGGGCTCGGCCTTCGCCTCGGGCTCGGGCTTGGCTTCGGGCTCGGGCTCGGCCTTCGCCTCGGCCTCAACCTTCGGCTTCGGCTCCGGCTGAGCCTCAGCCTTCGGCTTCGCTTCCGCCGCCGGGTCTGCGTCAGTCGCCTCGTTCGGCTTCGCCTCGCTCGCGTCCGCCTCGGGCGTGGCCTCGGCCTTCGGCTCCGCCTTGGCTTCGCTCGGCTCGGGCTCTGTCGCGGCCTTCGCCTCTGCCTCTGCCTGAGGCATGGCATCCGCCTCAGGCTCGGCCTCGGCCTTCGGCTCCGACTCGGGTTCGCTCGGCTCGGCCTCGGCCTCGGCCTCGGCCTCGGCCTCGGCCTTCGGCTCCGGCTCGGGCTCGGTGTGGGCCTGAGGCGTCGTCTCCGGCTCGGCCTTCACCTCAGGTGCCGGGGGCGTGTCGGCCGTCGCCTCCGCCGCCGCTGCCGTCTCGGCCTGGGCCGCTGCCTCGGTGGCCTCGGCCGCTGCCTTCGTCGGCTCGGGCTCGGGGGCCGGCTCCGGTTCCGGGGTGAGGTCGAGGACGAGCTCGGGTTCCGGGGCGCGGTCGGTGGGCTGGCGGGGGACCGCGATGTTGTCGAAGGCGGCCGAGACCAGTTCGTGCTCGTCGGGGGACGAGGTGCGGGGCTCGGGGACCTGGGCGGTCGGGGCCGGGGCCGGGTCGGTGGTGGTCGTCGGCTCCGGTTCCTGCGACGGACGTCGGTCCGCACCCTCTGCTTCGGCGGTGCGCGCCTTGCGCCCCCGGCCGAATGCGTTCCGCAGGAGAGTGAGAATGCCCATGTGCGCAACCCTTTGCGTGAGTTGGTACCCGTTAATCCCTGGCCAGGACGGACACGTAAGGTTAGCGGCCCGAGGTTGCTTTTCGGTCTCTGCGACAGCCGGGAACGGCGTCGGCGGAGGTGACGGTCACCCGGTGGGGCCTGTGCGCGCCGCGTCCACCCGGGCCAGGAACTGTCCCAGCACCTCGTTGAACTCCTCGGGGCGCTCCAGGTTCGGCATGTGGGCCGCGCCCTCGGACACGTGCAGGGTGGAGTCGGGCAGCAGCGCGTGCATGGCCCGCGCGTCGGCGACCGGTGTGAAGGTGTCGTCGGCGCCCACCACGACCAGTGCCGGAACGGTGATGCGGGTCAGCAACGGGCGGTAGTCGGGGCGTTCGGCGCGGCCGCGCAGGGAGGCCGCGGCGCCCTCCGGGGAGGTGGCCGTCATCATGCCGTGCACATGGGCCTTGACCCGCGGGTCGGCGTAGGGGGCGACCATCTTCTCCAGGACCTCGTCGGCGTAGCCGCGCATGCCCTCGGCGACCAGCCGGCCGGCCAGGGCGGTGCGGCCCCGCCTGCCCTCCGGTGTCTCGGGGGCGGGGAAGGTGTCCGCGAGGACCAGGCCCCGCACGCGGTCGCCGAGACGGTCGCAGCACTCCATGGCGATCTGGCCGCCCATCGACAGCCCGGCCAGGACGAAGGTGTCCACCCCCAGGAAGCCGAGCAGTTCCTCGATGTCGCGGGCGTGGCGGGAGAGCGGGACGGTGCCGGGGGTCACCGGGGAGGCGCCGTAGCCGCGCAGGTCGGGGGCGATCACCCGGCGCCCGTCTGCGAGCGCGGCCAGTTGCGGGGCCCACATCGTGCGGTCGAAGGGGTGGCCGTGGACGAGCACGAGCGGGGTGCGGGCGGAGGTTCCGGGGTCTTTGTCAGCGTATGCGAGGAAGGGGGGCATGTGATCGACCCTAGGGTTCCCCGTCTCGTCGGTGCAATAAAATCTTTGCCCTCGGTGCAATCCAAAGCGACTGTCGGCAGGGGGACTTGTGGAGGACTACCGGCGCATCGCCGACCGGATCACCGCCGACATCGGCTCCGGGCGGCTCCGGCCGGGACAACGGCTGCCACCGCAGCGGGCGTTCGCCCGGCGGCACGGGATCGCCGCCTCCACGGCGGGCCGGGTGTACGCCGAACTCGTGCGCCGGGGGCTGGTGGTGGGCGAGGTCGGGCGCGGCACGTTCGTCCGGGCCACCGAGCCGGACGGGCAGCCGGGCCGGTCGCTGACCGAGGCGGCCGCCGCCACGCCCGTGAACCTGGAGCTGAACTACCCGTCAGCGCCCGGCCAGTCGGAGCTGCTGGCCCCCGCGCTCGCGTCGCTGTTGCGGCCGGACGCGCTGACCGGGGCGCTGCGGCCCGCCGCGGCCGCCGGCACCGGGGCCGCCCGGGAGGCGGTCGGAGCGCTGCTGGCCACGGACGGCTGGCGGCCCGACCCGGCGGGGCTGCTCTTCACCGGCAACGCCCGCCAGGCCATCGCCGCCACCCTCGCCTCCCTGGTCCGGCCGGGCGGCCGGGTCGGTGTGGAGCCGCTGACGTACCCGCTGGTCAAGGAGATCGCGGGCCGGCTCGGCTGCGTCCTCGTCCCGCTCGCGGCCGACGACGGAGGACCGCTCGCCGAGTCGGTCGCGGCGGCCCACCGCACCGCCCCGCTGTCCGCCCTCTACCTCCAGCCGACCCTGCACAACCCGACCTCGCTGACCATGGACGCCGAGCGCCGGGCCCGGCTGGCCGACGTCGTCCACAGCCTGGGGATACCGGTCGTGGAGGACCGGATCTGGTCCTTCCTGCAACCGGCCGGCCCGCCGCCGCTGGCCGCCCTGGCCCCGGACCTCGTGCACCTGGTCGACGGGCTGTCCAAGCGGGTCGCGCCAGGGCTCACGGCGGGGTTCACCGCGGTGCCGGCCGGGCGGGCCGAGGCGGTGGCGCGCGCCATCAGGTCCGGCGGCTGGAGCGCGGGTTCCTTCGCGCTGGAGGCGGCCGTGCGGTGGATCGGCGACGGGACCGTGGCGCGGCTGGTCGACGCCAAGCGGCGGGACGCCGCCCGCAGGCAGCGGCTGGTCGCCGAGGAACTGGCCGGCTTCGCCGTACGGTCCGACCCGGCCGCCTACTTCGCCTGGTGGCGGCTGCCCGCGCCCTGGCGGGCGGACACCTTCACCGCGGCGGCCCGGGCGCACGGGATCGCGGTGACCCCGGGCACGGCCTTCCGGGTGGACCCGAGCCGTACGCCGGACGCGGTCAGACTCGGGCTCGGCTCGGCTCCGGAGCCTCGGCTTGCGTGGGCGCTGCGGACCCTCGCCGGCGTCGCGCGGGACGGGGCGGCCGCGACCGCAGCCGGCGGGTGAGCAGAGCGGTGAGGGCCACCGCGAGGCCGAGGCCGATCAGCAGCCAGGAGGCCGTGCGCAGGGTGCCGGTCAGGGCGTCGTAGACCGCTCCTGCGGCCGGGCGGGACACGCCGTCGGCCAGGCCGTCGAGGGTGAGGCCGCGGCCGACGACGAGGGCGAGGGCGAGCAGCCCGCCGCCCAGGGCCGTGCCCAGCGCGGTCGCCACGATCGCGCGCCGGCGGTGGACCGCCAGGGCGATTCCGGCGACCGCGAAGACGACGGCCGCGACAGGGCACCAGAAACCGGCGACTTCGAGCACGTGGAATCCCTTCCGCAGCGGGGCCACCTCGTGCGCCTCGAGCACCGGCACAGCGGTGTGCTCGACCGGGATGCGCGCGGCGAGCGTGATGTGGTCGTCGGCGAGCTGCTGCTTGACCTGGGCGGTGACGGGGGCGAGGTCGACGGTGACCGGGCCGGCGTCCGCCGCGCCGGAGCCGGCGTCCTGGCGCAGGGCGCGCAGGACGGCGTCGTGGGTGACCCGGTTGCCGGTGTCCCAGGCCATCCGGAAGGCCCGGGTCTGGGTGAAGGAGCGCACCGCCTCGTGCACGAACGGGGTGACCGAGCCCTGCAGCGGACGCACGTGCATCCGCTGGTCCACCTCGCGCAGGATGCCGTCCCCGACGGTCTCCACGACGGCTTCCCGCACGTCGGGGTCGGCGGCGAGCGGGGCCATCGCGGTGACGTACCGGCCCGTGTCGGCTAGTCCGTACGCCGCCCAGGCCGCCAGCGCGCCGAACGGCACGAGGAGGCAGGAGACGGCGATCAGGGCGGCCGACAGGGCGCTCCTGAGGCGTGGGGGCACCCTTCAAGGCAAGAGCCGCGCGCCCGGGTGCGCGAGCGGGACGACTGCATTCGGGGGACGGAGTCCACCGAACGGGCCAGCCGGGCCGCCCACCGCCGGAACCCGAGTGCCCCTGCTTCCGGCGGAGGGTTCACCCGGGCGGGCGCTCACCGGCGCCGGGAGGAGCAGCCCGGAGGCGGGCCCTGCGACCGGTGAGGGCGGTGGGCACAGGGGTGTGCGCGGGCCCCGGGCGGATCGTCCGGCCGGGGCTCAGGCGCTCACCGCGCGCCGGGCGGACGCGGTGCCGATGACTCGGGTCCGCCCGCGCCGCGCGGGCGGACCCCGGCCGTCACCGGATGCGGCGGCCCGCGGCGTCCTCGTGCGTGTAGTAGCGGTAGAACACCACCACGAACATTGGTACGGCGACCGCCAGGGCCAGCACCGTGGACTCCCACACGCCGTGGCCGCGCCCGCTCAGGCTGTACAGGAAGCCGACGGCGATGCCCGTGAAGGCCGCCCACAGCACCGCGTGCACCTCGCGCCGGCGTCGTACGGCGTAGGACTCAAGGGCCCGGAAGACGGCGAAGAAGACGACGCCCGTCACCACGCCGAACAGCACGTTCCAGCCGGTGATGGGACCGCCGTAGCGGGTGTTGGCGGCCGCCCAGTAGCCGTAGACCACACCGAGCACGATGGGCAGCGCCCACCGCGCGACCGCGTGGGTCCGCTCGCTGAAGATGTCGGGCAGCCGGCGGACCGCGCCGGTGTCCCGGCCGCCGGGCCGGGGCGCCGTCGTCCGCTGGGGCATTCCGCCGGGTGCGGGTGCCGCATGAGCCATGAGAGCACTCCTCTCGCTCCTCGCCCCCGGTCTCCAGGGCACACCTGGCGGGACGGCCTGGCAAGTCGGTCGGACGGGCCGGGTGCCCGGATGCGGCCGTCGTGATCCCGTGTTTCGCTGAACGGCATGGAGCGCTGCCCGCCGTGACGCAGGTGGAGTCCCGGCGCCGGCGGCAGCCGCTGTGGACGCGCGGGCGGACCGCGCTCCAGCTGCTGCCGCTGCTGCTGCTCGCCGCCATCACGCTGCTGGACCTCGAGACGGGTGAGTGGTTCCGCATCGTCTCCTGGATCGTGCTGGTCCCCGGCACGGCCGCGGCCGTGTGCGGGGTGTGGACGACCGCCGGGTACGCGGTGCTGTCGCTGTTCACGTACGTCGCCGTGGACCGCGTCTGGCCCAGCGAGCACCGGGCGGGACTCCCCGACTTCCTGCTGGTCGCCCTCGGCGGCGCCCTGGCCACCCTGGCCTCCGCCGCGCGGGTGCGCAGGGAGCGGGAGATGCTGCACATGCGGGACATCGCCGACACCACCCGCCGCACCGTGCTGCGCAGGCTGCCGCCGGACTGGGGCGGGCTGGAGCACGCGGGTGTCTACCTGGCCGCCGACGTGGACGCCCGGGTCGGCGGCGACTACTACGACATCCAGCCCGGCCCGCACGGCACCCGGGTCCTCGTCGGGGACGTCCAGGGCAAGGGGCTCGGCGCGGTGGAGACGGCGGCCGCGCTGCTCGGCACCTTCCGGGAGTCCGCCTACCACGAGGCTGACCTGACGGTCGTCGCCGAGCGGCTGGAGAACCGCATGACACGGCACCGCCTGCACCGCATCGCGCTGGGCGCCGACGACGGCGACCGCTTCTCCACCGCCGTGCTGCTCGGCTTCCCCGACGACGCCACGGAGACCGTCGAGCTGATCAACTTCGGCCATGAGCCGCCGCTCGCGGTCGGCCCGCAGGGGGTGCGCGCGCTGCCGGCCGGGGACGGCCTGCCGCTCGGGCTCGGCGACCTGGCGGGCAGCCGCCCGCCGCTGCACCGGGTGCGGTTCGGCTGCGAGGAGACCCTGCTGCTGGTGACCGACGGGGTGACCGAGGCACGGGACGAGGCCGGGGAGTTCTACCCGCTCGTCCCCGAGGTGGCCCGGGCGGCCACGGCCGACCCGCGCCGCGCCGAACCGCACCGGCTGGTGCGCCGGGTCCGCGACGGCGTGCTCGGACACACCCGCGGCCACCTGGAGGACGACACCACGGTCTTCGCCGTCCGGCGGACACCCACACCCGAACAACCCGAACAGGGACGTTTGCGGTCCTGAGCCGACCCTTTGCAGCAGCAGCGGCTACGGTGCTGGCTGTAGGCGAGCCACAGGGGCGATCCACAGGGGAGGGACGATGCCCGGAACCGTGCTGCTGCTCGCGGCCTCGCCGCTGGGCCGGGGGCGTCTGGTGGACGCGGCCGGCGTGCTGCCCGTCCTGGCCGCGGTCGCCCCCGCGGTGCTGTCCGGCACCGACACCGCGAACGTGGTCGAACTCGCCGACCCGCTGCAACCGCAGGCCGTCCTCACCCGGCTGCGCGCCGCCGCGGCCGCGCCGGGGCCGCTCACCGTCTACGTCACCGGGCAGCTCCACCTGGACCGGCGGCAGCGCCGGCCCCACCTCGCGCTGGCCCGCACCACCCCGGCGACCGTCCGCTACACGGCCCTGCCCTGGGACTGGATCCGGGAGGAGCTGCGGCTGCGCTCCGCCGCCGACACCGCGCTCCTGGTCGACCTGCACGCGGACGCGGAGACCTGGCGCCGGCTCGCCGAGCACCCCCTGGACTCCGGGCGCACGACCGCGGTCTACGGCCGGATCGCGCCCCCGGCCAGGAGACGGGGGCCGGCCGAGCCGGCGTACATGAAGGCGGTGGCGACGCTGCTGCGCAGCGGGCACCGGCCGCCGCTCGCCCGGTTGCACGAGCAGGCGCTGGCCCGGCTCACCGAGCAGGACGCTGGACGCGACCTGGTGCTGGCCGGCCCCGGGGGGCCCGTCCAGGGGCCCGCCCACCTGCCCGTGGTGCCCCGCCCGTACACGCCGGGCGCGCCGGTGGCCGCGCCGCCGGCCGCCCCGGGCGATCCGCACGGGGCCATCAGCGACGCCGTCCGGGCGGGCCGGCACGCCGAGGCCGACTCGCTCGCCGCGCGGCAGGAGGAAGCCGCCGTGCGCGCCTTCGGACCCGCCTCCGGGGAGGCCCTGCACTGGGCCGAGGTCCGCGCGGACCTCGCCATGTTCGCCGGGGACGCGGCACGCAGCTGCCGGGCCTGGCTGGCGGTGGCCCAGGTGCGGCTGGCGGCGGGGCAGGCGCCGGACGCGCCCGCCGTGGAGGCTGCCGTGGACCGGGCCCACCATCAGTGGAGCCGTGTGAAGGACGCGGCGCGGGCCCGTGAACTCGGGCCCGCGCTCGCGGAGCTGAGGCTGCGGGTACCGGGCCGCCGCCGGGGCGCGCTGGAGAACGTCCAGCGGCACCTGCGGCAGCTCCAGGCGGGGTGACCCGCTCAGCTGGTGAAGACGAAGTACTTCCAGGCGCCGTGCGTCGTGGAGTTGACGTTGTCGCCGGACGAGAAGTTGTAGCAGGAGGAGCGGACGCGCATCCGCCGGCCGGTGCCGGCGTCCGGGCTCAGCTGGAGGTCCGCGACCCGCCGAGGCCGGTGACGGTGCCGACGACCCGGCCCGAGTAGTCGGTGACGACGATCTGGTTCTTGTAGCTGTCGCTCAGGAAGACCTGCTGGTGGAGCCCGTCGACCACGGTGTCGTCGACGTTCCAGACCGGAATGGACCGGTCGGTGTCGGCGTACGACGGCGCGGCGAGCGCCATCGAGCCGATCGTGGCCGCCAGTGCGGCGGCCGCGGGAAGGGTGCGTATACGCACGCTGGTTCGAACCCCCCCCGGAACGAATGAGGAGATGGGGCGCCACGCGGCGCGGCCGGCGTACGGCCGCCGCGCACCGCGCGTGACGAGTGAGCGAAGACTAAGTCATGTCACCGACAAAAAAGCCGGTGGCCCCTGAGTCTCCCTCTTCTTGGGAGAAGCCGCCTCACCAGGTGAAACCCGGTTGCACCGGCATGCAGGCGTCGGTCTTGTCGCCGTTCAGCACGGCGGCGGACTCGGGCGCCTTGGCCGGGGCCGCGGACTTCGGATAGGTGGGGCCGGTGCGCCAGTCGGCGCCCACGGTCAGGGTGACGCCCGTGACGTCGCCGGAGACGCGCAGCTGGGTCAGCGGGATGCCGAGGGCCTTGGCCACGGCCTGGGCGTCGCCCTCCAGGTGGTGGTCCGGGTACTGCAGAAGCGTCTGTGCCGCCGGTGCGGCCGCGGCGCCCACGACCGCCTCGGTGAACCCCTCGTCGCGCAGCGCGCGGACGACCGCGTCCGCCCGGCGCGGCACGGGGGCCTCGGTGGTGGTGCCGGTGGCGTTGCGGACCTGCACGGAGAGGGTGCCGGCGGGGGCCGCGGGGTCGTCCGACACCTGCTCGGTGAGCTGTGCCGCGCCCTTGCCGTCGAGCGGGGTGTCGGTGCGGACCATGGCGAGGAGCTGGTCGGCGTCCTCGGCGGCGGGCATCAGCCGGTTGTGGTCCTGGGACCACTGCACGGTGGGCAGGGTCGTCATCGTGATCCGCTCGGTGGGGACCTTCTGCAGTTCCGTGGACAGGTCGTACAGCTTCTTGACCGTGCCGAGGCCCTCGTCGACCGTGAGCGCCTTCGTCGCGGTCTCCGCGAGCCGGCGCATCTCGGTGGGGTTGCCCAGGGTCGCGTTCGCGCGCAGCTGGCGGACCATCGCGTTCATGTACATGTGCTGGGCGTGGGTGCGGCCGACGTCGGTGCCGTCCTCGAAGCCGTAACGGGTGCGCAGCCACTGCAGGGCCTGCTCGCCCCTGACGTACGTGGTGCCCGCCTTGAGCTTCAGGCCCGAGCCGTGGCCCTCGGAGGTGTGCGACCAGACGTTCTCCTTGACGCACACCGGGACCCCGCCGATGGCGTCGGCCATCGCGACCACACCGGAGAAGTCGACCATCATGAAGTGGTCTACGCGGATGCCGGTGAGCTTCTGCCAGGTGGCGACCGTGCAGCCCGGGCCGCCGCGGCCCAGCGACTCGTTGGCCATGGCCAGGGTGAGCGCGCCGTACACCCTGCCGTCGTCGGGGCCGGTGCACCTGGGGATCGGGATCATCGTGTCGCGCGGCAGGCTGACCACGGACATGTTGCTGCGGTCGGCCGAGACGTGCAGCAGCATCTGGACGTCCGCGAGCGGCGGGCGGCCCACGTCGGCCCTGGAGCCGCCGAGCTTCAGGTCCGCCGCGCTGTTCCGGCTGTCCGAGCCGATCAGCAGGATGTTCAGCGGGGTCTGGCCGTCGGCGTTCGGCGCCGCCTCGGGCGGCGCGGAGTCGCCGAGGTTCAGCCTGGCCTTGGTGATGTTGCCGTTGAGGTGCTCGTAGTAGAGGTAGCCGGCGCCCGCGCCACCGAACAGGAGGGCCGCCAGGGCCAGGGCCGCCCAGCGCAGTATCCGCCGCCAGCGGCGCGGTCTGCCGGACGTGTCGTCGTCCTCGCGGCCGTCCCCCCGGCCCTCGTCGTGGCCGCCGTGGCCGCCGTGGCCGTCCGGCCGCGCCTGTGCGTCCAGCGTCATTCTCTGCCTTCCCACCCCGACGACGGCGCCTGCCGCGTCTCCGGCTGCACCGGATCGCACACTTTATCGGCGTGACTCGATGAGAATGGATGGCTGGTGAGATATGCCACTCCCGTACAACCTTCGAAGGGGTTGACGAACTCGTCCCAACACTTCGGTGGTTCGGGCGCGCGGGGGTGTCAGGGCAGGCTCCGGCCCACGGCCGGCGGGTCCGGCGGCCGGTCCGCCGCCCTGGCCGGTCCCACGTTGGCCGCCGTGACCAGCGCCGCGACGGCGAGCACGGCCGCGGCCACTCCGCGGGCGGTGGGCGTCCGGCCGCCCGGGCGGAGCCGGACGGGTGCCGGTGCGGCGGGGCGTCCGTAGGGTTCGGATGTACGTCCGGGCACGGCGACCTCGCTACGACAGCGGCTTGTTAAACATGCTTAATCCGCCGTTTAACCTAGAGGGGGCCCAGGGCGAACGGCAAGGGCTCACAGGGGAGTTGGGGGCGACGGGGCGATGCCGGAACGAGACGATCCGCAGGTCGTGGGGCGGCGCGTACAGCAACTGCGCACCGAACGGGGCCTGACCCAAAGGCAGTTGGCGGAGCCCGCTTACACCCCCGCCTACATCTCCACCCTGGAGGCGGGCCGGGTCCGGGCCTCCGACGAGGCGCTGCGGCACATCGCGGGCCGGCTCGGGGTCGCCTTCGAGGAACTCGCCGTCGGCCGGCCCGCCCACCTGGCCACCGCCCTGCGGCTGCGGCTCGCCGAGGCCCAGCGCGCCCTCGCCGACGGCGACTGCGAGGAGGCGGCCACCCGGTACGCCGGGCTGCTCGCCGAGGCGGAGGCCCACGGGCTGCTCGCCGAGCAGGCCACCGCGCTGCTCGGGCTCGGTGAGACCGCCTTGCAGGCGGGAGAGCTGGAACGGGCCCGTGAGCACTTCGAGCGGGCCGAGGAACGCCTGGCCGGGGAGTCGCTGCCCGCCCGGGTACCGGCCGTGCGCGGCCGTGCGGTCTCCCACTACCTCGCCGGCGAACTCCGTTACGCCGTCTACCTCCTGGAGTCCGCGCTCGACGAGCTGAACCGCGGCGGCCTGCACGACCCGGACGCCCTGCTGCTCCTGTACGCCGGTGTCATCGGCCCGTACATGGACATGGGCGCCCACGCCCGCGCCGCGCAGGCCGCCGAGTTCGCCCTCGCGCTCGCCCCGCAGGTGGCCGACCCCGCGCTGGTCGCCCGGATGCACCGCTCGGTCGCCCGCACCCTGCTCGCCGAGGGCCGCCTCGCCGAGGCGGACGCCTCCCTGGCCAAGGCGGCCGAGCTGAACCGGCAGCTCCAGCTGCGCACCGAACTCGCCAACTGCCACTGGATGCGCGGCTACGTCTGCGCCCAGAACGGCGAACTCGACCGCGCGGAGGCCGAGCTGCGCCAGGCCCTCACCATGCTCTCCCAGACCCGGGCGGCGCTCTACCGCAGCCAGGCCGCCGTCGAACTCGCCGACGTACTGCACCGGCGGGGCCGGTCCGCCGAGGCGGCCGAGCTGCTGAACGGGGTCCTCGGCGACTTCTCCTCCGAGCGCGGCGCCGTCCACGCGGCCGCCGCGCACCGCCTCCTCGGCATCATCGCCGAGGACGCCCGCGACACCGAGGCGGCCGAGGAGCACTACGTCCGCGCCCTCAGCCTGCTGGAACGGGCCGGGGCGGCCGGCGACCTCGCCGACCTGTGCCGTCTGCTGGGCGACCTGCTGCGCCGCACCGGCCGGGTCGAAGCGGCCCTCGACGCCTACCGCACCGGCCTGGGCCACCGCACCGCCCCCGGCACCACCACCCTCGGCCCGGCCCCGGCCCAGCCCCCGCTGTGACCCCTTCCCGCCGAGGGCCGGCCGGCCCTCGGCGGGTGCCTGGCGTATCTGGCGTGCCTGGCGTGCCTCGGGTGCCTCAGACCTCGGCCCGGCCCTGCTTGCGCACGGCTGCCAGGCGCAGCGCGCCGACCTGGACCGCGGCCTGGGTCGCCTCGTTCGGCACGTCGCCCAGGCCGCCGTTGGTGAGCGCGAGACTGTCCGCCCCGACGCGGACGGCGGCCACGTCCATCGTGAGGACGACGTCCTGCTCGTCGGACGTCGTGGTGTAGAGGCTGAGCCGCAGGCCCTGGCGCGCGTCACCGACCTCCGGCAGCGGAGCCTCCTGCACCTGGACGTCCTCCACCAGGCCGTTCTGCGTGGTGGCGGTGAACCGGGCGCACCGCTCCGGCATCGTGCGCAGCCAGGCGAGGGCGGCGTCCACGTCCGCCGGGCGGCGGGCGCCGACCTGGTAGCGGAGCTGGGCGCCGGTGTCCGGGTCGTCCAGGCCGACGGCGGCCCGTGCGGGGGCGCCGAGGAGTTCGTCGGTGTAGAGCGCGTCGAGCAGGCGCTGGCACTCCGCCGTCGTGGTCGACGCCTTCAGCAGACCGTCGCGCCAGGTGGCCGCCCCGCCCGTGGCCGTCCAGGGGGCGCCGAGGTCGGTCTGCGTGAGCAGCGCGGCCCGGGCCTGGTCGTCGCTGAGCAGGACGCCGTCGCCGCCGGACGCCTTCGGCGTGGGCGAGGCGGCCACGGTGGGCAGCGGCTGCTCCGCGGTCGGCGGGTGCTCCAGGCCGAGGGCCGCGCAGCCGGAGAGGGCGGGGAGGCCGGCCGCGAGAGCGGCGAGCGGGAGGGCACGGGTGCGTATCGCGGCGGTCATCGGGGGGCCTCCTGGGCGGGCCGGTGGTGGTGCCACCTCTCAGGCCACCACCGCTCCCACCGGCCCACCAGCGCTCCGGGCCGTCCGAGTGAGGGGCCCTCGCCCGCGCCAGGCTCCGGGCGGCCGCCGCGCGACCGGGCACGCCGGGCGGCCGTAGGCTGAGGAGGCTTTCGTGGCGCGTTCCCCGGGTGGTGGAAGGAGACCGTCGTGACCGGGCAGTCCGGTATTCCCGTGATCATCGACTGTGACACCGGCGTCGACGACGCCCTGGCCCTGCTGTTCGCCGTACGGCATCCGGGGCTGGACCTGCGGGCCGTCACCTGCGTGGCCGGGAACACGGACGTGGACGGGGTGGTCCGCAACACCCTGACCGTGCTGGAGCGGGCCGGCGCCCCCGGCATCCCGGTGGCGCGCGGCGCCGAGCGCCCGCTGATCGAGCCGGCCCGCCCGGCCCGGCACGTGCACGGTTCGGACGGCATGGGCGACCTGGGCCTGCCCGCGCCCAGGCGCGCCCCGGCCGACGTGGACGCCGTGACCCTGCTCCGCCGGGAGATCCTGGCCTCCCCCCGCCCGGTCACCCTCGTGCCCACGGCCCCGCTCACCAACATCGCCCTGCTGCTGCGCACCCACCCGGAGGTGACCCGCAATATCGAGCGGATCGTCTTCATGGGCGGCGCGGTCGCCACCGGAAACGCCACCCCGGTGGCGGAGTTCAACGTCTGGCACGACCCCGAGGCGGCGGCGGTGCTGCTCACCGCCGGGGTGCCGATCACCATGTACGGACTGGACGTCTTCATGCGGGTCGTCGTGCCCGGCGCCGATGTGCAACGGCTGCGCGCCGCCGCCGACCCGGGCACCCGGCTGGCCGGGGAACTCCTCGCCCACCGGCCCACCGCACAGGGCGGCGAGCCGGAGGCCGAGGAGGCGGGCGGACTGGGTGACGCGGGCGCGGTGTGCGCGGTCGCCGATCCGGTGGGCATCACCACCCGCCTCCTGCCGGTCGAGGTCTCCCTGGCCCCCGGTCCGGCCCGCGGGCAGACGCTGGTCGACCGCCGCCCCCGCCCCGGCGAGTCCGAGATCCACGAGGGCGCCCGCGAACAGGCGCTGGTGGACGTGGCGTTGCAGGTGGACGTGGACCGGTACGTGAAGCTGTACCTGGAGACCGTCGAGGGGCCCCAGGGCACGGCGGCCTGAAGCGCCGCCCGCGGACCCGGCCTCCCGCTGGACGGCGTTCCCCCACCCGCGCGCCGCTGTGCCCGCGCCGCTCCCCGGGGACCGGCCGCCCGCGCCGCCGGTCGGGCCCGCCCGGCACGACGACCCCCACCGCCCGCGGGCCTTGCGGCCGCTTCGGGCGACGGGGGTCGTGGCGGGCGCTCGGCCCCGTGCGCGTGTCCCGCGGAGCGTGTTCGGCCTCGCGGGGAGCGGTCAGCTCTGGGCGCCCCGCTTGCGGCGGGCGACGAGCACGAACGCGGCGCCGCCGGCGACCAGCACGGCTGCCCCGCCCGCGATCAGGCCCGAGTTGCCGCCGCCACCGGTCTCCGCGAGGTCGCCCCCGGTGTCACCGCCGCCGTTCGGCGTGGGAGCGGAGCCGGCCTGCGACTCGGAGGCGGACGGCGCCGGCGCGGACTCGGAGGAGGACGGGGCGGGCGCGGACTCCGAGGCGGCCGGGGACGGCGTCGTGGAGGACTCCGAGGCGCCCGGCGTGGGCGTGCCCGTCTCCTCGGCGGGGGCGCTGGGCGACGGGGACTGCGGCTTCTCGGCGCCCGTGCAGTCCTTCGTGCCGCCGTTCCAGGCCGCGATCAGCTTGTCCTTGATGACCGGGTGGTCCGGGCCCTTGGGCAGGTCCCCGTGCTCGAGGCCGTCGTTCGCGTCGGTCCTGCCGTCGAACTTGACCGCGCCCCGGTAGAGGTCGATCTGCGCGAAGCAGCCCGCGTCCGGGACCGCGATGTCGAGGGAGTCGGTGGCGCCCGGCTTGACGTTCACCGTGTCGAAGTCGGCGAAGACCTGCTCGCCGGAGGTGGCGAAGCTCGCGCCGTGGGCGAGGTAGGAGGCGAGGGAGGCGGTGCAGCCGGCCGCGTCCCCGGCGGCGCGGACCTTGATGTGGACCTTGCCGTCCTCGGTCGGCTTGAGGTTCTGGTCGTCCACCTTCACCGAGTCGAAGAAGTTCACGCCGTCCAGCGAGAACTGGCAGCGGTCGGTGCCGGTCTCGGTGCCCGCGCCGGTGCCGGGCGCGTAGTGGCCGCCGGTCTTCCAGCCGTCACCGCCGTGCGAGCCGTGGGCCCAGGCGCCGGAGGCGGCGGCGACCGAGGCGGCGCAGAGGGCGAGCGACGCGGCGCCCGTCCCCAGCAGGCGGCGCGCGGTGACACGTCTGGCTATGGACATGGATATCCCATCGCAGAAGCTCGAGTGAGCGAAAGAAGTCAGAGGAGACACGCGGCCCATTGGTCACATGCGCCACAGTGTGAGGCCATGGTGATCGGCCCTGCTGAAACCTGTCAACCTGCGCGAATCCAGGGATCGTTCATGGGGTCGTCACAACTCCATCACACGGGGAATGATCCTCTCCCCATCATCCGAAGGTTCCCTTTCCGGGCAATGTGGACAGTCTCTGTACTGTCGTCTTCCCGAAGGGAGCCCGCATGGCAGACCTCTCGTCCCGGAACCCCGACTGGTGGCGCCAGGCCGTCGTCTACCAGGTGTATCCGCGCAGCTTCGCCGACGCCGACGGCGACGGGCTCGGCGACCTCCGGGGCGTCACCCAGCGCCTGGACCACCTCGCCACGCTCGGCGTGGACGCCCTGTGGCTGAGCCCCTTCTACCCCTCCGAACTGGCCGACGGCGGCTACGACGTCGCCGACCCCCGGGACGTCGACCCCCGGCTCGGCACCCTGGACGACTTCGACGCCCTGGTGGCCGAGGCCCACCGGCTCGGCCTGAAGGTCGTCGTCGACATCGTCCCCAACCACACCTCGGACCGGCACCCCTGGTTCCAGGAGGCCCTGCGGGCCGGCCCCGGTTCCGCCGCCCGGGACCGCTACGTCTTCCGGCCCGGCCGTGGCGCCCACGGCGAACTGCCGCCCGCCGACTGGCAGTCGGTGTTCGGCGGGAGCGCCTGGCGGCGGACCGCCGACGGCGAGTGGTACCTGCACCTCTTCGCGCCCGAACAGCCCGACCTGAACTGGGAGAACGAGGAGGTGCGCGCCGACTTCCGCACCACGCTGCGGTTCTGGTCCGACCGCGGTGTCGACGGCTTCCGCGTCGACGTCGCGCACGGCCTGGCCAAGGACCTCACCGAACCGCTCCGGGACGTCGGCGGCGTCGGCGCGACCGGCGAGGAGGCCCTGCTGCGGGTGGCGCCCGGCAGCCACCCCTACTGGGACCGCGACGAGGTCCACGAGATCTACCGGGACTGGCGCAAGATCTTCGACGCCTACACCCCGCCCCGCACCGCGGTCGCCGAGGCCTGGGTCCCCGACGCCCGCCGCGCGCTGTACGCCCGCCCCGACGAACTGGGTCAGGCCTTCAACTTCGAGTACCTGCAGGCCGGATGGGACGCAGAGGAGCTGCGGGAGGTCATCACCGGCTCGCTCGCCACCGCCCGCACCGTCGGCGCCTCGGCCACCTGGGTGCTCTCCAACCACGACGTCGTACGGCACGCCTCCCGTCTGCTGCTGCCGCCCGGCACCGACGAGAACGCCTGGCTGCTGTCCGGCGGCAGGGCCCCCGCCGTCGACCCGGAGGCGGGGCTGCGCCGGGCCCGGGCCGCGACCCTGCTGATGCTGGCGCTGCCCGGCTCCGCGTACGTCTACCAGGGCGAGGAACTCGGCCTGCCCGAGGTCGCCGACCTGCCCACCGAGGTGCTGCAGGACCCGATCTGGGAGCAGACCGGCCGCGTCCGCAAAGGCCGCGACGGCTGCCGGGTGCCGCTGCCCTGGACGCCGGACGGGCCGTCGTACGGCTTCGGGCCGGGGGCCGCCTGGCTGCCGCAGCCGGAGTCCTTCGCCGCGTACGCCGTGGCGGCGCAGGCCGGCGCCGAGGGCTCCACCCTGGAGCTGTACCGCACCGCCCTGCGGCTGCGCCGGAAGCTGCTGGAGGGCGAGGCGCTGACCTGGACGCCCGGCGCCCCCGCCGGCGTCCTCGACTTCGCCCGTACCGAGACCTGGCGCTGCGTCACCAACCTCACCGGTCGGCCCGTGCCGCTGCCGCCGGGTGAGGTGCTGCTCGCCAGCACCCCGCTCCCGGCGGCCGGGTCGCTCCCGCCGGACACCACGGTGTGGCTGGGCTAGCCCACGGTCGGAGTGGGCGTGGGCGCCGGCGCGTTGCCGCCGGCGTCACCGGTCAGGCCGCTGAGGTTCAGCGGGGTGGAGGTGGCGTTCGGCGGCGGGGTGAGCACCACCTCCGGCTGGCCCGCGGGCGGCGGGGGCGGGGTGAGGTTGTCGGAGGGCAGCTTCGGCGGGGTCGTCTGCTGGAAGATGGTCTGGTCGAAGTCGACCAGGCCGGTCTTCTCCATCACCGTCATGTGATCCAGCACGGTGTCGTTGGCCTGGTCGGCGAGGGCGCGCACCAGCGAGTTCTTGGTGGTGGAGCGGATCTTGGCGATCGAGTTGAAGATGGAGCCGTGCGTCATCCGCAGGATGTTGGCGAAGTCGGTGTCGAACGCCTTGCCGCTCTCCGCCTTGAGCTGGGTGACGAAGCCCTCCTGCTGGGGGCTGGCCACGTTGGGCAGGGTGATGTTCAGCATCGGCGCGATCTTGCGGCAGCTCGCGTCCAGCGCGGCGTGCCCGTCGACCAGGTGCTTGCTGGCCTCCAGGACGCCCTTCGAGGCGCCCTTCTGCAGCCCGATCTGGCCGAGCGGGTACTCCCACAGGCCGGCGGCCCGCACCCTGACCACGAAGTCCCGGTCGCCCTCGGTGAGCGGCCCCCACTGGGTCTGGGCGATGATCCGTGTCTGGGAGGTGGAGACGGTGTTCAGGCCGAGCATGCTCGGGTAGGCGAGCGCGCCGAGTGTCAGGGCCATCGCACCGCCCACGAAGAGAGTTCCCGTCGCGTTCCGCGAAAAGCGCACCGTGCCTCCTGCCCGGTCGTGGAGCCCGCCCACGTC
The DNA here is from genome assembly GCF_042793175.1 of Streptomyces sp. NPDC056580. Lineage (NCBI taxonomy): Bacteria > Bacillati > Actinomycetota > Actinomycetes > Kitasatosporales > Streptomycetaceae > Streptomyces > Streptomyces sp. NPDC056580. The sequence continues at coordinate 274,559 of NZ_JBHTVE010000005.1, read as the reverse complement.
GTTACGCGGGCAGTTCGGACGCACAGCAGTACGGATGCGAAGGCCGATCGTTTCTGTGCTGAGGGTAAAAACTCCGCGCGGCTTCCGACGGCGGGCGCCGGCGGCCGGTGATTGCGATCCGTTGGCGATCGATAAATGTAGATGGCAAATGGCTGGGCGAAGGTTGACCCTCCGTCGGGAGAAGGCAGACCGGGGGCGGTCCTAGATTCGCGGCATGCCCCCACCACCGTCCCCCGGGACGCCCGCCGCGCTGCCCGTGCTGCCCTACCGCAAGCCCACCAGGGGCCGTGACTACTGGGTGCTGGACGACGTCCTCCCGGACCCCGACGCCGTACGCGAGCGGTGCCTGGCCAGGGACGACTGGACCAGGGGCTATCCGTACACCGCCGAGACCTGGCCAGGGATGCGCGCCATGCCCGGCCTCGAAGCCCCGGAACTCGCCCGTGTGGAACGGCTGGTGCGGCAGGCGACCGGGGCCCGGAGGCTGTGGGTCCAGCAGACCCCCGGCGGCGGCACCCTGAACCACAACTGCGTACAGGTGGTCGGCGAGGGCGAGAGCGAGCCCCGCCCGCACACCGACTCGCGCGCGCTGTGCCGGTACGCGGCCGTGCTGTACCTCAACCCGGACGGGCCCAAGGACTGCGGCACCAGCTTCTACCGCCAGTCCCTGCCCGGCGGCCGGCTCGGCGGCAACGTCGTCCAGGCGCCGCACAACAACCTGGTGGAGGCGCTGGGCACCCGCTTCGTGGCCGCCGACGCCTTCGAGGAGGACGTCCGCGTCCCGCACCGGTACAACCGGCTGCTCCTGTACAACGCCAACCTGGTGCACAGCGCGACGGGTTACTTCGGCCGCGAGCAGGCGCAGAAGCGGATGACGGCGGTCTTCTTCTGGATGGCCTGAGCCGTGCTCCCGGGGGGCGGGCGGCACACCGCCGGCCGCGGGCGCCGCCGCCGGGGCCGTCGGCGCCGGGCGATATCGTCCGGACCTGATCCACTACTCCACCCGAGGAACACCATGCACAAGCGGGTCCCGCTCGCGACGGCGATATCGGTCGTCGCGGGGCTGACCACCGCCACCGTCGGCCTCACCGGAGCCGCCGCCCAGGCCGACGGCACCGCGCCGCTGCCGCTGGCCCACTACTCCCACATGCTGGTGGACACCGCCCACCGGCACATCTTCCTCAGCCAGGGCGCCGGTTCGGACGGCATCGTGGTGACCGACCTGAACGGCGCCCCGGTCACCACCATCACCGGTGAGCAGGGCGCCACCGGCCTGGCCCTGTCGGCCGACGGCGGCACCCTCTACGCGGCCCTGGCCGACGGGGACGCCGTCGCCGCCATCGACACGGCGGACCTCGCCGAGTCCACCCGCTGGCCGACCGGCGCCGGCAGCGCCCCGGTCTCCGTCGCGGTGGCGGGCGGCCGGGTCTGGTACGGGCACACGGCCGGCGGCAAGGGGGCCATCGGCTCCGTGGACCCGTCGGCCGCCGACCCGGTGGCGACCGGACAGCCGTCGATGTCGCAGTGGGCGGCCGCGCCCCTGCTCGCCGCCGGCGGCGGAGTGCTCGCGGCCGAGGAGCCCCAGGGCAGCCTCAGCCACGTGGCCACCTTCGACGTCTCCTCCGAAACCGCTTCGGTCAGGGCGGACACCGAGGTGTACGGCGGCACGGCGACCGGTTTCCAGGTCACCGGCGACGGCGGGCGGGTCCTGCTCGCCGCCGTCCAGCAGCCGGCCCCGCACGTCTACGGCACCTCGGACCTGAGCCCGGCCGATCCCGCCGTGTACTACGCCGGCGGGGTGTACTCCGGCCCCAACTCCCTGGCGGCCGACGCCGACGGGACGATCGCCGTGGGCAGCTCGGCCGGCTCCGGCGCCGGAATCTACGTGTACGCCGGCTCGAACACCACCGCCGAGAACCACCCCACCTTCCCGTCCGGCACCCTGGCCCCGGACGGGCTGGCCTGGGGAGCCGACGGGGCGACCCTCTACGCCGTCACCCGGGACTCCGCGGGCGCCTACACCCTCAACGTGCTCGGCGGCGCGAAACTCACCGACACCGAGCTCTCCCTGACCCACCCGCGGTACGCGGTCCCCACCGAGCGGTACACGGTCACCGGGTCGCTGAGCACCAGGGGCTCCGTCCCCGCCGGCGCCCCGCTCCAGGTCACCCGTGACGGCACGGCACTGCCCGACGCCGAGGTCGGCGCCGACGGATCGTTCACCGTCGGCGACACCCGGCCGGAGGAGGGCGCGTACACCTACCAGGTGAGCTACGCGGGTGACGCCGCGCACCGGGCCGCTTCGGCTTCGCTGACGGTGCACGTGGCGCGGCTGGCCACCACCATCCCGTTCCCGGAGATCAGCTCGGCGACGCCGCACGCGGTGGCCTTCACCGGCTCGCTCACCAGCCAACCGGGCCTCGGCGGCCTGCCGCAGGGCACCACCGTCCAGGTCTCCAGGACGAACGAGGACACCCAGGAGACCGAGGACCTCCCGCCGGTCCCGGTGGACCCGGCCACCACCGAGTTCACCGTCCGGGACGCCCCCGACGCCTCCGGCAGGTTCACCTACCACCTGTCGTACGCGGGGGACGTCACGCACCAGCCGACGTCCTCCGACGCGTCCGTGCAGGTCTCGCCGTACGCCCCGGCCCTGACGCTGAAGGCGCCCGGCACCGCCGTCCGCGCCGCCGCGCTGTCCTTCACCGGCTCGCTCGACGACGCGCCCTACACCGCGGGTGAGAAGGTCACCGTCTCCCGCACGGACGCCGCCCACACCACGACGCCCGTGACCTGGACCGCGCCCGTGGGCACCGACGGCACGATCACCGTCGAGGACACACCGGCCGTCGGCGGCTCCGACACCTACACGGTCAGCTACCCCGGGGACGCCTCCCACCAGGCGGCCACCGCCTCCGCGATCGTCCAGGTCTCCCGGGCCAGGACGGCCCTGACCGTCTCGACCGGCGCGTCCACGTACGCGTACGGCGCGACGGCCACCGTCACCGCCCACCTCGGCACCACGTACAACGGCCGCACGGTCTCGCTGTACGCCCAGCCCGGCGGCGGCGCCAGGACCCTGCTCAAGACCGGCACGGTGGACGGCAAGGGCAACCTGTCGGCGACGTACCGGCTCAGCCGCGGCACCACCTTCACGGCGTCCTACGCCGGCGACTACCGCTACGCCCCGGCGACGGCGGCCCGCGCCGTCTCCGCCTACGCGAAGGTCGCCGAGAAGCTCAGCGGCTACTACACGAGCACCACGTACGGCGGCACCACCTACCGCGTCTACCACCACACGGTGAAGCCCCAGGTGACCGCGACCGTGACGCCCGCCAAGCCCGGCCAGTGCGCGCGCTTCCAGGCCCAGGAGTACTACGGCGGCGCCTGGCACACGCTCACCACGTCGGGCTGCTTCACCCTCGACGCGCACAGCACCGTGGTGACGAAGCTGACCCTCACCAACGCCACGGGCCACCGCTTCCGCGTCCGCACCGAGTACGTGCACGGCGAGACGGACACCGCCAACCTGTCCACCTGGAGCTCCTGGCTCCACCTCACGGTCAGAACCTGACCTCCCGCACCGGGGCCCCGGCCCGGACACCGCACGACGGTGCCCGGGCCGGGGCCTTTTTCCGGGCGGTGGCCGCGTACCCGTAACGCGGCCGTGCCCCCGTCGCGTGTAAAGGGTGACGTCCGACCACGAAGGGACACACGGTGAGGGAAGCACCTGCGGACTACCTGGAGTTCGCGACCGCCCGCAGCGGACCGCTGTTCCGCACCGCGTGCCTGCTCACGGGCGACTGGCACCTCGCCGAGGACCTGGTGCAGGAGACCCTGGCCAAGATGTACCGCTCCTGGCGGCGGGTCAGCCGCGCGGGCTCACCGGTGGCCTACGCCGACACCGTGCTGGTGCGGACCTTCCTCTCCCAGCGCCGGCTCCGCAGCTCCACCGAGCGCCCCAGCGACCGGCTGCCGGACGCCGCCGGACCGGCCCGGGACGCGGAACTGCGCATGGCCCTGCTGGACGGGCTCGCGCGGATGACCGCCAGGGACCGTGCCGTGCTGGTGCTCCGCTACTGGGAGGACCGCTCGGTGGACGACACCGCACAGGTCCTGCGGATGTCCCCCGGAGCCGTCCGGGCCCAGAGCAAGCGCGCCCTGCACCGGCTGCGCACGCTCCTCGGCGGCCAGTTGGCCGACCTGGCCGCCTGACGGATCCGGAGCCGTCCCACCGACCTCCCCCGACGAACGGAGACCACACCCCGCCATGCGACGCGACGAGGACCGCACCGACGACTTCGAGGAACGCGTGACCCACGCCCTGCGCGGGGCGAGCGACGAGTTCCCGCCCCACTCGGCCGACCTGGTGAACCGCTCCGTCGCCCGGGGCCGCCGGATGCGCCTGATCGGCGCCGCCCGGATCGCCGCCGCGGCCGTCACGGTGGTCGCCGTGGGCGGCACGCTGACGGCCACGGACGCCCTCGGCACCTGGCGCGGAACCGGCGGCCGGCTCGGCGCCGAGGCCTCGGCGGGCGCCCCCGCCTCCGCCGGCACCGCATCTTCCGCCCAGGCCCCGTCGTCGATCAGCGGCGAGGAGATGGTCCGCATCCTGAAGAGCCTGCTGCCGCCCGGCGGCACGGTGTCCGCGGCCTCGGGCCGCGGCTCCCGGTCCGACGGACCGGACGTCTGGCCCAGGGCCAAGCTCACGTACTCCACCGCGGCCGGATCGTCCGGCGTCGACATCAGCATCGCGCGGCTGTCCTCCGGTCTCCCCGCCGACCAGCAGGGCGCGAGCGGGTGCCTGCCGGTGGAGGTGCGGCCGTACGACAAGTGCACCACCCGCAAGCTCCCCGGCGGTGCCGTGCTCAGCACCACCGAGTCCTTCACCTATCCCAGCAGCGACACCGGCCAGAAGCGCTGGTACGTGGTCCTGACGACCGCCGGCGGAGCGCAGCTCACGGCACAGGAGTTCGGCGGCGGCGGCGAGAAGGGCGCCACCGGGGGAGCCGACCCCCTGCTGTCGACCGCCCAGCTCACGGCGATCGTGCGCAGCCCGGCGTGGAACAGGGCGATCGAGGCGCTGCCGGCCCGGGACACCGCTCCCGGCGACCCGGCCCGCACCGACCGGGCCGACGGCGCCCGCCTGACCAGGGTCCTGCGGTCCCACCTGCCCCGGGGCACCGTCTCCGACATCAACAGCGGCGCGGGCATCGTCCAGTTGGTCCACGACGACGGCCGGGGCAGGAACATGGTGGAGGTCGACGTCCAGTACGACATGACCCCGCTCCTCGCCCGCCACATGGGCTGCGCCGGCGTCCCGGACGACTGCGAGGCCGGGACCCTGCCCGACGGCACCAGGATCAAGCGGGTCAGGACCCGTTCGGAGAAGGGCGGCCCCGCCTCGGTCTGGCTGGTCGACACCCTCCGGACGGACGGGCGCCGAGTGACGGTCCGTGAGATCAACTCCTACGCGGAGAGCACTCCGGTGACCCGTCCCCGCCCGGAGCTCAGCCTGGACCGGCTGCAGGAGATCGCGCTCGACGAGGAGTTCTTCGCGAGCTGAGCGGGCGATGCGTCAGGATGGGCCCGTGGATGAACTCACGGGGGAGGCGGCCGCGCGCGTGCGGCCCAGGACGCGGCCCGTCCGGACGTTCGGCGTGCTGACCGCCGGCGCGCTGCTGGCCGCCGGGGCCGCCTGGCTGGTGCGGGGGGTCTGGGAGATCAGGCTGGCCGCGGCGGGGGAGCCCGCCTCGGGGCCGCCGGACCAGGGCGGCGGGGTGCACCGGCCGCTCACCGGGCTGGAGGACTCGTACCACGTCGTGACCTCGGTGGGCGGCGGTGTCGCCTTCGTGTGCGCGCTGCTGTTCCTGGCCTGGCTGTGGCGGGTGCGGGACAACGCGCGGATGCTGTCGGGGCGGACGCCGAAGTACCTCGGGATCTGGGTGTACCTCGGGTGGATCGTGCCCGTCGTGAACCTCTGGTTCCCGCGCGGGATCGTCGCGGACGCCTTCCGGGCCACCGCCCCGGAACGCAGGCTGCCCGGCTCGGTCAACGTGTGGTGGGCGCTGTGGCTGGCCGGCATGCTCGGCGGGGCCGGGATCGTGTCCCGCGACTCCACCGACGAGATCATCGCGCGGGCCTACCACGGGGTCTGGCCGCTGCTCGCCGCCGACGCCGCCGTGGTCGGGGCCGCCGTGGCGGGGGCGGTCGCGGTGCGGGCCGTCAGCGCCGTGCAGGTGGAGCGGATCCGGCAGGACCGGGGAGAGAGCGCGCGGGAGGGGTTCCCGGGCGTCGCCGGCGGGTGACGGGGAACCCGCGCCGCGGCCCGGGCGGCGGTCCCGCCGGCGTGCGGGTGGTGGGGCGGCCGTGGGACGAGGAGGATTCCTACCGTGAGTGTCATCGCCGTCGTCGGGGCCGGGCCCGGGCTCGGGGCCGCCGTCGCCCGCAGGTTCGGGCGCGAGGGGTACGACGTCGCGCTCCTCGCGCGCGATCCGGGCCGGCTGGACGACCTGGTCCGCGAGCTGGCCGGGGACGGGGTCACCGCGCGCGGCTTCGCCGCCGACGTGCGCCGGCCGGAGGAGCTGGCGGCCGCGCTGCGTGACGCGGGCGGCGCCCTGGGGACCGTGGAGGTGCTGCAGTACAGCCCGGTGCCGCACCGGGACTTCATGCGGCCGGTGCTGGAGACCGGGCACCGGGACCTGCTCGGGCCCATCCAGTTCTCGGTGTACGGCCCGGTCGTGGCGGTGCAGCAGGTGCTGCCGGGCATGCGGGAGCTGGGCCGCGGGACCATCCTCCTCGTCAACGGCGGTACGGCGGCCGTGCCCCATCCGGACCGGGCCGGCACCTCCATCGCGTTCGCCGCGGAGAGCGCGTACGGGCACCTGCTGCACGACCGGCTGGTCGGTGAGGGCATCCACGTCGCCCAACTGGTGATCCCGGGGTCGATCACGCCCGGGCACGTGCGCAAGGACCCGGCCGTGCTGGCGGACACCCTGTGGGCCATGCACCGCGACCGGCGCGGGTTTCGGCACTACGCCGACGACCTCGACAGCTGAAGCACAGGCGGGACGGGCTACCGAGCGTTGCCCTGCGTGAAGAGCATTTGTGGGCCAATATGGTGATGTTGGCCGCATTGCTCTCTGCGAGGGGGCCTCAATGGCTGTGGACATACCTTCGCTCATCAAGCCCTCCCGGCTCAGGAGCCGGGGAGGGCTGCTGGGCGAGTGTCTGGCGGAGTTCCTGGGGACCTTCGTCCTGATCTCCTTCGGCTGCGGCTCGGTCGCGACGGCGGTCGCGGCACTGCCCGGCTCGGGCCGTGCCGCCACCCCCACGACGATCTTCCTCGCGGCCGGTGACTGGCTGCTGGTCACCTGGGGCTGGGCCTTCGCCGTCGTCTTCGGCGTCTACGTGGCCGGAGGAGTCAGCGGCGCCCACATCAACCCGGCGGTGACGCTGGCCATGGCCGTGCGCCGCGGGTTCCCCTGGGTCAAGGTGCTGCCGTACTGGTTCGCGCAGATCGTGGGCGCGTTCGCCGGGGCGGCGCTGGTCTACCTGGTCTACCACCAGGCGATCAACGCCTTCGACGCCGTGGTCCCGGGCCCGAAGGTGAACGGGCACACCAACACCACGTTCTCCATCTTCGCGACCTTCCCGGCCCCGTATTTCCACGGCGGGATCTGGGGACCGCTGATCGACCAGATCGTCGGCACGGCCTTCCTGCTGATGCTGATCGCCGCCGTCCTCGACCTGCGCAACCAGGCCGTGAAGGCCAACCTCGCTCCGCTGATCGTCGGCTTCGTCGTCGCCGCGATCGGCATCTCGTACGGCGCGAACGCGGGCTACGCCATCAACCCGGCCCGCGACTTCGGGCCGCGGCTGTTCACCTGGGCGGCGGGCTGGGACAGTCTGGCCTTCCCGGGCAGTGTGGCCGGCTCGTTCAGCGCGTACTGGTGGATCCCGATCGTCGGGCCGCTGGTCGGCGGCGTGATCGGCATCCTGGTCTACGACCTGTTCATCGGCGACGTGCTGACGGTGCGCGCCGAGACGGCCCAACTGACCGAGCCGGGCCGCGGCCGGCCGGTGGTGGAGGACTACTAGGGCGGGTCGCGGAGGCGACCGCCCTCCGGGCGAGGAGGCCGAGTTCGCGACGGGCCCTGAACGCCGTCGTCCACAGGCTGTGGACCGGCGTCCCCGACCCCGTCCTTCCACGGGCGCCGGGCTTCGCCCCGTCACCATCCGGTCAGCAGCAGGTGGTTCAGGAGCAGGGCGAGCAGCGCCTGGGCCGTGAGCCAGGCCCGGGGGCGCGGAAGGTACGCGCAGGCCGGGAGCAGCCACACCGCGAACGGCAGCCAGATCCGCTCGGTCTCGGCCTTGCTCATCCCGGAGAGGTCGGCGGCCAGCAGGGCGAGGAGGGCGGCGCAGACGAGGACCGCGAGGCGGGCGGTGGCGGGGGGCGCGCGGTGGGCGAGGACCGTGGCGGTCCGGCGCAGGCCCGCGACCGTCGCCGGGCCCGTGATGAGCGCGGTGGCGGCCAGGTTGGCCCACACCCAGTAGCCGTAGGGCCGGATGCCGCCGACGCCCTGGCGGTAACGGATCTCCAGCAGGCGGTACGCCGTCCACCAGTCGAACCCGGCGAGCGTGAACACCGCCGGTACGACGGCCAGTCCGGCGAGCAGGGCCAGCAGCAGCACGGGACGCCGGCGCACCCCGTCCCGGGCCGTCCACAGCACCGCGGCGCCGGGCAGGGCCATCAGCGTGAGCCCGTACGACAGGTAGCAGGTCAGGCCGAACAGCAGGCCCGAGGCGGCCGCCCACGGCAGGGAGCGCCGGGTGACCGCGAGCGCCAGCAGGGCCACCGCCCAGGCCGCGGCCGCCGCGAACCAGCCGTCCGCCGAGGTGCCCGTCCAGACCGCGGCCGGGGCCAGGACCAGGAAGGGCGCGGCGCGGCGGGCGAGCGTCTCACCGGCCAGGGCCCGCACCGCGACCAGGACGGCCACGCAGGCCGTGGCGCCGGTGAGCACGCACCACAGCCCGGCCCAGCCGCCCCCGCGCAGCCCGGCCCGGTCGAGGAGGACGAAGGTGAGCGTGGCGCCGGGCGGGTGCCCGGCGACATGGGCCGGCCAGGGGTCGGGGGCGCCGGCGACGATGTGCCGGGTGAAGTCGCGCAGGGCGGCCGGGAGGTCGTGGAAGCGACCGATGACCCGGAGGTACTCCTCACGGGTGGTGAGCCGGCCCGCGACGCCCCGGTGCCAGCCGTCGACCAGCGCGAGGGAGAGGATCCAGGCCGTCGCCGCCGCCCAGGCCGCCGCGAGCAGCGCGCGCCAGGGCAGGCGGGCGGCGAGCGACGGCCCGTACGCCACCCCGGCCGCGGCGAGGAGCACGGCGGCCGGGGTGCCGGGGCCCAGGTGCGGGTCCCACTCGGCCAGCAGCGGCGGCCAGTGCACGAACAGGGTGTGCCGGGTGGACTGGATGCGGCGGCCTGCCAGCACGGCGGCCGTCACCAGCAGGGCGGCGGCGCCGGCCGCGTACAGGTCACGGCGCGGGCCGCGGCCGGTGTCGCCGCGCGGGCCGCGGCCGGGAGCACGGCGCGGGTCGCGGCCGGCGTCACTGCGGAGGGAGCGGGTCACGTCGGCACGTTAGGCCGCACGGCCGCGCCGAGGCCGTCGTACGGGGCGGACGTCAGCGTTTCGTCACCGGTCGAGGGCGCCTTCCGGGGCTCCTCCCGGCCTACCGTCGGGACATGCGCGACCATCCCCGGCTCCCCACCGCCCCCGGCTTCTGGCGTAGCCCCCTGCGCGGGCCCTGGTTCACCTCGGTGCTCGGTCTCGTGCTGCTCGCGGGCGTCACCGTGCTGTTCGTGACCGGCCTGGTGTCGTACGCCGCCTACAACCCGGACCTGTCCCCGGTGAACGACACCACGCCGGACAAGGGCGTCCTCGGGTTCTACCTCTTCCCCTGGCCGACCGGCCCGGTGTGGCTGTACCGGTTCACCCAGGGCGTCCACGTCACCCTCGGCGTCACCCTGGTACCGGTCCTGCTGGCCAAGCTGTGGTCGGTGGTGCCCCGGCTGTTCACGCTGCCGCCGGCCCGTTCCCTGGCGCACGCGCTGGAGCGGCTCTCGCTGCTGCTGCTCGTCGGCGGCGGGCTGTTCGAGTTCACCACCGGGGTGCTCAACATCCAGCTCGCCTACGTCTTCCCGGGCTCCTTCTACCCGCTGCACTTCTACGGGGCCTGGGTGTTCTTCGCCGCGTTCACGGCGCACGCCGTGCTCAAGGCGCCGGCCGCCGTGCGCACCGTACGGCGGCGGCTGCGCGAGCAGCCGGAGAGCGACCTGACCGCCCCGCGCCCCGACCCGCCCACCGTCTCCCGGCGCGGAGCGCTGTGGCTGGCCGGCGGCGGCTCGCTGCTGCTGTTCCTGACCACCGTGGGCCAGAGCCTGGGCGGCCCGTTCCGCCGCACCGCGCCGCTCGCGCCGCACGGCGGCCCCGACCCGGGCGGCGGTCCGAACGGGTTCCAGATCAACAAGACGGCCGCGTACGCCGGGATCGACCCGGCCGAGACCGGCGCGGAGGCATGGCGGCTCGTCGTCACCGGGCGGACCGGCACGGTGCGCCTCAGCCGGGCCGAGCTGCTGCGCCTCCCCCAGCACAGCTCGTCGCTGCCCATCGCGTGCGTGGAGGGCTGGTCGACCGCCGACCAGTGGTGGCGCGGGGTGCGGCTGCGCGATCTCGCGGCGCTCGTCGGCCACGACGGCGCGGCGCCGGACGTGCTGGTCGAGTCCCTGCAGCGGCACGGCGCCTTCCGCCGCGCGGCCCTGCGCGCCAACCAGGTGGCCGACGGCCGCTCCTTGCTCGCCCTGTCGGTCAACGGCGAGGACCTGTCCCTGGACCACGGCAGTCCGGCGCGCGTCATCGTGCCCGCCGCGCCCGGCGTGCTCAACACCAAGTGGGTGGCCCGGCTGACCTTCGGAGACCTGTGATGCGCCGCCCCGCGGTCGGCAGTCCGTTCCAACTGCTGCTGTTGGCCTGCACGTTCGCGGTCGCCGGGTATGCGGGGGTGCGGCTGTTCGCCGGTGACTGGCGCGCGATCGCGCTGTGGATCGTGGGGGCCGCGCTGCTGCACGACCTGGTGCTCCTGCCGTTGTACACGGCGGCGGACCGGGCGGTCGTCCGCGGGCTCGGCGCGGCCGGGCGACGCGAGCTGACCTGCTACGTGCGGGTGCCGGCCCTGCTGTCGGGACTGCTGCTGCTCGTCTGGTTCCCGCTGGTGCTGAACCTGGTGGACGAGCGGTACCGCCTGGCCACCGGGCAGTCGGCGGACGTCTACCTCGGCCGCTGGCTGCTGATGACGGCGGTGCTCTTCGGCGGCTCGGCGCTGCTGCTGGCGCTGCGGGGACTCAGGGCGCGCAGGGCGACGAAGCACCGCCCGCCCGCCGTCCACTGAGCGGCCGTCCGCCACCCGGCCCGCTCCGCCGTCCCGAGCAGGGCCGGGGCGCCGGTCCAGGCCCACGGGAACGGCTCCCCGGACGCCTCCCGGCCGTGGCCGACGACCCGCACCTCGGCGCGCTCGTCGACGTCCGCCGGGTCGGTCTCGGCCACCAGGAGGCCGCCGGGACGCAGCAGTCGGCGCATCCGGCGCAGCAGCGCGGGCGGGTCGCCGCCGATGCCGATGTTGCCGTCCATGAGCAGGACGGTCTCCCAGCGGCCCTCGCCGGGCAGCGGGCCGAACACCGAGCGGCGCAGCGCCTGGCCGCCCACGGCCACGGTCCGGGTGACGGCGGCCTCGCAGACGTCGACGCCGAGGACCGTGCGGCCCTGGGCGGCGAGTTCCGCGACCAGCCGGCCCGGGCCGCAGCCGACGTCCAGCACGGCGCCCTCGCAGCGGGCCAGCACCGCCCGGTCCACGGCGTCCGCCTCCGCGCACCACCGCTCCACCTCGAGCGGCAGCAGCCGGCCGTCGGCGCGGCGCAGGAACAGCGGGCCCCGGCCGCTGCGCAGGGCGGCCGCGTACGGGTCGGAGGCCGCCCAGGCGGGCGGGGCGCCGGCCGGGCTCACCGGCCGGCCGCGCAGTCGGCCAGCCGCGCGGCGAAGGCGCCGTGCGGGGCGAGGGCGGCGACGGCGCGGGCGTCGGCGGCGGTGTCGACGTCCCGCAGCCGCGGCAGGTCGCGCACCCGCAGCCCGGCGGACACCAGCCGCTCCCGCTGCACGGCCCCGGTCACCGGCGTCGACATGGGCACACCGCGCAGCAGTGCGGGTTCGGGGCGGGCCAGGCCCAGCGCCCAGAACCCGCCGTCCTCGGCCGGGCCGAAGCAGGCGTCGCAGTCCGAGAAGTCCACGGTGAGCAGGGCGGGGGTGACCTGCGGGGTGTCCATGCCGATCAGCAGGGCCGGGCCGGAGCAGTGGGCGAAGGCGTCGGCGAGGCGTTCGTCGAGGCCGCCCGCGCACTGGGGCACGACGTCGAAGCCGGGCGGCAGCCAGGGGCCGGGGCGGCCGTCCAGGACGAGGAGCCTGCGGCCGGCGGGGGTCTCCGCCACGGCGCGCAGGGTGTCGGCGAGGGCCGCCTCGGCGAGGGCGGCGGCCTGGGCGGGGCTGAAGGGCGGGGTGAGGCGGGTCTTGACCCTGCCGGGCAGGGGCTCCTTGGCGATGACCAGGAGGACGGTCATGGTCGGGTCTCCTTGTGCGGCGCGGGACGGTGCGACTCCTCGGGGACACGGGGCACGGCGCGGTCAGCCACCGCCGGTGCGCGGCCGGGACCGCACGACGGGCGGCTCGCCCAGGACCGCTCTCATGTCCCGCACGGCGTGCCATGTGCCGCGCCAGGTGCCGGTGACCTTGGAGGCGCCGGTACGGGGCAGGTAGGGGACGTCGTGCTCGGCGACACGCCAGCCGGCGTCGGCGGCGCGGACCACCATCTGCAGGGGGTAGCCGCTGCGCCGGTCGGTGAGGCCGAGGTCCAGCAGCGCCTCCCGGCGGGCGGCGCGCAGCGGGCCGAGGTCGTGCAGGCGCAGCCCGGTGCGGCGGCGCAGCAGGCGGGCGAGCACCAGGTTGGCGGCGCGCGCGTGGGCCGGCCAGGCGCCCCGGGCCTGCGGGCGGCGCCGGCCGAGGACCAGGTCGGCCCCGCCTTCGCGCACCTCGTGGACGAACGGGACCAGGTGCGCGGGGTCCAGGGAGGCGTCGCAGTCGCAGAAGCAGACCACGTCCGCGGTGGCGGCCAGCAGCCCCGCGTGGCAGGCGGCGCCGAAACCGCGCCGCTCCTCGCGCACGACGGTGGCGCCGAGGGAACGGGCGAGGGCGGCGGAGCCGTCGGTGGACCCGTTGTCGACGACGAGGGCGCGCCAGCCGGGCGGTACGCGCTCCAGGACCCAGGGCAGCGCCCCGGCCTCGTTCAGACAGGGCAGGACGACATCCACGCCGGTGGAGGACGGTGAGGTGGTCACGGCGTTCACCTTACGAAGCCGAACCATGACGAACCGGACACCCGCTCCTTACGAAACCCGGACGTCGCGCCCGGGACCGGGCCTCGGCGGCGGCGCGGTGCCAGGGTGGGGGCATGCAGCAGCCACACGCATCACCGGACACCGGGGGGCGGCCGGACACCCGGGGCCGGATCCTCGTCGTGGACGACGACCCGACCGTCGCCGAGGTCGTCGCGGGGTATCTGGACCGTGCCGGGTTCGCCGTGGACCGCGCCGGCGACGGTCCCGCCGCCCTCGAGCGGGCCGCCCGGCACCGGCCGGACCTGGTGGTGCTCGACCTGATGCTGCCCGGCATGGACGGCCTGGAGGTGTGCCGCCGGCTGCGCGAGCGGGGTCAGGTGCCGGTCGTCATGCTCACCGCGCGCGGCGACGAGGACGACCGCGTCCTCGGCCTGGAGGTCGGCGCCGACGACTACGTCACCAAGCCGTTCAGCCCGCGCGAACTGGTGCTGCGGGTCGAGTCGGTGCTGCGCCGCGTCCGGCCCGCCGTGCCGCGCGGCCGGCTCGCGGCGGCCGGCCTGGCCGTCGACCCGGAGGCCCGCCGCGCCACCAAGAACGGTGACGAACTGCTGCTCACCCTGCGCGAGTTCGACCTGCTCGCCTTCTTCCTGCGCCACCCGGGGCGGGCGTTCGGCCGGGAGGAGCTGATGCGGGAGGTGTGGGGCTGGGACTTCGGCGACCTGTCGACCGTCACCGTCCACGTCCGCCGGCTGCGCGGCAAGGTCGAGGACGATCCGGCCCGGCCCCGGCTCATCCAGACCGTGTGGGGCGTCGGCTACCGCTTCGACGCCACCGGGAAGGAGGCGGTCTGACGTGCGCGACAACCTCCTCATCGCCCTCTACGCCTTCCTCGGCGCCGCCGCCACCGGTCTCGCGGGCGCGGCCGTGCTGCGCCTGATCCGCAGGCGCTCGCTCACCGTCTCGCTCGCCGTGGTGGCCGCCGTCGGGGTGCTGGCCATGCTCGCCGGGACCATGGCGGTGGCCCGGGCGATGTTCCTGTCCGCCCACGACCTGCGGGTCGTGACCGCGGTGGTCGCCATGGCGGCCGTCGTCTCGCTGGGCACCGCACTGCTGCTGGGCCGCTGGGTGGTCGCCCGCAGCCGGGAACTCACGGACGCCGCACGGAACTTCGGCGACGGCGGCGCCTTCGCCGCGCCCGCCGCCCCGGCCACCGCCGAGCTGGACGCGCTCAGCCGCGAGCTGGCCGCCACCAGCGCCCGGCTGGCCGCGTCCCGGGACCGCGAACGCGCGCTGGAGACCTCCCGCCGCGAGCTGGTCGCCTGGATCTCACACGACCTGCGCACCCCGCTCGCCGGGCTGCGCGCCATGTCGGAGGCGCTGGAGGACAAGGTGGCCACCGATCCGGACCGCTACCTCAGGCAGATCCGCACCGAGGTGGAGCGCCTCAACGACATGGTCGGCGACCTCTTCGAGCTCTCCCGCATCCACGCCGGCACGCTCCCCCTCAGTCCGGCCCGCGTCTCCGTGTACGACCTGGTCGGCGACGCCCTCGCGGGCGTGGGCCCGCTCGCCCGCGAGCACGGCGTGCGGCTGGTGGGGGACGGGGTGGAGCCGGTGCCGGTGGAGGTCGACGGCAGGGAGATGAGCCGGGTGCTGGCCAACCTGCTGGTGAACGCGATCCGCCGCACCCCCGCCGACGGCACGGTCGCCGTCGCCGCCGAGCGCGCGCCCGGGGGCGTGCTGCTGTCGGTCACGGACGGCTGCGGCGGCATCCCGGAGGAGGACCTGCCCCGCGTCTTCGACACCGGCTGGCGGGGCACGGACGCCCGGACGCCCCCGGCGGGGGCGGGGCTCGGTCTGGCGATCGTCCGCGGGATCGTGGAGGCGCACCAGGGCCACGCCTCGGTGCGCAACATCCCGGGCGGCTGCCGCTTCGAGGTGACCCTGCCGGCGGCCGGGCCGTAGGGCCGGGTCCGCGGACGCGTCCGCCCGGCCGGCGCGCCGGCCGGGCGCAGGGTTGACGAGGCCGTCCGGCACGAACCGGAGCGCGCCCCCCGCCCTGGCGCCCGGGGGCGCCGGGGCACGGCCGCGCCGCCCGCGTCGGCTCAGCGGTTCCGGGCGAACTCCCGCATACCCGCCTCGAAGCCGGTCTCCGGCCGCCAGCCGAGTTCCGCGCGCAGGCGGGAGGAGTCCGCCGTGATGTGGCGGACGTCGCCCAGCCGGTACTCGCCGGTGACCAGCGGCTCGGGGCCGCCGTGGGCCGCGGCGAGGGCGGCGGCCAGTTCGCCGACCGTGTGCGGCTCACCGCTGCCGGTGTTGTACGCGGTGAGCGTTCCGGGGCGCCCCCCGGCCTCCAGCGCGGTCACGTTGGCGGCGGCCACGTCACGCACGTGGACGAAGTCCCTGCGCTGCCGCCCGTCCTCGAACACCCTTGGCGGCTCGCCGCGTTCGAGGGCCGAGCGGAAGAAGGAGGCGACGCCGGCGTAGGGGGTGTCGCGGGGCATCCGGGGGCCGTACACGTTGTGGTAGCGCAGCGAGACGGCCGTACCGCCGGTGCAGCGCGCCCACGCGGCGGACAGGTGCTCCTGGGCGAGCTTGGTGGCGGCGTAGACGTTGCGCGGGTCGGCCGGGGCGTCCTCGGCGACCAGTCCCGGGGCCAGTTCGGCGCCGCAGAGCGGGCAGTCCGGTTCGAAGCGCCCGGCCGCCAGCCCGGCTTCGGCGCGCGGTCCGGGACGCACGACGCCGTGCGCCGGGCACTCGTAGCGGCCCTCCCCGTACACCACCATCGAGCCCGCCAGCACCAGCCGCCGCACGGCCGCCCCGGCCATCGCGGCGAGCAGGACGGCGGTGCCCAGGTCGTTGTGCGAGACGTACCCGGCCGCGTCCGCGACGCCGTCGCCGAGGCCCACCATGGCGGCCTGGTGGCAGACCGCGTCCGTCCCGGCGAGCGCGCGGGCGACCGCCGCCGGGTCGCGCACGTCGGCGCCGGGGTCGTCCCGGACGTCGTACACGACCGGCTCGTGCCCGTGTGCCCGCAGGGCGTCGACGACATGGGACCCGATGAACCCGGCGCCGCCGGTGACCAGTACGCGCATACGCCCACGCTAGGCCGCGTCCGGCCGCCGGCCCCGACCGGCGGGCGGCGCGTCACGGGTCCGTAAGGGTTCGCTCGCCGGCAGCCGGGACGGGACGGGACGGGCGCGGCGGGCCACCGGGACGGCGCCGGCGCGGCAGAGCACGCCGGTGGTGCCGCGACGGCCATGAGGCCGCAGGCGGAGGCCCGGTCGTCGCCCACCAGTTGGCGCTGCCCGCACAGGCGGCCGGTGGTGGGAGGGGAGACGGCCACCTCCAGTGATCCACGTCCCGGGGGTCCGCCGGAGAGGGGTGCGTCAGTTCTGGGGGCCGGCCGCCGTCCCGGGGCCCGGGGTCTTCGCGGACGGCGCCTTGATCAGGTCCACGTCCTGCTCCCGGACGTAGGCGAGACGGTGCCCGAACTGGATCTCGTAGTAGCGTTCGCGGCCCTTCACCACCGGGCTGGGCTGGTTGCCGAAGGACTTGCCGGCCCAGGTGCCGAGGACGCTGGACCGGGTCACGTACCGCTGGCCGGCGCGCAGGACGTACGGCAGTGGCGACTGGGGCTGCTCCGCCACGCCCTCCGGGTAGGAGTCCCCGTCCGGCAGGGCGCGCCCGTACACCGGGATCTCGCTCAGTCCCGCCTTGGGCGTCACCATCCGGCCGGCCGCGCCGACCGCCGTCGGGTGCTCCTTCGGGTTCTTGAACCACGCCTTGTTTCCCTGGAACCAGATCGCCGTCCAGTCGCCGCTGCGCCCGGCGACCGCGAACTCCTGGCCGGCCGAGACCCGCGAGCCCAGGTCGTTGACGTCCTCGGTGGAGTCGGCGCCGTCCGGGTGCCGGCCCATGTCCTGGATGAGCGGCGCGTCGTCCGACGGCTGGGTGTGCAGGCGGACGGCGCTGGAGCCGTGCGGCGCGCACGGGTCGCCCTTGCCCGCGCACCCGGTGAACCGCGGCTTGTGGGTGGCGTAGCCGGGCAGCACGGTCACCATGGGGCTGTCCGGCCCGGCCGTCGCCTTCAGCGGGGCGCCGAGCAGGTCGAAGTAGTGCCGCCAGTCCCAGAACGGGCCGGGGTCGTCGTGCATGTCGGGAATGGAGCCGGCGGTCGGGGCGGGCACGTTGTCGTGGCCGAAGACGTGCTGCCGGTCCAGCGGGATGCCGTACTTCCTCGCCAGGTAGCGCACCAGACGGGCCGAGGTCCGGTACATCTGCTCGGAGAACCAGGCGTCGGGCTGGGTGAGGAAGCCCTCGTGCTCGATGCCGATCGAGCGGCCGTTGACGAACTGGTTGCCCGCGTGCCAGGCCTCGTCCTTGGTCTTGATGTGCTGGGTGACGTGCCCGTCACGGGAGCTGATCGAGTAGTGCCAGGACGCCTCCGTCGGGTCCTGCACGGTCTTGAACATGATCGGCAGGAACGCCTCGGTGTCGTGGATGACGATGTACTCGATCTTCTGGTCCCGGGGCCGGTCGGCCAGGTCGTGGTTGCCGTAGCCGCCCTGGTCGTCGGTCGTGGCGTAGGACGCGCTCAGCCAGGAGCAGGAGAGCTCCGGCGGGCACTCGGGGTCCTCCGCCCGCTGCGGCCCCGACCGGCCGGCCGGGTTCCAGCGGACCTCGGGGCGGGCGGCCAGGCTGACCCGCTGGCCCACGTCGGTGGTGCGGTGCGCGCCCTGCCGGATCACGTCGAAGACGTCGTGCGCGTACGTCGCCGCCTCCGCCTTGTCGCTGGAGGCGGAGAAGCGGGACACCGTGTCCCACCAGTCCGCCGGGTTGTCGCTCAGCGGCTTGCCGAGCGCCTTCTGGGTCGCCGCCAGCAGGGCCGCGCCGCCGCGCACGTTGGCGGACGCGTCCAGCCGGAGCCGGTCCGCCGCCTCGCCGGTCAGCCGTGCGGCCCGGCGCAGGTCCGTCGCCCGCTGTTCCGGGCGGCCGCGCGCGGGCTGCGCGGCGGGCCGGGGCGAGGGGCCGGCCGCTCCCACGGCGCCGGCGTCCACCAGGTGCATCGGCCCGTAGCCGCCGCCGGTGCTCGGCACGCCCGGATGGGAGTCCCAGCGCGACTGCAGGTAGGACACGCCCATGAGGACGCTCACCGGTACGTGGTAGTCCCGCGCGGCGGTCGCGAAGTCGTCCTGCAGGCGCCGGTCGTCGGTCGCGCCCTCGTCGGACGACGGCCAGGCCAGCAGCGGCAGCAGGAGCGCCGCCGAGGCGGTGGCGCAGATCAGCCCGTTGCGCTCGCGTACGGCGCCGGGGATACGGGACATGACACGACTCCACATATGCAGGGGCCTCCGACCGCGCTCGTACTGCCCAGGGGGAAGCGAGTGCTCCCGCCACCCCTAGTACGCTGCCGTGCCCTCCCCGCCGCGTCGCGCCAAGGGTCACCGGCGTGGACCAGTGACCCCGTCCAGGCCACCCGGTCGGCGGCGTGGACCGCTCAGTCCTCGACGCCGGCCACCCGCCAGTCCGGGTGGCCGGGCATCGGCGGGGTGTGCGGCCCGTACAGCCACGGCGTCAGGAACGGTCCCAGGTCCCGGCCCGCGACCTCGGAGGCGAGCGCGACGAAGTCCGCGGTGCCGGCGGCCCGCCCCCGGTACCGGGTCACCCATGTGCGTTCGATCCGCCCGAAGGCGGCCTCGCCGACCTCCTCCCGCAGCGCGTAGAGCACCAGCGCGGAGCCGTCGTAGCGGATGTTCCGGAAGAGGGTCGCTTCGGTGGGTTCGGCGGGCGCCCCGTCGTCGTGGCGCCACTGGTCGTGCTGTTCGTACGCGTCCCGCATCGCGTCGTCGAGGGACACCCCGCCGTGCGAGCCGGAGTACAGGCGTTCGTAGAAGCGGGCGTGACCCTCGCTCAGCCACAGGTCCGACCAGCGCCGCACGGCCACGCTGTCGCCCGTCCACTGGTGGGCCAGCTCGTGCACCAGGTCGCGCTCGGCGTGCACCCGGTCGGCCAGCAGGCTGTCCCTCGGCAGGACGGACAGCGACTGGGTCTCCAGCGCGACCGGCAGGTCGGTGTCGGCGACCAGCACGCCGTAACGGCGGAACGGGTAGGGGCCGAGCCGCTGTTCCAGCCAGGCCAGGTGGTCCGGGGTGCGGGAGCGGTGCTCCCGGGTGGCGTCGACGAGGCCCTGCGGGACCACGTCCCGCACCGGCAGCCCGTGCGGTCCGGTGCCGTCGGCGAACGCGAACCTCCCGATCGCCACCTGGACGAGCTGGGCCGCGATCGGCTCCTCGGAGTCGTACGTCCACCGCACGCGTCCGTCCGGCTGCCGCGCCCGCTCGACGAGCCGGCCGTTGGCCACCGCCGACAGGTCCGCCGGGGTGGTGATGCGGAAGGTGAACGGCGCCCGCAGGCTGGGGTGGTCGTCGGCCGGGAAGATCATCTTGGCGCCGTCGGGCTGGGGATAGAGCACGGTGCCGTCGGGGGTGGGCACCCAGCCGTACTCGCCGATCGCGTCGCGCCGGTGGCGGCGCTGGGCGGGGTCGGCGGTGTAGGCGACCCGCACGGTGAAGACGGTGCCCTTGGGCAGCGGCCGCGCCGGGGTGACGACGAGTTCGTCGCCGTCGCGCTCCGTCCGCGCCGGGCGGCCGTCGACGGTGACCGCGTGCAGCGCGTTGCCCGCGAAGTCAAGGTCGAAGCGGGACAGGGCCTGGGTGGCGATGGCGGTGACGGTCGCGGCGGCCTCGAACGGCGTGGCCGGCGCCCGCCAGTCGAAGGCGAGGTCGTAACGGCGCACCGTGTAGCCGCCGTTGCCGTCGAGCGGCAGCAGCGGGTCGCCGATGCCCCGGGCGCCGGGCGTGGGGGCGGCACCGAGGGCGCCGGCTCCGGGACCGGGCGCGTGGCGGGCCGGGACGGGCGCCGGGCGGCCGCCCTGGCAGGAGAGCGCGCCGGCCAGGAGGGCGGTGCAGGCGAGCACGAGGGCCTTGCGGCGGCCGCGCGGGCGTGCGGTGCGGGCACGGCTGCCGGTCCTCGTGGATTTCATGGCCGCACTATGTCAGCAAAGCGATGAATCACCGCTTATTTTCCTATGAACACTTTCATGTCTCTCTGTCACATACTGTCTCTTCTTCGGGCTGTTTGCGGCATAGTGGCGGGCGTCTTCGCCCCGGCCCAGGAGGAACCACGCATGCTCGGTACCGACTTCCGCACCGGATCGCCCGTCTGGCTCGACCTCGGAAGCCCGGACACCGACGCGACCGCCGCCTTCTACGGCGCCGTCTTCGGCTGGCAGTTCGCCTCCGCCGGGCCGGAAGCGGGCGGATACGGCTTCTTCCTGAAGGACGGCAGGACCGTCGCCGCCCTCGGCCGCCTCACCGAAGAGGGCGCCGCCCCGGCCTGGACGACGTACTTCCACAGCGACGACCTCCCGGCCACCGCCCGGGACGTGGCCGAGGGCGGCGGAACGGTGCGCGTGGAGCCGATGAGCGTGGGCGAGGGGTCGATGGCCCAGTTCACCGACCCCCAGGGCGCCAGGTTCGCGGTGCTGCACTCCCCGATGGGGCTGGAGCGCACCTCCGAGGACGACGCGCTGGTGTGGGTCGAACTGCACACCACCGACCCGGAGTCGGCGATCCGGTTCTACGCCGGTGTGTTCGGCTGGCGCTCGGCGGAGATGACGGCCCCCGGCATGACGTACCAGGTGCTCAGCATCGCGGACGGCGACCAGCAGGAGGGCGCCTTCGGCGGGGTGGCCCCGCTGCAGGGCGGCCAGGGGGACGCGCGCTGGGTGCCGTACTTCGCCGTGGCCGACCCGGCGGCCGTCGTCGCCACGGCGCGGGACAACGGCGCGACGGTGCTCATGCCCGCGGTGGAGGTCCCGGACGTCGGCACCATCGCCTGGCTCAGCGCCCCCGACCAGTCGGTGTTCGCCCTCCTGCGGCCGAACCCGCGCCAGGGCTGAGGGAGTCCGCCGCCGGGCGGCGGCGCCCTCGGCCGCCCGGGGTGTTCTGTTACGCCGTTCCGGTGCCCCTCCCGCCGCAGTTCGGCGCTCCGGCCTCGCGCCGCGCATTGAATGCACCTGCCGCGCGAGGGGCGCCCGCTGGGTGTCCGTCCCTTCGCGCGTCCACGAACCTGCCGCGTACTCGGTGCCCCGCCGGCACCGCAGGAGAAGGGACCCGGATGCGCGAACTGCGCCGTTTCCTGTGGAGCGTGCTCGCCTCGGCGCTCCTGCTGCTCTGGGCCGCACCGGCCCCCGCCCAGGCCGCCGGAGCACACCTCCGCCACGACGGCCGCGCCTGCCCGGTCGTCCACCGCACGGCGAACCAGACCAAGGCGCCGCCCGCCGGACTGGAGAACTACTACCGCGACGACTGGCGGCTGGGCCCCAGCCACCTGCCCACCACGGGCCCCGTCGCGCGGATGCTCAAGGGCTGGAGACCCCAGGACAGCACCTCGCCGTACTGGTTCCTCGGGTGCTACTGGCAGACCAGCCAGCAGAACGTGTCCGGCTGGTGGTACCCGGACAACAACGGGTTCGTGCTGCGCGACGGCCGCCCCGTGCAGGAGACGCAGACGCTCCGCAAGGGGCGGCTCGTCGACCTCTTCGGCAGCGGACGCGGCAACTTCCTCGCGCCGGCCGGCACACCGTACGCCAAGCGGGCCATCCCGCCGACCAACCTGGACGAGTACGACCCGGCCGCCCCGCCGTTCAACTACCACCTCTACCGCGTCGTCGAGGACTTCCCGGTGCAGGCCGGCCCGATCAGGCCGTGGTTCGGGCAGCCGGGGCTGGGCCGGCAGTACGTGACGAGCTCGACCGTCCCGGACCTGATCGCCGCCCGGAAGCTGGAGGAGATCACACCGGCGGCCTGAGGACCCGGGGCACCGGCCCGGCTCACCCGCCGGGAGCGCGGAAGGCCACCTGCCGGCGGGCGGCCTCGTCGACCTCCTCCAGGGTGAGCAGCGGGGTGGCCCGGGTGAGCAGGGCGCCGCTGGCCTTGACGTGGAGGGCGACGGCGGCCATGGCCGCCGGGTCGGGGAAGTCGACGACGAGCACGACGTCGTCCGCCCCGAAGGCGAAGTACATGGCCTCGACGCTTCCGCCCAGCCCGGTGACGACCTGGTCGACTGCGGCTCGGCGACCGCTGCCGCCCTCGCCGAGCAGGCCCTTCGTGCCCTCGGCGGTGTAGCTGGCCTGGATGAGGAACTTCGGCATGACGCTCCCTGCCGGTCGGTGATCCGGTACGCACAAGGGGCTTCCCGCCGCGGCCCCGCTCGCCTTCCGCCACCCGCCCGGAATCACCCGTTGGGCGGTCACCGGACCCGCCGCAGCGGGCCCGGTGACCACGCCCGCCGCCGTCACGCCGCGCGGTCAGGGCGAGAGCGTCCAGCGGGGCGCCGTCCTGGCCCAGGCCGCTTCCCACGCGGCGAAGTTGTGCCGCCGCACGGCGAGGGCCGCGGCGCCGTGGACGGCCGCGCCGGCGCCGACCGTGGCCAGGACCGCGCAGACCGCCCAGCCCATGCTGCGGGAGCGGATCTCCTGCGCGGTCAGCGGCGGCCCGGTGATCTCCCCGTTCCGGTCGGCCCAGACGCGCACGGTGCTGCCCGCGGGCAGCCCGGGCTCGACCTCGGTCCGCACCGTGCGGGCACGGCCGTCGGGGCCGTCGATCAGGACCCGCGCCGGGTAGCGCGTCGCGCCGGCCTCCGCCGAGCCCGGCTCGGGGTGGCGCGGCGCGTCCCGGAGCAGGACCGCGGTGGTGGGCCGCCGCGTCTCCGCCTGGTGCTGCGCGGTGCGGGCGTAGTGCCGGCGGGCGGCGTCGCCGGTCAGCAGGGCGACGGCGGGGGCGGCCGCGAGCACGGCCGTCAGCAGACCGATGCCGAGCCACCCCAGGAGCAGGTCGGAGCGGCGGCGCAGGGGATTGCTGCGCAGCCGCCACATGGCGAACCGGGGCAGGTCCTCGGGAGGCTGGGGTGCGGGCGGGGGTACGCGGCCGGCCAAGGTGACCTCCTCACGGCGGCTGGGACGGCGCACGGGAGGGCGGGCTAGCGGGGATGCGGGCCGGGCGGCAGCAGCGCGGCGGCCCCGATCGCGGCGGGGTGGCGGTGGGCCGCTTCGAGGAGCCGGGCGGCGCCGCGCACCGCCGCGGTGTGCGGCGCCGGTACGACGCGCAGCGGCACGTCCAGCCGTCCGGTGAGCCGGTGGGTGATCTCGGGCCGCAGGGCGCCGCCGCCCGCCAGCAGGGGGCCGCGGCGCAGGGCGTCGAGGGTGGCGGAGGTGCGGTCCTGCCGCAGCATCGTGGTCACCATGCCGGTCACCGCGTCGCCGAGGTCCGCGGGCGGCACGGTGTCGAGGTCGCCGGTGCCGAGCGCGGTGCGCCGGGCGTCCACGACCGCGCCGTCGGTCAGCAGCACCACCTCGGTGAGGTGGGCGCCGATGTCCACCACGAGCACGGGACGGCTCTGGTCCGCGCCGGCGGCCAGCGCGACGGCCCGGGCGCTGGGTACGGTCAGCACGCCGCGCGGGCGCAGCACGCTCACGGCGGTGCGGGCCGCGTCCCGGTAGGCGACGCCGTCCAGGACCGGCGCGGTGACGATGACCAGGGGCCGGGTGAGGCGCGGCAGCCGGTTGCCGAGCAGGCGTTCCAGCATCCTCGCGCAGCCCGGGGTGTCGACGATGGTGCCCCGCTGGACGGGGTGGAGCGCGCCCGCGCCCGGGAAGGTGACCGTGGGCACGTCGAGGACGAGCCCACGGCCGGCGATCCAGGCGCGGGTGCGGGCGCTGCCCAGGTCCAGGGCGATGCCGCAGCACCTCGGGCACCGGGGCCAGGGCCGGTGCCCGGTGACGCCGAGGCGCGGGACGACGGTCATCGGCCGGCCTCCCGGACCTGCTGGCAGCGCGCGCAGTAGCGGGCCTGCGGCACTATCAGCAGCCGCTCGCGGTCGATGGGCCGCCGGCACAGATGGCAGGCGCCGTAGCGCCCCTGGTCCATGCGCTCGAGCGCCGCGACCACGTCGGTGAGGACCATGCGGGCGGAGGCGGCGAGCTTGACGTGGACCTCGACCTGCCCGGCGGCGCCCCGCCGCAGCAGGTCGTCGGTGCGCGACGGGACGGCGGACGCGATCTGCACGAGCTGCTCCTGGCGGAACAGGCGCTGCTCGAGGAGGATCTCGCGCAGCGCGGCGAGATCCTCGGGCGACAGGTGTCGGTACGGGGCGTGCCTCGCGGGAACGCGCGGGTCGGTGCCGTGCGTCCCCGGGTCGCCGATGGTCTGGTGGGTCACCACTTCACCCCTCGGGCAGAGCGGAATGCGAGAAGTCGGGAGCGGATCGGGGTCAGGGGGCCACGCGCCGGCAGCCGACGCAGTAGCGGGTGTAGGGAAGGATCTCCAGCCGTTCCACCGGCACCGGCTTGGCGCAGTTCTCGCAGGTTCCGTAGGTGCCCGCCGCGACCCGGGCGAAGGCGTCGTCGATCTCCTTCAGCACCCGCTCGATGGCGGTCCGCTGCGCGGACATGAGCTGGTCGTCCGCCGGCTGCCCGTTCTCGTTCACCGCCTCCAGCTGCACCAGCCGGGCGCCGCGCGCGTGTTCGAGGCGCTGGCGGGCCTCGTGGGCGGTGAGGCTCCGCAGGTGGCCATCGGCGGGAGTGGTGTCGATCGACATGGTGCGTCCCTCTCTCGGTCTCGGTCGGTCGCCGGTGCCCGGCGGTTCCCGGCCCCGGACGGGCCGGTCCGGGTCACTGACTCGAGCCTCGCCGTTCCGGCCGTCCCTGCCCATCGGGCGCAGACCCCATTTACCGAGCGTCACGAGCCCTGCCCGGGCGGCGGATGGGTGGACGGCGGCGGAGAAAATGGGCCGCGCGCCCCATCGATCCGGCGGGCGGGCGACGGGCAGGCTGGGGGCGGCCAGGGCGGCGGCCCGTCCGGGGGCGCTCGATGCCCGACAGTGGAGGAAGGCCGCATCTCGGAAGGAGGCGTACGTCCCGGTGACCCTGTTCTGGCGGATCTTCGGACTCAACGCCGTGGTGCTCGGTACGGCTACGGCACTGCTGCTGTGGGCTCCGGTGACCGTCTCCGTCCCGGTCGTGCTGACCGAGGCCGTCATCCTGCTGGGCGGCCTGGCGGTGATGCTGGTCGCCAACGCCGGCCTGCTGCGCTGGGGTCTGGCCCCGCTCGACCGGCTGACGAAGCTGATGACCACCGTGGACCTGCTCCGCCCCGGCCAGCGGCTGCCCGCCCACGGCGGCGGCGAGGTCGCCGAGCTGATCCGCGCGTTCAACGCGATGCTGGAGCGGCTGGAGCAGGAACGCGCCACCAGCAGTGCCCGCGCCCTGTTCGCGCAGGAGGCCGAACGCCGCCGTATCGCGCAGGAACTGCACGACGAGGTGGGGCAGAGCATGACCGCGATCCTGCTCTCCCTGAAACGGGCCGCCGACCAGGCCGGTGAGCCGCTGCGGGGAGAACTCCACCAGATGCAGGAGATCACCCGCGAGAGCCTGGACGAGGTGCGCCGCCTGGTGCGCCGGCTGCGGCCCGGGGTGCTGGACGACCTGGGCCTGGTCAGCGCGCTGACCTCGCTCACCGAGGACTTCGCCGCGCACACCGGGCTGCAGGTGCAGCGCCGGT
This sequence comes from Streptomyces sp. NPDC056580, assembly GCF_042793175.1. NCBI lineage: Bacteria > Bacillati > Actinomycetota > Actinomycetes > Kitasatosporales > Streptomycetaceae > Streptomyces > Streptomyces sp. NPDC056580. The sequence goes on along the minus strand of NZ_JBHTVE010000005.1, from coordinate 248,498 downwards.
TCGACGCCGACCTGCCCGCCCTGGAGCCGGAGACCGAGCTGGTCTTCTACCGGGTCGCGCAGGAGGGCCTGACCAACGCCGCCCGGCACGCGGACGCCGACCGCGTCGTCGTGGCCCTGCACCACGCCGGGGACACGGTGGAGCTGGCCGTCACCGACGACGGCTGCGGCATCGAGGCCGCCCGCGAGGGCGCCGGCATCCGCGGCATGCGTGAGCGGGCGCTGCTCATCGGGGCCCGTCTCGACATCACCCCCGCGCCCGGTGCGGGCACCCAGGTGCGGCTCACCGCGCCCGTTCCCAGGAAGCAGCCGTGACCATGCCCGCAGCCGCCCCGATCCGCATCCTCCTCGCCGACGACCACGCGCTGGTCCGGCGTGGGGTGCGGCTCATCCTCGACCAGGAGCCCGACCTGGAGGTGGTCGCCGAGGCGGGCGACGGCGCGGAGGCCATCGCGATGGCCCGCACCCACGACGTCGACCTCGCCGTGCTGGACATCGCCATGCCCCGGCTGACCGGACTGCAGGCCACCCGCGAGCTGATCGCGCTGAAACCGGGGCTGCGCGTGCTGATGCTGACGATGCACGACAACGAGCAGTACTTCTTCCAGGCACTGAAGGCCGGCGCCTCGGGGTACGTGCTGAAGTCCGTCGCCGACCGGGACCTGGTCGCCGCCTGCCGGGCCGCGATGCGCGACGAGCCCTTCCTGTACCCCGGCGCGGTCACCGCCCTCATCCGCAACTACCTCGACCGGGTGCGGCACGGCGAGGAGACGCCGGACCAGATCCTCACCCCGCGCGAGGAGGAGGTCCTCAAGCTGGTCGCGGAGGGGCACTCCTCCAAGGAGATCGCCGAGATCCTCTTCATCAGCGTCAAGACCGTGCAGCGCCACCGCGCCAACCTGCTGCAGAAGCTCGGTCTGCACGACCGCCTCGAACTCACCCGCTACGCCATCCGCGCCGGCCTGGTCGAACCCTGACCCCGGCTCACCGACCGCCCGGAGCCCCGGCCGCCACTCCCCGGCCGGGGCCCGGGCCACTGCCACCGCGACCGCCACGAAAGGGGGCCGGCGCATGCGCCCAGCACCACGCACTCCCCTGCGCGCGCCGGCCCGCCTCCTGACGATCCCGGCCCTGCTCGCCCTCACGATCCTGACCCTGCTCACCGGCCCCCCGCCCCCGGCCCTCCCCGCACCACCGGCCACTCCCGCAGCCGACGCCTTCCCCGCCGTCACGCCCGCATCCGGCCCACAGGCGACCGGTGGCCATCGTGCTCCCGTCCCCGCTTCCGTGCCGATGGCGCGCCCGGATGTCCCGCAGGGCGTTACGCCCGCTCCCGGCCCGCAGACGGCCGGTGACCATCGCGCCCCCGTCCCCGCTTCCGTGCCGATGGCGCGCCTCGATTGCCCGCAGGGCGTTACGCCCGCTCCCGGCCCGCAGACGGCCGGTGACCATCGCGCCCCCGTCCCCGATCTCGTTTCCACCGCCTCCCTCTCCGCACCCCTTGAGACCCGCGGAGGCGGTGAAGCCATCCACGGCTCACTCCCCGCCGACGACAGCGGTGCCGTTCCGCTCGCCGACGAGCCGTGGGCCGGTGTTCGCGCCGCCCGGGCGGCTGTCCGGCACGAGGGCCACGGGGAGCGCCCGGCACCGGCCGGACCGCTCACCGGTGCCGTGCCCGGTACGGCACCGCTCCAGCCCGGCGCCGGACGGGCCGACGGACCCGAGGGGGGCACCTCCTCCTGGTCGGACCAGGCGGCGACTGATCACGGGCGGGCGCCGCCCGCCACGGCCCGCGCCTGAGACCGCCGCCCGCCAGGGCCCGCGCCGGCCGCGGCCCACGCCGGAAAGCGGAGCCCGCCACGGCTCGCGCTGAGAGCGGGAGCCTGTCACGGCCCCCGCCTGACAGCGGTTTCTGCCACGGCTCGCGGGTGACGGCGGTTTCTGCCACGGCTCGCGCTGAGAGCGGAGCCCGCCACGGCCCGCGCGTGACGGCGGCGCCCGCGACGCGACCCGCCTGACAGCCGCGCCCGCCACGGGCCCCGCCTGACACCGGCGTCCGCCGCGACCCGCGTCTCGGGCCGGCGAGCGGCGGCCGCGGCAGCCCGCGCCTCACATCGGCGCCGGCCGCAGCGGCCCGCGTCTCGTACCCGCGCGTGCCCGCGCCCCGGGCCCCACGTCTCGGGTCGCCGTCCGTCGACCTGGCCCTTCCCCCATCCACCCGTTCACCCATTCGTCCGTGCCATCCGCCGCGGCCGCACGGCCGCAGCCGTGGCATGCCCGCCGGAGGCCCGTGTTGATCCGCTCCGCCCGGGTGAGGGCACTGCTCGCCCTCACCGTGATCGCCGTGTCGCTGTACATCGCCCTCACCGTGCCGATCCGTCTCGGACTCGATCTGCGCGGCGGCACCCAGATCGTGCTCCAGACACGTTCCACCCCGACCGCCACCGCCGACCGCGAGGCCACCGACCGCACCCTGGAGGTGCTGCGCGGCCGCGTGGACGCGCTCGGCGTCGCCGAACCCACCCTCGTCCGCTCCGGTGAGGACCGGATCATCGTCGAACTCCCCGGTGTGCGGGACCCGAAGCAGGCGGCCGAGGTGCTCGGCCGCACCGCGCAGCTCACCATCCACCCGGTGGCCGGCACCGCCACCGCCGGCACCGAGCGGGCCGGGGAGCGGGTCCTGTCCGACGAGTCGGGCGAGCGACTGCGCCTGCGGGCCGCCGCCCTGACCGGACAGCAGGTCGAGGACGCCGCCGCCCGCTTCGACCAGGAGTCCGGCGCCGGATGGCACATCACCGTCGACTTCGGCGGCGCCGGCCGCGCCGAATGGGCCCGGCTGACCGGGGAGGCCGCCTGCAAGCCGGTGGGCGACCCCGGTCGCCGTATCGCGATCGTCCTCGACGACAAGATCATCTCGTCGCCGGAGGTCGCCTCCTCGATCGCGTGCGGCACGGGCATCACCGCCGGCTCCACGCAGATCACCGGTTCCTTCGACGACACCGAGGCCCGTGAACTGGCCCTGCTCATCAAGGGCGGCGCCCTGCCGGTGGCCGTGGAGACGGTGGAGCAGCGCACCGTCGGTCCCACTCTGGGCGCCGAGGCCATCGCGGCCAGCACCTGGGCGGCCGTCATCGGCACCGTCCTGACCTCGCTGTTCGTGATCGCCGTCTACCGGCTGATGGGCATGCTCGCGGCCCTCGCCCTGCTCTGCTACGGCCTCATCTCCTACGCCGCCCTGGCCGCCCTCGGCGCCACCCTCACCCTGCCGGGCCTCGCCGGTTTCGTCCTGGCGATCGGCATGGCGGTGGACGCCAACGTGCTCGTGTTCGAGCGCGCCCGCGAGGAACACGCCGCCCGTGAGCGCCCCACCCCGCGCTCGTCGCTGACCGCCGGCTTCCGCAACGCCTTCAGCGCGATCGCCGACTCCAACATCACCACCCTGATCGCGGCGGCACTGCTCTTCTTCCTCGCCTCGGGACCCGTACGCGGCTTCGGCGTCACCCTCGGCATCGGCGTCCTCGCCTCCATGGTCAGCGCCCTGCTCATCACCCGGGTGCTCGCCGACCACGCCGCGTCCCGCCCGTGGCTGCGCAACCGCCCCCACCTCAGCGGCATCGCCACCACCGGCCCGGTCCGCGACCGCCTGCTGCGCCGCGACCCGCAGCTGATGCGGCGCCCCCGCCGCTGGCTGGCCGGGTCCGCCGTGCTCCTGGTGCTCTCCGGGGCAGGCATCGCACTGCGCGGCCTCGACCTCGGCGTCGAGTTCACCGGCGGACGGCTGGCCGAGTACACCACCGGTGCCCCGGTCGACCCGGACAAGGCCCGCGCCGCGCTCGCCGACGCGGGCTTCCCCCGGGCGGTCGTGCAGTCCTCCGGGGACGACCGTCTGACCGTCCGCACCGGGGCGCTCTCCGACGCCCAGGCGGCCGAGGTCACCCGCGCCGTCGACGCCGTCGCGGGCGGGGCGGACCGGGTCCGCGACGAACTGATCGGCCCCAGCCTCGGCGAGGAGCTGCGCCGCAACGCCCTGATCGCCCTGGCGCTCGCCCTGGGCGCCCAGCTGCTGTACCTGGCGGCCCGCTTCCGCTGGGTGCTCGGCACCGCGGCGGTCAGCGCCCTCGCCCACGACGTGCTGGTCCTGCTGGGCGTGTTCGCCTGGCTCGGCAAGCCGGTGGACGGCGTGTTCCTCGCCGCCCTGCTCACCGTCATCGGCTATTCGGTGAACGACTCCGTCGTCGTCTTCGACCGCATCCGGGAACTGCGCCGGCGCCATCGCACCGCCCCGCTGCCCCGGATCACGAACGAGGCGATCCTGCAGACGGTGCCCCGTACGGTCAACACCGGCATGGGAGCCGCCCTCATCCTCACCGCCCTGGCCGTGCTCGGCGGGGACTCCCTCACCGACTTCGCCCTCGCACTGCTTATCGGCCTCGTCGTGGGCACCTGGTCCTCGGTCTTCGTGGCCGCGCCGGTGGCCATCGAACTCCACGACCGGACCGGCGGGCGCGGGAAGCGCGCGGCCTGAGGAGGGCGGGGGCCGGACCGGCCCCCGCCCTCGATCACGGGCACCGCGGAGCCGCACCACCGCGGCGTCCCCGCGACGGCACGGGCTAGGATCCGGGTCCATGGCGCTGACCGTGCACGACGTGGACCGGTTCGAGTCGTCCAGGCCCCGCCTGGAGGCCATCGCCTACCGCCTGCTCGGCTCGGCGAGCGAGGCGGAGGACGCCGTGCAGGAGACGTTCCTGCGCTGGCAGGCCGCCGACGTCGGCCGCATCCAGGTCCCCGAGGCCTGGCTGACGAAGGTGCTCACCAACCTGTGCCTCACCCAGCTCGCCTCGGCCCGCGCGCGCCGCGAGACGTACGTGGGCCAGTGGCTCCCCGAGCCGCTGCTCGCCGGGGACCCGATGCTCGGACCCGCCGACACCGCCGAGCAGCGCGAGTCGCTCTCGTACGCCGTCCTCACCCTGCTGGAACGGCTGTCCCCCAACGAGCGCGCCGTGTACGTGCTGCGCGAGGCGTTCGACTACTCGCACCGGGAGATCGCCGAGATCCTCGACCTCACCGAGGCCGCGAGCCAGCAGATCCTGCACCGTGCCAGGAAGCATCTCGCCGAGGGCAGGGCCCGGGCGGAGATCGACGGGGCGGCCGCCCGGCGGGTCGTGGAGGAGTTCCTCGTGGCCGCCACCAGCGGCCGGACCGAGCCGCTCGTTCGGCTGCTCACCGAGGACGCCTTCGCGATCGGCGACGGCGGCGGGAAGGTGCCGGCCCGCGCCAAGGCGTTCGAGGGCGCGCTCGCGGTCGCGAAGTTCATGCGGGGCCTGTTCAAGCCCGGCACGGCCCAGCGCAAGCTGGTCGGCGGCTCGCCCGAGATCCACGTCACGACGGCCAACGGCGGCCCGGCCGTCCTGGTCGTCGTGGACGGCCGGGTCATCGGCGTGCTGTGCATGGAGATCACCGCCGCCGGCATCGCCGCGTTCCGCAGCCAGGTCAACCCCGACAAGCTGGAACGCGCGACCAGGCGCTGGGCGGCCACCGACCACGGAGAACCCCGGCTCAGGCCCTTCTGAGGCCGGTGTGACCTGCTTCACATCGCGTATCTGTCAGGAAACGGCGGGCCGCCCGGTTCAAGGGGCGAATCCGCTGAAGACAGGAGCAGGGACATGCAGCACCGCATCGTCGTCCTCGGAGCCGGATACGCCGGGGCCATCGCCGCCGGACGCCTCGCCAGGCGGCTGCGCCGCGAAGAGGTCGCCATCACCCTCGTCAACGCCGAGCCCGACTTCGTCGAGCGCATCCGGATGCACCAGCTCGCGGCCGGCCAGGACCTGCGGCCCCGGCCCCTCGGCGAGATCTTCGCGGGCACGGGCGTGGAACTGAGGATCGCACGGGTCACCGGCGTCGACGCCGACCGCCGGACGGTGGCCGTCGAGAGCGCGGACGGCGCCGGGGAACTGGGCTACGACACCCTCGTGTACGCCCTCGGCAGCGGCTGGGACGACCAGGGCGTCCCCGGCGCCGCCGAGCACGCGCACGAGATCGCCGGCCGGCCCGGCGCGCTCCGGCTGCGCGAGCGGCTGGCCGGCCTGGGCGCCGGGCAGTCCGTGGTCGTGGTCGGCGGCGGCCTCACCGGCCTGGAGGCCGCGACCGAGATCGCCGAGGCCCGCCCGGACCTCGACGTCGCCCTCGCCGCCCGCGGCGGCCTTGGCGACTGGCTCTCCCCCAGGGGCCGCCGCCACCTGCGCGAGGTCTTCGGCAGGCTCGGCATCACCGCGCACGAGAACGCCGCCGTCACCGCCGTCGAGGCCGACCGGGTGCTGACGGCCGACGGCGGGGCCATCCCGGCGGTGGTCACCGTGTGGACCACCGGCTTCGCCGTCCACCCGATCCCGAAGGCCACCACCCTGGAGGTCACCGACACCGGCCGGATCGTGGTCGACGGCACCATGCGCTCGGTCTCCCACCCGGACGTGTACGCCGTCGGCGACGCCGCCCTGGCGATGGGCCCCGGCGGCAAGCCGCTGCGCATGTCGTGCGCCTCCGGCGGGCCTTCCGCCTGGCAGGCCGCCGACGCCATCGTGGCCCGTCTGACCGGCGGCGAACTCCCCGACGTGCCGCTGCGCTACTTCAACCAGTGCGTCTCGCTGGGCCGCCGGGAGGGCCTGATCCAGTACGTCACGGCCGACGACCGGTCCGTCCGGGCGGCCCTGACCGGCCGGTTCGCCGCCGTCTACAAGGAGCTTGTCTGCAAGGGCGCGGCCTGGTCCGTCGCCAACCCGACCCTCGGCATCCCGGGCCGGCGGCGCCGCGTCGTGCCGCAGCCGGCCCGGCGGGACCCGGCGGTCGAGGCGGCCGTCTGACCACACCACGGGACGGGCGCCCCGCGGTCCGGGCGCCACTTGCGGTCCGGGCACCCGGACCAGCCGCCGGCCGCCGCTCGTCACAGCTCCGTCGCGGGCCAGTCCAGCAGCCGGGCGCCGATCGTGGCGGTCTGCAGCATGTAGCGGTGGGCCGGGTCCGCGAGATCGGCGCCGGTGAGCCGGCGGATGCGGTCGAGGCGGTAGGTCGTGGCCCGTACGCTCAGCGACAGCCGACGGGCCGCCTCGGCGGCTACACAGCCGGAGTCGAAGTACGCGGTGAGGGTGTCCAGCAGCGGCCGGGCACCGCCGCGGGCGGCCGTCAGCGGGCCGAGAGCGCCGAGCACCAGGTCGGCCAGGGCCTGGCGGTCACGGGCGAGGACCGGATAGACGAGCAGGTCGGCCGCGTACAGCACCGGGGCGTCCAGACCGAGGCGCTCGGCCATCTCCAGCGCTTTCAAGGCCTCTTCGTACGACTGGACCACCCCGCCGGGGCCGGGCTGCGGGCGGCCGACGGCGACCCGCCCGCCGCCGGTCGCGGCGTGCGCCTGCTCGGCGAAACAGGGCAGGACCTCGTCCTCGTGACCGGGGGCGATGCACAGCAGCCGGCCGTCCTTGGTGGTCACCAGGACGTCACGGTGGCCGAAGCGGGCCGACAGCGCACGCTCCACCTGCCGGGGCACCGCGTCGCCCTCCTCATAGCCGACGGGGCCCTGGGCGACGGCCACGGCGTGGGCGTGGGACAGCCGCAGGCCGAAGCGTTCCGCACGCTCGGCGAGCCTGCCCAGATCGCTGCGGCCGAAGAGCAGGTCGTCGATGAACTCCCGCCGCGCCGCCTCCTCCTGGCGCACGGCGAGCCGCTGGGCGCGTTCGTACCCCTCGGCGAAGGCGTCCACCACCTGCTGCACGGCGGCCAGGGCGCTGTCGGCGGAGCCGGGCGAGCGCGGCCAGGCGGTCCGGGCGGCGGCGAGGTGGGCGCCGACCAGGGCGCGCAGGCCGTACCCGGCCTCGGCGGCCTGTTCCCCCAGAGCGCGCCGGGACTCCAGCTCGGGGCGGGTGAGGCGCCGCCCGGTGGCCGACACCTCGGCAAGGATCGGCGCGTAGCCCTCCAGGTACCGCTCAGGGATCTCCCGCTCCGCCACGCCGTCCCCCCGCGTCTCGACGCGCCGGTGACGGTCCCTCAGTGGCTCACCGGCATGCAGACCCTAGTGAACTTTGCCGGGAACCGGCAATGCGCCGGACGGTGCGGACAGGGCAGCATGGGGTGCGGGGAGCACCACGGACGGCTCCGGTGCCGGACACCGGCAGGTGTCCGGCACCGGGTCGGAGACGGACGCCGTCGGACGTGCCGCCCGTGCCGGCCGCGCCGCTGGGCCGGGAAGAAGGCCGCGAACGTCGCACCCGGGAGGCCCGATGATCACGTCTTTCCTGATACCGCCGGCCACCGCGGCGCTGCTCGTGGCCTTCTTCACCGCAGTGCTGATCCGCCGGGACCGCCGCAGGTCGGCGACGTCCGCCGACACCCGCGACACCCCCTCCGGGCCTTCTCCGTCCGGTGGCTGACCGGCCCGGCGGGGCGCGGGCCGGACGGGCCGTGAGGCCGGTGTAGCTTCATGGCGTGTCCATGCTGTTCGTATCCCTCGGCGCCCTGGCGGCCCTGCTGGCCGTGCTCAACGCCACGCAGGCGCTCCTGGGCCGCCGGCTCATCGGACCCTCGGCGGGCGCCCGCCCGGCCCGCCGGCTCCGCGCCGAGTCCGCGGCGGCGGCCGTCGCCATGTCCGGCGCCGCCCTGGCGGCCTTCGGCATCCCGGCCGGCGGCCGGTGGCCCGCGGTGGGCGGCGCGGTGACGCTGGCCGGCTGGATCGCCCTGATCGCGGTGCGCCGGCGGTTCACCGCCCGGGCATAGGTGTACTCGGCCAAGAGGTTGATGACTCGCGTCGGTAGTTGATCAAGAGAACCCGGCACACCGCTTCCCGAGCGCCCGCCCGCGCAGCGCCCCGGCACACCGCTTCCCGAGCGCCCGCCCGCGCACCGCCCAGGACCGGCGTTCAGGCAGGGAGGCCCAGCAGCGCGACCGGCGCGGAGGTCGGCTTGGTGGAGCCGCCCGCCGGCTCCACGGTGACCCCCATGCCGGAGGCGCCGTCCACACCGCCGCGCAGCAGCACGGCCTGGTCGGTGCGGCCGGGATCCATGAGGCCGGCCGACCGCATCGTCCCGTCGTCGTCGAACCAGAGCTGGTAGACCTTGCCTCCCGCGGGCCGGGCCATCCCGGAGACGACGAACACCGCCCTGTTCCGTTCCCTGGACACGACGACGCTGCCGGTTGCGCCGTCACCCAGGGCGGCGGCCCGGGCCCGCGCGTCGGGTGCCGCCAGCACGGCGGCGATCCCGGCGCTGCCCTGCCGGGCGACACGCGCCTGGCGCACGGCGTCCTCGGCCCGCTGGTGCTGCCACACCGTCGTACCGCCGAGGCCGGCGGCCGCCGCGAGACATGCGGCCAGGGCCCACCGGGGCAGCGGCCGCGCCCGCTTTCCGGCCCGGCCCGCACGGACGCCGGCCGTGCCGGGCGACACCTGCCGGACCGAGGAGATCCGGCGCAGGACCTGCCCACGCAGGGCCGGCGACGGCGTCACGGTGGCGGCGAGGCCAAGCCGGACTGCTGTGGCGGACAGCTCGGCCGTCTCCTGCGCACACGACTCGCAGCCCGCCAGGTGACGCTCGAACGCGGAGCTCTCCTCGTCGGAAAGGGCGTGCAGGGCGTAGGCACCGGTCATCCGGTGCGGGTCGGCGGTCGAGGTCACGCGGTCACCCCCAGGCAGTCGCGCAGCCGGATGAGACCGTCCCGCAGCCGGGTCTTGGCCGTGCCGAGAGGAAGGGCGAGCGCCTCCGCGACCTGACGGTAGGTCAGCCCCCGGTAGTAGGCGAGCGTGACGGCCTGCCGCTGGATCTCGGTCAGCGTGCGCAGGCACCGGCGCACCTGCTCCCGCTCGAGCCGGGCCTCGACCTGCTCGGTCACCTCGTCGAACTCGGGCGTCCGCGCCAGCAGGGCGGCCTTGTGGTCCCGGACCGCCGCGGCCTCCACCGAGCGCACCCGGTCCACCGCCCGGCGGTGCGCGAGCGTGAGGACCCAGTTGCGGGCCGTCCCGATCTCGGGCCGGTAGCGGGGCGCGGTCCGCCACACCTCCACCAGCACCTCCTGCGCCACTTCCTCCGACTGGGCCGGATCGCGCAGCACGGCCTGCACGACCCCGAGGACGGGGCCGGCCACGGCGTCGTAGACGGAGGCGAACGCGTCCTCGTCGCCCAGGGCGACGCGGCCCACCAGCTCCTGCAGATCGGGTTCCGACGAGCGGTTCGCGCCGATGTACACGGCTTCTCTCACCAAGGGCCTCCGCGGTTGCGACATCTCCGGACGTAATCCGGTCCTGGGGAGGCGGCGGATTGGTCCCGGCGGTGAAGAAGCGCGCATACCCCGGAAGGGCCGTCCGGCACCTCGCCCGGGCCCGCCGTCACCCCGGCTGGGCAGGCCCCCACTCGGACGAGCCGAGGGGATGGCTGTACGCGGGGCGGCCGAGGTTCCCGCTCGTCCGGAAGGGCCTGCCTTCGTCGTGTACGTGGACGACTCGATCCAGGTGACGTACCGGCAGTCGACCATGGCCGACGCCCTGGACCGGTGACGCGGAAAAGGACACGGAAACGAGCCGGGGCCCGCACCTCAAGGGTGCGGGCCCCGGCCACGTGCCGCGCGAGCCACCGGCTCGCGGCGATTCGCGTACGCGTCAGGCGGGAACGATGTTCTCCGCCTGCGGGCCCTTCTGGCCCTGCGTGACGTCGAAGGTCACCTTCTGGCCTTCCTGAAGCTCGCGGAAGCCGCTGGTGGCGATGTTCGAGTAGTGGGCGAACACGTCGGCGCCGCCGCCGTCCTGCTCGATGAAGCCGAAGCCCTTTTCCGCGTTGAACCACTTCACGGTGCCAGATGCCATATTCAGTCTCCCTAGAGGGGCAGTGTTCGAATCCGCACTTTACGGAACCGAGTCGCCGCGATGATCACCCCTCCGGAAGGATCCGGAAAGCAGTGCAAAGAAAAATCTCCGGCAACCAAAACTGCAACCGCTAGCACGCTAACACAGGTACCGGTCACGGCAACCGCGCCATTTCCGGAGCGTCCGGCAATTCTCGTCCCCTCGCAGCCCATAATTCTGTACCGGCGGAACTAGATATCCGCGCCGTGCCCGTCCAGCTTCCGGCGCGCTTCCCGGTTCAGCCGCAGGGCGTGGCCGAGCTGGTCCTCCAGGGAGACGATGCGGCACGCGGCCCCCACCGGAGTGCCCTGGTCGACCAGCTCGCGGGCCCGCGCGGCCACGCGCAACTGGCGGCGGGAGTACCGGCGGTGGCCGCCTCCCGAACGCCGGGGGGTGATGAGCCCGGCCTCGCCGACGGCCCGCAGGAAGGCGGCGGTGGTCCCGAGCACGTCGGCGCCCCGGCCCATCGTGTAGGCGGGATAGTCGTCGTCGAGGTTGCCGGCGGCGGGTGATCTCTCGGCGGGCATGGCACCTTCGTTTTAGGGGCGCGGCGGGAGTCCGGGCGGGTCTTGCACCCGCGCCGCGCAGGGCCGGCGCTCGTCTGCCTCGTGGGGCAACCCTAACGCCGCCGGGCCCGCGAATGTGATTTCGCCGTGACAGATTCTCGCCCGCGGCCACACCTGCCATGGCGTCGAAACGGGCCGGCCGGCCGGCGGCCTCCGGGCCGACGACCTCGAGGTGGCGTGGGTCACTATGACGGTCGGCCCGAAGATCAACGACGCCGCACTGAAGTGGACCTTGTCCCGGCTGCGCGTGGAGCCGGTGACTCAGACGGTTGCGCAGGCGGCCGCGACCTTGCTGCGAGCCGCGGGCTGCACGGCCACGCGGCCGCATGGACTGGTGCCGGACGCCTCAGGGAGTGATCTGGACGACGAAACGGCGGCATCGGACCGGCCGCTTTCCGGGGCACGCTCTCCTTCGGCCGCAAGGGGCGTTCCGGCTACGGCCCGAGCCCACGGGTTCAGCCGGATCCGGAACTGCCCGCCGATTCGCCGGCGGCACGGCGGTACTCGGCGTTGATGCGCTGCGCTTCCTCGAGCTGGTCCTCGAGGATGACGATGCGGCACGCGGCCTCGATCGGAGTCCCCTTGTCGACGAGCTCGCGGGCGCGCGCGGCGATCCGCAGTTGGTAGCGGGAGTACCGGCGATGTCCTCCCTCCGAGCGGAGCGGCGTGATCAGACGGGCCTCCCCGATGGCCCGCAGGAAGGCCGGGGTGGCGCCGAGCATCTCGGCCGCCCGGCCCATCGTGTACGCGGGGTAGTCGTCGTCGTCCAGACGATCATTCAGGGGATTGTCCGATGTCATGTCACCTCGCTGTGCAACGCGTCGAGGGGCCCTGGTGCCGAACGGCACCAGGGCCCCGAAGGAAATTGAACACCATCTGTCGGCCCTACTGCTGTGCCGACCTTCTGTTTCCGCTACCCGGCCCGGCAGAGGGGGTGCGGGGGGATCGCAGCTGCTTGACCGGGGACCACCATCCATTCCGGGGTCTTGCGGACCCGGGCCGAGTGCTTCTCGGGCCGGGCGATCCTGATGGCGTCTGCTCCTCCGTTCCTCTCGCTCCGACCACTGAGCAAAGCTGTACTGCTCCTCGGCGGCTCCTCGACGTGCGAGCCGCCGAGCGCGTCTCTCGATCGAGAGACGCGCTGACCTGCGTACTTCGCGTCAGCCACCCGCCAGTTCGTGTCTGACGGGGTCTCGTTCGACCGTGTCTACGAGAAGAAGCGTACCCATGTCAGCAGCGGAAAGCTACTTCAGCTGGATGAGATTTCGCTCTTCTGAAGAAGGAGGAAGCTTGCTGCGACCGGCCCCCCCGCCAGTTGGCGGGACCACCTCCTGCCGCGCGCAACCCCTCCAGTTCCCCGGGCGGTTCGGGCACGGCTGGACCGCGTAAGCTCTGCTGTCATGTCGAACCCTGATGAGCTGCTCGTCGCCATCTCCGCCGCGGTGGAGTCCGAGCGAAGCAATCAGATGTCGCTGACCGTGGTCGTCGGTGGCGCCGTCATCACCGGCCGGCTGGCTCCCGAGGCCGTATGGAGGGAGCGGGTGGCGGAGGTGCTGAAGGACTCGGACCGTCTCGGCCCGTTCTCGGACGTCTTCGTCCGCACTCCACGAGGGAACCGGCCCGGTCGCGGCGAGGCGCCCACGCATCTGCACTTCCATCTCGCCCGGATCCTGCAGGGCAGCCTCGGGATCCCGGAGACGGGCGGAATGTACCGAGTCGCGATCAAGGACGTCACCGCATGGACCGTAGGAGATCTCGTCCACTTCGACCAGTGAGAGGCGGTCTCCGGCCCGTCGCCCGGCAGGCGGGTGCCGAGCGGACGGCGGCACAACGGTGGGGGCCCTGCCGACGCGCGTCGGCAGGGCCCCCACCGGGATCCTGAGGGCGGTCTCCCGCGCGTCCTCACACGGCCACGGGGCCGGTGCCGCCGAGCAGTGCGGACGCGGTCCGCAGGACAGTGGGTCCACCCTCGCCCACGGGCGCGCCCACGGGGCAGTCGTGGCAGGTGAAGCCGAGACGCGTCATAGCCCGCACGACTTCACCGGCGGTGAAGTCACGGGGGTCCTGTCCTGTGATGACCTGGCCCACCTGCTTGACCGGATAGCGGCGGCGGCCGATGGTCACGGACGCACCCGTGACGAGCCCGGGCCTGACGCCCTTCATGGCGGCCAGCACCCCTGTCCTGGTCAGGTCGAACGGGTACCGGGCGATGACACAGCGCATGATGCCTCACAGGGGAGAAGTCGCGGGGGAGAAGGAGAACAGGCCGCCCGGGGCGAGACGGATGCAGACGGATTCAGTACGAGAGAGCGGGTGCGGCCGGTACCCGGCCGTACTCGCCGCCGGCGTGCGGGGCCAGTGGTCCGTCGCGGACGTCGCGCAGACGGATCCGGTCCGTGTACGCGGAACTCTTGCGGACGACGGCCAGTGCGACCCGGGTCACCAGGCCTGTGCTCTCGTCGTCCCCGTCGCACACGGTCAGGTACTCCACCCGGGCACCCGCCATGACGGCCAGAGCCACCTCGACGGTCATGTCGTCACACACCCGAGGGCCGTGCCCTTCGATGTCCTCGGCCCCGGTCACGGGAGCGGGGTCCGGCTCACGGTGCTGCGTCCGCGATGGCCTCAAGGGTGTCTCCTTCGGTAAGGGATGGTCTGCTTGGCGGCCCTTGCGGCCCCGGGAGACCACGGCGGCTCTCGGAAAGGCCGAGGGTGGCCGTGGCCCGCGCCGGCCTAGGCAGCCGAGTTCTTCCCGGGCAGCCGCTGTCCCTGCCGACGCGCCCCCGCGCCGACGGATCGGCCCCGGACGGTGCGGCCCCGGGGGTCCCGGGACGGTGCGGAGACGCGGCGGGTGCGTTCCACGACGGGCGCGGTGATGACCACGGGGACCCCGGAGGGCGCCCGGGCGCCTGTGATCCGGCTCAGTTCCGCCTCGCCCGAGCGGACCGCGGTGACGCGCGCGGTGATGCCGGCCGACGCCATCAAACGGGTCATGCCGCGGCGCTGGCCGGGGGTCACCAGGGTGACGACGCTGCCGGACTCCCCGGCGCGGGCCGTACGGCCGCCACGGTGCAGGTAGTCCTTGTGGTCGCCGGGCGGATCCACGTTCACGACCAGGTCGAGGTTGTCGACGTGGATGCCGCGGGCCGCGACGTTGGTGGCCACCAGGACGGTGACGTGACCGCTCTTGAACTGCGCCAGGGTCCGGGTGCGCTGCGGCTGGGACCGGCCGCCGTGCAGGGCCGCGGCGCGGACACCGCTGTTCAACAGGTGCTCGGTCAGCCGGTCCACGGCGTGCTTGGTGTCCAGGAACATGATGACCCGGCCGTCCCGGGCCGCGATCTCGGTGGTCGTGCGGTGCTTGTCCGCGTCGTGCACGTGGAGTACGTGGTGCTCCATCGTGGTGACGGCACCGGCCGACGGGTCGACGGAGTGCACCACCGGGTCGGTCAGGTAGCGGCGGACCAGCAGGTCGACGTTGCGGTCCAGGGTGGCCGAGAACAGCATCCGCTGGCCCTCGGGCCGCACCTGGTCCAGCAGGGCGGTGACCTGGGGCATGAAGCCCATGTCGGTCATCTGGTCGGCCTCGTCGAGCACCGTGATGCCGACGTCGTCGAGCCGGCAGTCGCCCCGGTCGATGAGGTCCTTGAGCCGACCGGGCGTCGCTACGACCACCTCCGCACCGGCGCGCAGCGCACCGGCCTGCCTGCCGGTGGACATTCCGCCGACGACGGTAGCGAGCCGCAGGCACACGGAGCGGGCGTAGGGAGCGAGCGCGTCGGTGACCTGCTGGGCCAGCTCACGGGTGGGGACGAGGATCAGCGCCAGCGGGCGGCGCGGCTCGGCGCGCCGGCCCGCGGTTCGGGCCAGTGCCGCGAGGCCGAAGGCGAGGGTCTTGCCCGATCCGGTGCGGCCGCGGCCGAGCACGTCGCGGCCGGCCAGGGAGTTCGGCAGGGTGGCCGCCTGGATCGGGAACGGCACGGTCACACCTTCGTGGCCGAGCGCGGTCAGCAACGGCGTCGGCATGGCGAGATCGGCGAATTCCTCGACAGCGGGCAACGCGGGTGTGACCGTCTTCGGCGGCGCGAACTCGCCGGCCGCGGACTGCTGTTTTCCGTTACCGGCGCTCCGGCGCGGAACGCCGGAGCGGCCAGCGGCGGCGCTTCCTCCGAAGCGGTCGTATACGCGATTGCTGCGTGCGCGAGTGGTACGTGTGCGGTTCATGCGGAACCTTCCTTGATGCGGGCACGTATCAAGGAATTTCCGCAGCAGTATGAGCGGCGCAGAGAATCGCGTGAACGGGCCGGTAAATGACAGGGGCGAATCACCCTGGGAGTGAAGCGAGCTGGGGCCCGCACCCCAAGGTGCGGGCCCCAGCTGCGAAGTATGCGGCTGTGCCGGTGCGTCAGGCGGGAACGATGTTCTCGGCCGTCGGGCCCTTCTGGCCCTGCGCGATGTCGAACGACACCTTCTGGCCTTCCAGCAGCTCGCGGAAGCCCTGGGTGGCGATGTTCGAGTAGTGGGCGAAGACGTCGGCGCCGCCGCCGTCCTGCTCGATGAAGCCGAAGCCCTTTTCCGCGTTGAACCACTTCACAGTGCCAGTAGCCATGTTGTTTCTCCTTCGGAGGCGGTAGCAGGAATACGCCCTGCGCGCATTCCGTGTCGCCGTGATGATCAGCCGTCGGAAAAACCTTCTGGCAACCTCACCTGCAACTGATGACGACAGTAGCATGATGCGATCAGTTTGGCGCGGTCGATAATTCCACTCCGCCGGGCGGTCGAGGAATACTCGCCATACCCCGCACTTATTTCTCATTTCACGGACACAGATATTGCTCTTCGCGGACGCGGCCTTCCTGCCGTGCACTTCCGCCCACAGCTCTGTGACCTGCCTGGCACGGCCCCGGACGCGACGAAGGGCCAGCCCGGGAGGCGAACCTCCTGCGCTGGCCCTTCGGCCTGTGCCCTGGCGGGATTCGAACCCGCGACACCAGTCAGCTGTGGATGTCAGGTGGGCCAGGGTCTTTCTCTGCGCCGGGCGCCACTGTCACCACTCGTCGTGGTCGTTGATCACCCGGAAGCTGGCCACGACCCCATCGTCACCGAACATGCCAACGAGGTCGGTACCGAACGTGCCAGCGAGGTCGGTACGGGGCACAGTGCCGGAGGTCTCGTCGTGGGGACCCACGATGGCGACCGGAGAACCGGCACAGTTGAAGCCCCGGAAGACCGCGACGGTCTGCCGGCTGTCATTGAAAATGTTGAAGCTGCTGGAGCTGTCCGCAGTGATGCAGCCGTCGGCGGACGCGGAGTACGTACGTTCGTTGAAGTAGATCCTCCCGCCTTCCTCGTGACCGTAGTCGCGTCCGCCCTCGTCGTGGCCCTCGTTCCTCTCGCCGCTCGCGCTTCTGTCGCCCGAGGGAGCCGCGACTGGAGCGGCTCGGTGCACAGGCAGGGCCGCTTGGTGCGCAGGTCGGGCCACTCGGTGGACAGACTGGGAGGCCGGGGTGGATCCGGCGGTCGGGGCGTAGATGATGCCGGCGGCTGCAAGGGCGGTCGCGCCTATTCCGGTGCCAACCACAGCAAAAATATGCGGAGGCATGTCACTTCTCTCTGTCGGACGGACGTCGGCCGGGCAACCGACCTGCGATGAACGTACCGACAGCTCCCATGGCGGGCATTTCGGACGTATCTCTGGTGTGATTCCGTGAGTCCAATCGGGTACCAGCGGTTCAGGAACCGTTGCATCGCCGCAGGTCCCGGGCCGAGATCGGACGCGCTCGCCGGCGGACGGGGACCTCGTAGACGATCTTGCGCAGCGCGGCTGAGGCGACGATGTCTGCGGGTTCCACGGGCTGCCCCTCGTCGCGGCCCACGCCGTGCCATCACGAGCGCGAGCGGATCGACCGATCATTCAGAGTCGCGTCGGCGGTAGCCTGCGCGTGAATGTCCTCAGCTGGCACGCGACGAGTGATCGCCGAGGACAGCAAAAAGGCCCGGGTCTTTGACCTGGGCCTTCTTCGTGGAGCGGGTGACGAGAATCGAACTCGCGCTCTCAGCTTGGGAAGCTGATGTTCTACCATTAAACTACACCCGCGTAACTTCGGGCGGACCGGCTCCGCGGAGTCGATGCCCGAACGCTCGCTCACTGTACCCCATCGTGGACCCCCGGTGCCCGGACCGGGGGTCCACGTGTATTCGGGGCATGGGATCCGCCTGCGGGGGAACGGAGTTGAGGCGTACCGTGGCGGGGTGGTGAGAGGGGCCGGGCGGGGCCGGAGTGCCGCCTGGAGAGTCGTCTCTTTGATCCCGTAATGTGGCTTTCGTCGGCAGTGCAGCAGGCCGACGCGGCTCTTGGGGAAGGGACTTGAGGGATTTGATGGAACGCACCGACGTTCGTTGCGCGGACGGGCACGTCTTCAGCGCCACTTCGTTCCCGATGCAGAAGGCCGAGCGGCTGGGCCCCGGCCGGCTCATGAGGTGTCCACGGTGTGCCCGGCTCCGCAGTGTGGTGCCGGTCGCCCTGGAGAAGCGGTAGCCGTAACCCGGCGCACACGGACACAGGCCCGCGGAGTCGTCACGATTGTCGGGGCTCCGCGCGCCTTGCGTATCCTCGGGGCGTGCTTCTCTCAGACAAGGACATCCGGGCCGAGATCGACGCCGGGCGGGTACGGATCGATCCCTATGACGAAACCATGGTGCAGCCGTCGAGCATCGACGTGCGGCTGGACCGTTACTTCCGGGTGTTCGAGAACCACCGGTACCCGCACATCGACCCCTCGATCGAGCAGGCGGATCTGACCCGGCTGGTGGAGCCGGAGGGCGACGAGCCGTTCATCCTGCACCCCGGCGAATTCGTGCTGGCGTCGACGTACGAGGTGATCACGCTTCCCGACGATCTCGCCTCGCGCCTTGAGGGCAAGAGCTCCCTCGGCCGGCTCGGGCTCGTCACGCACTCCACCGCCGGGTTCATCGACCCGGGGTTCAGCGGTCACGTGACCCTGGAGCTGTCCAACCTCGCCACCCTGCCGATCAAGCTGTGGCCCGGCATGAAGATCGGCCAGCTCTGCATGTTCCGGCTGACCTCGCCGGCGGAGCACCCGTACGGCAGCGAGCGCTACGGCTCCCGGTACCAGGGGCAGCGCGGGCCGACCGCCTCGCGGTCCTACCTGAACTTCCATCGGACCCAGGTGTGAGGACGGCGACGACATGAGCGAAGTACGCGAGAACCTGACCTACGAGCGGTTCGGCACCGCCATCCGCGAGCTGGCGCAGACCATCGCCGACGACGGCTACGAGCCCGACATCGTGCTGAGCATCGCGCGGGGCGGGGTGTTCGTGGCGGGCGGGCTGGCCTATGCCCTGGACTGCAAGAACATCCACCTGGTGAACGTCGAGTTCTACACCGGCGTCGGCACCACCCTCGAGATGCCCGTCATGCTCGCGCCCGTGCCGAACGTGATCGACTTCTCCGACAAGAAGGTGCTGATCACCGACGACGTCGCGGACACCGGCAAGACGCTCAAGCTGGTGCGCGACTTCTGCCTCGACACGGTCGCCGAGGTGCGCTCCGCGGTGATCTATGAGAAGTCCCACTCCCTGGTCAAGTGCGAGTACGTATGGAAGCGCACCGAGGACTGGATCAACTTCCCGTGGAGCGTCCTGCCTCCCGTACACAGGTCGGGCGCGGCGCCCAAGGCGAACAGGGAAGCGCTCTAGAACGGCCCGGCGGCCGGGCTCGTGTGCCATCCGGCCGCCGGGCCGTCGGATCAGGTGGCCGCCGTCACTTCCCGCCCTGCTGTTGCTGCTGTTGCTGTTGCTGCTGCTGGTTGCAGTTGATGACGGTGTTGCCGTCGGCGTCCTTGACGGTCTTCAGGACCTTGGTGGTCTTCTTGGCCGCCGGGTCCCCCTGCTGCTGCTGTTGTTGCTGCTGCTGCTGCTGGTTGCAGTTGACGGTGATCGTGCCCGCCTTCTCGCCCTTGGCGGACCTCAGGGCCCTGGTAGCGGTGTTGCCCGGCCGTGCCTGGTCCATGGAGGGGTAGGAGATCCGCAGGAGCGTCGTGTTGTTCAGCAGCGGAAGGACGTCCCCGATACCGTGCGCCTGGGCGCCGCCGGCGCTGAAGAGCACTGCCGCCGTCACAGCGGCGCTGACAGCGGCACATCGCTTGGCGAACTTCACTCGACCAACCTTTCGTCGTCGCTGACGCCGGATTCCCGGCTTCGCTGGACACAATGGCGACGGCGGACGGCGAACGATCAGTGGGCGCGCTGCAACGCCCTTCTTTTCCCCCGGACAGCCTCACCGGCGCAGTGCGCGGGGCGTGGCGAAAGGCCCCCGGCGGTCGACCGCGCGGGGGCCTCGGCGTGCGGTGCGGGGCGGGCTAGAAGGTGCCCAGCTTCACGATCGACAGCAGCGCGACGAGCTGGATGGCCGACGCGGCCAGCGCCTTCGGCCAGGGCAGGTCGTGCGAGCGGGACACCATCAGGGTCAGCAGGGCGCCCGCGCCGATCCAGGTGGCCCAGCCGAGGAGCTGGACGAAGCCGGCGTCGCCGCCGAAGAACATGGCGAAGACCAGGCGGGGGGCGTCCGTGAGGGAGGTGATCAGCATGGACAGGCCGACCGTGGGCTGCCAGGCGCCGTCGCCGCCGAGCTGGCGGGCCAGGGTGTGGGTGACCACGCCCAGGATGAAGGCGCTCAGCACCATCGCCACGGCGGTGACCAGGACGATCGGGATCGCGTTGGAGAGCGTCGCGTCGATCACGTCCGCGCGGGCCCCGTCGAAGCCGAAGACGGCGAGCAGGCCGTAGAGGAAGGTGACGATGAGCGCCGGGGCCCACATCGTGTAGTCCCGCATCCGCAGGAACGTCTGGTTCGGGGCGAGGACGACGCCCTTCAGCAGTTCCTTCCAGTGCAGGGGCGGGCCGATCGGGCCGGACGGCGCGGCCGCGCCGGCGTGGTAGGTCGAGCCCTGGGTGTAGCCGGCCGCCTCGTCGACCGAGAACGCCTGGGTGTGGCCCGGGTTGTTGGCCGCGTACGGGTCGTGCCCGCCGTGCCCGGCGCCCGGGTGGCCGCCGTCGCCGAAGTACTCCGGGCCGTCGTCGGCCGACCCCGGGTACCCGTACGGCTGTCCCTGCTGCGGGTACGGCGGCTGCGGCGCAGAAGGGTAGCCGTACGAGGGGCCCGGGGGCCGGCCGTGCGGCGGCTGCTGCCGTCCGTGCGACGGCCCGCCGGGCCGCCCCTGTCCGTACGACGGTCCCTGCGGCGCCTGCTGTCCTTGGGGGGTGCGGTTGTCCCGGCCCCCGCGTCCGTTCCTGAATCCAGCCACGCCCTCGAACGTACCTGGTCCCGGAGACTCCCGTGCCGGACCGGGGCGTCCGGGCCCGGCTTTGCGGCCGACCTGTGACATCCCCTAAGGGACCGTCAGCAGCAGGTCCCGGGTCATCTCGGGGTCCGCCGGGGTTCACCCGGGTCCGCCGGGGCCACGGCGGTCGCGGTGGCCGCAGGGCCGGCCCCGGACCGGGTCACCCCGCCAGGAACTCCGAGGTGGAGAAGGTCACCGCGGGCCTGCCGCCGAGCAGGTCCCTCGCCGACCCCCGGTACACGGCGACGGTGTCCTCGGTGCCGCCCCGGTGCGTGCGCACCACCAGGTCCGCGTCGGCGATCCGCGCGGGCGTGGGGCCGTCCGCGCCGTCGGCGCCGCCCGGGCCGCAGGCGGCGAGGAACAGGGTGCCGCACAGGACGGCGGTACTCGCGGTACTGATCCCATGTCTGCGCACGCGCACCGCGCACCTCTCCCGGCTCTCGGACGACGATCCGGCAATCATGCACGCGTCACCGAGGCGCGGTGAGCGGCGGGGCCGGGGAACCGGCCGGTCATGGCCGGCGGCCCGCTCACGCCACGGCGCCCCCTGCTCCGCCGTGCGGTTCAGGGGGCGCCGTGGGCCGTTCAGCCGTGGGCCGTCCGGAGGGTGGTCACTTCACCGGCTCGGGCTCCGGTTCGCTCTCCGTCTCCGCCTCGCCCGCCGGGTCGACCGGCGTCCTGACGGAGTCGAGGAGCAGCTGGGCGACGTCCACGACCTGGATGGACTCCTTGGCCTTGCCGTCGTTCTTCTTGCCGTTGACCGAGTCGGTCAGCATGACGAGGCAGAACGGGCAGGCGGTGGAGACGATGTCCGGGTCGAGGGAGAGGGCCTCGTCGACGCGCTCGTTGTTGATGCGCTTGCCGATGCGCTCCTCCATCCACATCCGCGCGCCGCCGGCGCCGCAGCAGAAGCCACGCTCCTTGTGGCGGTGCATCTCCTCGTTGCGCAGGCCGGGGACCTTGCCGATGATCTCGCGCGGGGGCGTGTAGATCTTGTTGTGGCGGCCCAGGTAGCACGGGTCGTGGTAGGTGATGACGCCCTCGACCGGGGTGACCGGGACCAGCTTGCCCTCGTCCACCAGGTGCTGCAGGAGCTGGGTGTGGTGGATGACCTCGTAGTCGCCGCCGAGCTGCGGGTACTCGTTGCCGAGGGTGTTGAGGCAGTGCGGGCAGGTGGCGACGATCTTCTTCGCCGACTTCGGCTTCCTCGACTCCGCCGTGACCTTGCCGTCGTCGTCCAGCTCCTCGCCGAACGCCGTGTTGAGGGCCATGACGTTCTCCATGCCGAGCTCCTGGAACAGGGGCTCGTTGCCCAGGCGGCGGGCGGAGTCACCGGTGCACTTCTCGTCGCCGCCCATGATCGCGAACTTCACGCCCGCGATGTGCAGCAGCTCGGCGAAGGCCTTGGTGGTCTTCTTGGCGCGGTCCTCCAGGGCGCCGGCGCAGCCGACCCAGTAGAGGTACTCGACCTCGCTGAGGTCCTCGACGTCCTTGCCGACGACCGGGACCTCGAAGTCGACCTCCTTGGTCCACTCCAGGCGCTGCTTCTTCGCCAGGCCCCAGGGGTTGCCCTTCTTCTCCAGGTTCTTGAGCATCGTGCCCGCCTCGGACGGGAACGCGGACTCGATCATGACCTGGTAGCGGCGCATGTCGACGATGTGGTCGACGTGCTCGATGTCCACCGGGCACTGCTCGACGCAGGCGCCGCAGGTGGTGCAGGACCACAGCACGTCCGGGTCGATGACGCCGTTCTCCTCGGCGGTGCCGATCAGCGGCCGCTCGGCCTCCGCGAGGGCGGCGGCGGGCACGTCCTTGAGCTGCTCCTCGGAGGCCTTCTCCTCGCCCTCCACGGTCTTGCCGCCGCCGGCCAGCAGGTACGGCGCCTTGGCGTGGGCGTGGTCCCGCAGGGACATGATCAGCAGCTTCGGGGAGAGCGGCTTGCCGGTGTTCCAGGCGGGGCACTGCGACTGGCAGCGGCCGCACTCGGTGCAGGTGGAGAAGTCCAGCAGGCCCTTCCAGGAGAACTGCTCGACCTGGGAGACGCCGAAGACGTCGTCGTCGCCCGGGTCCTCGAAGTCGATCGGCTCGCCGCCGGACGTCATCGGGAGCAGCGCGCCGAGGGAGGTCTCACCGCCGGCGTTGCGCTTGAACCAGATGTTCGGGAAGGCGAGGAAGCGGTGCCAGGCCACACCCATGTCGGTCTTCAGGGCGACCGTGATCATCCAGATGAAGGAGGTCGCGATCTTCAGGCCCGCGAAGAAGTAGGTGAGGTTCTGGAGCGTGGAGACGTCCATGCCCTCGAGCCAGTGGACGACCGGGTACGAGATGAAGAACGAGGCCTCGTAGCCGTCCACGTGGTGCTGGGCGCCCTCCAGCGCGTGCAGCATGAAGATGCAGACGCCGACGATGAGGATGACGGCCTCGACGAAGTACGCCTGGCCGAAGTTGGAGCCGGCGAAACGGGACTTGCGGCCCGGCTTGCGCGGGTGCGTGAGCTGGCGGATGACGATCAGGGCGAGGATGCCGAGCACCGTCATCGTGCCGATGAACTCGACGAAGACGTTGTACGGCGCCCAGTCGCCGATGACCGGCAGGATCCAGTCGGCCTGGAAGAGCTGGCCGATGGCGTTGACGATCGTCAGCAGCAGCGAGAAGAAACCGACCGCCACGAACCAGTGCGCGACGCCGACGACACCCCAGCGGTTCATCCGGGTGTGGCCCAGGAACTCCCTGACCACGGTGACGGTGCGCCGGCCGGGCTCGTCGGTCCGGGTGCCCGCGGGCACGTTCTGGCCGAGCCGCATGAAGTTGTAGATCTGCAGGAGGGCGCGGGCGAACAGGGCCACGCCGACCACGATCAGAACCAGCGACACGATGATCGCGGCGAGTTGCATTTCGGGGCTCCTCGGGCCTGCGAGGGAAATTACTAAGCGGTAACTTATGCAGTCCGTTCGAGACTACCCGCATCTTTACTCGCACTGTAGCCAGGCGCGAGGTGATCTGGGTCGCTGAGGTGTGCCTGAGCCGACCGGCAATCAGATCGTGTTATTCGTACCGAATTGCTACTTTCGCGCCTAACTTAGAGCCGTGCTCTACGGGATCGCCGCGGCCTGCGCCGCCCTCCTCCTCACCGCCGTGCTCGCGGCGCTGCTCCGGCTGCCCGCGCTGCGCGCGGGAATCGTGGACCGGCGGCGGCAGCGGCCCCTCCCGGTGCTCGGCGGAGTGGCCGTCGTGGCCGTCACCTGTCTGGTCGCCTGGGCGGGGCAGTGGTCCGGGATCGCGCCGTTCGGGGACGGGGTCGGCCGGCTGCTCGCCGTCGCCGCCGGGATCGCCCTGCTGGGGCTGGTCGCCGACGTGTGGCGGCTGCGGGCGCGGGTACTGGTCACCGGCGCGGCCGTCGCGGCGGCCGGCGTGGTGCCGTACGACGAGACGGGCGCCTGGGGCGGGCTGCTGGCCGTGGGCTGGATCGTCCTCGCCACGCTGGCCTTCAAGGGGCTCGACCACGCCGACGGGCTGGCCGGGACCGTCGGGGTGGTCACCGCCTTCGGGGCGGGGGTCTGCGCCGCGGCGGAGCTGATGGACGGGCTCGCCGTGCTGCTCAGCGTGTTCGCCGCCGCGCTGACCGGCTTCCTCATGCACAACTGGCACCCCGCGCGCGTGGGGCTGGGGGCCTGCGGATCGCTCTTCACCGGGTTCCTGCTCTCCTCGGCCGTCGTCTTCACGCGCGCGGGGTACGGGCTAGAGCGGACGGCGGGTGTGGTGTTCAGCCTGAGCGCCGTGGCCGCCGCCGACCTCCTGCTCGTCGTCCTGGCCCGGCTCCTCTCCCGCCGGCCGCTGCTCAGGCGGGGCCCGGACCACCTGGCCCACCGGCTGCGGCGGCTCGGGCCGACCCCGCCGGGCGCGGTGGTGCTGCTGGGCGCCGGGTCCTTCTCCTCGGTGCTCGTGGGAGTGCTCGTGCACACGGGGTGGACCGGGGAGAGGGCGGTGCTGTGGGTGGCCGGCGGGGTGGTGCTCGCCGTCCTCGTACTCCTTCGCATTCCTGTCCAACCGCCTCGTCGAAGTGTGTCGACGCAGGTCAGAGGGCAGTTGCGTGTAAGGAGCGGATAAGACTTGAGTCCCGTTGACTCAGGTCTGTTGACCGCGCGGGTCTCCTCATGCACACTTGAGCCTGTTCCACTCAAGTCAGCTGGAGGAATCAACCATGGCACGTGCGGTCGGCATCGACCTGGGCACGACTAACTCCGTCGTCAGCGTTCTGGAGGGCGGCGAGCCCACCGTCATCACCAACGCCGAGGGTGCCAGGACCACGCCGTCCGTCGTCGCCTTCGCGAAGAACGGCGAGGTGCTCGTCGGCGAGGTGGCCAAGCGCCAGGCGGTCACGAACGTGGACCGGACCATCCGCTCGGTGAAGCGCCACATGGGCACCGACTGGAAGATCCAGCTCGACGGGAAGGACTTCAACCCGCAGCAGATCTCCGCCTTCATCCTGCAGAAGCTGAAGCGGGACGCCGAGTCCTACCTGGGCGAGAAGGTCACGGACGCGGTCATCACCGTCCCGGCCTACTTCAACGACTCCGAGCGCCAGGCGACGAAGGAGGCCGGCGAGATCGCCGGTCTGAACGTCCTGCGCATCGTGAACGAGCCCACCGCCGCGGCCCTCGCGTACGGCCTCGACAAGGACGACCAGACGATCCTCGTCTTCGACCTCGGTGGCGGCACCTTCGACGTGTCCCTCCTGGAGATCGGCGACGGCGTCGTCGAGGTGAAGGCCACCAACGGTGACAACCACCTCGGTGGCGACGACTGGGACCAGCGCGTCGTCGACTACCTGGTGCAGCAGTTCAAGTCCGGTCACGGCGTGGACCTGGCCAAGGACAAGATGGCCCTGCAGCGTCTGCGCGAGGCCGCCGAGAAGGCGAAGATCGAGCTGTCCTCGTCCACCGAGACCTCGATCAACCTGCCCTACATCACCGCGTCCGCCGAGGGCCCGCTGCACCTGGACGAGAAGCTCACCCGCGCCCAGTTCCAGCAGCTCACCGCGGACCTGCTGGAGCGCTGCAAGACGCCGTTCCACAACGTCATCAAGGACGCCGGCATCTCGATCAACGAGATCGACCACGTCGTCCTGGTCGGCGGCTCCACCCGCATGCCCGCCGTCGCCGAGCTCGTCAAGGAGCTGACCGGCGGCAAGGAGGCCAACAAGGGCGTGAACCCGGACGAGGTCGTCGCCATCGGCGCCTCGCTCCAGGCCGGTGTCCTCAAGGGTGAGGTCAAGGACGTCCTGCTCCTCGACGTGACCCCGCTGTCCCTCGGCATCGAGACCAAGGGCGGCATCATGACCAAGCTCATCGAGCGCAACACCACGATCCCGACCAAGCGCTCGGAGATCTTCACCACGGCCGAGGACAACCAGCCGTCGGTGCAGATCCAGGTCTACCAGGGCGAGCGCGAGATCGCGGCCTACAACAAGAAGCTCGGCATGTTCGAGCTGACCGGTCTGCCGCCGGCGCCCCGCGGCGTCCCGCAGATCGAGGTGTCCTTCGACATCGACGCCAACGGCATCATGCACGTGACCGCCAAGGACCTGGGCACGGGCAAGGAGCAGAAGATGACCGTCACCGGCGGCTCCTCGCTGCCGAAGGACGAGGTCGACCGGATGCGCCAGGAGGCCGAGCAGTACGCGGAGGAGGACCACCGCCGCCGCGAGGCCGCCGAGACCCGCAACCAGGGCGAGCAGCTCGTCTACCAGACCGAGAAGTTCCTCAAGGACAACGAGGACAAGGTCCCGGGCGAGGTGAAGACCGAGGTGGAGGAGGCCGTCGCCGAGCTGAAGGAGAAGCTCAAGGGCGAGGACACCACCGAGATCCGCACCGCCACCGAGAAGGTCGCCGCCGTCTCGCAGAAGCTGGGCCAGGCCATGTACGCCGACGCCCAGGCCGCCCAGGCCGCCGGTGGCGCGCCCGGCGGCGAGGCCAAGGCGGACGACGACGTCGTGGACGCCGAGATCGTCGACGACGAGCGCAAGGACGGTGCCGCGTGACGGAGGAGACCCCGGGCTTCGAAGAGAAGCCCGACGTCCCCTCCGGCGCCACCCCTGACGACGCCGAGCCGAAGGCCGCCCCCGAGGAGGGGGCGGCCCCGGCCGGGGACGCAACCGCAGACGCCGGTCTGGTGGCACAGCTGGACCAGGTGCGCACGGCGCTGAACGAGCGCACCCTGGACCTCCAGCGCCTGCAGGCCGAGTACCAGAACTACCGCCGCCGCGTCGAACGCGACCGGGTCGCGGTCCGGGAGATCGCCATCGCGAACCTCCTGACCGAGCTCCTGCCCGTGCTCGACGACATCGGCCGGGCACGGGAACACGGCGAACTGGTCGGCGGCTTCAAGTCGGTGGCCGAGTCGCTGGAGACCGTCGCGGCCAAGATGGGCCTGCAGCAGTTCGGCAAGGAGGGCGAGCCCTTCGACCCGACGATCCACGAGGCCCTGATGCACAGCTACGCGCCGGACGTCACCGAGACGACGTGCGTGGCCATCCTGCAGCCCGGGTATCGCATCGGCGAGCGCACCATCCGCCCCGCGCGGGTGGCCGTCGCCGAACCGCAGCCCGGCGCGCAGACGGTCAAGGCCGAGGGCGCCGAGGAGAGCACCGAGGCGAAGGCGGCCGACGACAAGGAGAACGGTGGCCCGGAGGAGGGCTGACGTAATCACCGCGAGGAAGGAGGGACGTCGGGGATGAGCACCAAGGACTTCATCGAGAAGGACTACTACAAGGTCCTCGGCGTCCCCAAGGACGCCACCGAGGCCGAGATCAAGAAGGCGTACCGGAAGCTCGCCCGCGAGTTCCACCCGGACGCCAACAAGGGCAACGCCAGGGCCGAGGAGCGCTTCAAGGAGATCTCCGAGGCGAACGACGTCCTCGGCGACCCGAAGAAGCGCAAGGAGTACGACGAGGCGCGCGCCCTGTTCGGCAACGGCGGCTTCCGCCCCGGGCCGGGCGCCGGCGGCGGCAACTTCAACTTCGACCTGGGCGACCTCTTCGGGGGCAACGCACAGGGCTCGGGCGGCTTCGGCGGCGGCATCGGCGACGTCTTCGGGGGCCTGTTCAACCGCGGCGGCACGGGTGCCACCCGCACCCAGCCGCGGCGCGGCCAGGACATCGACACCGAGGTCACGCTGAGCTTCACGGAGGCCATCGAGGGCGCCACGGTGCCGCTGCGGATGTCCTCCCAGGCGCCCTGCAAGGCGTGTTCGGGCACCGGCGACAAGAACGGCACACCGCGCGTGTGCCCGACCTGCGTCGGCACCGGACAGGTGGCCCGGGGCTCGGGCGGCGGGTTCTCGCTCACCGACCCCTGCCCCGACTGCAAGGGCCGCGGCCTGATCGCCGAGCACCCCTGCATGGAGTGCAAGGGCAGCGGCCGTGCCAAGTCCTCGCGCACCATGCAGGTCCGCATCCCGGCCGGCGTGACGGACGGGCAGCGGATCCGGCTGCGCGGCAAGGGCGCGCCCGGCGAGCGGGGCGGACCGGCGGGCGATCTCTACGTGGTCGTGCACGTCGGCGAGCACCCGGTGTTCGGACGCAGGGACGACAACCTCACCGTCACCGTGCCGGTCACGTTCGCCGAGGCGGCCCTCGGCGGCGAGGTCCGGGTCCCGACCCTCGGCGGCCCGGCGGTCACCCTGAAACTGCCGCCCGGCACCCCGAACGGGCGCACCATGCGCGCCCGGGGCAAGGGCGCGGTCCGCAAGGACGGCACCCGCGGCGACCTGCTGGTCACCGTCGAGGTGAGTGTGCCGAAGGACCTGTCGGGGAAGGCTCGTGACGCGCTGGAGGCGTATCGCGAGGCGACCGCGGGGGAGGACCCGCGGGCGGAGCTGTTCGAGGCCGCGAAGGGAGATTGAGCGCCCCATGGACACACCCGGCCGTCGGCGTAATCCGTACGAACTGACCGAGGAGACCCCGGTCTACGTCATCTCGGTGGCGGCCCAGCTCTCCGGTCTCCATCCGCAGACGCTGCGCCAGTACGACCGTCTGGGTCTGGTCTCCCCGGACCGCACGGCGGGGAGGGGCCGCCGCTACTCGGCCCGTGACATCGAACTGCTCCGCCAGGTGCAGACGTTGTCGCAGGACGAGGGCATCAACCTGGCCGGAATCAAGCGCATCATCGAACTGGAGAACCAGGTCGCCGCGTTGCAGTCCCGCGTCGCGGAGCTGCAGGCGGCCCTGGACGGCGCGGCGGCCGCGATGCGGCAGCGCGAGGCGGCCGTGCACGCCTCCTACCGGCGCGACCTGGTGCCGTATCAGGAGGTCCAGCAGACCAGCGCGCTGGTGGTGTGGCGGCCGAAGCGGCAGCAGCAGGCCGACTGACCGCAGGCCGCGGCGAGCACCGGCAGGGGCCGGGGACGGGTGACCGTCCCCGGCCCCTTTCGCGTGCGCCGCGGCCGCCGCCGGCTGGGCGGATCTTTGCCCTTCCATGAACTTCCTTTGCGTGGAGGGTCCGTAAAGAGTGTTTGGAGGGGATTCCGCTCCTCCTTCACAGGTGCAGCGGAGCGTGCTGTTGCGCACTCGTTAAGTAGTTCTGCTTGACGCCGGGTGGGCGCGCCGCGTTGTCTTTTCAGACACCTGGGTCGTAAAGCAGCACCCACGTCCGGATCGCACCTGAAGTGAGCCCTCGAATGCGTCGTATCGCCATATCCGTGGCCGCGTCCACGATGATCCTTTCGCTCGCCGGGTGCGGCGTGCTGAACGCGACGGGGGACGGTGCGAGCGCCAGCCCGACGAAGGGCGACGACGTCACCGTCGGTCTGCTGCTGCCGGAGAAGGCGAACACGCGCTACGACAAGTTCGACTACCCGATCATCAAGGCCAAGGTGGCCGAACTGACCCACAAGAAGGGCACGGTCCAGTACGCCAACGCGGACGCGGACGCATCCCGGCAGGCCGGCCAGATGCAGACGATGATCGACGACAAGGTCGACGTCATCCTGCTCGACGCGGTCGACTCGCACGGCATCGTCGGCGAGGTGAAGAAGGCCAAGGAGGCGGGCATCCCCGTCATCGCCTACGACCGGCTCGCCGAGGGCCCGATCGACGCCTACATCTCCTTCGACAACGAGCTGGTCGGCGAGGTGCAGGGCCGCTCGCTGCTGGAGGCCCTGGGCTCGCGCGTGGACACCTCCGACAAGATCGTCATGATGAACGGCTCGCCCACCGACCCCAACGCCAAGCAGTTCAAGCAGGGCGCGCTGTCGGAGCTGAAGGGCAAGGTGGACATCGCGGAGTCCTTCGACACCACGGACTGGAAGCCGGAGAACGCCGAGGCCAACATGGCCAAGGCGATCGCCGGTATCGGCAAGGACAACATCGTCGCGGTCTACTCCGCCAACGACGGCATGGCGGGCGGGGTCATCAAGGCCCTGACGGCGGCCGGTGTCACCAAGCTGCCCCCGATCACCGGCCAGGACGCCGAACTGGACGCGGTGCAGCGCATCGTGGCCGGTGAGCAGTACATGAGCGTCTACAAGTCCTACCCGGACGAGGCCGAGGCCGCCGCCCAGATGGCCGTCACCAAGGTGCAGGGCAAGGACATCCAGTTCGACGCCCTGACCCAGGACCGCGTCGACAGCCCCACCGACAAGGACATTCCGTCCCGGCTCGTCCAGGTGAGCGCCCTGACCCGGTCCAAGATCAAGGACACCGTCATCGCCGACGGCATCTACTCGGTCGGCGACATCTGCACGGCCAAGTACAAGGCGGCCTGCGCGTCGATCGGCCTGAAGTAGCCCACGTCCCACCCTTGCAGCTTGTTGCTGCCGCGGCGGGCGGAAGACCGTACGCAACGGCGCATACCGGCTGGTTTCCCCGCCCGGGGCGGCCGGAGCCGTGTTGCGGACCCGATCCCGGCCGCGCATAGTTGCGCTGCGGAAGTGGCAGCAACCGGGGGTGGAATGGGCGATGGCCGGGCACGGGACGGAGGAGCATCCTCACGGTGCCGACCGGCTGTGCGAGGCCGGGGACCGGGTGTACTCCCGGGCCGTACGCCGGGGGCGGGTGCCGCGCACGGACGCCGGGCCGGTGCCCTGTCTGCTGGAACTGGCCCTGCTGCACCCCGACCCCGACGACATGGACTGGCTGGTGCCCACCTCGCCGCAGGAGGTCATGACCAGGCTGCTGCGCGGGGTCCACGACGAGGTCAGGGAGAGCCAGCGCCGGGTGGGCTCGGCGGTGGCCGCCTTCGAGTGGTACGCGGGCCTGGGCACGCAGCTGCAGGCGCTGTCGGCGTCCGGTGAGGGCACGGCCATCCGGGTGCTGGACGGGCTCTCCCGCATCCAGGCCGCGATGGACGAGGCGACCGCCGCGTGCGCCGCGGAGGTGCTCACCGTGCAGCCCGGCGGCATCCGGCGCGAGGACGAGCTGACCGAGGGGCTGCACCGGGCGCTCGCGCTGCGCGGCCGGGGCGTGCGCATGCGCGACCTGTACACGCACGTGGCCCGGCACGGGCAGGGGCTGCTCAACTACCTGGAGCTGATGGGCGGCACGGTCGAGGCCCGCACCCTGGACGAGGTCATCGACCGGCTGATCCTCTTCGACCGCACGGTCGCGTTCATCCCCGCCAACGCCGAGCGCACGATGGCCCTGGAGCTGCGGCACCCGGCCCTCGTGGAGTACCTGGTGACCGTCTTCGAGCGGCTGTGGCGGCTGGCGCTGCCGCTGACGGCCCCGCTGCCCGACACCGGCATCGAGGGCATCTCGCACCGCGAGCGGTCCATCGCGGCGCTGCTCGCCGAGGGGCACCAGGACGCGGTGATCGCCGAACGCCTCGGCATCAGCGTGCGCACCTGCCGGGCGCACATCGCCCGGCTCTCGGACACGCTCGGCGCGGCCAGCCGTACCCAACTGGGCGTGCGGATCGCCCAGGTGGGCCTGGACCGGCCTCCGCACAGCGGCCCGCCGGCCGCCCCCGCAGCGCTGGGAGCGCCCGGCCAGGAGTCCTCGGGCGTGCGCTGAGCCGTACGCGCCGGGCACGGCTCCCGCGCCGCCTCACCGGGGCGGGCCGTCAGCCGTGCGGTGCCGGGGCCGGCAGGCCGGGCTCGGGGTCCGGTTCCTGGTCCAGCAGCCCGGAGCGGGCTATGAGGTAGCCGAGCTGGGCGCGGCTGCCGCTGCCGAGGGCGGCGGCCAGCTTGGCGATGTGGGCCCGGCAGGTCCGTACGTTCATGCCGAGGCGGCGGGCGATCGCCTCGTCCACGTGTCCCTCGACCAGCAGCTTGGCGATGGAGCGCTGCACCCCCGTGACGCCGTCGACCGGGGGCGCGTAGGCGGGCTCCTCCAGGAGCGGGACCGCGCGCCGCCAGAGCTGTTCGAAGACCTTCACCAGGTACGCCACCAGGGCCGGGTGCCGCAGTTCCAGGGCCACCTGGCGGTCGTCGCGGGCGGGGATGAAGGCGACCTCCCGGTCGAAGATCATCAGACGCTCGATCAGCTCCTCGAGCGTGCGTATCTCGACCTTCCCCTTGGCCATGATCTCGGCGTACGCGAGCGTCCCCTGGCTGTGCCGCACGGTGTGCTGGTACAGCGTCCGCATGGAGATCCCGCGTTCGATGACGGCCTGACCCCGTTTCAGCGCGATGCCGAGGACGTTCTCGCTGCGTCCGCCGCCGGGCTGCACGGTGAGCACCTCGTGCCGGCAGTCGGCGGTGGCCCGTTCGATGGCCGCGTTGATCCGCTCGATGCCCTCGTGCACGGTGACCGCGTTGGTGTCCCCCGTACTCTGGGCGCTGATGGCCATGAATGGCTCGAAGGAATCGGTGAGTTCGATCGCGGCGTGTCTGCGCTCCTGGATCTCCCGTTCGATCGGGTGCAGACGCTGGGCGAGCGCGGCGGCGGGCGGTACCGGCCGCAGCCACTTCGGATCGTCCGGATCGGGGTGCAGCAGCGCGAGTTCCAGCAGGCAGGGGGCTGCTTCCGCCTCCGGGCGGGCGACGCGTCCCAGCCGCAGCGCGTCGGCGTACAGGCGCTTGCCGTCTTCACAGAGATCCGTCATCCCGTGAGGATGATGTGTCTCGTTCGTGTGAGTATTAGGCAAATCTCCACCCCCCAGGGTCCTGTACATGCAGGAACATGATGCACCGCTTCTGTGGCTTTGACGTGGCTTGATGAGCCATCGTCTTCAAGGCGGGGGAGAGACACAGGGGAAGTGAGGACGAAGCCCATCATGTGCAAGAGAATGCTTCGCTCAGTACTTGCCGTGGCCTTCTCCACAGGACTGGTCTTCGGCACGGTGAGCACGCTGGACCTCGGCTGGGACATCGTACGGCCGGCCGGTCACGCCGACTCCGCGCTGGACCTCGGCTGGGACATCACGCCGCGCACCAGCCAGACCGCGTCCGGGCAGGATCTCGGCTGGGACACCGTCCGGGCGGGTGCGAGGGCATGACCACCCCACCCGACGACCGGTCCTTCAGGCGGGAGATGGCCACCGCCTACCGCTCCGGCTGGCACTTCATCGACCTGGTCACCGCCATCCCCCACAGTGGTGACTCGCTGATGGTGACCGTCTTCGGAGAGCCGGTCGTCGTCACCCGGGACGAGGACGAGGACGTACGGGCCTACCGGTGCCTGCGCAAGCCGCGCGGGGCGCCGCAGCCGGTGCGGTGCGCCATCCGCTACGGCATGATCTTTGTGAACCTGGACCAACGGGACCATCGGCTGGCAGAGCCGGAGGACCCGGAGCTCACGACCATCTCAGCCACCCCCCGCAGTGCCTGACGCGATTCCCCCGTCGTAAAAGATCGCTCAGGTGCTTCCCCCCGCAGCGGCGTCACCGTGACCTGAACACGGTGACGCCGCTGCAGTTTGCGCTGACATTTCCACGTATGGGCGCGTTCCCACACTGGCCGGAAATCGATGGCCGCCGTCTGCGGGGCGGCCCGGGTCAGCCGTGTCCGAGCGCCCGCTCGACCTCGATCTCGATCACCACCCGCCGCGGGTTCTCCGCCGGCACGCGGTGGTAGCGCTCGGTGTACCGCCGCTCCGCCTCCGCCACCCGCTCGCGGTCCTCGCGCACCCGCGCCCGGCCCTCCAGCGTGGCCCAGCGCCGGCCGTCCACCTGGCACACCGCGACCCGGGCGCCCTCGTCGCCGGCCGCGCGGACGTGGGCCGCCTTCGCGCTGCCCCCGTTGGTGATCACCCGGGCCAACCGTGCCGCGGGGTCGTACGTCACCCCGACCGGGACCACGTGCGGGCTCCCGTCCGGGCGCAGGGTCGTCAGGGTGCACAGATGCCGTTCCCGCCAGAAGGCGAGATAGGGCTCGTCCGGGGCAGCCGGGTCTACGGAGTGCTTGGCCATGGCCGAAACCTAGCCGCTGATTTCCCCATCCCGTGCGCTGCCCCGCCTTGAGCGGAATAGACTCAACTTTGTGTACGCTGATCTAGTCAGCACTGGGAAGGGCCTGGCCGTCGAGCCGACGCCGAGGAGGAGAACGGACACGTGGACGCCGAGCTGACCAACAGGAGCCGGGACGCGATCAACGCCGCCGGCAACCGCGCGGTGACCGAGGGGCACCCGGACCTCACCCCCGCTCATCTGCTCCTGGCTCTGCTCCAGGGCCAGGACAACGAGAACATCACCGACCTGCTCGCCGCCGTCGAGGCCGACCAGGCCGCCGTGCGCTCCGGCGCCGAGCGGGTGCTGGCCGGACTGCCCAGCGTGACCGGCTCCACCGTCGCGCCCCCGCAGCCCAACCGCGAGCTGCTCGCGGTCATCGCCGACGCCTCGGAACGGGCCAAGGCGCTCGGCGACGAGTACCTGTCGACCGAGCACCTGCTCATCGGCGTCGCCGCGAAGGGCGGCGCGGCCGGCGAGGTGCTCCGCAAGCAGGGTGCCGACGCCAGGAAGCTCGAAGAGGCCTTCACCAAGGCCAGGGGAGGACGCCGCGTGACCACCGCCGATCCCGAGGGTCAGTACAAGGCCCTGGAGAAGTTCGGCACCGACTTCACCGCCGCCGCCCGCGAGGGCCGGCTCGACCCGGTCATCGGGCGGGACCAGGAGATCCGGCGGGTGGTGCAGGTGCTGAGCCGCCGTACCAAGAACAACCCCGTGCTCATCGGCGAGCCCGGCGTCGGCAAGACCGCCGTCGTGGAGGGGCTCGCCCAGCGGATCGTCAAGGGCGACGTGCCCGAGTCGCTGAAGGACAAGCGGCTGGTCGCGCTGGACCTCGGCGCGATGGTGGCCGGCGCCAAGTACCGCGGCGAGTTCGAGGAGCGGCTGAAGTCCGTGCTCGCCGAGATCAAGGAGTCCGACGGCCAGGTCATCACCTTCATCGACGAGCTGCACACCGTGGTGGGCGCCGGCGCGGGCGGCGACTCCGCCATGGACGCGGGCAACATGCTCAAGCCCATGCTGGCCCGCGGTGAGCTGCGCATGGTCGGAGCCACGACCCTGGACGAGTACCGGGAGCGGATCGAGAAGGACCCCGCCCTGGAGCGCCGCTTCCAGCAGGTGCTGGTCGCCGAGCCGACCGTCGAGGACACCATCGCCATCCTGCGCGGGCTCAAGGGCCGCTACGAGGCCCACCACAAGGTGCAGATCGCGGACAGCGCCCTGGTGGCCGCCGCCACCCTCTCCGACCGGTACATCACCTCCCGCTTCCTGCCCGACAAGGCCATCGACCTGGTCGACGAGGCGGCCTCCCGGCTGCGCATGGAGATCGACTCCTCCCCCGTGGAGATCGACGAACTCCAGCGCTCCGTCGACCGGCTGAAGATGGAGGAGCTGGCGATCGCCAAGGAGACCGACCCGGCCTCCCGGGAGCGCCTGGAGAAGCTGCGCCGCGACCTCGCCGACAAGGAGGAGGAGCTGCGCGGCCTGACCGCCCGCTGGGAGAAGGAGAAGCAGTCCCTCAACCGGGTCGGTGAGCTGAAGGAGCGCCTGGACGACCTGCGCGGCCAGGCCGAACGCGCCCAGCGCGACGGCGACTTCGACACCGCGGCCAAGCTGCTCTACGGCCGGATCCCGGAGCTGGAGAAGGAGCTGGAGGCCGCCTCCGAGGCCGAGGAGGAGGTCGCCCGGGACACCATGGTCAAGGAGGAGGTCGGCGC
The DNA here is from genome assembly GCF_042793175.1 of Streptomyces sp. NPDC056580. Taxonomy (NCBI): domain Bacteria; kingdom Bacillati; phylum Actinomycetota; class Actinomycetes; order Kitasatosporales; family Streptomycetaceae; genus Streptomyces; species Streptomyces sp. NPDC056580. Next base: position 212,595 of record NZ_JBHTVE010000005.1, on the reverse strand, counting down.
GGACGACATCGCCGACGTCGTCGGCGCCTGGACCGGCATCCCCGCCGGGCGGCTGCTGGAGGGCGAGACGCAGAAGCTGCTGCGCATGGAGGACGAGCTGGGCCGGCGCCTCATCGGCCAGACCGAGGCCGTGCGCGCGGTGAGCGACGCCGTGCGGCGTTCGCGGGCCGGCATCGCCGACCCCGACCGCCCCACCGGCTCCTTCCTCTTCCTGGGCCCGACCGGTGTCGGCAAGACCGAACTGGCCAAGGCGCTCGCCGACTTCCTCTTCGACGACGAGCGGGCCATGGTCCGCATCGACATGTCGGAGTACGGCGAGAAGCACAGCGTGGCCCGGCTGGTCGGCGCGCCCCCCGGCTACGTCGGCTACGAGGAGGGCGGCCAGCTCACCGAGGCGGTGCGGCGGCGCCCGTACAGCGTGGTGCTGCTGGACGAGGTGGAGAAGGCCCACCCCGAGGTCTTCGACGTCCTGCTGCAGGTGCTGGACGACGGCCGGCTGACGGACGGTCAGGGCCGCACGGTGGACTTCCGCAACACCATCCTGGTGCTCACCTCCAACCTGGGCAGCCAGTTCCTGGTCGACCCGGTGAGCAGCGAGGCGGAGAAGCGGGAGCAGGTACTGGAGGTCGTACGCGCCTCCTTCAAGCCGGAGTTCCTCAACCGGCTCGACGACCTGGTGGTCTTCACCGCGCTCACCAAGCCCGAGCTGGAGCGGATCGCGAAGCTCCAGATCGACCGGCTGGCCAGGCGGCTGGCCGAGCGCCGGCTCAGCCTGGACATCACGCCCGCGGCGCTGGCCTGGCTCGCCGAGGAGGGACTGGACCCGGCCTACGGCGCCCGTCCGCTGCGCCGGCTCGTGCAGACCACGATCGGCGACCGCCTCGCCAAGGAGATCCTCTCCGGCGAGGTCAAGGACGGCGACACGGTCCGGGTGGACCGCTTCGAGGGGGGCCTGATCGTTGGCCCGGCGACGGGCAAGACGCTCTGAGCCGGACGGCCGGCCCGCCGGGGCGGCGCCTGCCCCCGGCCGCTCCGGCGGGCGCCGTGCGGCCGGTCCGGCCGGATCATGTCAGCCCTGGGCTGACAGGCCGCGTCGGGGCTTGCCACCCCCCTCCCCGCATGGGGGAGGATGGCGGGATCCAATGAAGGGAAAAACACGGTGAGCATCGACCCGTCCTCGATTCCGAACTTCGGGGGCCAGCCAGAACCGCAGCCCCAGGGACCGGTGGGCCCCGTCGTCCCGGATCAGGACCTCGTGAAGCAGCTCCTCGACCAGATGGAGCTGAAGTACGTCGTCGACGAGGAGGGAGACCTCGCGGCGCCCTGGGAGCAGTTCCGCACGTACTTCATGTTCCGCGGGGAGGATGAGCAGGCGGTCTTCTCGGTCCGGACCTTCTACGACCGCCCCCACAAGATCGACGAGAAGCCGCAGCTGCTGGAGTCCGTCGACGACTGGAACCGCCGCACGCTGTGGCCCAAGGTGTACACCCACACCCACGACGACGGCACCGTCCGCCTCATCGGCGAGGCGCAGATGCTGGTCGGCACCGGCGTCGACCTCAACCACTTCGTCTCCTCCACGGTCAGCTGGGTGCGGGCCGCGATCGAGTTCGACAAGTGGCTGGTGGAGCAGCTCGGTCTGGAAGAGGAAGTGAACGAAGCGGAGAAGCCCGAGGAGGACGGGGAGTAACCCCGTTCCCGGCCGGTCCGGGGGCCGCGGCCCCCGGACCGCGCCCTCACATGCGCCGCAGCCGCTCCGCGGCCTCCCGCAGCACGTCCTCGCGCTTGCAGAACGCGAACCGCACGAACGGCGCGCCCGCCTCGCGGTCGTCGTAGAACACGGCGTTGGGGATCGCCACCACGCCCGCCCGCTCCGGCAGCGCGCGGCAGAAGGCGAAGCCGTCCTTCTCGCCGAGGGGCCGGATGTCGGTGGTGACGAAGTAGGTCCCGGCGGGCCGGAAGACCTCGAACCCGGCCTGGGCCAGGCCCTCGGCCAGGATGTCCCGGCGGGCCCGCATGTCCCGGCGGAAGTTCTCGTAGTACGAGTCCGGCAGCGCCAGCGCCTGCGCCACCGCGTACTGGAACGGACCCGCGGACACGTAGGTCAGGAACTGCTTGGCCGAGCGCACGGCGCTCACCAGGGGCGGCGCGGCCGTCACCCAGCCGACCTTCCAGCCGGTGAACGAGTAGGTCTTGCCGGCCGAGCCGATCGTCACCGTGCGCTCGCGCATCCCGGGGAACGTCGCCAGCGGTGTGTGCTCGGCGTCGTCGAAGACCAGGTGCTCGTAGACCTCGTCCGTCACCACCAGCAGGTCGCGCTCCACCGCCAGCTCGGCCACCGCCGCCAGCTCGGCCCGGGTGAGGACCGTGCCGGTCGGGTTGTGCGGGGTGTTGATCAGCAGCAGACGGGTGCGGTCCGTGACGGCCGCGCGCAGCTCGTCGAGGTCCAGGCGGAAGGCGCCCTCGTGCGGCCGGAGCGTCACCGGCACCCGGCGGCCGCCCGCCATCGCGATGCTCGCCGCGTAGGAGTCGTAGTACGGCTCAAGGGCCACCACCTCGTCGCCCGGCTCCAGCAGCGCCAGCAGGGACGCCGCGATCGCCTCCGTGGCGCCGGCCGTCACCAGCACCTCGGTGTCGGGGTCGTACGACAGCCCGTAGCGCCGCCGCTGGTGCGCGGCGATCGCCGCGCGCAGCTCGGGGACGCCCGGCCCCGGCGGGTACTGGTTGCCGCGCCCGTCGCGCAGCGCGCGCACCGCGGCCTCCCGGATCTCCTCGGGGCCGTCGGTGTCGGGGAAGCCCTGCCCCAGGTTGATCGCCCCGGTCGACGCGGCGAGGGCGGACATCTCGGCGAAGATCGTCGTGCCGAACTCCGCCAGGCGGCGGTTGAGGTACGGGCGTGCGCTGGAGGTCATGCCGGCCATCCTGCGCCCAAGCTCTGGACTTCCTCAACATAGCTTCGGCGATGGACACCTGGGATGTCACCCGGCGTGCCTCACCTGACCAGGAAGAAAGCCCCCATCATCTGGCGTCGCCTGTCATCGTTGGCCGCCCTCGGACGGCCCAGAGACGGCCCAGGGATGCCGGGTGGTCGTACGCTCGTGGCCACGTGATGCCCAGGGCGACTTCGCGGAGAGCGGAGGCTGGCGGAGCGGCCTTCAGATACTGAGTGCCTGGGAGAGGGTTTCGTGGCAGTCGATGACGGTGTCGATGCCGACGAGGTGCAGAACGCGTTGCACGGATTCGCAGGGTCGGGCCAGGCGGAGCCAGCCGCCGGTGTCGCTGAGGGCGCGGTGGGTGGTGATGAGGACGTTGATGCCGCTCGAGTCCATGAAGGTCACCTGCCCCAGGTCCACCACGACTCGGGGCCGGGGCGCGTCGGGGACTTCGAGGGCTTGGCGGAACGTGTCACCGGTCTGGTGGTCGATCTCTCCGGCGACGGTCAGCACGTGGATACCGTCGGTGACAGAGAGGGTGGTCGATAGCCCGCCCGCCTGCACCGCCTGTTCGGTATCCGCCACCTCTTTTTCAGCCATGTCGGTGATACTGGCACAGCCATGTCCTCGCGGGAATCGGTGCCCTAGACGGCACGAGGTGATGCCTGGATGAGACGAAGACAACACGGGGGCGCCAGGCGTCACCTTCCTTGGCGCGGGTAAACGCGCGGGGTGTGAACGGGGTAGTGAAGGCGGCCGTCATGGAATCAGCCCCTGTGGGCCAGGAAGGCACCACGCCTGGTGAACAGGTCATCCAGACCGCAGTGGCCTTGGACGGGACCGGCACGGTCATCGCCGAGGCCCGGCACCTGGCCGCCGACTTCCTCACCCGCGTCCAGGCCGACCACGGCCTGCCGGTCTCCCAGCGCGCCCTGGACCTCACCCAACTGGTGGTGAGCGAGCTGGTCACCAACGCGCTCAAGTACGCTCCGGGGCCGCTGCTGCTGGATTTGCGGATCGCCGGTGACACGGTCGAGGTCGTCGTGTGGGACTCCGACCCGGTACTGCCCATCGCCCGGGCCGCGGATGTCGGCCGGGTGGGCCAGCACGGCCTGGAGATCGTCCTGGCCGTTGCCCAGGCCTTCGAAGCACAGCGAGAACCCGTCGGCAAACGCATCACCGCCCGCATCGCCCTGCTGGACGACCCGAGCGGTGCGGTCGCCGGGCGACGCCCCCTGTAAGGGCACGGCGCCGAGCTCCTCAGGTCCGTCACACAAGCAGCCTGGCAGCGAGCTGGCGAATTGCGCCACTGGTGGCATCGTCGGCGCTCAGTGGGTCGCTTGGCAGCCACAGCAACAAGCTGACCTGTGCGAGTCATGTCCTATCCGATCAGGGCGGCCTCAGCGTCCGTGACCGTGTCGTACGGACGCATGAGTTGGTCAACTCCAGTAATCCGAAGCAACTGGCTCAGGAACGCTGGCAGGCATGTGAGGGCCACTGTCGCTCCCGCCTGCTCCGCGTGCCAACGCGCCGCCAGTATCACGTTCAACCCTGCTGAATCGCAGAACTCGACACCGGACATGTCCAAGACGATGAATGGAGCGCCGGAGTCCACCAGTTCGAGAATTTGTGGCGTGAAGATCGGCGCAGTCATATGGTCCATCTCGCCGTACACCTGGGCCACCAGGCAGGGGCTAGTGCGGACTGGTTTCACTGCGGGATCAGCAGTCACGACCCATCACCTGTCACGAGCACGACCAGCGGATGCGGACAGTGCCGTCGTGTCCATGTCGAGTAGCGGGCCCGCGCGGACGAGCCTACCCCCGCGACCTAGACGCAGCACGGGTGCTGCAACCGGGGCTCAGGGCCTGAGCACGGTGCCTGCCGCATCCTTGCTGCGGTCTGAGTGCCGCGCTTTCAGCGCCTTACACCCACTCATCCGTCGCCTATCGAGGTGGGTCACTGAGAGCGCTTGAACCTTACGGAGCGTAATAATGCTCTTCGTGCAGCCACTGCCGGTTCCGTGCCCCGCCCGCCTCATCCCGGTCGCCACTGGCGCCGGCGCGTTCTACGACGCGTACCAGAAGGCCATAGCGGACAGTGCTGTGTTCGTCGCCATCGAATGTGAAGGAAACCGGTGGACGGTGAAGGCGGATACGCTCACTGCTGGCCCCCGGCACGTGGTTTCCGATGTAGTCAACGAGGAAGTCCGGGCCGCGATGACTCGCCTAGTGGAGAGGGGCGAGGTCGACTGGGGCGCTTACATGGGGCCGATTTACTTCATGATGCATGGGGTGCGGCCCGAAGAACGAGCCCGCGAACTCGCTGCCGCGCTTCACGCCGCTCTGTACGGAGATCTTGAACCCCTGACCCGGTCCGTCCCTCCCACAGTTTGACCGCACACGGCTGCGCCGGCTGACGACCTCGACCACCACCTAACCTCAGCTCCCATCCCGTACGCCGTCGACCCACACACCGTGGAGCGGGCGTGGTTCCTGGCGTCCAGGTGGAGCGCGCCACTGTACGAACGACCTGGACGCCAGGGGCCGCGTCTGCTCGGCTCTGCCTGGGTCGATGGTGTGCGGGATGGGAGCCCTCAGCATCCGCCATCACGGACCCGCGGGCGGCGATGGCGCCCCCTCCATCCCGGTGCCGGCCGATCCCCCGCCGGAGGCACTGTTCTGACCGTGGCCGCGCCATGCGGTGATCGGCTCATGGCCACCGGCCCTATCCACCTGTGGGCGCGCGTCGGCGCAGCGCGGGCGGAGCGGGCCGGAGGGAGGAGCGGCGCCCGCAGCGGAGCCGGGAACGCGCCCGGCGGAGCGGAGCGCAGCCGGGGCTTGATGAGGTAGAGAAACCTGTAACAGCTCTCGGCCTGGTGGCTCAGGAGGCTGCGTGGCTCAGGGAGAGGGCTGGTTGGTAACCAGGAGTCGGCTGGTGAAGCCCTCGTGGCGCAGCCGGTCGTAGGCCTCGAGTACGTCGTTCGGCACGGGCTGGCTGATCATGAAGCCCTGCGCCGGATACGGCCGCAGGGTGTGGCCCATCTGGTGGTGACGGTGACGGCAAGTACGAGTCGGCGCGCGAGCACGGGATGCATGCCCTCCGGCACTTCTACGCCTCCGCGCTGCTGGACGCCGGCGAGAACATCAAGGCCGTCAGCGAGTACATGGGGCATGTCGACCCGGCTCTGACGCTGCGGGTGTACGCCCACCTGATGCCTGACAGCCGCGAGCGTGCCCGGCGTGCCATCGACTCCGTGCTGTGGGGTGCCTCGCGAAAAGATCACGGCCCCTAGACGGCCCAGGAAGACAGCGACGGCCCCTGATCTGCCCTTTTCCGCAGGTCAGGGGCCGTTGGCGTGGAAGAACCCTCTGAACTTCCTCAACTCCGCTTTGACGCGGCCGGCGGCCGGGCATCCCCCGGTCACCGCACGCAAGGCGGTGACAGCGAGGCGCCCACGGGGGGCCGCTTCGGGGGAAAGGAAGGAGGGCGGCGCCATGGAGATCGGTTTCAGCCTGGCTCTGCTCGCGCTGCTGATCATCGCGGGGACGGCGGGCCGCGTGCGCAGGAAGCGGGCCGGCAGGAAGGGCCCGGACCTCGCCAAGGGCAGGTCCCGCCCGGCCGGCCGGGCCCGCTCGTCCCGCACCAGGTCCTCGTCGTCCTCGTCGTACGACAGCGGCAACAGCTGGTGGGCCGCGGGCGCGGCGGACGGCGGATCGTCGTCCGGCGGTCATCACGGCGGCCACTCCGGCGGCCACCACTCCTGCGGGGGAGGGCACTCCTCCTCGTGCGGCGGTGGCTCCTCCTGCGGTGGCGGCTCGTCCTGCGGCGGGGGCTCCTCGTGCGGTGGCGGCGGTGGCTGCGGCGGGGGCAACTGACACGACGGCGGCGGGGGAGGCGGCCGGGCACGGGGCGGCCGCCTCCCCGGGGCCCCGGGCGCCCGCCGGAGGGCACCGGTCCGGCGGACGCCCCGGTGTTTCCCGGCCGCGCGCCCGGCGCACGCCGTAGTTGAACAGTTGAGCTGTGGAGCCCTCTGAGGGATGGAAACCCCACGAACTTGGGTAAAAACGCTGTGGTGGCCCCACTGTTCATGATTCCCTCTTATTCACCAATACGGCCACCTTGCTCACCGACACAGCCCTCGGACTCCCGCAGTCACCCCCACCGGCCGGGCTGACTGGGCTGACAAGGCCGAACTCCCCTCTCCTTGTTCGTTAGCGGAGCCGACCCATGCTCACGACCCTGAACACCGCCTACACCGACACCCGTGCCGCCGACCTCGCCTGGGCCCTCGGCCGCGAGCCGCTGCCCGCCCTGGCCACCCTCGACCTGGAACTCGGCGGACTCAGCCTGCAGTTGCGGCTCCTCGGCGCGTCCCACCAGGTGCTGCTCGAGGAGGAACGGGGGCGATGTTCGGAGACGGTCGCGTGCATCCCCGGATCCAGCACCCCGCTTCCGCTGGGCGTGGCCAAGCGGGTCGACGACTGGGAGTACGAGTTCGCGGCGCGCGTCGAGGTGCTCACGCCGGGCTCGTTCGAGGGGCGCGCCCAGGAGCTGCTGGCCCTCGTCTCCGACCACCCGCACGGCCTCGCCGGTGTCTTCCCCGGCAGCCCGCACGCCTTCACCGCGCTGCTGGCCCAGTGGCACGAGGGCCAGGTCCACTGGCGCACCTGGCATGCCTATCCGCAGGACGGGCAGCTGGTCGCGACCCGGACCCGGGTCGGTGCGCGGGTCCCGGCCGGCCGGGCGGGCTGACGCCCGCCGGGAGGCGCGGCGCGGGTCCGCCGGGGACCCGCCGGGCCGCACGCTTCCCGCGCGTCCCAAACCGGTAATGCGACAACTGCCCGGAGTTCCACACGCGCGGGTGACGAAGCGTACCGAGTGCGTGACGTAACGTCGCAGCGTGATCGAACCGCACGCTCCCGCTCGCCCGGGGACCCCGCCCTGGACGGCCCCCGTACGGCTGCCGGTGCGGCCCCGCACCGGACGGTTCCTGGTCCTCGCGTGCGTCTTCGTCTGCGCGGCCTGCGGGCTGGTGTACGAACTCGAACTCGTGGCCTTCGCCTCGTACCTGATCGGCGACTCGGTCACCCAGGCGTCCGTGGTGCTGTCCGTGATGGTGTTCGCGATGGGCGTCGGCTCCCTCGCGGCCAAGCGGCTGCGCTGGCACGCGGCCGCCGGGTTCGGCGCGATCGAGATCGCGCTCGCCCTGGTCGGCGGCTGCAGCGCGATGGCGCTGTACGCGGTCTTCGCCTGGACCGGCGGCTGGGGCGGGATCTGGGCCGACGGCCCGCGCTGTCTGCTGGTCGCCTTCTCGCTCGCCATCGGCCTGCTCGTGGGCGCCGAGGTGCCGCTGCTGATGGAGCTGATCCAGCGCATCCGCCGCCAGGACGCGGGCGGCGCGGTCGCCGACCTGTTCGCCGCCGACTACGTGGGCGCGCTGGTCGGCGGTCTCGCCTTCCCGTTCCTGCTGCTGCCGTTCCTCGGCCAGTTGACCGGGGCGCTGCTCACCGGCGCGGTCAACGTGCTCGCCGGGGGCGCCCTGGTGCTCGGCCTGTTCCGCCGCGACCTGAGCCGCCGGGCCCGCTGGACCCTGCTGCCGGCCGGCCTCGCCGTGCTCGGCGTCCTCGGCTGCGCGGCCGCCCTCGCCGACGACTTCGAACGCGCCGCCCGGCACGCGGTGTACGGCAAGGACGTGCGGGTCGCCGTGCGGACCGGCGGGCGGGAGGTCGTCCTCGCCGGCGGCACCGGGGGCCGGCCCCTGTACCTCTTCCTGGACGGCCGGCTCCGGGTCGGCGGCCGCGACGCGCTGCGCCGTCCCGAGGCCCTCGTCCAGCCCGCGCTGAGCGGCCCGCACGCCCGCGTGCTGATCCTCGGCGGCGGCGACGGCCTGGCCGCCCGCGAGGTCCTGCGCCACCACGACGTGCGCCGCGTCGACCTGGTCGAGCCCGACGCCGGGCTCACCCGCCTGGCGCGCCGCGACCCCGGCCTGTCCCGCCTCAACGGCCACGCCTACGCGGACCCCCGCCTGCGCCTGACGACGGCGGACGCGTTCACCTGGCTGCGCGGGACGCCGGCGGGGGCGTACGACGTCCTGATCGCGGACCTGCCCGACCCGGGCGACACCGCCGGCACCAAGTTGTACTCCCAGGAGTTCTACGGCCTGGCCCGCCGCGCCCTCGCGGCCGACGGGCGGCTCGTGGTGCACGCCGGCCCGGTCACCGCCCGCCCCCGCGCGTTCTGGACGGTGGCCTCGACCCTCCGGGCGGCCGGCTTCGCCAGCACCCCCTACCGGGTCCCCGGCCGGGACTCCGGGTTCCCGGCCGGTCCCGGCCGCCCGGCCGAGGCCGCCCGGGCCCCGGACGACTGGGGGTTCCTGCTGGCGGCTCCGGGCGGTACGGCGCCGCGGCTGCGGCTGGACCCGCGGGGACCCCGGCCGCGCACCCTGACCGAGGACGACCTGGCCTCCGACGCGCGCGCGGCGGCCGCCACCCGGATCGCGGGGCTGCCGGCCTCGACGCTGGTGCACCCGCGCTACTGACCCACGGGGCGCTCCCGGGCTCGCGGGCGGTCGCGGAAGGCGGGTTCACGGCTTCCCCGCGCGGGAGGGTGCGTTCCGGCCGGGACTGGGTAGGCTCAGCCGACATGGAGCACCAGGTCTTCGTCCCGGTTCCGGCCGACCGGCTCAGGGAGGCGCTCGCCGAGCCCGCCCGGGTCGCCCGGGCGGTCCCCGGACTCCAGCAGGACGCCGGTGCCGAACCCGTCGCGGGACGGCTCAAGCTGCGGGTCGGCGGACACTCCGTCACCTACCGCGGGGCGCTGCGCATCACGCCCCGCGACGACGGCAGTTTCGCCGTCGACGGCGAGGCCGGCGAGGCCCGCGGCAGCGGCACCGCCAAGGTCGCGCTCACCCTGCGCCTCGCGGGCACCCAGGACGGCACCACCGTCACGGTCGAGGGCACCGCGGACGCCGACGGGCGTATCGCGGAGCTTCCGGCGGAGGCGGTCAGCTCGGCGGTCACCCGGCTGCTGAACCGCTTCGTGGAGAGCCTGGCGGCGAGCCCGGACAACCCGGACCGGGCGCCCGGTCCCGAGTCCGCCTCCCTCTTCGAGACCGAGGTCCCGCCGCCCTCCCTCGACCCGGCCGCGGACGCCGCCGACCGCACGGCGGACGACTTCGCCGCCACGGGCGAGCCGCCCGCCGAGGCCGCGCACGCGCGCCGGACGATGATCGGCCGCAGCGCGGAGGAGGTCGACCACGCGCCGCCGCGCGGCCGTTACGCCCCGGTCCCGGCACCCCAGACCGTCGCCGGCAACCAGATCCTGCGTTGGGCGGCCCCCGCGGCCGCCCTGGCCCTGGCCTCCGCGATCGTGGTGAACCGCGCCCTGCGCCGACGCCGGTAGGGCCTGTGCACGGGCCGGACCGGGCGGACGCGTGCGTGCGGCGGACGCCCTCTTGATCGCCCCAGTAGGGTCGTCCCGTGAGTAACGAAGACATCACGCTGACCGCGGGCGACGCGGAGGTGAGCGTGCGGCCCGGCAACGGCGGCCGTATCGGTGGGCTGCGGATCGGCGGCGTGGAGCTGCTGCGCCAGGGCGAGCGCTACGGCTGCTTCCCGATGGTGCCCTGGTGCGGCCGGGTCCGCGAGGGCCGCTTCCTGGACGGCGCCACCGTCCGCCAGATGCCCCTCAACTCCCCGCCGCACGCCATTCACGGCACCGCGCGCGACGGCGCCTGGCGCACCGCCCGGGTGTCGGCGGACGAGGCCGTCATCACCTACGACCTGACCGACCCCTGGCCGCACCGCGGCCGCGTGACCCAGGTGGTCTCGCTGACCGGGGACAGCCTGACCCTGACCATGTCCGTGGAGGCGTACGACGACTCCTTCCCGGCGCAGATCGGCTGGCACCCCTGGTTCCACCGCAGCCTCGGCGGCGCCGACGTGCTGCTCGACTTCAAGCCCGCCTGGCAGGAGGAGCGCGGCGCCGACCACCTGCCCACCGGCAACCGCGTCGACCCCGGGCCCGGCCCCTGGGACGACTGCTTCGGCATGCCCGGCGGCGTCGACGTCACCCTCACCTGGCCCGGGCAGCTGGAGCTGAAGGTGACCAGCCGCGAGGAGTGGGTGGTCGTCTACGACGAGCAGGCCGAGGCGGTGTGCGTCGAGCCGCAGACCGGCCCGCCCAACGGCCTCAACACCCTCCCGCGCCTGGTCACCCCGCTGGAGCCGCTGGAGGCGACGACCACCTGGACCTGGCGACGCCTCTAAGCTGGGCGGCATGACGGACACACGCGGCGCGCTGCTGCAGCAGATCAAGGACAAGGCCGTGGTGCACGGCAAGGTGACCCTGTCTTCGGGTCTCGAGGCCGACTACTACGTCGACCTGCGCCGCGTCACCCTCGACGGCGAGGCCGCCCCGCTGGTCGGCCAGGTGCTGCTGGACCTGACCGCCGACCTGGAGTTCGACGCGGTGGGCGGCCTCACCATGGGCGCCGACCCCGTGGCGGCCGCCATGCTGCACGCGGCCGCCGCGCGCGGCAGGCGGCTCGACGCGTTCGTCGTCCGCAAGGCCGCCAAGGCGCACGGCATGCAGCGGCGCGTGGAGGGACCGGAGATCGCGGGCCGGCGGGTGCTCGTCGTGGAGGACACCTCCACCACCGGCGGCTCGCCGCTCACCGCCGTCGAGGCCGTGCGCGAGGCGGGCGCCGAGGTCGTCGCCGTCGCGACCATCGTCGACCGGGCCACCGGCGCGGCCGAGAAGATCGAGGCCGGCGCGGGCGTTCCGTACCGGTTCGCCTTCTCGAAGGATGAACTGGGGCTGGACTGACGCCCGGAATTGACCTGGACTTGCCCGTGGCTTGGCCGGAGCGCCTCGCACCGGCTCATGTCTGGAAAGATGGGGACGACGATGACGTCACACCCAAGGTCTAGGTCAGGGCCGTAGTACGCAGAACCCCAACCCGCACACTCCAAGGAGCGGACCATGCCCATCGCAACCCCCGAGGTCTACAACGAGATGCTCGACCGGGCGAAGGCAGGCAAGTTCGCCTACCCGGCCATCAACGTCACCTCGAGCCAGACCCTGAACGCCGCCCTGCGCGGCTTCGCGGAGGCGGAGAGCGACGGCATCGTCCAGATCTCCACTGGTGGCGCCGAGTTCCTGGGCGGCCAGTACAACAAGGACATGGTGACCGGCGCCGTCGCGCTCGCCGAGTTCGCGCACATCGTCGCCGAGAAGTACCCGGTCAACATCGCGCTGCACACCGACCACTGCCCGAAGGACAAGCTCGACGGGTACGTGCGTCCGCTGCTGGCGCTCTCCCGCAAGCGCGTCGAGGCCGGTCTCAACCCGCTGTTCCAGTCGCACATGTGGGACGGCTCCGCCGAGACCCTCTCCGACAACCTGAAGATCGCGCAGGAGCTGCTGGAGCAGGCCCGCGCCGCGAAGATCATCCTCGAGGTGGAGATCACCCCGACCGGCGGCGAGGAGGACGGCGTCTCGCACGAGATCAACGACTCCCTCTACACCACGGTCGAGGACGCGATCCGCACCGCCGAGGCCCTGGGCCTGGGCGAGAAGGGCCGCTACCTGCTGGCCGCCTCCTTCGGCAACGTGCACGGCGTCTACAAGCCGGGCAACGTCGTGCTCCGCCCCGAGCTGCTGAAGGAACTGGCCGACGGCGTCTCCGCCAAGTTCGGCAAGGCGGCCCCGTTCGACTTCGTCTTCCACGGCGGCTCCGGCTCCACCGAGCAGGAGATCCTCACCGCGCTGGAGAACGGCGTGGTGAAGATGAACATCGACACGGACACCCAGTACGCCTTCACCCGTCCGGTCGCCGACCACATGTTCAAGAACTACGACGGCGTCCTGAAGGTCGACGGCGAGGTCGGCAACAAGAAGACCTACGACCCGCGCACCTGGGGCAAGCTGGCCGAGGCGAGCATGGCCGCGCGCGTCGTCGAGGCCACGCAGAACCTGCGCTCGGCGGGCAACAAGATCAAGTAAGTCGCCTACCGCGACTTCGGCGGGCCCGGTGCCTCGGCACCGGGCCCGCTGTATATCTGGAACATGCCCGATGTCCGGCTGGGCTCGTCCCAGGGCAAGTGGATCCTGCTCACCACGGTGCTCGGCTCCAGCATGGCCTTGCTGGACTCCACCGTGGTCAACGTCGCGCTGCCGACCATCGGCCGCGACCTGGACGCGAGCCTCGCGGCCCTGCAGTGGACGGTCAACGCCTACATGGTCACGCTGGCCGGCCTGATCCTGCTGGGCGGCTCCCTGGGCGACCGCTACGGCCGCCGGCGAATCTTCGTGCTGGGCGTCGTCTGGTTCGCGGCCGCCTCCCTGCTCTGCGGGCTCGCCCCGAACCCCGTGGTGCTGATCGCCGCCCGTGCCCTGCAGGGCGTCGGCGGCGCCCTGCTCACCCCCGGCTCGCTCGCCCTCATCCAGGCCTCCTTCCACCCGGACGACCGCAGCCGGGCGGTCGGGCTCTGGTCCGGCTTCGGCGGGGTCGGCGCGGCCGTCGGCCCGTTCCTGGGCGGCTGGCTGGTGGACGGTCCCGGCTGGCGCTGGGTGTTCCTGCTCAACGTGCCGCTCGCCCTGCTGTGCGCGCCGATCGCCGTACGGCACGTGCCGGAGTCCTCCGCGGGCCCCGGCAAGGGCCGCTTCGACGTGCTCGGCGCCGGCCTCGGCGCGCTCGCCCTGGCCCTGCTGACGTACGCCCTGATCGAGGCGGGCGGCGGCGGTCCCGGGGTGGTGGTGAGCGCGCTCCTCGGCCTGGCCGCGGCGGTGGCCTTCGTGTACGTCGAGAGGCACCGCGCCGACCCCATGCTCCCGCCCGGCATCTTCGCCTCACGCCGGTTCACGGCGGTCAACCTGGTCACGCTGTGCGTGTACGCGGCCTTCGGCGGCTTCTTCTTCCTGACCGCGCTCCAGCTCCAGGTGGTGTCCGGCTACTCGCCCCTCCAGGCCGGCACGGCCCTGCTGCCGACGACGGTCCTGATGCTGCTGTTCTCGGCCCGCTCGGGCGCCCTGGCCGACCGCACCGGCCCGCGGCTGCCGCTCACCGTGGGGCCCCTGCTCTGCGCGGCGGCGATGCTGCTGATGCTGCGGGTGGGCGAGCACGCGGACTACCTCACCGACGTCCTGCCCGCGCTCCTCGTCATGGGCACCGGCATGGTCACCCTGGTCGCCCCGCTGACCGCCACCGTGCTCGCCTCCGTCGACACCGCCCGGGCGGGGCTGGCCAGCGGCATCAACAACGCGGCGGCCCGGGCGGCGGGCCTGGTCGCGGTGGCCGCGCTGCCGCTGCTGACGGGCATGGGGCCGCAGGCGTACCGGTCCCCGGCGGCCTTCGACGCGGCGTTCTCCCGGGCGATGCCCATCTGCGCGGCGGTGCTGCTGCTGGGCGCGGTGCTGGCGTTCACCTTGATCCGCCGGCCGCCACCCGGCTGCCGCCACCCGGAGTGCCACACCCACTGCGGCGTGGCGGCTCCCCCGCTGGAGCCGGAACGCCGCGGTTAGCCGCGGGCGGGGCCGGGGGCCGGGTCGCGGGTCGGCTGCGGGTGCGTGAGGGCCGGCCGCGCAGTTCCTCGCGGCCCTGGTCAGGCGCCGGTGTCGTGTGGTCGGTGGGGTGGGGGTTGGTCGCGCAGTTCCCCGTGTCGCCGGTCAGGCCTGCGTGCGGCACAGGGGGAGCGCGTCCGCACCGGTCGAGCGGAGGCGTCCGCGAAGATCAGGTACCCCCCGCCGGTCCGCCGCGGAACCGCCCGTGCGCCAGACTGGTGGCATGACGATTCACGAGAACCTCCTCGGCGGCCCGCCCCCCACCCACCTCCCCGACGACCCGGAGCCCCGCGAACTGCTGGCGACCGGCACCGCCCCCGCGGACGTCGCCGCCAAGTACCCCACCTCCTCCCTCGCCTGGGCCCAGCTCGCCGACGAGGCGTTCGAGCGGGGCGCGGTCGTGGAGTCGTACGCCTACGCCCGGACGGGCTACCACCGCGGCCTGGACGCCCTGCGCCGCAACGGCTGGAAGGGCCACGGCCCGGTGCCCTGGGAGCACGAGCCGAACCGCGGCTTCCTGCGCGCCCTGCACGGCCTCGCCCGCGCCGCCCAGGCGATCGGCGAGCAGGAGGAGTACGAGCGCTGCTCGCAGTTCCTGAAGGACTCCTCGCCCACGGCGGCCCAGACCCTCGGCTGACCGACCCGGCCGGCCACGGCGTCACCTGTGTGGCCCGTCTGGCAGCAGGCGGGCCTTGCCGTGACCGGAGTGATTGCGGAGGATTCGGGGTGGGGACCGGGGCCCCCGTGCCGGCATCGGCAGGGGCGGACCGCCACCCGGAGCAACAACAGGAGACAGCGATGTCGCAACCGGCTCACCCCCCTCACGAGGCCGCTGAGCCCGAGACCCCGCATCTCGACTTCGCGGGCACGACGCCGTACGAGGACTATGTCCGGGCGGACGTGCTCACCCACCTCCAGCACACCCTCTCCGACGATCCCGGAGAGATGGTCTTCCTGGTGACGACCCAGGTGATGGAGCTGTGGTTCACCGTGGTCGTGCACGAGTGGGAGACGGCCGCGAAGGCCCTCCGCCAGGACGACGTGCCGACCGCGATCGCCGCGCTGAAGCGTTCCGTGCGTGAACTGGAGGCGCTGAACGCCTCCTGGAAGCCGCTCGGCCAGCTCACCCCGGCGCAGTTCAACTCGTACCGCGGCGCCCTCGGCGAGGGCTCCGGATTCCAGTCGGCGATGTACCGCCGGCTGGAGTTCCTGCTCGGCGAGAAGTCCGCGTCGATGCTGGTCCCGCACCGCGGCGCCCCCCGCGCCCACGCGGAGCTGGAGAAGGCCCTGCACGAGCCGAGCCTGTACGACGAGGTGCTCCGGCTCCTGGCCCGCCGCGGCCACGCGATCCCCGCCTCGGTGCTGAACCGGGACGTCTCCCAGCGCTACGAGCCCTCGGACGCCGTCGAGTCGGCCTGGGCCGCTCTCTACGCCGGCGACCAGGACGACGAGCTGGTGCGTCTCGGCGAGGCCCT
Organism: Streptomyces sp. NPDC056580; assembly: GCF_042793175.1. Lineage (NCBI taxonomy): Bacteria > Bacillati > Actinomycetota > Actinomycetes > Kitasatosporales > Streptomycetaceae > Streptomyces > Streptomyces sp. NPDC056580. The sequence continues at coordinate 196,622 of NZ_JBHTVE010000005.1, read as the reverse complement.
GTCCGACGTGGCCGAGCTGGTCTGGCGCTGGCGCAACGACCACCTGGTCGCCACCCGGCGCGCGATGGGCTCGAAGACCGGCACGGGCGGCTCGGCGGGCGTGGCCTGGCTGGAGAAGCGCGCCCGCAAGAACGTGTTCCCCGAGCTGTGGACGGCGAGGTCCCATGTCTGAGCGTCCCGAACTGGCCCTGCGCGCCAAGGAACTGGACGCGGCCGACGAACTGGCCCCGCTGCGCGGACGCTTCGTCCTCGACGACGTGGTCTACCTGGACGGCAACTCCCTGGGCGCCCTGCCCGTGAACGTGCCGGACCAGGTGGCGGACGTGATCCGCAGGCAGTGGGGCGAGCAGCGCATCCGCTCCTGGGACGAGAACGGCTGGTGGACGGCTCCGGAGCGGATCGGCGACCGGATCGCCCCGCTGGTCGGCGCGGCACCGGGCCAGATCGTGGTGGGCGACTCCACGAGCGTCAACGTCTTCAAGGCGCTCGTGGCGGCGGTCCGGATGGCGGGCGACGACCGTGACGAGCTCCTCGTCGACGCGACGACGTTCCCCACGGACGGCTACATCGCCGAGTCGGCCGCCCGGCTGACCGGCCGCACGCTGCGCCCGGTGACCCCGGCGGACGTGCCCGCCGCGCTGAGCGGGCGCACGGCGGCGGTGCTGCTCAACCACGTCGACTACCGCTCCGGCCGGCTGCACGACCTGCCCGGCCTCACCGCCGCGGTCCACGCCTGCGGCGCCCTCGCGGTCTGGGACCTGTGCCACAGCGCGGGCGCGCTGCCGGTGGGCCTGGACGAACACGGGGTGGACCTGGCGGTCGGCTGCACCTACAAGTACCTGAACGGCGGGCCCGGTTCACCGGCGTACCTGTACGTGCGCCGGGAGTTGCAGGACCGCTTCGACTCGCCCCTGCCCGGCTGGACCTCCCACGCCGAACCCTTCGCCATGAACCCGGCCTACGCGGCGGCGCCGGGCGCGGTGCGCGGCCGGGTCGGCACCCCGGACATCCTCTCCATGCTGGCCCTGGAGGCCGCCCTGGAGGCGTGGGACGGGGTGTCCGTCGACGCGGTACGCGCCAAGTCCCTGGCACTGACGGACTTCTTCCTGGAGTGCGTCGGCGCGTACACCGAGCCCGGCCGGGTCGAGTGCGTGACCCCGGCGCCGCACGCGGAGCGGGGCAGCCAGATCGCGCTGCGCTGCCCCGACGCCGGCGAGGTGATGAAGCGGCTGATCGAACGGGGCGTGGTGGGCGACTTCCGCCACCCCGACGTGCTCCGCTTCGGCTTCACCCCGCTGTACGTCGGCTTCGCGGACACCGAACGCGCGGCCCGGGTGCTGGGAGAGCTGCTGAGCCCGTGACGTGAACGGCGGCGGGGCGCCCCCAGGCCCCCCCGCCGCCGCCCGGCGACCCCGTGTCCGCCCACGTCACCCGCCTGGTACCGTCCCGGCCAACGGCCGACGCCGCGTACCGACCCGTACCCGCCAGGTCCGCCGAACCCATCCCGCCGCTGAGAGGTTGGAGCATGCCGGACGACGCCGCAGCAGCCCGCGCCGCCGCCGAAGAGGAGTCGGCCTTCTCGCACCCCGAGGTCGACCCCGACGCCACCGCCTCCTACGGCGACCACCCCGACCAGGTGATCGACTTCTACGCCCCGCGGACCGGCGCCCCCGGCGCCCCCCTGGTCGTCGTCCTGCACGGCGGGGCCTGGCGCGCCCGCTACGACCGCCGCCACGTCACCCCGTTCGCCGGCCACCTGGCCCGCGCCGGGTTCGCGGTGGCCAACGTCGAGTACCGGCGCGGCGGCGAGCCCCTGATCCCCGCCCGGACACAGGGCGACGGGCCCGGTCCCGAGGCCGCGACACCGCCGGCCGGCCGCTGGCCCGACACCTTCGACGACGTGGCCGCCGCCCTGGACGCCCTGCCCGGCCTGGTCCGCGAGGCGCTCCCGCAGGCCGACGCGCGCCGCACGGTGCTCACCGGGCACTCGGCGGGCGGCCACCTCGCCCTGTGGGCCGCGGCCCGGCACGTCCTGCCCGCCGACGCCCCCTGGCGCACCGACGGCCCCGCCCCGCTGCGCGGTGTGGTGGCACTCGCCCCGATCGCCGACTTCGACGTGGCGGAGAAACTGGACGTCTGCGGCAACGCCTCCCTGCAACTCCTCGGCGGACACGACCACTTCGCCGAGCGCCGCCCGTACGCCGACCCCGCGCTGCTGCTCCCGACCGGCATCGCCACCACGCTGGTCCAGGGCCGCGAGGACCTGGTGGTGCCGCAGCCGGTGGCCGAGTCGTACGCGGACGCGGCGGCGAAGGCGGGCGAGATGGTGGGTCTGACCCTGCTGGCGGACGTCGGCCACTTCCCGCTGATCGACCCGGCGACGGACGCCTGCGCGGTGGTGACCGAGGAGATCGCCCAGCTCGCCTGGTGAGCCGCCCCGGTCATACCCGTAGTACCTGAGAGCTACCCCGCGGGACAGCTCTCCGGCGGGACGCCGGCGACGCCCTCCGGCTCCTAACTTCCCTTCTCGACAAGCCCGATGGCCGGGCTTGGCGAAGGGAAGCCACCATGGGGCAAGCGCCGCCGTCCGCCGCCGGTCCGCACCCGCCGCCGCCCCGCCGGGGCCGGTGTCGGCCGGGGCGGAACGGGATCTGGCGCCAGGCGCTGCTCACCGCCGCCACGGTCGTCGCCCTGACCGCCGCCGCGCGCTCCACGATCCCCGCCCCGCCCCCGGCCGGTCACGCCCCGCCCACCGCGGCCACCCTGGCGTCGGTCTACGCGGCGAACCGGGCCAACGCCGCCGAGGCCGCCGTCATGGCCGCCGCCCACGGCGACGCGCACCGGGCCGCCGCCGACCGGGCGCTGGCCGCCCGCGAGCTGCTCGCCTTCGACGGCCGCGGCCCCGGCCAGGCCACCGAGGTCCTCGGCGAGCTGCGCCGGGCCGACCGCGTCGCCGTCCTGGTACCCGGCTCGGACACCTCGATCGACACCTACGCCCGCTTCCACCGGGCGGCGGCCGCCCTGTACGACGACCTCACGCGCCGTGCTCCCGCCGGCGTCCGCGTCGCCGTGGTCGCCTGGCTCGGTTACCGCACCCCCGGCACGGTCAGCGCCACGGTGACCACGACCGCCAGGGCCGACGAGGCGGCGCCCCGTCTTCGCGCCCTCACCGGGCGGTTGCGCGCCATCGCCCCCGCGCGGGCCCGGATCTCCCTGCTCTGCCACTCCTACGGCTCCGTCGTCTGCGGCCGGGCCGCGCACGGTCTGGACGTCGGCGACGTCGTCCTCGTCGGCAGCCCGGGCACGGGCGCCGCCACCGTCGCCGGGCTGCACACCCGTGCCCGGATCTGGGCGGCGCGCGGCAGCCGCGACTGGGTGGCCCACGTCCCGCACGTACGGGCCGGCCTGCTGGGCGCCACCGTCGGCTTCGGCGCCGACCCGGTCTCCCGGGCCTTCGGCGCCCGGGTCTTCGACGCCGCGGACGCCGATCACAGCGGCTACTTCGCCCCGGGCTCGGCCGCCCTCGCCAACCTGGCCCGGATCACCCTCGGCACCACCTCGGAGGTGACCCGTGCCTGAGCCGGTCCCCGGCCCCCGTCGCCGTACTCCCGACCGCACCCTGACGGCAGAGGCCCCCCGCCCGCCGCGCCTGACGCACGCGGTACGGCGGGGCGCCCGCCGCGTGGACGCCGCCACCCCGGCCTCCCGGGACCGCGCGGTCGACGCGCTGCGCGCCCTCGCGATCCTCGGTGTGGTCCTCGGCCACTGGCTGGTCACCGCCCTGGTGCCGCAGGACGGGGCGCTGCACACGGCGAGCCCGTTGCGGCACCTGCCGTGGCTGGCCCCCGTCTCCTGGGTCTTCCAGACCCTCGCGGTGTTCTTCCTGGTCGGCGGTCATGTGGCGACGCGCTCACTGGCCTCGGCGCGGACCCGGGGGCTCTCGTACGGGGCATGGCTGCGCAGCCGCCTGGCCCGTCTGCTCCGGCCGGTGCTCGCGCTCCTCGCCCTGTGGACGGCGGCGGCCGCCGCCCTGCTGCTGAGCGGCGTCCCTTTCGCGACGCTGCACACGCTGCTCAAACTGGCCCTGTCGCCGCTGTGGTTCCTGCTGGTCTTCGCCGCCCTCACGGCGGCCACCCCGCTGCTCGTCCGGCTCAGCCCGCTCTGGCCGCTGGCCGTCGTCCTGCATGTGGACATCCTCCGCTTCGGCCTGCACACCGGCCCCTCCTGGCTGGGCTGGGTGAACGTGGCGGCCGGCTGGCTGGTCCCGTACACCCTGGGCGCCGCCTGGACCCGCGGTGAGCTGGACGGCCGCCGCGCGGCCCGGCTGCTGCTCCTCGGCGGCACGGCGGCCACGGTCCTGCTGGTGACGTGCGCGGGCTATCCCGCGTCCATGGTCGGGGTGCCGGGCGCCACCGTCTCCAACCTGAACCCGCCGACGCTGGCGGCCGTGACCTTCGGACTGGCCCAGTGCGGGCTGGCCCTCCTGCTGCGCGACCGGCTGCGCCGGGCGATGCGCCGCCCGCTCGCCTGGGCGGCCGCGGCCCTGGTCAACCTCTCCGCGATGACCGTCTTCCTGTGGCACCAGACGGCCCTGATGACCACCACGGTCACCGCCCTCGCGGCCGGCCGGCTCCCCGGCCTGCACACCCAGCCGGACGGCCCGCACTGGGTCGCGGCCCGGCTCCTCTGGCTGCCGGTGTTCACCGCCGTACTCGCCCTGTACTGGTCGGTGTTCCGCTCCTGCGAGCAGGGCACGCGCCGCCGTCCCGCGAGCGGCGGTTCCTCCGGCCGGTCCCGGGTGGTCCGCGTGCACCGCGCCGCTGACCGGGGCCCCGCGGGCGCGGGCCACCGGACCCGCAGGCCTTAGGGCATGTCTGACGATTCCCGCCGGGCCCGCGACGTCTGGCACCGCACCTCGCCGCGTTGTCGGGTGCGCCCAGGTACGTCCAGTACGAGGGCGACCCTCCGCCTTGCGATGCACGGCACCGGACGCCGCGGGCTGATCCGCCGCGGATCGTCAGACAGGCCCTAGGGTGGACCGCGTGACGGAGACGGGGGGCCGCCGGGCACCGGTGCTGCTCGCGGACTGGGGCCGGCGCCGGATGCGGGTGCTGCGCGGCGACCTGTGGGACTTCAGGCCGGATCCGCTGCCCGTCTCCGTGTGGCTGCGTTGGCTGCCGCACGGCCTGCTGTGGCTGACCGCGTTCGGGGTCACCGTCGGCGGCAGCGCGCAGCTCGGGGACAACGGACACCTGCAGCCCGGAGCGGCCTTCGTGATCGCCCTGGCGCAGGGCGGTGCGATCGTGCTCGCGATGTGGCGGCCCGTCGCGGGCTGGTGGCTGTCGACGGCCGGGACCGTGGTGGGCGCCGCGGCGGTGCACGGCAGGCTGGACCTGGTGCCAGGCGTGACGTTCACCTGGCCCTGGACCGCGGCCGGCATCGTCGCCCACCTGCTCGTCCTGCTGCTGCTCGCGCTGCGCGTGCGCACCCGGGTCTCGGCCGAGGCGCTGGCCCTGACCGCACTGGTCACCTGGCTCCTGCAGGGTGTGTGGGGCGGCTCGCGCTACCAGCCCACCGGAGTCCTCGCCGTCGTCCTGTCCGCGGTCGTCGTGGTCCTCGGCGCCGCCCTGCGCGGCCGCCGGGTGGCCCGCGCGGAACTCGTCGAGCAGACCTCCCTGACCGCTGAGGAGCGGGCCCGCCGCACCCTGCTGGAGGAGCGCAGCCGCATCGCCCGGGAACTGCACGACGTGGTCGCGCACCACATGTCGGTCATCTCCATCCAGGCGCAGGTGGCCCCGCATCTCGTCGAGCGGCCGTCGCCGGAGCTGGTCGAGAACCTCGCGGGCATACGGCAGAACGCGCTGGAGGCGCTCACCGAACTGCGCCGGGTGCTCGGCGTGCTGCGGTCGGAGAACCCCGAGGACCCCTACGGCCTGGGCGACCCCGGCACCGGCACGGCCCCGGACGCCCCCCAGCCCACGCTCGACCGGCTCGACGCGCTGATCGAGAACACCCGGGCGGCCGGACTGGACGTGACCGCCGAGGTCGGCGGCGCGGCGCGGCCCTGCGCCCCGGGGGTGGAGCTGTCGGCGTACCGGATCGTGCAGGAGGCGCTGAGCAACGCCCTGCGGCACGCGCCCGGTTCGACGGTCCGGGTCGAGGTCGCGCACGGCCCGGACGGGCTGCGGCTGACGGTGACCAACTCACCGCCGCGCCGCCCCGTGCCGTCCTCCCCGGGCGCCGGGCACGGGCTGCTCGGCATGCGGGAGCGCGCGGCGATGCTCGGCGGCCGTGTCACCGCCGGCCCGGCACCGGACGGCGGCTTCGCGGTCGCAGCCTTCCTGCCCCGGGACGGCGCCCCGTCCGCCGCCCCGCCCGGCGCGCTCGACCGTGGCGAGCCGCCCCACCCGTCCACGACAGGAGACCAGACGCCATGACGAGCGGCGCCGGCACCATCCGCGTACTCATAGCCGACGACCAGCAGATGGTCCGGCAGGGCTTCACCGTGCTGCTCGACACCAAGCCCGGCATCCGGGTGGTCGGACAGGCGGTGCACGGTCTGGACGCCATCGCCAAGGTCCGCGAACTGAGCCCCGACGTGGTGCTGATGGACATCCGGATGCCCGAGCTTGGCGGCATCGAGGCGACCCGCCGCATCACCGCCGACCACCCTGACGTCCGGGTCCTGGTGCTGACCACGTTCGACCTCGACGAGTACGTGTACCAGGCGCTGCGCGCGGGGGCCTCCGGCTTCCTGCTGAAGGACGCCTCCGCCGACCAGCTGGCCGAGGCGGTCCGGGTGGTGGCCGCCGGAGACGCGCTGCTCGCCCCGGGCATCACCCGCCGGCTGATCGCCGAGTTCTCCCGGCTGGACGGCACGCCCCGGCCCCCGCTCAAGCGGCGGGTCGGCGACCTGACCGAGCGGGAGACCGAGGTGCTGACGCTGATCGCGCAGGGCCTGTCGAACGCGGAGATCGCCGGGCGGCTGGTGGTGGCCGAGCAGACGGTGAAGACGCACGTGGGCCGGATCCTGGTGAAGCTGGGGCTGCGCGACCGCACCCAGGCGGCCGTCTTCGCCTACGAGTCGGGCCTGGTGCGGCCGTCCCGGTACTGACGCCCGGCGGAGCCGTAGTACTTGAGGGGGACGGCCGAGGACCCTTCTGCGAGGTGACGACCGCCGGCCCGGCGCGGCCTACCGTTGCCCACGTGACCGAGACGACGCACACGCAGACGATTCCGGCGGGTGGAGCCGAGCGGCCGCGCAGCCCCGAGCGTGAGCTCGCCGGGGACGCCCTGCGCGGCCTGCGGCAGGACCTGTTCGACGACGCCTTCGCCTACCGCCCGCTGCCCCGGACCGGGGCCGTCGGGCGCTCCGGCAGCCCGACGCGGTACTCGGGCTGGACACCGCACGCCGTCGTCATCGGTCTTGGCGGGCTGGCGATGCTGATCGGGCTGGCGGGCACGAGCGGCTCCGGCCCGGTGCCGCTGCTGTGCGGGCTGCTGGCGCTGGGACCGGTGCTGCTGACCCTGGTGCGTCCGGTGGGCGCCTTCTGGTTCTCGCTCGCCGCGACCACGGTCCTCTCCGTGATCGGCGGGGCGACCGGCATGGACTGGCCGTGGGGACCGGGCAGCTTCGTCTCGCACCTGGTGGTGCTCACGGTGGTGGCGATACGCACCCGCCCGCGCACGGCGGCCTGGATGTGGGTGCTCACCGCGGTCTACGGCTTCCTGACCGACACCCTCCTCGGCTGGAGCCACTACGACACCGACGTGGCGCCGATGCTGATCCTCTCGGCGCTGATCCTGCTGGTGGTCACCGTGCGGCACATCCGCCGGCAGGCCCAGCGGGAGGTCACCGAGCAGCGGACGGTGACCGCGGAGGAACGCTCCCGGCGGACCCTGCTGGAGGAGCGCACGACCATCGCCCGCGAGCTGCACGACGTGGTCGCGCACCACATGTCGGTGGTCGCCATCCAGGCCGAGGCGGCGCCGTACCGGGTGGACAACCCGCCTGAGGAGCTGGAGAAGGCGTTCGCCACCATCCGGGAGAACGCGGTGGCGGCGCTGACCGAGCTGCGCCGGGTGCTCGGGGTCGTCCGCGCGGAGGACTACGAGGCCCCGGACGCCCCGCAGCCGACCCTCGCCGACCTGGACCGGCTGCTGGCCAACGTGCGGCAGGCAGGTCTCGGCGTGGAGAAGGCGGTGACCGGCGCGGTGCGCGAGCTGCCGCAGGGCGTGGAGCTGTCGGCGTACCGGATCGTGCAGGAGGCGCTGAGCAACTCCCTGCGGCACGCGCCGGGCGCGGACGCCCGGGTGGAGATCGGGTACGTGCTCGGCGGCCTCGGCCTGCGCGTGGTCAACGGCCCGCCGCCCGCTCCCCACCTCGTGCAGCCGTCCCCCGGAGCCGGCCACGGCATCACCGGCATGCGGGAGCGTGTCGCCATGCTGAACGGCGAGATGACGGCGGGGCCGGCGGCCGACGGGGGGTACGAGGTGACGGTGTTCCTGCCGGTCCCTGCGGCCGGAGCGACCGAGGACGGGGCATGACGATCCGGGTACTGGTCGCCGACGACCAGATGATGGTGCGCGAGGGCTTCTCGGTCCTGCTGAACGCGATGCCGGACATCGAGGTCGTCGGCGAGGCCGTCAACGGCCGGGAGGCGGTCGAGCGGGTGCGGGAACTCGCCCCGGACGTGGTGCTGATGGACATCCGCATGCCCGAACTGAACGGCATCGAGGCCACCCGGGAGATCGTCGCAGCGGACGGCGCCGCGAAGGTGCTGGTGCTGACCACGTTCGACCTGGACGAGTACGTGTACCAGGCGCTGCGCGCCGGCGCCTCCGGGTTCCTGCTGAAGGACGCCTCGGCCCGTCAACTGGCGGACGGCGTCCGGGTGGTGGCCTCCGGCGAGGCGCTGCTCGCCCCCTCGGTGACCAGGCGGCTGATCACCGAGTTCTCCCGGCTCGCGGACTCCCCGCGCCTGATGCCGTCGGCGCAGGCGGCCTACGGGGAGCTGACCGAACGGGAGACGGAGGTGCTGGTCCTGATCGCGCAGGGCCTGTCGAACGCGGAGATCGCCGGGCGGCTGGTGGTGGCCGAGTCGACGATCAAGACCCATGTGAGCCGGATCCTGGTGAAGCTGGGCCTGCGGGACCGCACCCAGGCTGCGGTGTTCGCGTACGAGGCGAGGCTGGTCACACCGGGCTGAGCCGGGCTAGCGTCCCTCCATGGCAACTGCCGCTGACCTCGCTTTCGACCCCTGGGACCCCGGCTTCGTCGCCGACCCGTACCCGGCCTACGCCGAGTTGCGGGCGCGTGGCCGGGTGATCCGGTACGAGCCCACCGACCAGTGGCTGGTCCCGCACCACGCGGACGTCTCGGCGCTGCTGCGCGACCGCCGCCTGGGCCGCACCTACCGGCACCGCTTCACCCACGAGGAGTTCGGCCGGACCGCGCCCCCGCCGGAGCACGAGCCGTTCCACACCCTCAACGACCACGGCATGCTCGACCTGGAGCCGCCGGACCACACCCGGATCCGGCGTCTGGTGTCCAAGGCGTTCACCCCGCGCACGGTGGAGCGGCTGAAGCCGTACGTGCACGGCCTGGCGGACGACCTGGTGGCCGGGCTGGTCGAGGCGGGCGGCGGCGATCTGCTCACGGACGTCGCCGAGCCGCTGCCGGTGGCGGTGATCGCCGAGATGCTGGGCGTCCCTGAGGCCGACCGCGCGCTGCTGCGGCCCTGGTCGGCGGCGATCTGCGGGATGTACGAGCTGAACCCGTCCGAGGAGACGGCGGCGAGCGCGGTCCGGGCCTCGGCGGAGTTCTCCGCCTACCTCGCGGAGCTGATCGCGGCCCGCCGCGAGCGGCCCGGCGAGGACCTCGTCTCGGGGCTGATCGCCGCGCACGACGAGGGCGACCGGCTGACCGAGCAGGAGATGATCTCCACGGCGGTGCTGCTGCTCAACGCCGGTCACGAGGCCACGGTGAACGCCACGGTGAACGGCTGGTGGGCGCTGTTCCGCAACCCCGGCCAACTGGCGGCCCTGCGCGCCGACCACTCCCTGGTCCCGTCCGCGGTCGAGGAGCTGATGCGCTACGACACCCCGCTCCAGCTCTTCGAACGCTGGGTCCTGGACGACATCGAGATCGCCGGGACGACGATTCCCCGGGGCGCGGAGGTCGCCATGCTCTTCGGCTCCGCCAACCACGACCCGGCCGCCTTCGCCGACCCCGCCCGCCTCGACCTCACCCGCCGGGACAACCCGCACATCTCCTTCAGCGCGGGCATCCACTACTGCATCGGCGCCCCGCTGGCCCGCATCGAGCTGGCCGCCTCGATGACGGCCCTCCTGGAACGGGCCCCGACCCTCACCCTGGCGTCCGAGCCGCGGCGCAAGCCGAACTTCGTGATCCGGGGCCTGGAGGGCCTGAGCGTGGAGGTGAGGTGATCACCCGTTCGGTGATCATCGAGTGACACCGGGGAACTCAAGCAGTACCTCGACTGAGCCGCTCAGCCCGCCAGGTCCCGCCGTCGCAGGGCCGTCAGGCCCGCCGCGGTCAGCGCCACGGCCAGACCCGTGAGGGTGAGGACCGGGCCCCACTCCATGCCCCCGCCCGGCAGCTTCGGCAGGTGGCCGAAGGGGGAGAGGTCCAGGACGATCCGCGGTGCGTCCAGGGCGGGGCCCACCCAGCCGATCAGGAGGACCGTCACCGCGAGGCCCCAGGCGGCCGGTGCGAGCCGGGGAGCCGCGCCGTACAGCAGCAGCGCCGCTGCGCCGATCACCCACACCGCAGGGAGCTGCACCAGGCAGGCGCCCAGGACCGGCACGACCTGCCTGCCGTAGCCGACGGCGAAGCCGAGGCCCGCCAGGAGCATGATCAGGACCGAGCCGCCGAAGGCGATCGTGAGATGGCCCGCGGCCCAGCGCAGCCGTCCCACCGCGCACGCCAGCACCGGTTCCGCCCGGCCCGAGGTCTCCTCGCCGTGCAGACGCAGCACCGAGGCGACCGCGTACAGGGCCGCGATCAGGCCGAGCATGCCGGTCATCGACGCCAGGAACGCGTCCGTGGGTCCGTCGCCGCCGCCCATCCGCTCGAGGACGCGCCGCGCGCCGTCGTTGTCGCGGACCAGGCCGGCCGCGCCGTCGGTGAGACCGCCGTAGACGACCCCCGCGAGGAAGAAGCCGGCCGACCAGCCGAGCAGACCGCCCCGCTGCAGCCGCCAGGCCAGCGCCCCCGCCGTGCCGAGGCGGCCGGCGGCCGGGCCGGGCCGGGTGGGCAGGAAGCTCATGCCGACGTCCCGGCGCCCGGCGAGCGCGTACGCCACCGCCCCCTGCACGGCCGCCGCCGCCGCGAACAGAGCGAGCACCCACCAGCGTTCGTCCGCGAAGGGGCGCAGGTTCTCCAGCCAGCCCAGCGGCGACAGCCAGGTCAGCGGCGAGGAACCGTCGTCCCCGGCCGAGTCGCCCGCCGCGCGCAGCACGAACGCCGCCCCGAGGACGGCCGCCGTCAGGCCCCGGGCGAGCCGGGCGCTCCCGGTGAGCTGGACGACGATCGCCGCCGTCGTGGCGAAGACCATGCCGACGGCCCCGAGGCCGAGGCCGAAGGCCAGAGCGCCGCCCGCTCCCCGCCCGGCGAGACCGGCCGCGACCAGCAGGGCCAGGGCCGCGTCGGCGACGGCCGCCGCCAGCAGCGCCGCCGTGAGGGGGGCCCGGCGGCCCACCGTTCCGGACGCCACCAGCTCGTGCCGGCCGCTCTCCTCCTCGTCCCGGGTGTGCCGTACGACGATCAGCAGGCTCATCGCGGCGGTCAGCAGGGCGGCGTACACGCCCACCCGCCAGGCGGTCAGCGCGCCGACCGAGGTGTCGAAGACCGGTCCGATCAGCGCCCGGAACGAGGCGTCGGCCTCCAACTGGTCGACCAGGCGGACGCGTTCGGCGGTGGTGCCGTAAAGGTTCCGCAGCGTGCCCGGCATGGAGAGGACCATTAGGGCGTTCGCCGCGACCCAGACCGGGGTCGTCACCCGGTCCCGGCGCAGTGCGAAGCGCAACAGGGTGCCCGTGCCCGCCAGTTGACGGGACCGGGCGGAGGTGTGCGCCGCGAGCGTGCTCACCGCGCCACCTCGGTCGCCTCGCCGCGCTCGTCCCGGTAGTGCCGCAGGAACAGTTCCTCCAGCGTGGGCGGGGTCGAGGTCAGGGACCGCACGCCCGACTCGCCGAGCTGCCGCAGCACCGCGGCCAGCTCGCCGGTGTCCACCTGGAGCCGGACCCTGCGGCCCTGGACGTGGAGGTCGTGGACGCCGGGAAGATCCGCCAGCCCGTTCGGCGGGCCGGCGAGTTCGGCGCTGACGCTGGTGCGGGTGAGGTGGCGCAGGTCCGCCAGCGAGCCGGTCTCCACCGTGCGGCCGCCCCGGACGATGCTCACCCGGTCGCACAGCTCCTCCACTTCGCCGAGGACGTGCGAGGAGAGCAGCACGGTCCGGCCCCGGTCCCGTTCCTCCTCGACGCACCGCCGGAAGACCGCCTCCATCAGCGGGTCGAGGCCCGAGGTCGGCTCGTCCAGGATCAGCAGGTCCACGTCCGAGGCGAACGCCGCCACCAGGGCGACCTTCTGCCGGTTGCCCTTGGAGTAGGCGCGGCCCTTCTTCGTCGGGTCCAGCTCGAACCGCTCGGTCAGTTCGGCGCGCCTGCGCGGGTCGAGGCCCCCGCGCAGCCGGCCGTAGAGGTCGATGACCTCGCCGCCGGACAGGTTGCGCCACAGGGTCACGTCACCGGGGACGTAGGCGATGCGGCGGTGCACCTCCACCGCGTCGGCCCACGGGTCGCGGCCGAGGACCCGCGCGGTGCCCGCGTCGGCGCGCAGCAGGCCGAGCAGGACGCGGACGGCGGTGGACTTCCCGGCGCCGTTGGGGCCGAGGAAGCCGTGGGCCTCACCGGTCTCGACGTCCAGGTCCAGGCCGTCCAGCGCGTGCGTACGGCCGAAGGACTTGCGGAGTCCGCGGACCGCGATCGCCTCAGTCATGTTTCGCAACATACGCTTCTTTCATAAACTTGTGAAGTTAAGAAACCGTATAAACTGCGGTTGAGGTGGTCGCGGCGGTGACGGCGGGCCTGATCAGGGGAGATGATCCGGGAATGGCGGAGCGGGCGGACAGGGCCGAACGGCCCGGAGCGGCGGACCGGCAGGCCTCCCGGGCGCCGGAACGCGATCCGGAGGCGGTCTCCCGGTTCGTGGAGCACTTCGCGGCCCAGCTCGTCGAGGCGGGCGTGCCCCGCATGCCGGCCCGGGTCTTCGCCGCCCTGCTCGCCTCCGACTCCGGCACCCTGACCTCGGCCGAACTGGGCGAGCGGCTGCGCATCAGCCCCGCGGCCGTCTCCGGCGCGGTGCGCTACCTCGCGCAGGTTCACATGGTCTCGCGGGAGCGCGAACCCGGCTCGCGCCGGGAGCGGTACCGGGTGCACGGCGACCAGTGGTACGAGGCCCTGACCAGCCGCGAGGCCGTCATCAAGCGATGGGAGCACGCCCTGCGGGAGGGCGTGGAGAGCCTCGGCGCCACCACCCCGGCCGGGCTCCGGCTGGCCGAGACGCTGGCCTTCTTCGAGTTCGTCGACACCGAGCTGGCCGCGCTGATGGTCCGCTGGCGTGCCCGGCGGGAGGAGCTCTTCGGATCCCCGTGACGCCCCGCGTCCGGGGCTAGCCCGGCATCGGCAGGGTCAGCCCCCAGGCGCCCTCCCGCACCGTCCACGTCCGCCGGCGCACCGGCCCGGACACCATCGCGTCCGCCCGGTAGCGGAAGTCCGCGCCCGCGACCGTCACCGTGCGCCCGGCGACCAGCAGCGGCGCGGCCGCCGCGCCGGGTCCCGACAGCGGGCGCACCTCGACCGCCGCCGCCCCGCCCGCGCCCGGCGTCACCGACACCGCCTCCACCGGCTGGTCCAGGTCCACGACCGTCTCCCCGTCGACCTCCACCCGCAGCCGGGAGGGGCCGGGGCCGGGTATCGCGGTGAGCCGGGCGGGCCGCGGGGCCAGCGTGCGGACCAGGGAGCGGTACCGCGTACGCAGCCAGGGGTGCCCCCCGGGGGCGTCCACCGGCTGGGCCCCGGCCGTCCGGACCGGCGCCGGCGGGATGCCCAGCGCGCCGAGCACCACCCCGTCGCTGTCGTCGACCAGCAGGTCGAGCCGCCGCTCGGCCCCTTCGAGCACGGCCCGCGCGGCCGCCACCGGGCCGGCCGGCACGCCGAGGGACTCCGCCAGCGACGCCTCCCCGACCGGCACCACGGCCAGCGCGCATCCGGCCAGCTCCCGGTGCCGGTGCAGCAGGGCCACCGCGCGCACCAGCGCCCGGTCGTCGCCGATCACCACCGGCCGCCGGGAACCCCGTCGGCCGAGTGCCCGGGCGAATTCCTCCGGGCCCTCCGGCAGACACACCTTGGTGGTCGCACCCGCGCTGAGCACGTCTTTCGCGATCCGTACGGACTCCCCGTCCCCCTGCCGTGCCGTCGGATCGATGATCACCAGCAGATGATCGGACGTCGCGAAGGTCGCCACCTCGGTCCTGCCTCACTTCCTCGGGTAGCATCTTTGTGCAAGAGCCCCTTGCGCTATTGCGCCAGGGGCTTCGTCTATTCCGGGGCATCCGGTCCGACGGTTGTGCGGCCGACGACGGTCGCGGTGGTACGCGGCGGTGCACCTTACGCCCATGCCCCCGACCTTGGACATGCCCCGCCCGGAAGGGGTGTACGCGCGTGCCCGCACTTGTGCTGCTCGGTGCTCAGTGGGGTGACGAAGGCAAGGGGAAGGCGACCGACCTGCTCGGTGGCTCGGTGGACTATGTAGTGCGATACCAGGGCGGCAACAACGCCGGCCACACGGTCGTCGTGGGCGACCAGAAGTATGCACTCCACCTCCTCCCTTCCGGAATCCTCTCGCCCGGCTGTACGCCGGTCATCGGCAACGGTGTCGTCGTCGACCCGTCGGTCCTGCTCTCCGAGCTGAGCGGTCTGAACGAGCGTGGCGTCGACACGTCAAAGCTCCTGATCAGTGGTAACGCGCACGTCATCACGCCGTACAACGTGACCGTCGACAAGGTGACGGAACGCTTCCTCGGCAAGCGCAAGATCGGCACCACCGGCCGCGGCATCGGCCCGACCTACGCCGACAAGATCAACCGCGTCGGCATCCGGGTCCAGGACCTCTACGACGAGTCGATCCTGACCCAGAAGGTCGAGGCGGCCCTCGACGCCAAGAACCAGATCCTCACCAAGCTCTACAACCGCCGCGCGATCGCCGCCGGCCAGGTGGTCGAGGAACTGCTGGGCTACGCCGAGCAGATCAAGCCGTACGTCGCCGACACCGTCCTGATCCTCAACCAGGCGCTGGAGGACGACAAGGTGGTCCTCTTCGAGGGCGGCCAGGGCACGCTCCTGGACATCGACCACGGCACGTACCCGTTCGTCACCTCCAGCAACCCGACCGCGGGCGGCGCCTGCACAGGCTCCGGCGTCGGCCCGACGAAGATCAGCCGCGTCATCGGCATCCTCAAGGCCTACACGACCCGCGTCGGCGCGGGCCCCTTCCCGACGGAGCTGTTCGACGAGGACGGCGAGGCGCTGCGCCGCATCGGCGGCGAGCGGGGTGTGACCACCGGCCGCGACCGGCGCTGCGGCTGGTTCGACGCGGTCATCGCCCGCTACGCGACCCGCGTGAACGGCCTGACCGACTTCTTCCTCACCAAGCTGGACGTGCTCACCGGCTGGGAGCGGATCCCGGTCTGCGTGGCCTACGAGATCGACGGCAAGCGGGTCGAGGAACTGCCCTACTCGCAGAGCGACTTCCACCACGCGAAGCCGGTCTACGAGACCCTGCCCGGCTGGTCCGAGGACATCACCAAGGCGAAGTCCTTCTCCGACCTGCCGAAGAACGCCCAGAACTACGTCAAGGCGCTGGAGGAGATGTCCGGCGCCCCGATCTCCGCGATCGGCGTGGGCCCGGGCCGGGACGAGACGATCGAGATCAACTCGTTCCTGTAGAGGGGCCTTTCCCGGAAGCCCGGACTTCCGGTGGGACGGCCGGCGCGCAGCCGCGCCCGGCCGTCCACTCCCCGCCCCTCAGGGCAGGCGCCGCAGGGCCGGCGTGGCCCGCTCGGCGGCGGCTCCCTCAGCTGAACACGATCATCGAGCCCTGGGCCAGCGACCGGGTCGCCGCCGCGTGCAGGCCCAGCCACACGTGCCGCTCCCGGGCGAACGGGCTGGGGTCGTACGGCGCGGGGACGGCCGGCTCCTCCAGCTCGGTGGGGGCGGCGGGCGGCTCCGGCGCCGCCGGCGGGTTGGCCGGGTCGATTCCGATCGACGGGGCGACGTGCTCCAGCTCGCGCAGCAGGCTCTGCGAGGAGCCCAGCGGGCCGCCGCCGGCCAGGAGTTCGTCGTTGGACAGCGGGTGCGGGAAGTCGACGGGGACGTACGCGCCCGCGTGGTCGTAGTGCCACACCAGGTGGGACTGCTGGGCCGTCGACTCGAACATCTCCAGCAACTGCTCGTAGTCGCCGCCGAGTTCGTCCACCGGGGTCACCGGGAGCCCGCAGACCTGGAGCAGATAGGCCCGGCGCAGGAAGTGCAGCGCGTCGTAGTCGAAGCCGGCCACCGGGGCGACCTCGCCGGACAGGCCCGGCATGTACTGGTACACCGGCACCGGCGGGAGCCCGGCCGCGGCCAGCGCGTCGTTGTAGTGCGCGAGTTCCTCGGCGAACGGGTTGTCCGGGGTGTGGCACAACACGTCCACCAGCGGTACCAGCCACAGATCACAGGCCAAAGAGAGCTCCTCGCATCGGCAGGCGCGCGTCTCACGCACGGCGGAAGGTGGTCAGGGAAGGGTAGTCGGTGCGGGACGGGCCCAGCCCCTGTCGTACGGGTCCCATACCCCGAGCCCACCACGGATCCCACCGCTCCGCGTCATCGCGGCGGCAGTCGTTCCAGCAGGGCCAGCGAGTGGGCGTTGGCGGCGGCGACGATCTCCCGCGCGGCCCCGGCCTCGCGGCGGGCCAGCGCGTCGACGAGTTCGGTGTGCCCGGCCCACAGCCGGCCCCGGACGTCCGGCAGGCGGCGCAGGTGCTGCACCGCGCACACCCAGGACTGCACGCGCAGCCGGTGCAGGAAGTCGGCGAGGTACGGGTTGCCGAACAGCCCGCTCAGCTCGCGCCAGAAGCGCAGGTCGTAGCCGATCAGCACGGTGAGGTCGCCGGCCGCCGCGGCCCGCTGCGCCTCCTCGCCGCGCCGGCGCACGGCGGCGAGGGCCGCCGTCGTCCGCGGGCCGGCCATGTCGGCGAAGGCCGGGTGATCGTGGGTGAGCGCCTGGAACATCCCGTCGGTGACCAGGCCGCGGGCCTCGAGCATGCGGCGGTAGTCGGTCAGGGAGTACTCGGGGACCCGGAAGCCCCGGTGCTGGTCGGCCTCCAGGATGCCCTGCGCGGACAGGTCGACCAGCGCCTCGCGGACCGGCGTCGCCGAGACGCCGTACTGCTCGGCTATCTCCTTGACGGTGAACGCCCGGCCCGGCGTGAGGCGGGCCGCCAGCACCTCGTCGCGCAGCGCGTCCGCGATCTGCTGGCGCAGGGTGCTGCGCGTCACGGTGCCGTTGCCGGGCATCGTCGGGGCCTCTCCTCACGCGTGTGGGTGACGTACTCGCACGTATTCGTCATTCCTTACGAGCACGTCACCTTACGCGTTCGCATCGGCCCGGCGGCAGCCGTGGTGTGGCTACTCCGTGTACTCGTCGGCCGTGCTCAGCGCCGTGTCCAGGGCCGCGAGACCCTCCTTCAGCTCGGCCTCCGTGACGTTGCACGGCGGCACCACGTGGGTGCGGTTCATGTTCACGAAGGGCCACAGGCCGTTCCGCTTGGCGGCGGCCGCGAAGGCGGCCATCGGGGCGTTCGCCTCGCCGGCCGCGTTGTACGGCACCAGCGGTTCGCGGGTCTCCCGGTTCCTCACCAGTTCCAGCGCCCAGAACATGCCGGTGCCGCGGACCTCGCCCACGCTCGGGTGCCGCGCGGCCAGCTCGGCCAGGGCCGGGCCCACCACGCTCTCGCCGAGCCGCCTGGCGTTGTCGACGACGCCCTCCTCCGCCATCACGCCGATGGTGGCGACGGCGGTGGCGCAGGCCAGCGGGTGCCCGGAGTAGGTGAGCCCGCCGGGATAGGGCCGCTTGCCGAAGGTCTCGGCGATCTCCGCGGAGATGGCGACGCCGCCGAGCGGCACGTATCCCGAGTTCACGCCCTTGGCGAAGGTCATCAGGTCGGGGACCACGCCGAACAGGTCGGCCGCGAACCACTCGCCGGTCCGCCCGAACCCGGCCATGACCTCGTCCAGGACGAAGACGATCCCGTACTTGTCGCACAGCTCGCGGACGCCGGCCAGGTAGCCGGGCGGGGGCAGCATGATCCCCGCGGTGCCGGGGATGGTCTCCAGGACGATCGCGGCGATCGTTCCCGGCCCCTCGAAGGCGATCGTTGTCTCCAGGTGCTCCAGGGCCCGCGCGGTCTCCTGCTCCTCGGTCTCGGCGTAGAAGCGGGAGCGGTACAGGAACGGCGCCCAGAAGTGGACGACACCGGCGCTGCCGCTGTCGGAGGGCCAGCGGCGCGGGTCGCCGGTGATGTTCACCGCCTGCTGGGTGCCGCCGTGGTACGAGCGGTACGCCGAGAGCACCTTCGGGCGGCCCGTGTGCAGCCGGGCCATGCGCACCGCGTGCTCGACGGCGTCCGCGCCGCCGTTGGTGAAGAAGATCTTGTCCAGGTCGCCGGGGGTCCGCTCGGCGATCAGCCGGGCCGCCTCCGAGCGGGCCTCGATCGCGAAGGCGGGCGCGAAGGTCGTCATCCTCGCCGCCTGCTCCTGTATCGCGGCGACGACCTTGGGGTGCTGGTAGCCGATGTTGGTGTAGACGAGCCCGCTGGTGAAGTCCAGGTACCGCTTGCCGTCGTAGTCCCAGAAGTACGACCCCTCGGCGCCGGCCACGGCGAGCGGGTCGATGAGGTCCTGGGCGGACCAGGAGTGGAAGACGTGCGCACGGTCCGCGGCCTTCACTGCGGCACCGGCTTCGGGATTGGGCTGAGGGGTCATGCGCCCGAGGGTAGAGGCCCCCGCCGCGGTCGCGACATCGGCGTCCTGTTCCCTGGCCGGGGGCTTTTCACGACAGGTTGTCGACGTGCCCGGGGCGGCCGGGGCCCGGCACGGCGGCTGTTACCCAACCGTGGACGCGGGCCCGTACGGCCGCCGGCACGCCCGCACTATCCTCGATCCGTTGCAGACCTATGGGGGGAAGGCGGCGCGGGGATGGACAAGCTGGGACCGGGGGACCCGCGGCAGATCGGCGCGTACCGGCTGCTGGCACGGCTGGGCGCGGGCGGCATGGGGCAGGTGTTCCTGGCGCGGTCGGACCGGGGCCGGACCGTCGCCGTGAAACTGGTCCGCGAGGAGCTGGCCGCGCGGGAGGAGTTCCGGGCGCGGTTCCGGCAGGAGGTGGGGGCCGCGCGGCGCGTCGGCGGGTACTGGACCGCGCCCGTGCTGGACGCGGACACCGAGGCGCCGGTGCCCTGGGTGGCCACCGGGTACGTCGCCGGGCCGAGCCTCCAGCAGGTCGTCGGGCACGACCACGGGGCGCTGCCCGAGCGATCGGTACGCATCCTCGCGGCGGGACTCGCGCACGCGCTGCAGGACATCCACGCGGCCGGGATCGTCCACCGCGACCTCAAGCCGTCGAACGTGCTGGTGACGATCGACGGGCCGCGCGTGATCGACTTCGGCATCGCGCGGGCGCTCGAGACGCTGGCCGGGGACGGCCTGACCCGGACCGGCTCGCTGGTGGGGTCGCCCGGTTTCATGGCGCCGGAACAGGTGCGCGGCGACCGGGTCACGCCCGCCTGCGACGTCTTCTGCCTCGGCTCCGTGCTGGCCTACGCGGCGACCGGGGTCATGCCCTTCGGCGGCGCCGGGAGCGGGGCGCACGCCCTGATGTTCCGCATCGCCCAGGAGGAGCCCGACCTGGAGCGGGTGCCGGAGGGCATCGCCGACCTGGTCCGCGACTGCCTGCGCAAGGACCCCGCCGCCCGCCCCCCGCTGACCCGGGTCCTGGAGTGGACGGGCGCCGAGGACACGGTGGCCGACGGCCGTTCCCGCGACCCCTGGCTCCCCGGCGCCCTGGTGGCCCAGCTCGGCCGCCACGCGGTCCGGCTCCTGGAGACCGAGGACCCACAGGGCGGTGCGGACACGGGCGCTTCGAGGGGGAGCGGTACGGCGGGCGGGAGTGCGCCCGGGGCCCTGGGGGCCGGGGCGGCGGTGCCGGGGGCTCCGGCGGGCTGGGCGGCACCGGGCGCCGGCGCTGCGCGGGTTCCGGTGGAGGGTGCGGGGGTGTCGTCGGGCCCGGGTGGTGCGACGGGCGGGGGCGTGCCGGCTGCTTCGGGCGGTGGGGGCGCGGGCGGTCCCGTGGGCCCGCCCGCGCCGGTGCGGCCGGTTGTCCCGGCGGGTTCGGGTGCCTCGGGGGTCGGCGGGGTGGCCGTGGGTCGGGGTGCTGGTGGGCCTGGCGGTGCCGAGGGTGCGGGGGTGTCGTCGGGTCCGGGCGGCCCTGAGGAGGTGACCGTCTCGGCCGGTTCGGCGGCCACGGAGGGCGCCGACGCCCCGGTGGGCCCGGTCGGCCAGGCAGGTCCCGCCGACCTGGCAGGTCCGGGCGTCCCGGCAGATGCCCCGGGTGCGTCCGGCCCCGGTGGTGCGCAGGTCCCCGGGGCCGCCGGGCACGGCGGGGAGGGGGCGAGCGGACCGCTGGACAAGGGCTCGGCTCCCCCCGCTGGAGCAGGCGCAGGTTCCTCCCCCGCCAGCCCGACCGCCGGTGCCCGTCCCGCCGGCGCCGGAGCCGTCGCCTTCCCCGCGGACCAAAGCGCGGGCGCTCACCCCGCAGGCCCGGGCGCCGGTGCCTTCGCCGGGGCGGGTGGCGCTCTCGGCGGTGCTGGTGCGAGCGGCGGGCAGGCAGCCGGGTCCGGCACGTCGCCCGAGCACGGGCTCGCTGCCGATGGCGCCCCGAGGCCGGTGGACCGGTCCGACGGTGGCGGAGCGGCCGTCGGGCACCTGCCGAGCGCGCCGGCCGGACAGGCCCCGCCCGCCGGAGCCTCCCAGGCCCCTTTGGGATACGGCGCCCCGGATCCGTACGGCTCGCCCGCTCCGTACGGCTACGGCTACCCGCAGCAGGCCCAGCAGCACCCCCAGCCCGCTTCCGCCGGCTACGGCTACCCGCAGCCCCCGTCCGCCGGGTACGGCTATCCGCAGCAGCCCTACCCCCCGTACGGCGGGCTCGGCGCCACCCCGCCGCACGGGCCGCCGCCGTTCGCCGGGCAGCCGGAGCCGGCGCGGCCCGGCGGCCGGTCCACCGCGCTGCTCGTCGTGATCGCGCTGGTGGTGGCGCTGGGAGCGGGCGGCTCGGTGTACGCGCTGATGAGGCCCGGCGGCGACACGGCCGGCCCCGCGCCGGCCGGCGCCACGAGCGCGCCCGGCACCTCCCGGGCGCCCACGCCGACGGACTCCGCCTCGCCCTCCGTCACGGCCTCACCCACGGCCGTGGACGGCGCCGTCCCCGCCGCCTACCTCGGCACCTGGAAGACCACCATCGACAACACCGGCGGCGCCAACACCCGCCGGCTGACCATCGCGCAGGGCGAGGTGGGCGACACGGTCCTCACCCTCGTCGCGGACGGCCCGGTCGAGGGCGGCGGCACCTACCACTGCGTCTTCGAGGCCGCCCTCGCCGAACAGCCGCACGGCGAGGGCCCGTTGGAGATAGGCCCGTCCACCGTCACCAGCGGCGACCCGATGTCCTCCTGCTCACCGGGCGAGGCCACCGAGGTCACCCTGCTCCCGGACGGCCGGCTGAAGCGCGCGAAGGCGGGCGGCGGCGAGAGCCTGACCTACACCCGCCAGTGAGGTGAAATCCCCTTCGCCGCAAGGTGGTTGAACGTTCGGCGAGCTTCCGTGTACGTGCCCGGTTCCCGCCCTCCCGCGTGCGTACCGTGACCCCACCATCCGGCTCCGGGAGTGGCGGGGGCGCTACCGCGGCTCGGGCGGCCGCTGGCGGGGCATGTTCGGGCGGGCGCCGTTCGCGGGCGGCAAGGGGTGCCGGCCGCCCGGGGCCGCGGGCTCCGCCCGCATGCCGGACGCCACCGCCGCCTGGATGCCGAGCGGCGCCGACCCCGTGCGGAACGCCACCATCCAGTCGGCCGTCTCCGTGCGCACCAGGTCCTGCACGTCCTCCGAGAAGCGCCGCAGCAGCCCCAGGCACCGCTCGGCGGCCTCGCTCGCCGTGCCCTCAGCCGGACCCAGCACCTCCCGGACGCTCTCCGACGCCCAGTCGAACTGCAGCACCTGCAGCCGCCGCTGCACGGCCTGCGCGGTGGCCACGTCCCTTATCCACCCGGAGGTGACCCCGAAGAACCGGTCGGCGCCGACACAGGCCACCGCGAGCAGCAGCGCCAGATACCCCCAGGGCGCCACCCCGCCGACCACCCGGGTCATGTCCAGCAGCGGCAGCGCGGCGCCGAGGACCGCCCCGGCCGCGGCGCCGGCCCGCAGCGCCCGTGCGCCCCGCCGCTTCCACACCCGGTCCTCGAGGTACCAGGCCGCCGTCCGCAGAGCGCCGAGCTCCACCCACCGGTACAGCTCCTCCAGGCGTTCGGCGGGCTCCCCCCAGTCCCCGAGCGGGAAGGTCCGCCCGGTCAGATCGCCCGGCCGCGGTCCGGCCGGACCTTCGCCCCGCCCGTCCTGCGGCGGACCCTCGGGCTGCATCTCCGGCTGACCCACCCGGCACTCCCTACTGAACACGACACCGAACACGCCAACGCGCACCCCCGTCACACCGCGTGACCCCGGATGCCGACGTGCGGCCCCCTTCCTACCGCCCAATGGGTGGCGCGGACGTGGCTTTGCCGGCTTTTCCGCCCGGAAGAGGGCCTTGATCAGGTATAGGGCTGCCGTTGTTGTCACTCGAAAGAGTGGCGGGGCGATGGCCGGGCGGACCACGTAGGCTCGTGCACAGCGAATGACAACGCAGCGGACGAGGAAGCAGGAGCCGATCGTGATTCCCGGTGGTGGCCAGCCCAACATGCAGCAGCTGCTCCAGCAGGCCCAGAAGATGCAGCAGGACCTCCAGCGCGCCCAGGAGGAACTGGCGAACACGGAGGTCGACGGGCAGGCGGGCGGCGGTCTGGTACAGGCCACCGTCACCGGTTCCGGCGAGCTGCGGGCCCTGAAGATCGACCCGAAGGCGGTGGACCCCGAGGACACCGAGACCCTCGCCGATCTGGTCGTGGCCGCCGTGCAGGCGGCCAACGAGAACGCGCAGTCGCTGCAGCAGCAGAAGCTGGGCCCGCTGGCCCAGGGCCTCGGCGGCGGCAGCGGGATCCCGGGGCTGCCCTTCTGATCCGCCGGCCGTTCCGGTGCCGGCCACCGGAGCGACATGCCCGCCGCCTTCCTAGGACGGGCGGCCGCCGACTACCGTACGTACCGAAAGGTCTCCAGGAAGGTCAGTCCGTTGTACGAAGGCGTGGTCCAGGACCTCATCGACGAGCTGGGGCGGCTGCCCGGCGTCGGTCCCAAGAGCGCGCAGCGGATCGCCTTCCACATCCTGCAGGCGGAACCGGCCGACGTGAAGCGGCTCGCGCAGGCTCTCCTGGAGGTCAAGGCGAAGGTCCGCTTCTGCGCGACCTGCGGCAACGTGGCACAGGAGGAGCTGTGCAACATCTGCCGCGACCCGCGCCGCGACCCGGCCGTCATCTGCGTGGTGGAGGAGCCGAAGGACGTCGTCGCGATCGAGCGCACCCGTGAGTTCCGCGGCCGCTACCACGTCCTGGGCGGCGCGATCAGCCCGATCGAGGGCGTGGGCCCCGACGACCTGCGCATCAGGGAGCTCCTGGCCCGGCTGGCGGACGGCGCGCTGACCGAGCTGATCCTCGCCACCGACCCCAATCTCGAAGGCGAGGCGACGGCCACCTACCTCGCCCGCATGATCAAACCCATGGGCCTGAAGGTCACCCGCCTGGCCAGCGGCCTCCCGGTGGGCGGCGACCTGGAATACGCGGACGAGGTCACTCTCGGCCGCGCCTTCGAGGGGAGACGACTCCTAGATGTCTGACGCCACGCTGCACGACTCGACGCGTAACCCGGACGACTTCTCGGTCCAGATCGCGGACCAGGTCGAGAGCTTCCTGGTGGCCGTCACGGAGGTGGCGAGGGGAGACGAGCCCGGCTCGACCGTTCCCTTCCTCCTCCTGGAGGTCTCCCAGCTCCTGCTGGCCGGCGGCCGGCTCGGCGCCCACGAGGACATCGTCCCGGAGGAGCGCTACGAGCCCGACCTCGGCCCCGAACCGGACGTGGACCAGCTCCGTGAGAACCTGGCCCGCCTGCTGGACCCGGTGGACGTCTACTCCGAGGTCTTCGACCCCTACGAGCCCCGCAGGGCCTCCGTGCCGGCCCGGATCTCCGACGACATCGCCGACATCATCACCGACCTCCGCCACGGCATGGCCCACTACCGCTCGGGCCGCATCACGGAGGCCCTGTGGTGGTGGCAGTTCTCCTACTTCTCCAACTGGGGACCCACCGCCTCCGCCGTGCTGCGCGCCCTGCAGTCCGTGCTGATCCACGTCCGCCTCAACCAGCCCCTGGAGGAGCTCGACGGCCTCGACACCGACCAGGGCATGGGCGACGAGACCCTGGAGTTCGAGGCGGGCCGGGTCATGGCCGAGGAGATCGGCGGCCCCCTCGGCCTGGGCGGCCCGGGCAGGTAGCCGCCGCGCTGTGACGCGGGGCACTTTGCGCGTGCCCCGTCGGGGGCTGGGCAGGTGCCGGTTGCGGGCGTCCGGTGTCTCACCATGCGGGAGCAGGGGGGCGGAAAACGGACGCTCGGTAAACTGAGCCGACACAAACGAACCGAGCGAGGAGCGCACGTGGGCCTTGTCGTGCAGAAGTACGGAGGCTCCTCCGTAGCCGATGCCGAGGGCATCAAGCGCGTCGCCAAGCGGATCGTGGAAGCGAAGAAGAACGGCAACCAGGTGGTTGTCGTGGTTTCCGCGATGGGCGACACGACGGACGAGCTGATCGATCTCGCCGAGCAGGTTTCGCCGATGCCTGCCGGCCGGGAGTTCGACATGCTGCTGACCGCCGGCGAGCGCATCTCCATGGCGCTGCTGGCCATGGCGATCAAGAACCTGGGGCACGAGGCCCAGTCGTTCACCGGCAGCCAGGCAGGCGTCATCACCGACTCGGTCCACAACAAAGCCCGGATCATCGACGTCACGCCGGGGCGCATCCGCACCGCGCTGGACGAGGGCAACATCGCCATCGTCGCCGGGTTCCAGGGCGTCAGCCAGGACAAGAAGGACATCACCACGCTCGGCCGCGGCGGGTCCGACACCACGGCGGTGGCCCTGGCGGCCGCCCTCGACGCCGAGGTGTGCGAGATCTACACCGACGTCGACGGCGTGTTCACCGCCGACCCGCGCGTGGTGAAGAAGGCGAAGAAGATCGACTGGATCTCCTTCGAGGACATGCTGGAACTCGCGGCCTCCGGTTCCAAGGTGCTGCTCCACCGCTGTGTGGAGTACGCCCGCCGCTACAACATCCCGATCCACGTCCGTTCCTCGTTCAGCGGGCTGCAGGGCACGTGGGTCAGCAGCGAGCCAGTGGTGCCGAAGACACAGCAGCAAGGGGAGAAGAAGGTGGAGCAGGCCATCATCTCGGGCGTCGCGCACGACACCTCCGAGGCCAAGATCACGGTCGTCGGCGTCCCGGACAAGCCGGGCGAGGCCGCCGCGATCTTCCGGACCATCGCCGACGCCCAGATCAACATCGACATGGTCGTGCAGAACGTGTCCGCCGCGTCCACCGGCCTGACGGACATCTCCTTCACCCTGCCGAAGACCGAGGGCCGCAAGGCCATCGACGCCCTGGAGCGCAACAAGGGCGGCATCGGCTTCGACTCCCTGCGCTACGACGACCAGATCGGCAAGATCTCCCTGGTCGGCGCCGGTATGAAGACCAACCCGGGTGTCACCGCCTCGTTCTTCGAGGCGCTCAGCGACGCGGGCGTGAACATCGAGCTGATCTCTACCTCCGAGATCCGCATCTCGGTCGTCACCCGCAAGGACGACGTGCCGGAGGCCGTCCGCGCCGTCCACACCGCCTTCGGGCTCGACTCCGACACCGACGAGGCCGTCGTCTACGGGGGCACCGGCCGATGACCGCCAAGCCGACGCTCGCGGTCGTGGGGGCGACCGGAGCCGTCGGCGCGGTCATGCTCCAGATCCTGTCCCAGCGCGCGGACGTCTGGGGCGAGATCCGTCTGATCGCCTCCGCGCGCTCGGCCGGCCGCAAGCTGGCCGTGCGCGGGGAGGAGGTCGAGGTGACGGCCCTGTCGGAGGACGCCTTCGCCGGCGTCGACGTCGCGATGTTCGACGTGCCCGACGAGGTCGCCGCCGAGTGGGCGCCGGTCGCCGCCGCGCGCGGTGCGCTCGTCGTCGACAACTCCGGCGCCTTCCGGATGGATCCCGACGTGCCGCTCGTCGTGCCCGAGGTCAACGCGCACGCGGTGCGCAGCCGGCCGCGCGGCATCGTGGCCAACCCCAACTGCACCACCCTGTCGATGATCGTCGCGCTGGGCGCGCTGCACGCCGAGTTCGGGCTGCGCGAGCTGGTGGTGTCGTCGTACCAGGCGGTGAGCGGCGCCGGCCGCGCCGGGGTGGACACCCTGCGCGCCCAGCTCTCCCTGGTCGCCGGGACCGAGCTGGGCACCAAGCCCGGTGACCTACGGCGGGCCGTCGGGGACGACACCGGGCCCTTCCCGGAGCCGGTCGCGCTCAACGTCGTCCCGTGGGCCGGGTCGCTGCGGGAGGACGGCTGGTCCTCGGAGGAGATGAAGGTGCGGGACGAGTCCCGCAAGATCCTCGGACTGCCCGCGCTGCCGGTCGCCGTCACCTGTGTACGGGTGCCGGTGATCACCGCGCACTCCCTCACCGTCCACGCCCGCTTCCAGGGCGAGGTGACCGTCGACGGCGCCCGCGAGATCCTCGCCACCGCGCCCGGCGTGGTCCTGTGCGACGACCCGGCCGCCGGTGAGTTCCCCACCCCCGCCGACGTGGTGGGCACCGATCCCACCTGGGTGGGGCGGGTGCGGCGCGCGCTGGACGACCCGACCGCGCTGGAGCTCTTCGTCTGCGGGGACAACCTGCGCAAGGGCGCCGCACTGAACACCGCTCAGATCGCCGAGTTGCTGGCGGCGGAGCTCACGGGGGAGACGGCCCCCCGTAGTT
The DNA here is from genome assembly GCF_042793175.1 of Streptomyces sp. NPDC056580. Taxonomy (NCBI): domain Bacteria; kingdom Bacillati; phylum Actinomycetota; class Actinomycetes; order Kitasatosporales; family Streptomycetaceae; genus Streptomyces; species Streptomyces sp. NPDC056580. Next base: position 169,290 of record NZ_JBHTVE010000005.1, on the reverse strand, counting down.
AGAGTGTTTGTAGTATTCATGTAAGCAGCGTGGCCGGGAACATGGGTCGATCCACTTGATCCGCGCTTCCCGGCGTCAGAGGATTTTCTCCCCGTCCCCCGCAACCGTGCGGAGGGCGGGGAGCGTCTTTGCAGTGACCCTTGCGAGGCGGAGCGTGAGGATCCCGGCGTGGGGACGCCGTGATCCCGGGCGTGGGGGACGCCCGTTCAAATGGGACATAAGGGAAGAGCGGGACGCATGACGGCAGTTGAGGAACCGCCGGTAGTCGCACATGTGACGCCCGGCACGTACAACCCTCCCGGGGGGAAACGTGTCCAACTGGCGTGGCAGAGGTACTCGAACTCAGTGCGGCCCGCGGTACAGCGGCCCTCAGACCGCCCCGTGCGGCGCTCCGGCCGCGCATGCCCGGCGGCATGCCGGTGATCGCGCCCATGCCTGCAGCGCGGCCCACCCGCATCCCCAGCCAGCGTGACGGTTCCGACGAGACCGCGGCCGCCGAGCCGGCCGCGGACGCGGCGGCCGCCGGCACCACCGTCGACCACCTCACCGAGACCTACCGCGCGCACTACCGTTCGCTGCTCGGACTCGCCGCGCTGCTCCTCGACGACACCGCCTCCTGCGAGGACGTCGTCCAGGAGGCCTTCATCCGCGTCCACTCGGCGCGCAAACGCGTCCGCGACCCCGAGAAGACCCTGGCCTACCTGCGCCAGACGGTCGTCAACCTGTCCCGCTCCGCCCTGCGCCGCCGCATCCTCGGCCTGAAGCTGCTCTCCAAGCCGATGCCGGACATGGCGAGCGCGGAGGAGGGCGCCTACGACCAGCTCGAGCGGCGCGAACTCATCAAGGCGATGAAGGGCCTGCAGCGCCGCCAGCGCGAGGTCCTGGTGCTGCGTTACTTCGCGGACATGACCGAGGCCCAGGTCGCCGAGACGCTCGGGATATCGCTGGGCTCGGTGAAGGCGTACGGCTCCCGGGGCATCGCCGCCCTGCGGGTGGCCATGGAGACGCCGGTATGAGCGAGCACACCGAGCGCGGCGACGAGGACGTCCCGCACGAGAACGTCTCGCACGAGACCTCCTCGGACGAGAACCCCTCGCACGAGAACCCGTCGGACGTGAACCCCTCGCCCCAAAACCTCTCCGACGAGCCCCACGAACCCCCCGCCCGGCGAGATCCGGCGCAGGGGCACGGGCAAGAGCACCCGAAATCGCACGCTGGGAACAGAACTGTGAACCACGGCCCCGACGAGAAGGGCTCCCAGGCGCCCGGCACGGGCCTCGACGGGCTCGGCGGGCTCGGCTCGGACGAGCTGGACCTGCGCAGCCTGCTGCATTCGGCGGTCGACGACCTCGAACCGCGCACCGGCACCCTCGACCACCTGCGCCGGGCGGTACCGGCCCGCCGAGCCCGCAAGCGCCAGGCCGCCGTCGGCATGGCCGCCGCGGCCCTGTTCATCGGCACCGCCGTCCCCGCTCTCGTGCACGTCTCGAACGCCGGCGGCACCGACCCCAACACCGCCATGGCCGGGCAGTCCTCCGAGGCGCAGGGCGGCGCGAGCCAGGGAAAGGACCCGCGGGCCGGCACCGGCGGCACCGGTCGCTCCCACGGCAGCACCCCCGGGCGGGACAAGCACGACGGCAAGACCGGTGAGCAGGGCAGCACCGGCGGCGGCAACGGCTCGTCCGGCGGCACCGGTTCGTCCGCGCCCTCGGCCTCGGGCGCCGCACTGTGCACCGCGGTCCAGCTCGGCTCCGTCACCGGCGGCGCCGACGCCCCCGACTCGACGGGCGTCGTCTACGGCACCTTCCGCGTCACCAACACCTCGGGCACCGCCTGCACCGTGACCGGCGGGGTCGTGGTCAGCACGGTGGCGCAGGGCGCGGCGGACCCGGCCAAGGTCAGCGCCGTCCGGCATGTGGCCGGGGACGCGGCGGCCGCGCTGCCCGATCCCTCGCTCGAGGTCGCCAAGCTGGTCCTGCAGCCCGGCGGCGCCTACGAGGAGCGGTTCGCCTTCGTGCCCTCCGAGACCTGTCCCGCCGCCGGCGGCGGCACCACCACCACCACCACCGGCGGCACCGACGGCGGCGCCCCCTCGCCCGACCCGACGCCCTCGCAGTCCGCGGGCGTCGGCGGCGGCGGCACGGACACCGGCGGCACGTCGGGCACCACCACCCAGCTCCTCACCGAGGAAGGCACGGCGGACGGCAGCGTCGTCGTCGGCTACACCGGCGAGACGGGCTCCCCGTCGGCGTCCGCGACGGTGCCCAACGCCTGCGCGGGCACGGTGTACTACACCGGGGTGCTGGCGGCGTCGTAGCCCTTCCCGGTCGTCGTCCGGGCCCCGGACGGCGACCGGACCGGCCGCGACCGCGGGGTGACGCGGGTCAGACGGCGGTGGGAGCGGAGGGGTTTCCCTGCTGCTCCCGCTCCCGGTCCTGCTCCTGCTCCTGGTCCGGCACCAGACCGAGCGCCGCGTCCCGCTGGAACTCCACCTCGCGGCGCAGCAGCCGGAACCACATGAAGACCACGAAGCCCGCGAAGACGAACCACTCGCCGGTGTAGCCGAGGTTCTGGAAGGCCTTCAGGTCGAGGCCGGTGCCCTCGGGCGCGGTGGCGGGCACGGCCTTCATCCCCGCGTCCGCCCGGTCGAGGGTGACCCAGGCGTCGTAGAGGCGGTCCGGCACGAGGTTCACCAGCGTGGCCGAGCTGATCGCCGCGGTCTGCCCCGCGGGCAGACCGCCCTGGGCGCCGGCGCCGTTGTCGCCCGGCGTCTCGGAGGCCTGCAGCGCGCCGGTCACGGTGACTTCGCCGGACGGCGCGGCCGGCGCCTTGGCAGCGTCCGCCGTGCCCGGCAGCCAGCCCCGCACCACGGGCAGGGACCGGCCGGCGCCGGTGCGCAGCAGCGTCAGCACGTAGAAGCCGTTCCTGCCGTCCAGCTCCCGGCCGGGCACCAGAAGCTGCCTGCCGTACCGGCCGCTCGCGGTGACCCGCCGTCCCGAGGTGCTCTTGTCGACGGGCAGCATCGTGTCCAGGGGCCGGGCCGTCCCGTGCCCGTCCGACGCGGCCTGCTCGGTCGCGGCGCGGTGGTCCTGCACCCGCCCCTCGAACCTGCTGAGCTGCCAGGACCCCATGAACACGCAGAACGGGATGGCGAGCAGCACGAAGACGTTGATGCCCCACCAGCGGGGAGTCAGCAGAAACCGGTACACGCCCTCAACGGTACGGCTCCGGTGCGGCGGCCCCGCTCCGGGGTCGGCCCCGCGCGCGCCGACGGCCCCGAGCGAGCGTGCCCGTGCGCCCGCCTGAACGTGCGGCCGGGCACGCGCCCGTGCGCGTGCGCGGTGGGTGTGATCGGGAAGTTGTCCACAGGCTGGGGGCACCGCCAGCGGATTGTCGGCCGGACCAGGCACTATGGGCGCATGACTGGGGCGAAGAGTGAGAGCAGGACGCCGGACACACCGGACATGCCGGACTGGGAGAAGCGCTTCCGGGCGCCGCGGGTCTCGCTGCCCGACTGGGCCGAGGACGCACCGGACCGCTCCCTGTTCGTGTCGAACGCGACGGGCACGTACGAGCTGTACGCCTGGGACCGGGCGACGGGCGGGCAGCGGCAGGCCACGGACCGGCCGAACGGCACGACGGACGGCGTGCTGTCCCCGGACGGCGCGTGGATCTGGTGGTTCGACGACAAGGACGGCGACGAGTTCGGCGTCTGGCGCCGCCAGCCGTTCACGGGTGGCGCGGACGAGACCGCCGTCCCCGGCCTGAAGCCCTCCTACCCGGCCGGCCTGGCCCTGGCCAGGGACGGCCGTACGGCGGTGGTCGGCCGCTCGACCGACGACGAGGGCACGACCATCCACCTCGCCCGCGAGGGCCGGGACCCGGTGGAGATCTACCGCCACCGCGAGTCGGCCGGCGTCGGCGACCTCTCCCACGACGGCACCCTGATCGCCGTCGAGCACACCGAGCACGGCGACGCGATGCACGCGGCCCTGCGCGTGCTGCGTCCGGACGGCACCACGGTCGCCGAGCTGGACGACACCGGGGGCGGCACCCGGGAGCTGGGCCTTGAGGTGCTGGGCTTCGCCCCCGTGGACGGCGACACCCGGCTGCTCATCGGGCACCAGCGCCGGGGCCGATGGGAGCCGCTGGTGTGGGACGTGGCCACGGGCGCCGAGAAGGACCTCGCCCTCGACCTGCCCGGCGACGTGAGCGCCGAGTGGTACCCGGACGGCACCGCACTGCTCGTCGTCCACAGCTACGAGGCCCGCAGCGAGCTGTTCCGCTACGACCTGGCCGCCGGTGAGCTGACCCGCATCCCCACCCCGCCCGGCTCGGTCTCGGGGGCGACGGCCCGGCCCGACGGCAGTGTGGAGTACCTGTGGTCGTCGGCCGCCGAGCCGCCCGCGGTGCGCTCCACCTCCGGCCGCGTCGTCCTGGACCCGCCCGGCATGAAGTGCCCGCCGTCGGTCCCGGTGGAGGACGCCTGGGTGGAGGGCCCCGGCGGCCGCATCCACGCCCTGATCCAGAAGCCGGCGGGCGCGACCGGCCCGCTGCCCATGGTCTTCGACCTTCACGGCGGTCCGACCTGGCACGACAGCGACGCCTTCGCCGCGGGCCCGGCCGCCTGGGTGGACCGGGGCTACGCCGTGGTCCGCGTCAACTACCGGGGCTCCACCGGCTACGGCCGCGCCTGGACGGACGCCCTGAAGCACCGGGTCGGCCTGATCGAGCTGGAGGACGTGGCCGCCGTGCGCGACTGGGCGGTCTCCTCCGGCCTCGCCGACCCGGACCGCATGGTCCTCACCGGCGGCTCCTGGGGCGGCTACCTCACCCTCCTCGGCCTCGGCACCCAGCCGGAGGCGTGGGCGGTGGGCATCGCGGTGGTGCCGGTCGCGGACTACGTCACCGCGTACCACGACGAGATGGAAGCCCTGAAGGCGATGGACCGCACCCTGCTGGGCGGCACCCCGGAGGAGGTCCCGGACCGCTTCCAGGCGTCGTCCCCGCTGACCTACGTCGACCAGGTCAAGGCCCCGGTGTACATCTCGGCGGGCGTCAACGACCCCCGCTGCCCCATCCGGCAGATCGACAACTACGTCGAGCGCCTCGAGGGCCGCGACGCGGTGCACGAGGTCTACCGCTACGACGCGGGCCACGGTTCCCTGGTCGTCGACGAACGGATCAAGCAGGTGCGTCTGGAACTGGACTTCGCCGACCGCCACCTGAACAACGCCTGACCCATGTGTTCCGGCCGGGGCAGGGCCCTGCACGACCGACCGGGACGGATGGGTGCGGTGGGCGAGAACGGGGGTCCAGGGGGCCTGAGCCCCCTGGACGCTCAGCCCAGCTCCGCCAGCCCCCGGCGGGTGGCGGCGACGACAACCCGGTCACCGGACACCAGCAGGTGATCCGGGCCCGCATCGGCCCGCCCCTCGACCGCCAGCACCCGCCACGCCCCGGCCCGGAACGCCGCACCCACCGTCCGCCCCTCCAGCTCCGGATGCCCGGCCACCGGCACCGAGGCGAACAGCAGCACCCTCCGCTCCACCGGCAGCGCCCCCAGCACCTGCCGCCCCAGCATCGCCCCCGCGAACGCCGGCGCCGCGAGGTGCGACACACTCCGGCTCCGCGTCGAGGCACGCGGATGCGCGACCCGCAGCGTCCGGTACACCGCCGTGGCGAAGTCGTCGTCGTACAGCCGCAGCACCACCCGCAGATCCGGCCGCACCGACCGCGCGTACAGCACGGCCTCCAGGTTCGTCGTGTCGGCGCTGGTCACCGCGAGCAGCGCGTACGAACGGTGGATCTTGGCGGCCTCCAGCACCCCTTCCTGCGTGACGTCCCCCAGCACCACCGGCACCCGCAGCCGCCGCGCGGTCGCCAGCCCCCGCGCCTCCGGGTCGGCCTCGACGCACACCACCGGGATGTCCAGCTCGCGCAGCCGGGTCAGCACCCGGGTACCGATCTTCCCGAGCCCCAGCAGCACCACATGTCCCCCGAGCCCGCGCGGCGGCTTGCGCAGCGCGGACGCGGTCCGGAAGGTGCCCAGCCCTTCGAGCACGGCGGCCAGCAGCACCGGCAGGAGCAGCAACCCGACCAGCCCGGACAGCAGTTGGAGGACCTGCCGCCCGAGCGACTTCCCGATCGCCGGATCGTCGATGGCGAACAGGTCCAGCAGCGTCAGGTAGAAGGCCCCCAACGGGTGGATGCCGGTGACCACCCACAGCGCCACGGCGAGCGCGACCACACACGCCACAAGCCCGGCAAGCGACCACCGCAGCCGCCGCGAGAAGAGGGAGGCGAGCGCGGGCACGACCTCGGCGCCGACCCCCGTGCCCGCCCCGGCGCCGCGCCCCGCCGCGTCCGCCCCGGCGCCACCGGCGGCCGACACCTGCTCCAGCACCACGGCGGACCGCCCACGGGCGAGCCGCACCTCGTCGTCGTCCGGCAGCAGCCGGGGTTCCTGCTCCGCGCCGTGCCAGCCCCCGTGAGCCCCGTCGGCCCCGGCGTCTCCGCCCGCGCCGCCCGCCCGCGCGGACCCGCCGCCGTTGCCGGACAGCAGCGCCAGGGTGCACAGACCCCGCTCGGCGAGCCGCCCGTCCCGGCCGGGCTGCTGTTCCACGGCGCGCAACAGCAGACCCGCGGTCTGCACGACCCTGGTGGTGCCGGCGACGGCGGCCGCGGCCAGTGCCGGCGCGGCGGTGTCGGCGTCGGACAGCACGGTCGTGGACGCCTCCGGCCCACCGTCCGGGCCCTCGCCGGAGGCCAGGGTCGCCGCCTGGTCGAGGAGTCCCTCGATGTGCTGGCCCAGCCTCCGGTTGTACAGCCGCAGCACGAGCCGCAGGCGTGGATTGAGCCGGCGGGCGGTCAGCGCGGCCCGGATGTTCGTCTCGTCGTCGTCGTACACGAGCGCCAGCGCGGCGGCCCGCTCCACCCCGGCCTCGGCGAGCACGGCCTCGGTGACGTCGAAGGCCTCCAGCACCCGCTCGCCGTCGCCGCGTTGGGCGGTTACGCCGATACCGCCGGCCCCCGCGGGCGTACCGCCGCCGCTGCCGATCCCCGCCCGGCCCACCGCGGCGCTGACCACCCGGTCGAACAGCGCGGCCGAGGCGGCACGCGCCCGCCCGACCACCGGGGGCCGGGCCAGGCGCTCGTTCGGCGGCACCACGAGGGTGACCTGTTCGCCGTGGACGGCGCGCAGTTCGGCGGCCAGCCGGTGCGCGAGACCGTCGTCACCGCACACCACCATCGGCGCCGCTCCCGCGCCGGCCCCACCTTGATTCGGAACGCTCGCCACGAGGGAGAAGACTGCCCCACCGGCAAGGGTGGTTCCAGCGACCGGATGAACTCGGCTCAGCCGAGGCACACCACGAGCAGGCACAGTTGCGACGGCGAGGTGGCCGCGGGCGAGGGACTCGTCGCGGACGTCCCCGAGCCGGTACCGCCGCCGTCGTTCGAGGACGCCGAGCCGGCCGGCGTCTGCGCCGCCGACCCACCGCTCCCGGAGGCGGTCCCCGCCCCGGTCCCGGACCCGGTCCCTGCGCCGGTCCCGGACCCCGTCTGGGCGCCGGAGCCGGCCCCGGACTTCGTTCCGGACACCGAGCCGGCCGTTTCCTCGACCGCCCGGGTCACCGCCGGAGGCGGCGTGGCCGCGGCGTCCGCCCGGCCGGCCGGCGCTGCGGACCGCGTCCCGGCGGCCATGGCGTGCCTGCCCTGCCCGCCGGACGCGGAGCGAGGGGCGTCCGCGGGCGCCGCCGGGGTGTGCGCGGACCGCGGCGCCCGGTGCCGGCCGCTGGGCGGTGCCGTGTCGGGCCGGGACCCGGCGGAGGCCTGCTGCTCGGAGACGCCCATGGTGTGGCTGTCGGGGGCCGCGGCCGCCTGGGCGCGGTCACCGGACTGCCGGTCCACGGTGGCCAGGGTGAGCCCGCCGCCGACGATCGCGAAGGCGGTCGCGACCGCCGCCCTGCGCTTGTTCTTCTTCCAGCGTGCGAGCTGCCGGCGCCGGGCCGCCCGTCCCCGGGACGTGGTGGGAGGGCCGCCCGCCGCACCGGACGGCTGAAGCCGCGGCGCCGAGGCCGGCGCGGGCTCCTCACCGGCCTCGGCCGAGTCGTCGTACCAGTCACCGGCGCCGAAGGCGTCGAACGCGTCGACGGGGTGTGCCTTCGCGGCCGCCGCCGGTGTGCCCGGCGTCGCGTCCGGCGTGCTCACCGCCACCGGCGGAGCGATGTCGGGGGCGTAGGCGCCGCAGCCGGGGCACACCAGGGCGCCGTTGAGATGCCGACGGCAAGAGGAGCAGTAGTCCATTCACGTCTTCCTGGATCGACGGCGCCTGCGGCCACGGCCGGGGCCTGTTCACGTTCGCACGGGAGACCGAGCGGTCGCACGGGAGACCGAGCGGCCAGCAACGCTAACGAGGCATTCCGCAGACTGTGTGCGGCCTGTGTGGCGCTCCTGCGCACATTTCCTGCGGATCCATGACCGGCTCGGGATCGACGGTCCGCACTCCTGCCCCCTGGGGTGATCCACGTCACATCCGCTGCTGTCACATCTCTCCGGGCCGCTCCGTCAGAGAGGTGTAGCCGACAGCAACCGCACAGGAGGACGTCATGGACGCTCGCTTGAACCTTTTCGAGAACCCGGTCGCCGGCAAGTTCTTCCGCTACATCAACTCGGCCGGGAAGGTCCTGTCGGACTCGACGCTGCCGCTCGCCACACAGGAACTGGTGAAGCTGCGCGCCAGCCAGATCAACGGCTGCGGTTTCTGCACCGACATGCACAGCAAGGACGCCGCGCACGCGGGGGAGACCGCGGTCCGCCTGAACCTGGTCGCCGCCTGGAGGGAGGCCAAGGTCTTCACCGACGCCGAGCGCGCCGCACTGGAGCTGGTCGAGCAGGGCACCCGTATCGCCGACGCGGCCGGCGGCGTCAGCGACGAGGCCTGGGCCGACGCAGCCAAGCACTACGACGAGGAGCAGCTCGGCGCCCTGGTCTGCCTGATCGCCCTGATCAACGCCTACAACCGCCTGAACGTCGTCGTCCAGCAGCCGGCCGGCGACTACGAGCCGGGCATGTTCGGCTGAGGAACGGGGGGCACAGAGGCCCGCCGGACCCTCGCCGAGAAGGGCCCGGCGGCCCCGGGAAACGGCCGCCGACCGGACCTGGCGCAGGCGGCCTCGGCGGCGACCGGCCCGGTGTACCTACGATGTACCGCCCACGACGTGTGGGGCGGCGGAGAGGAGACAGGGCGTGACGGCTGACCGGCGGCGTTCCCGGCGCGGGCAGGGCGAGCTGGAGGCGCAGGTCCTGTCGGTGCTGCGGGAGGCGGGCGGACCCGCGACGGCCGGCTGGGTGCAGGAGCGCCTGGGCGGGGACCTCGCCTACACGACAGTGGTCACGATTCTCACCCGGCTGCTGGCCAAGGGCGCGGTCACCAGGGAGCGGGCGGGCCGGTCCTTCGCCTGGACGCCCGTGTCGGACGAGGCCGACCTGGCCGCGCGGAAGATGCGCAAGGTGCTGGACGCCGGGAGCGACCGGCAGGCCGTGCTGGCCAGCTTCGTCACCGGCCTCGGACCGGAGGACGAGCGGCTGCTGCGCGAACTGCTGGGGGAAGACCTGCTGGAGGGCGACTGAGGTCTGATGGGGGCCTTCTGATGGGATTCTTCGTCTTCCTGCCGCTGGTGCTGCCGCTGACCGCGTGGCCGGTCGCGCGCCTGGCCGAACAGCACCTGCACCCCCGTTCCGCCACGCGGCTGCTGACCGCTGTCGCGGCGGTGATGGCGGTGTGCAGCACCGTGTGCCTGGGCCTGGTGATGGTGGTCGGCACCGCCCAGCTCCCCGGCAACCCGCTGCCGGACGCCTGGTCCGATCCCGAGGTGCGCGCCGCGGTGCCCTACGACGAGATCGCCGGCAAGGCCGCGATCCCGGCCCTGTGCGCGGTGGTCGGGGCGTGCGGCCGGACCCTGTGGGGCCATGTCCTGACCCGTCGCCGCGCACACCGGGCACTGGCCGGCCTGCCGGGCACCGAGGTGGCCGTGCTCCGCGACGGGACGCCGTACGCGTACGCGCTCCCCGGCCGGCGCGGACGCGGACGCGGACGCGGGCTCGGGCACGGACGTGGCCGCAGGGACCGCGTGGTCGTCACCACGGCCCTGCTGGACCGTCTCCGGTCCGGTGAGCGCAGGGCACTGTTCGCGCACGAGCGCGCCCACCTGGCCGCCCGGCACCACCGCCTCCTGCTGGTCGTCCAACTGGCGGCCCGCGCCAACCCGTTCCTGCGCCCGCTGCGTACGGCGGTGTCGTACACGGCGGAACGGTGGGCGGACGAGGAGGCGGCCCGCGTGGTCGGCAGCCGCCGCACGGTGGCCCGGGCGATCGGCGTGGCGGCCCTGTCCTCGCACCGCTCCCCGGTCACGACGCTGCCGTGCCTCGCCGCCCCCGGCCCGGTGCCGCGCCGGGTGGCGGCGCTGCTCGCACCGGCTCCGGCGGGGCGCCGCTGGCCGCCGGTGTCCACCTCGGCGGGCCTGGCGGCCTGGGGCGCGGCGGTGGGCACGGCCGTGTCCGCGATGTCGTCGGCGAACTCGGCCGTGACGATGTTCCTCATCCTCCAGACGGCGACGCCCCTTTGAGGGGCGCCCTGGCCTGCGCCGCCCATCTGAGGGCTGCCCGGGCCTCCACCGCCCCTGCGAGGCGCCCCGGGCGTTTCCGCCCGGGGCCCTCCTGTCAGAGGTCGAACTCGTGCGGCGGCAGGTCCAGCGCGTAGCACGCCTCCCGCACGACGGCCTGCTCGTCCTTGTCGAAGTCGCCGTCGGCGCCGCCGATGACGATGCCGATCTGGATCACCGCCCGGGCCTCGGCGGGCTTCTTCTTCGCCTTGGCGATCTCCTGCATGACGCTGACCTTGCCGAAGGCGAAGTCCGCGGTGAGCTTGTTCAGGTTCTCCTCGAAACGGCGGCGCAGATCGTCGGCGGGGAAGTTCTGCAGCACCTCGTTGGTGCCGATGAGCTGGGCCACGCGCTGCCGCTCGGAGGGATCGACGGTCCCGTCGGCAGCCGCGACCAGCGCGCACATGGCCATGCTCGCGTCACGGAAGGCACCGCTCTTGAGGTCGTTCTTCTTCGCCACCAACTGGGTCTGCATCTGAGACGCGGACTCCTTGATGCGGTCCCACAGGGCCATGCCAACCAACTCCACATGCGATAGACGGCGTTGCGGCCGCTGGGAAGCGCGACCGCATCTTCTACAGCAACGTAGAAGTTGGCGGCGGGGTTCCCGGGCGGAGCCGTGTTCATCCGGGCCGTCCCCGTCCGTGTCCAGCCTGTCGAACGCCTCCATCGCGTCGGGCGCGTCGCTCTGCCACACGCCCCGCAGGAAGCGCGCGAACTCGTCCTTGCCGATCTCGTTGTCGCCGTCGACGTCGATGACGTCGAAGATCGCGTGGCCGCCGCCCTCGGTCACGTTGAGGCGGCGCCGAAGCACGCAAAGGGCATGCCGAACCCTTGGCCAACGCTCTACGCTCCCTCTTGATCGATCAGGACTTCACAGGGGGACCTCCATGCGCACAACCACGCGTCTCGCGCTTCTCGGCGCGGGCGTCTCGCTGCTCACCACGGCCGTCTGCGCCTCCTCGGCCCAGGCGGAGGACGGCGGCAGCGGCAACATCACGATCGACAAGGTCGTCGTCAACGGCGGCAAGCCGGTCGTGGTCGGAACCACCAAGGTCGTGTCCGCCAAGGTCTCCGTCACCGCGTCCGACGACTCGGGCATCGCCAGGACCACGTACATCAGCGCCTTCGGGCCCACCCCGAACTACGCGCAGATCTGGGCGGACGACGGTGACATCACCTGCGTCAGGGCGAACGCGACCACGTCCACCTGCTCGGGCGCGCTGACGTTCGACCCGCAGGCGTCCACCGGCTTCGTCGACAACGGCGCGGCGGCCACCTGGAAGCTCGGCACGCTCGTCTCGGCCAACGACTACGACTTCATCCACCGCGACGCGGCCACCACGTTCAAGGTGCAGCGGGCCTCGAAGCTGACGGTCAACGCCTCGCCGGAGCCGGTGAAGAAGGGCCGCGCCGTCACGGTCACCGGCAAGCTCTCCCGCGCCAACTGGGAGGACAACGAGTACCACGGCTACGCGAGCCAGCCGGTGAAGCTGCAGTTCCGCAAGAAGGGCAGCAGCGCCTACACCACCCTGAAGACCATCAGGACCACCTCCACGGGCAGCCTCAAGGCCACGGTCACCGCCTCCGCCGACGGCTACTTCCGCTACAGCTTCGCCGGCACGGCGACCACCCCCGCGGTCAACGCCACCGGCGACTTCGTGGACGTGCGCTGACCCGACCCCTCAGCCGTACGGGTCGACGCACGAAGTGGGCCGGGGGCCGTCGGAACAACCCCCGGCACCGCCCGGATCACCGGCCGCAGGCGCATCCTGCGGCCGCCGGAGCCTCCTCGGGCACCCGGCCGGCGCAGCAGCCGTCGCCGGGCGCGTCGGGTGCGGCGCTCCTGCCGAGGGTGTCCGCGTCGGCCTTCACGACGTACACCTCCCACGGCTCCTTGCCGGGGCCGTGGACCCACACCTTGTCCTGCAGGGCGTAGCAGCACGAGGTGTCGTTCTCCTCGAAGGCGGCCAGGCCGGCCTCCTCGAGGCGGGCGGTGGCGGCGCGGACCTGGCCGGTGGACCCGACCTCGACGCCGAGATGGTCGAGGCGGGTCTCCTCGCCGGACTCGCCCTCGATCAGGACGAGCTTGAGCGGTGGCTCGGCGATGGCGAAGTTGGCGTAGCCCGGGCGCCGCTTGGCCGGTTCGGTGCCGAACAGCTTCGAGTAGAAGGTGATCGACGCCTCCAGGTCGCTGACGCGCAGGGCGAGCTGAACACGGGACATGGCGGACCCCCATCGGGTTGCATTGATGTCTTTCGATGCAAGATTGCGTCCTGTATCGAAGACTGTCAACATAGAGGCATGTCGAATCAAGAGCGGGCGGTACTCGGTCAGGGCGACGGCGCCGAAGCGTGCTGCCCCGGACTGCTGACCGCGCCCCTGGACGAGGGCCAGGCCGTCGAGCTGGCCAGGGTGTTCAAGGCGCTGGGCGACCCCGTGCGGCTGCGCCTGCTGTCGATGATCGCCTCCAGGGCGGGCGGAGAGGTGTGCGTCTGCGACCTGACCCCGGCCTTCGACCTGTCCCAGCCGACGATCTCCCACCACCTGAAACTGCTGCGGCAGGCCGGCCTGATCGACTCCGAGCGGCGCGGCACATGGGTCTACTACCGGCTGGTCCCGGAGATGACCGACCGCCTCGCGGGCATCCTGAGCCGCCCCGCGGGCCGGCCCCTCCCCGCCCGCACCGCGCCGGCCGGAGCCGCCTCGTGAGCGCTGCCGAGCCCGGACCGAAGGTGGCGGGCCGGCTGTCCTTCACCGACCGCTACCTCGCCGTCTGGATCCTCGCCGCCATGGCCGCCGGGCTCGGCCTGGGCCGCCTGGTCCCGGGCCTCGGAGACGCACTCGCCCAGGTGACCGTGGCCGGGGTGTCCCTGCCGATCGCCCTCGGCCTGCTGGTGATGATGTACCCGGTGCTGGCCAAGGTCCGCTACGACCGCCTCGACACCGTCACCCGCGACCGCCGCCTGCTGGTGCCGTCGCTGCTGCTCAACTGGATCGCCGGCCCGGCGCTCATGTTCGCCCTGGCCTGGCTGTTCCTGCCGGACCTGCCCGCCTACCGCACCGGCCTGATCATCGTCGGCCTGGCCCGCTGCATCGCCATGGTCATCATCTGGAACGACCTCGCCTGCGGCCACCGCGAGGCCGCCGCCGTCCTGGTCGCCCTGAACTCCGTCTTCCAGGTGGTCGCGTTCTCCGCGCTGGGCTGGTTCTACCTCTCCGTCCTGCCAGGCCGGCTCGGCCTGGAGCAGACCGGCCTTGATGTGCCGGTGTGGGAGATCGCCCGCAGCGTGCTCGTCTTCCTGGGCATCCCCCTCGCGGCCGGCTACCTCACCCGCCGCGTGGGCGAACGCACGAAGGGCCGCGCCTGGTACGAGACCAGACTGATCCCGCGCATCGGCCCCTTCGCCCTGTACGGGCTGCTGTTCACGATCGTCGTCCTCTTCGCCCTGCAGGGCGAGGCGATCACCTCACGACCCCTCGACGTCGCCCGGATCGCACTGCCGCTGCTGGTCTACTTCGCCGTCATGTGGACCGGCTCGATGGCCCTGGGCCGCGCCGTCGGCCTGGACCACCCGCGCGCCACGACGCTGGCCTTCACCGCCGCGGGCAACAACTTCGAACTGGCCATCGCGGTCGCCATCGCCACCTTCGGCGCCTCGTCCGGCCAGGCACTCGCCGGGGTCGTCGGCCCCCTCATCGAAGTACCCGTGCTGATCGGCCTCGTGTACGTCGCCCTGTACGCCCGCCGCCACTTCACGGCTCCGGCCGCCCCCGCACCCGCACCCGAGGAAGACCCCGCACATGCCTGACACCGCAGCCCCGTCCGTACTGTTCGTCTGCGTCCACAACGCCGGACGCTCCCAGATGGCCGCCGCCTTCCTCACCCACCTCGCGGGCGACCGCGTCCGGGTCCGCTCCGCCGGTTCGGCCCCCGCCGACAGCGTCAACCCGGCCGTCGTGGAAGCGATGTCGGAGGCGGGCATCGACATCACCGCGGAGGTGCCCAAGGTGCTCACGGCCGAGGCGGTCCAGGCGTCCGACGTCGTGATCACCATGGGCTGCGGCGACACCTGCCCGGTCTTCCCCGGCAAGCGCTACCTCGACTGGCAGCTCCCCGACCCGGCCGGCCAGGGCGTCGACGCCGTACGCCCCATCCGCGACGACATCGAGAAGCGCGTCCGGGCCCTCGTCGACGAGATCGCCCCGGCGGCTGGCTGACAGGGCGTCTCGACCGGTGCTCCGGGCGGCCCGCTCAGTCGTGGAGGGCCTGGCCGCTCACCCGGTGATCCGCGTGACTGAGGGCTTCCATGACCAGCCGCCGCAGATGTCCGTCCCGGAGGCTGTAGTACACGTGACGTCCCTCGCGGCGCGTCTCCACGAGCCCGGCGAGCCGGAGCCTCGCCAGATGCCGGCTGACACCGGTACGCGAGGCCGCGAGCTGACTTGAGCAGCCTCGGACAGACAGCCTGGCTGCTGTCATCGGTGGTGAAACTTTGGGGATCTGCTGGGCTGCTGCTCTCCGAGAACATCGAGAAAGGCGACCTGGACGCCCTGCCCGATGTCGTGGGCGACTACGCCACCCGCACGGGCGGCCGCGTCGTCGTCACCGACCGGCAGGGCATCGTCCTGGCGGACTCCGACCCGTCCGGCCGCGTGGGCACCAGCATCGCCGCCGAGCCGGACATCGCCCGAGCCCTGCACAACCAGCCGACGGTGGCCGACGCAGACGAGTCGCTGTCAGCCACGATGCCCGGTTCTTCCGGCACCACCATCAGGGGTGCCCTGCGCCTGACGTACCCCATGGCCGAGGTCAACGCCCGGGTGCACCGCATCTGGGGCGCCCTCGCCCTGGCCGGAGCCTGCATCCTGGCCGCCGTGGCGCTGGCCGCCTTCGCCCTCGCCCGGTGGATCACCCGCCCTCTGCGCACCCTGGAAGCCGCCACCGCCCAGCTCGCCGAGGGCCGGCTCACCAACCCGCCGGACGCCACCACGGGGCCGCCCGAACTCCGCAGCCTCGCCGCCGCCTTCACCCACACAGCCACCCGCCTGCAACAACTCCTCAAGGCACAGCAGGCGTTCGCCTCCGAAGCCTCCCACCAGCTCAAGACCCCGCTGACCGCGCTGCGCCTGCGCCTGGAGAACTTCGAGCCCTACCTCGCGCCCCGGGCGCACGGCAGCCTGGAGGAGGCCATCGGCGAGGTGGAACGCCTCAACCGCATGGTGCAGGGCCTGCTCGGCCTGGCCCGCCTGGAGAACAGCGCCACCACCCCGGAACCGGTCGACCTCGACACCGTCATCGCCGACCGAGTCGCCATGTGGGAACCACTGGCCGCCGAACAGTACGTGGCGCTCACCGTGACCGGCCACCGCGCCGGCCCGGTGTGGGCACTCCCAGGGGCCCTGGAGCAGGTCATCGACAACCTGGTCGCCAACGCACTGCGCGTCTCCCCGTCCGGCACGACCATCACGCTCCACCGCGCGCCCGGCGCCGAACTCCACATCATCGACCAAGGCCCCGGCATGACCGAGACCGACCGAGCCCGCGCCTTCGACCGCTTCTGGCGAGCCTCTGACTCCCACCATGACGGAACCGGCCTTGGCCTGCCCATCGTCCGCCACCTCGTCCAGGCCTCCGGCGGCGAGATCACCCTGCACATCGCTCCGGGTGGCGGACTGGACGCCACCGTGCGGCTGCGCTCAGTGGCAAACTTCTCGCGCGACTCGAGCGGCCGCCCCCGGCCTGGGCCGGCTTCGGTGACAGTGCCTTGATCGCCGCGATGGGTTTCCGTATCGCGGCGACGGCGCGGCTGACGAAACGGTCGCTAGCCGGCGCCGGCCGGGCCCGCGGGTGTGGACAGCAGGATGTCGTACTCCCTGGGCAGTTGCGCGGTCGCGTCGCGGAACTCCTGGTCGCCGACCGCTTCCCTCAGGGTGGCCAGGACTGCCCGGATCCCGGCCTCCGCGAGCTCGCGGGGCACTTCCGCGCGGTCCGCCACACGCCGGACGAATGACTGGGCCCCGTAGCCCTTCGCGATCTCCTCGTCCGTGCGCAGCCAGCTCTCAAGCGGCTCCGGCAGCGGCTCCGCGAGGTCCTGTGCCTCTCCCCCGCTGATCCGGTCGGCGAGTACCTCAAGGGTGGCGCGTGTGAGGGTCTCCGCGACGTCAAGGGAGACGCCCGCCCGCTCCGCTGCCTTCGCCAGGAATGCGTCGTACTCCATGCGACCCTGCCCCAGTCGTCGTCAGGCCGTCCGCCGGCGTGATCACCAACAGATCCAGTCAAACCCATACCTGTCGCCCCGGCCACTGGGCAGGGCCGGCATCGATCCCGCCGTGCCGCGGACGGGCCATGAGTTCCTGCAGTTCAGCGCATACGCCCCGGTAGGGGAAGACCTGCCGGTTGCTGCCGCATGCCCGGCGGGGTCCACTGGAGTGAAGGGCCTCATCCGGAAAGGGGCTGTTCCATGGAACGGCAGGCGAAGGACCCCAGAGCGCGGGTGACTGCCCGCAGCCGAGCGCTCCCGACGGTGATGTCGTGACCGCGCGGGTCGAGTGCGTGGTGACGACCGGTGTCGTGGCCGGGTCGGACGCCGACACCACGCCGATGGAGAACAACGTGTGGATCATCGGTGACGACGAGCAGGCGATGGTGGTCGACGCCGCACACGAGCCGGACGTCATCGCCACGGCGCTCGGCGACCGACGCGTGGTGGCGATCGCGTGCACCCACGCACACAACGGACACGTCGACGCGGCGGTGGCTCTCTCGGACCGCACCGGCGCTCCGATCATGCTGCACCCGGACGACCTGGAGCTGTGGCGCCGCAGCTTTCCCAGCCGTGTCCCCGACGAGGAACTCGTCGACGGCCGGGTGATCGACGTCGCCGGAACCGCCCTGACGGTACGTCATACTCCGGGACACACGGCGGGATCGGTAAGTCTGTACGATCCGGCGCTGCACAGCGTCTTCACCGGGGACATGCTGTTCTCACGCGGCCCTGGAACCATCGGGCCGGAGGACTCCGACTTCCAGGCGATGATCCAGTCGATCCGCGAGCGCCTCGTCACCCTGCCCCCCGAGACGGTGGTGTGCCCGGGGCACGGCGAGGTCACCACGGTCGGCGAGGTGGGCGAGCGCGTGGAGGACTGGCTCCGCCGCATCGCGTGAGAGCGAGAGGCCCACGCCTGGCACCGCAAACACCCAGAGGCCCATTCACGATCACGTGAATGGGCCTCCGACCTGTGTCGGGGTGGCGGGATTTGAACCCACGGCCTCTTCGTCCCGAAGCAACTTGGTTGGGGGTGCTGCCTTGGGCTGGTGTGGCTCTCAGCTGCGCTGATGGTCCGCGGACGTTCGTGTGCGTCCGCCGCTGTTCGTCGGCGTTGTCACGCAGTCAGACTGCCCCCCAGTAGAAGATCCACCGAACGGCAAGGCCTCCACGCGCAGGATCCTGCACGATTCATGAAGCCATCGACGTGTTCGCGGCACGGTATGAGGAACTACGCCGTGATCGTCCGAACGACTTCACCGTCGGGCCCGAGGAGTACGGACAGGGCTTCTACTCCCGATCGGCGGCCTACTAGTTTGGAAGATCGCGTAACCGGATCTGGGCTGACCTGGCAAGAGGCTGACCTGCGAATGTCCGGGCGACCCGCCGAGGTTCCCCGCTGCCCCCAGTCTGTGGCCGTCCGATCGGGCACCCAGGGGGCACGCGTGGCCTTGTCCCGGCATCCCATGCTGCGAGTGAGATTCTCACCGTACTGAGCCGGCTCGGCGCTCACGCGCTCGGCGGATTCTCACGAGCCCAGTCGAAAGGCATCGGCGCGCCCTGCGGGATCACCCAAGGGTGGGGATAGCGAGCGTGACAACCGGTGCAGCGCGCGACGAACGGACCGACCTCGGGGTTCGTGAGAACGCTGTAGTGGCTGGAGGGCTGAGCCAGGAGCATGTACCCGTTCGCCGTCGTCTCCAAGCCGGGCCACTCCGGCGAGCATTGGCACGGGCGCCCTGCCGCGAACGGGTCGCCGTCAGGAGTCCTCTCCATGGTCTTGAAAAGCTTGGCGAAGTTCTCACGTATTGGCACGGCAGCGGCCTCCCCGTCACTGCGCCCGACTCTCGGACCTCCAGACAGTAACTGAGGCCGGCGGAGTCGATGATCTTGATAAGTCAGGGAGCGGATCTGGAACCCCTCCGCGTCGGGCCCGTTGGCATTCGGCCGCCCTCTGCCAACGCGGCCCGCAAGGGTGGCTTCACCCTTTTCCTACAGGGGCACACGGTCAGTGAGACCCACGGAGGTACCGAGATGAGCGCCGGAGAACGGGCCAAGGCAAAGGCCGAACAGATCGTCGGAAAGACCGTGCGGACGGCAGCCCACGCGATGCACAAGGAAACGCTCGCGGCGAAAGGCGCCGCTCTCGAAGCACGAGGCAAGATGCGGGGCACGAAGGAACAGACCAAGGGCTCCTTCAAGCCCTGAGCGCGCTGCCGCAGGCTAACGCGCCCCAGGAACGGCTGAAGACCCAGGGAGAGGGAAACAACCTCTTGCCTGGGCCTTCGGCGTTCAGAGCGGGCGGCAGGAATCGAACCCGCGTAGCTAGTTTGGAAGATCGCGTATGCGGGTCGCTCCCTAGCTGCGGACTTGCTGACCTGTGGCTCAGCGGTGCCATGCCCCAGACCCCCGGTTGTTCCCCGTCAGTGCTCGCCGCATCGGGCACGCGGGGGGCACGTCTACACGAGCCTGGGCGCGCCGACCGATCGGGTGCGCGTGTGTCTCGCTGCAGCCCCACTGGCCTCAGCCACGCTGCCGGCTTTGTGGCCGCGGTCTGGCGGTCGGTGCGAAGGAGTGGGGACACCAAGACCCGGAAGTCGCGCGCACGCTCGCTCTGCCGGCGCGCTGCGTGGATGCCCTCTGGCAGCAGTTCGAGGATCAGGGGTGGGACCGGCTCGCCGCTGATGAGGAGTGGGAGGAACACGGCCTGGTCTTCTCGTCGGCCGTGGGCAAGCCGCTCGATGCCGCCAACGTCCGCCGTGCCTTCCGCCAGGCGCTCAAGGGCATCGATGGGATCAACGCCGACGAGTGGACTCCGCGGGAGCTGCGGCACAGCTTCGTGTCCCTCCTCTCCGACCGGGGCGTGCCGCTGGAGGAGATCTCTCGGCTCGTCGGGCACTCCGGGACGGCCGTGACTGAGGAGGTCTACCGGAAGCAGATCCGGCCCGTGATCCAGACCGGCGCCGTGGTCATGGACGGCATCTTCGGCACGCAGGAACGGCGGCCGTAGACACGCGGAAGCGGTAGTCACTCAGATAGACACGCAGACAGAAACAAGAAGACCACCTAGGAACGTTCCTAGGTGGTCTACCTGCTGCTTCGGCTGTCGGGGTGGCGGGATTTGAACCCACGACCTCTTCGTCCCGAACTCTCGGCAGGGTGGTCATTGAGGTCTGCTGAGCTGGTCAGTCGGTCTTTGAGGGCTACCAGCAGCTGGTTGCGGTCGAGGAGGTTGCTGTACTTTCCTGCTGTACAGCAGCGGCCACAGCGCTTTCCCCGGACTGATCGTCAGGGGCAGACTGCTCGCAGTTCGGCGCAGAGTAGCGAGGTCCTGCAGACCTCGCGCTGGAGACGAAAGCGGGCCCATCGTCCGCGAGCCCTGCCGGTCGAGAGGAATCAGGTTCGCGTGACCGGTTTCGGCCGCTCACCAGCTACGGCCGGCCGGTCCAGCACGGCTGGTGGTCGAACGAGGCGGTGGCGCGCGATAAGCACCGGGGCTGTGTCGGCTCTGTCGGCATTATGCTGACCGCGCGTCACCCTCAGGCGAGAGATTCAGCGCCCAGCCCGGCCTCTTGAGTTGCCTGGATATTCGAACAGGTACTTATGCGTTCCGCAGCGTCGACGCCCAACGGTTCAGCTACACCAAGTGCCAGCCGCTGCCGCTCAGATGACGTCTTGCTGTCCCTGGTGAGGCTGTTCCAATTGCTGCTCGCGCTTGCGCTGCTCCACCCGTAGTGACTCGACGGTTTCAGCCAGTCGCTCCAGGTTGGCCGTTTCGTCCCTTTGGTTGTAGGGGGTAATGGCCAGGTCGTAGGCGGTCACATGCTGCTCGATCGCATCGGCAGTCTGCTGGAGATTGAACGCGCGTTCCCTGAACTTGAAGTATCCGGTTACGGCGGTGTTGAAGCTGACGAACGCCCCCAGCCCTATCAAGACACCCTTTCCAGGCTGTGGAGGATCGTAGATGGCCGTGGTCACCGATATCGCCACTGAAGCGCCGAAAAGGCCCCATTGAAAAAAATTATGCACCCGCCGGTAGCGTCGTGTCTCGCCGCGCAGTCGGTCAATCTCCTGCGGGATGGATTCACGGTAGGAGTGCTGGCGATCCTTCGAGGATCGGGCTCCCTGAGCAGCTTCCAGGATGCGCCGTTCCTCCAGCAGTTCGAGGTCCAGTTTCAGTACGGCAAGCGACTTCTTTCCCTCATCCTTCGGCTGGCCGGTGTCCATGCGCATTCCGGCAGCAAAGATGAAGGACAGGAAAGCCAGGAGGGCGCCGACGACGATGTTGTATGGCTTCATGTCGAGCTGCCGCCACGTAGCAGCGTTGACGGCGAGCGCTCCAACCACCACGAGGAAGAAGGTAACAGTGGATCCGACGACTAGAGATCGCGCTATGCGCGAAAGCCGTATCCGACTGTGCAGGGCGGCGGCCGTACGCCGATACAAAAGCAACCGGTCGACGTGATCCTCACTGGGCGACTGGGGCTGCTCATCTGTTTCGGGCGAACGGCTCTCACTGTCAGAAACTGGAGTGTATAGGACTGGACCACTGTCGAACAATTCAGTCACGCTTTGAATGGCATAGACAACGATATCGCCCCACGTAGGGGTATCGTCCCTCGGGACATGGCTTCGCACGTTGACGCGATCCCACTGAAGCACTTCTTCAGCTTGGTCTTCGTCGAGACTGACATGACGAACCAGTGCAAGTTCTCGTGAATTTCGATATGGCAAGATCTCCCAGAAGGACAGCCAATGAATATTGCATTCCCGAGCAGCATCAAAGAAGTCAGCTATATGGCCCCAGTGAACCTCACCCTCGAACGGCGCGTGTTCGTGTTCTCCGAGATGGGCAAGAATGGTACGCGCCCATTCGGCTTCCTGCGTATTCAGGGACGTAGTCCCTCCGGACGCGTACCCCTCAGCCCCTTCCGCCTCCGAGGCGTATTCCTCCGGACCTGTTTCACCGTCGGGCGCGTAACCGCCTGGGTTCACCTCTTTACTCTCCTTGGGCTCTGGCTCTGGGTGGTTATCCGCGGCGTGGACACTAACGGGACCCCGGGCAGAACGGCGGATCGTTGCCATGGCCTTTGACAAAGTGGTCATACTTGTCAGGGTCCAAGAGATAGCGTCGCCCCATGTCGGGGCAATTGTGGACGGACGGTGGTCTTCGATGTGGATGCCGGTCCACAGGCTTTCGGTCCCATCACCGTGGCTACAGCGGATTAAGGCGCCTTCGGGCTTCTTGCGGTAAGGATGGACGAACCACGGGTCAAGCCACTCGACGCCGGCAACCGTGGCGGCATCGAGAAAGTCATCGACTAGCCCCCAATCGATAGGGCCACCGGGTATCGGCTCGAACGCGTCGTCATACGCGAGCGTGGAGCCCTCCGACGGTATCTCGGCGAGGATCGCGAAGACCCAAGCGGCATACGGCATAGGTCAGTCCGCCATGTCCGGTGAGGTCGCAGAGATGCAGGGCATCACAGTCCTCTCCCTTGGTGGTGTGCTCTGGTTGCTGGCAATATGACGCTAGGGACTGATCAGACTAGCGGCGGGGCGGCCCGTCACCAAGGCCCGGGATTCGAAATGGTTGATGGGACACCACCTCTTGAGGCATGTCCCATCAACTACGCAAGCCGTGAGAAGTCGAAACGGCCTCTTATCATCTGAGCAAAGTAGCGGCCGTGACTAGAAGCCTCCATCAGCCCCTCGAAGACAGCCTCCGGAACGGAAGAATATCTGTAGATGCCGGACCTGAATTCTATTTCCAGCACCCTACTGTCAGGGTCATATCCAATAGCCATGATATTGGAGGAGGTGACAGGTGTTCTATCCATCACTGTCCTTTCCTGGCCATCGCCTTGACGTTTTCGATGATTTGCTTGATCACGGTGGGTACCTCTCCAGGAGCTTCAAATGCTGCCCGGGCGTACGTATGTGAGTTTTTTTCGCTGTACCCCAATTCGGAATGGATCAGGTCCTGAACTTTCTCACCCCACTCCGGCCACTCATCCCTCAATGTCTCCTCAAGGCGATCAGCGAAAACCGCGTAGTCGCTATCTGCGTGGGTGTGTGGCAGGTCTGCAACACCACGGCGGCCGAGGTACATGAGGAGCCTGTGGTTCTCTGCGCGTTCCTTCAGTTCTGCGTCGCGGATGTCGCGAGAGCCCTTGCCCTTCGCTTCCATCCTGATACCGACACCTGCGTCGGCGTCGAAGACAACGAAGCAGGGAATCCCAAGAAGGGTCAGGATCGCATGACTGAGGTAGATGGCCGTCTTATTTCCGGCCTCTGCTACGTGAATCCCTTCAACGCTCAATGGTGAACCATTGCGCGTAGCGCAACCTTCAAGAACCGCCTTGTCAGTGTCACCCTCGACTAGCACCACGGCAGAAGCAAAGAGCGCTTCTGCCAAGCGGTGCAAAATCGCCGCGCCAATCTGTTTTTTCACTCTCTCTTCGGGGACGAATCCTGAAAGCGCTTCGATCACGTCAGCAACGCTCACGTGAGCGATAGAGAGAGCCCTCTGACTAGTCCCACTGTGAATTCTGCTGATTCGGCGAATTTCGTGGAAGTGATGAGGGTCTACGAAAATGGGATTATGAGTGGCGTAAGCCACTTGAGCCATTTGCGTAGGATCTTCTGCAATTGTTCTCAGGACTTGAGCGAAGGCGCGCGCCTGTACAGGGTGCTGGTACAGTTCGGGTTCCTCAATGGCCAGGCACAATGAATTGGAACGCGAACCGCCACCGCTACGGTCCGACAGTAGCTTGAGAGCCGCGATAATCATTGCGCGCTGGAAACCATGTCCCTGCCGCTCCACGCTGGTTTCTACTGGGCCATCAACGATACTTACCTTGAAAGATGCCTTGACTGGCTTGTAAGGCGTGTCGACAGGGGAGACCGCAACGTTTCTACCGGCCGAGAAGACCTCAACCGCTTTCGTGAGCTCTTTAGAGATCAGATCCAACTGTGGTGCAAAGTTCTTCGTTGAGATACGGGCCCGCTCCAGGTTGAGGCGAGCGTCGAGGTCGGCAAGTTCCGAGTCAGCTACCTTTCTATCGACTGCGCGTTCAATGATCCGCCCAAAGATTGCGGAACGTGTGTCAGTCGACTCCTCAAGCGCCCGCAGGTCGGCACTAACCAGAATAAACTCAAAAAGACTTGCCAGCTTTCCTTTCCCGGCGAAGCCAAAAAAATTAGTAGCCTGGATATCGGACTCGACGAGCTGTTCGGGGTGATTTCTTTCCCAGACAGTCATGGCCTCTTCTACAAGAGCTTCACTGCCGGCGGAGGGTAGTCCGAGCTCAGGTCGCTCGTCTCGGAGTGAATTGTATGCGCGTCGCTTGCTGGTGGCATTTGGTTGGCTGCGTACTAGCTCGAAGGGAGGAAACGTCTTCCCCTTGCCGGTGATTTTGTCGTCGCCATTTTCCCAAGTCCGCCAGATGGTTACCGTTTCTACGCCTGCGGGGGCGTAGTGACCTAGCTCTTCCCGATCACCGGGGGTGAGCGAATCAAACTCCACCTCGACAAGGATTTTGTTTGACGTTGCATCGACGCAGAGATCGTCGGTGCTCAGTGATGTTCCCTTTTCCCCATTGAAGAACCAGTCAAGAGCGCGGAGGATAGTGGACTTTCCAACCCCATTCGGCCCAATGATGGAGGTCACATCATTGAAGCGGACTTCAGCCGATTGTAGGCAGCGGAAATTTTCGATCCGCGCGCGGAGCATCCTCATGCTTCATGATGAGTGGTCCCGTTCAGCGCAGACAACCCGTTTCTACTTATACGTAGCTTTGCTCAATTTAGTCCGGTTAACCCCTCCTTTCTCTCGAACCTCAGTTCTATATGGCGGTTACATTGCACCTCGCATCTACGCGGCGGCAAGCGGGGCCGATGGTGCGTCAAGAGTCGAGCCCATGGGCGCCCTCCGCCCGCGAGGACGGCCCCTCGTCCCGTAGGTCGTCTGTGCCTCAGCCGACGAAAGTCAGCCACGGCGGCGGGCACGCCGACCGGCCAGGTGCGTGTGTGTCTCGCTGCAGCTAAACCGGCCTCAAGCACGCTGTTGAGACGCACGGGCGCGGGCTGACCAGGCCCTTCGGATCGGCCGCAGGCGCATCCGGCCGCGGCCGGGGTCTCGTCGGCGGCCTGGCTGGTGCGGCTGGCCTGTGCGCTGCGGTACCTCGGCTTCAGGCGCTATCGGCGTGCTGCGGCCACGGGGCTCGCATACCTTCACGTCATGGACTTCGACATCACCGCGGGGGAGGAAGCCGTCGTGTTCCACGTGGCGAGCCGTGTACAGGATGGCTTCTCCCTCACGGACGACGACTTGGCAGAGGAACTGGGCGAAGAGGTCCGCCCCCTGCTGCAATCGCTCCTGGGCAAGGGTTGGCTTGTCGTTGACGAGGGTCGTGAGCTGGCCTTGTCCACGATCGCGCGGCAGGTCGTGTCCAGCCGGAGGGATGTTGAGGGGCCGCAGGCATAGCAACAAGACCGGCCCCGCTTTGGACGTCGCGTGGCTAATGGCCGGTGCTAGGACGCTGCGGCCTCCTCGACGGAGGCGCGGACATCGAGGACACAGTCCGCTCCGGTGAGTCGCATCACCCTATGGAGCTGTGGCGCAGGCGCGCCAACGCGAAGCGCGGTCATGGTGCGGAACGCGGGCACCTACCCGTCGGGCGGGGACTGGGTCGACCTCTACCTGAAGCCCCTCGCGGACGTGCTCGGGGACAAGGTCCGCACCGGTGCCCGGGTGACCGGCGTCTCCCGTACTGGCCGTGACCGGATCGTCGACGCCGACCGCGAAACGCAGCCCTTCGTCGTTCATGTCGAGCACGCCGACGGCCGGGAGGAGCGCCTGTTCGCCCGCGCGGTCATCGACGCCTCCGGGACCTGGACCATCCCCAGCCCCGCCGGCGGAAGCGGCCTGCCCGCCCTCGGCGAGCGGGCAGCCGCCGAGAACATCACCTACCGCGTCCCCGACCTCAAGGACCCGGCTGTGCGCGCCCGGTACACGGGCAAGCGCACCCCCGTCATCGGCTCCGGAGCCTCCGCGTTCACCGCGCTGGCCTACCTCGCCGACCTGGCCAAGACCGACTACGGCACGGACACGAAGGCCGTGTGGATCCTGCGCCGAGGCATCTCCGGGGCGACCTTCGGGGGCGGCACCGCCGACCAGCTCCCGGCCCGTGGCGCCCTCGGCCTGGCGGCAAAGGCGGCAGTGGACGACGGCCACGCGGACGCGGTCACGGGTTTCCGCACCGAGGTTATCGAGCGCGACGGCGACGGGCGCCTGGTCCTGGTCGCCGAGGACGGCCGCCGCCTGGAGCCGGTGGACGAGGTAATCGTGCTGACCGGCTTCCGCCCCGACGTGTCGTTCCTCTCGGAGATCCGCCTTGGCCTGGACGAACGCCTCCAGGCGCCGACCGCGCTCGCTCCGCTGATCGACCCCAACCAGCACTCCTGCGGCACCGTCTACCCGGACGGCTACCAGGAGCTGGCCCACCCGGAACAGGGCGTCTACCTCGTCGGCATGAAGTCCTACAGCCGCGCTCCGACGTTCCTCGCGATGACCGGCTATGAACAGGTCCGCTCCGTCGTGGCCGCCCTCGCCGGCGACCTCGAGTCCGCCAACCGCGTCGAACTCACCCTCCTGGAAACCGGGGTGTGCGGCGGAGCGGGCCTGTTCGACACCCCCGAGGCAGACCAGAGCGGTGGCGGATGCTGCGCCCCGGCACCCCAGCTGATCCAGCTCGGCGCAAACGCCCCGGTCGAAGAAGCGAGCGGCGGGTGGCTGCTGCGGCTCGTGACCAGCCTCAACACCCGGAGACTCGGGGCCGCGACCGGATCGGGGGATCGGTCGCGGCCCCGTTGCTTGCTGCCTGCCCGCTGCCTTACCCAGATCACCGGCTGGGGCATCATCGGGTCAACGGTCGAGGCGGGTGTGCCGGTTGTACGACGGCTTACGAGCTCGCCTTAGAGGCGTTTGTAGCATCGCTGAATGGCACCAGCAGTCCCGGTAACCTCATAGATCGCCTCAGCTAGGCGGTAGCCACAAGTCGCCCTCACGATCAGATTTCACGTTCGGACGAACCTCGTACGCGGTGTGGCCCCTTGCAACTTGAACCCGCTAGGGTAGAGGAAGCAAGCAAGGGCCACCTAAGTGGTCGCGGGGAGAACGCTTGGTCTGCTGCCAGACCCTTCCGAGATGTCGGTTGAAGCGCCCCGGGCCTCTTAGGTGGCCCTTCTGCTGTGTTACAGACCTTCCTTGGGCCACCACGGCAAAGACGTGAAGGTAGCTTCGTTGCCAAGGATCTTGAAACCGTAGTTGCGTGTCACGCCTCGACCACTGCGCCGTATCTGGTGACGTATCGCAAGCAAGTGCGCAGGCTCGTAGCCGCCATAACCGTCAGGACGTATGGCAGCGCTGAGCATTCCTGCGTACTGGTCGGCGGCCTGGAGGCCATCCCACTTGGCTTGGTCCTCAAAAGTCGGCTGACCGCGGAGTAGGCGCCACGGCACCCACGCTGGGCCTTGCTGCGTCTTGATCTTGAAGTAGTCGCAAGTGGTTCGATGGTCGAAGCCCCGCACGTGCCCGAATTTCACGACGATGTCACGGGCGCCACCCGGCCAGTCGCCGGCGGCGAGCAACAGTCTTTCCAAGATCATGCCCGCGGCGAAGTTGTAGAAGATCACCTGATCCTGTCTCATCCCAGCGTGCGCGGGGATTGCCGCCTTTTCGACGACCACGTACACGATCTTGACGCCTGGTACCTGCGAGAGGATCTTGGATACGTACTGGCGCCTGGGGTAGACCTTGACGTGATCTTTCCAGTGGAGAGCTTTACCGGGCGGCACCCTAAGATCGCGCCGGAGCTGGGACAGGGCCGCGCGCATTACGGCTTCCTGCTCGTCCGCGATCAGGACGGCAGCGAAGGAGAAGTACGGAGACGCTGTAGCGGAGATACCGCGATCGCCAGTCTCATCTACGTATGCCCGAATAAGCTGGCGTGTGGGCATCTCACTCCCTCCACATACGATATGACGTGCTGTTAGTGGAAAGCTACACCACTCACATGGCCAGCCACCACTAGATGTGGTGGTCGTTTTTCATCCTCCCACTACATCTAGTGGTTGGCCCTAAGGTCGGTGGAGCGGCTTTGGGCTGGAGCTGCTTTGGCGCGAGTGATCATGGCCCCGTAAGCTTCCGGCGCGTCGGGCAGTCTGTGGACCTGCCCGGTAAAGCACGACGTTGGGGCCATGATCTTCGAGGCTCGCGCCAAAGTGGCTGCCTAAAGCCGTGGAGCCGACCGCCCCAGCCGCGATGTACCCCTTCTCCGGCATCAGGCGGCTGATTGCTCTGAGCACGGTACGGGCGCCGGCCGGGCTGAAGCGGGGCGGAGACAGAGGCCTCCGAGGCGGTGCTTCCGCTGCCGGACATCTGCCTGGCGGCTCTACGTCTCCGTAAGAAGGAGCAGGAGGTGGCGAGGGAGCGGGCCGCGGATCTCTGGACGGAATCGGACCTCGTCTTCGCTACCCGTAACGGCACTCCGGTGGAGCCGCGGAACTTCACCCGCGAGTTCGACCGCCGCTGCGAGCGTGCCGGCGTCCGGCGGATCCGCGTGCACGACACCCGCCACACGTGTGCGTCGCTTCTGGCTGCTCTCGACGTCCACCCTCGGATCGCGATGCAGATCCTCCGGCACTCCGAGATCGCGGTGACCATGGAGGTGTACACGCACGTTCCCTCGGCGGACACCAGGCGGGCCCTCCGGAAGCTCGGGAAGGCTCTGGGCGGCAGCAAGCGGAAGGACGGCAAGAAGAAGGGCAAACGCGATCAGGAGGAGCAGCCGGACGGGGATGGCCGTCAAGAGCCATAACGGTTGCTGTACTCCGCTGCTGTACAAACGCTCAGAGGCCCATTCACGATCACGTGAATGGGCCTCTGACCTGTGTCGGGGTGGCGGGATTTGAACCCACGACCTCTTCGTCCCGAACGAAGCGCGCTGCCAAGCTGCGCTACACCCCGATGTCGCTGCTGTCGCGGCGACGTCGTTTACTTTAGCCCACTGGTGGCCGGAGACGAAATCCGGTTTAGCCGCGGTGGCGGACCGGACTCGGGCGGACGTGGTCCAGGGTGACGAGGAGGACCGCCACGGCGTAGATGGCGAGGCCGATGAGGAGGGCGTTCGCCAGGGTGTCGCGGTAGCCGTGGGTCTGGGCGTCGAGGAAGGGATAGAGGTAGCGGGACGGGGTGGAGGAGGGCAGGAACGCGGCCTGGGTGAGGTAGAAGACCAGGTAGGCCAGGGGATAGAGGAGCCAGGTCACGGCGTTGCGGAGGTGCAGGCGGGCCGCGGGGGTGAGCAGGAGCCAGTCCAGGAGGGCCGCCAGCGGGGCCACCGTGTGGAGGAGCTGGAGCGCCGTCCACTGGGCGTGCCAGCGGGCGGGCGGCGGGGCCGCTCCCGTCATGGTGAACGGGGGCGTGGCGTGGGCCAGCAGCAGGTGGTACGTCAGCGCGGCGATCAGGGCGTAGAGCAGCGCGGCGCCGGTCACGGACGCGGGCAGCGGGCGCCGGGTCCGCCAGGCCCTGGAGGCCGACGAGAGCATGACGACGGCCAGCAGGATGCCGGCTTGGACGCTGAAGTAGCTGAGGGTCCGGGCGGGGGAGCCGAGGAGCAGTTCCAGGGCGACGCCGGCGGCCGCGGTGAGGGCGGTCAGGAGCCGGAACAGCGCCGCCAGCGGACGGTGCACCGGAGCCACCACCGCCGTGGCCGGGACCGGGGCGGGCAGCCGGTGGGGCGGGCGCGGCAGCGCGGGAAGGTCCGGGATGTCCCTGGGTATCGGGGCGGTCATGCCCTCACGCTAGGCAGGGGGGATGAATGGGGCTATATGGGGCGGTCCGAATGGGTGCGCGTCCGCCCCGGCCCCGAGCCCTCGAACCCCGGCCCGAAACTCCGAGCCCCGCCCCCGGCCCCCCTACTCCCGCCCCACCAGCGTCAGCAGCGTCGCCTCCGGCGGGCAGGCGAAGCGGACGGGGGTGTAGCGGTTGGTGCCGCAGCCCGCCGAGACGTGCAGGTACGACGTGCGGCCCTCCGCCGTGTGCCGGGACAGGCCCTTCACGCGGTCCGTGTCCAGGTCGCAGTTGGTGACGAGGGCGCCGTAGAAGGGAATGCACAGCTGGCCGCCGTGGGTGTGGCCGGCCAGGACCAGGGGGTAGTCGTCCGCCGTGAAGGCGTCGAGGACGCGCAGGTAGGGAGCGTGGACGACGCCCATCGAGAAGTCGTACGAGCCGGAGGGGCCGCCCGCCACTTGCGCGTAGCGGTCGCGCTTGATGTGCGGGTCGTCCAGGCCGGTCAGCTCGATCGACACGCCCTCCACCTTCAGGGCGCCCCGGGTGTTCGTCAGGTTCAGCCAGCCCGCCGCGTCGAAGCCGTCCCTGATGTCCTCCCAGGGGTTGTGGACCACGCCCACGGCCGGCGGGTTGCCGTTCAGGCCGTGGCGGCCGCTCATCTTCTCCACCAGGTAGCGGGCGGGGTTGCGGGGCCTGGGGCCGTAGTAGTCGTTGGAGCCGAAGACGTACGCGCCCGGGAACTCCATCAGCGGGCCGAGCGCGTCCAGGACGTCCGGGACGCCCTCGGGGTCCGAGAGGTTGTCACCCGTGTTGATCACGAAGTCCGGGCGCAGCCCCGCGAGCGACTGCAGCCAGCGCTGCTTCTTGCGCTGGCCGCGCACCATGTGGATGTCGGAGACCTGGAGGACGCGCAGCGGGCCCATGCCCGGCGGGAGGACCGGGACCGTCACTCGTCGGAGGCGGAAGGAACGGGCCTCGAAGCCCGCCGCGTAGGCCACTCCGGCGGCGCCTGCCGCCATGATTCCCAGGGGTACTCCGTATCGCGCGCGCATACGACCATCGTGTCAGACCCGGCGGTCGGTCAGGGACCGGCCGCCGCTAAATCGGTGGGCGTGCGCGCCCCGGTACCTGAGACAATCGTCCCCATGACCACCACGCTCAAGTCGAAGCTGCAGGACGACCTCAACGCCGCGATCAAGGGGCGCGACGAGCTCCGCTCCTCGACGCTCCGGCTGACCCTCACCGCGATCACCAAGGAGGAGGTCGCGGGCAAGGAAAAGCGCGAGCTCTCCGACGACGAGGTGCAGAAGGTGATCACCCGCGAGGCGAAGAAGCGCCGTGAGGCGGCGGAGGCCTTCGCGCAGGGTGGTCGTGCCGAGCAGGCCGAGCGGGAGAAGGCGGAGGGCGAGGTCCTCGCCGCCTACCTGCCGAAGCAGCTCAGCGACGACGAGCTGAACGCGATCGTCGCCCAGGCCGTCGAGGAGGCGAAGGCGGGCGGCGCCGAGGGTCCGCGGGCCATGGGCGCCGTGATGAAGATCGTGAACCCGAAGGTGGCCGGCCAGGCCGAGGGAGGCCGCGTCGCCGCCGCGGTGAAGAAGCTGCTGCAGGGCTGAGACGCGGGTCCGGCCCGTACCCCACGGGGGTGCGGGCCGGCCCGGATGCCGCGTGCACGACGGCGGGGCCGCACCCTCATCCACCGAGGGTGCGGCCCCCGCCGTTTCACGCTCATCCGCCGAGGGCGCGGCCCCGCCCCGTCCCTGCACCCTCATCCGCCGAGGGCGCGGCCCCCCTTATCACGGTCGTCCGGCCGAAGGCCGCGCCTATCCCCGGCGCCCGCCGTTCCCGTTTCCGTGGGTGCCGCCGTTCGTCTGGCCCTGGAGGAAGCCGCCGGGGAGGGAGAAGGTCGGGGTCGGTGCGGTGCCGCCGGTGTCACCGCCCTGGCTTGTGCCCCCGGCCGTGAGTCCTCCGATCAGGCCCCCGAGTGTTCCCCCCGTGTTGTCCCCGTTCTTGTCGCGTCCCCCCTGATCGCCTTTTCCCTGGTCACCACCGTCCCCCTGGTCGTCGGGGATGTCGACCAACTGGAAGTCGGGGGCGTCCTTGCCGGCGAGGGCGCCGGCCATGGCGTCCCGCCAGATCGGACCGGGGACCTGACCGCCGAAGACCAGGTCGCGGTAGACGCCGCCGATCCTGATCCCGGTCATCTTCACGTTCTGCTTGGCGCTGCCCACCCAGACCGCACCGGACATGTTGGGGGTGTAGCCGACGAACCAGGCGTTCTTGCGCTCGTCGGTCGTACCCGTCTTGCCCGCGCTCTCACGGTCGCTCAGGCCCGCCTCCTGGCCGGTGCCGGAGTCGACCACGCCGCGCAGCAGGGTGTTGACCGTGTCGGCGGTCTTCTCGCTCATCGCCCGCGAGCAGGTCGACTTGGGCACCTCGAGCGACTTCTGCTCGTTGCCGACCTTCTGGACGATCGACTCGATGGCGACCGGGGTGCAGTACATACCGCGAGAGGCGAAGGTGGCGTAGGCGCTCGCCATGGTAAGCGGGGAGAGACCGATCGAGCCGAGCGCGATCGACGGGGTCTCCGGCAGCTTCGAGCCGTCGCCCTGCACCACGTGGAGCGCGTCGGTCATCTTGACCACCGGGCACAGGCCGATGTCGGAGATGAGCTGCACGAAGTAGGTGTTGATGGACTTGGCCATCGCCTCCTTCATGCGGTACGGGCCCTTCTCCGACTCGTTCTCGTTCTCGACCGTCTCGCTCTTGGTGTTGACGTAAGGGTTGCTGCTGCACCGCTGGACGGGGCTCGGGTAGTTCATCTTGTACGGAGCCGAGTACTCCTGCGTCGCCGGCTTGCCGCCCTCGATCGCGGCCGCCGCCACGAACGGCTTGAACGTCGAACCGGTCGGGAAGCCGTAGTTGGAGCCGCCCATGTCCCGGTTGACCGAGAAGTTGTACTCCGTCTCGTTGTCGCCGTAGCCGAACGGCTTCGACTGGCCCATGGCCAGGACCTTGCCGGTGCCGGGCTCGACCAGCGTGGCGGCCGCGGCGACCTTGTCGGACTTGTAGACGTGGTCCTTCAGCGAGGCCTGGACGGAGTCCTGGGCCTGCGGGTCGAGCGTCGTACGGATCGTCAGGCCGCCGCGGTTCCAGAGCTTGGCGCGCTCCTCGCGGGTCTTGCCGAAGGTCGGGTCGGTCAGGAAGACGTTCTCCACGTACTTGCAGAAGAACGCCGAGCCCTTGGTGGCGGTGATGCAGCCGTTCTTCGGCTGGCTGACGTGCAGTCCGAGCGGCTCCTGCTTCGCCCGGTCTGCCTCCGCCTGGGAGACGTTGCCGACCTCCGCCATGCGCTGCAGCACGGTGTTGCGCCGCTTGGTGGCCTCGGCCTCGTCGTTCACCGGGTCGTAGCGGCTCGGGGACTGCACGATGCCGGCCAGGAGCGCCGACTCCTGCAGGTTCAGGTCCTTGGCGTGCTTGGAGAAGTAGCGCTGGGCGGCCGCCTCGACGCCGTAGGCCTGCTCGCCGAAGAAGGTGATGTTCAGGTAGTTCTCGAGGATCTTCTTCTTGCCGAGCTTCTCCTCGATCTGGATCGCGTACTTCAGCTCCTTGACCTTGCGGCCGAGGGTCTGCTGGGTGGCCTCGGCGACCTTCGTCGGGTCGTCGCCGGCCTCCTCGATGAAGTAGTTCTTCACGAGCTGCTGGGTGAGGGTGGAGGCGCCCTGGGCGACACCGCCGCTCTGCGCGTTCTTGTTCAGGGCGCGCAGCACGCCCTTGAGGTCGATCGCGCCGTGCTTGTAGAAACGCGAGTCCTCGATCGCGACGATCGCCTTCTGCATGTACGGCGAGATGTTCTTGAGGTCCACCACCGTGCGGTCACGGGAGTAGACGGTCGCGATCTGCCGCCCCTGGCTGTCCAGTATGGTCGTGCGCTGGCTGAGCTGGGGGCTCTTGAGGTTGGCCGGGATCTCGTCGAAGCCCTTCACCGAGCCCTTGGCCGCGAGGCCCAGGGCGCCGGCCGCGGGCAGCGCGATGCCCGCCATCACGGCTCCCGCGAGCACACTGACACCGAGGAACTTGGCAGCCTGCTGCGTTGCGGACAGGCCGCCGCTCGAGCGCTTCTTTGCCATGGGGGCAGCCTAATCCGTACTCATGAGCGTTCCGAGGGAGCGGCCCTCCGTCGGGAGGTTCGGGTGCCGGATCGTGACGTGCGCGTACCGGGCCGGGCGGCCGGCGGCCGCTGTCATGGCACGACGAAGAGGGGCCCAGGTTCTCATTCGCCGGACAGGCCCGCAGGCCTTGGCCTAAGCTGCTCGTAACTGTCACAGCGGCGCGGCCACACATCGGTACGTCTGACGACCCCGGATCGTTCCGGAAGTACCCCTGATCGTTCTGGAAGTACCCCTGGATTCCTGGCGGGGCGTGTCCGAATCCGCCTCGTGTGTCACCTGGCGCCCGGTGTGGCGCACCGCAGCCGTCCCGGTATGCCGGGATGGTCGCGCATGTCGTCAGCTCACTCCCCCGGGTGATCTGCCGCTTACCCATAGTCCGTTCGGACCATTCAAGATTGGGCCCGACGGGGGTGTTGCGCCGTGCCCACCTTCCGTAACGTCCTCAACTGGCGGCGGTGAATATGCCGCTGCCGCCGTGGGGGAGCCTCGATTCGGGAGAGGACGGCGCCGGTATGGGCTGGGTAACCGACTGGAGTGCGCAGGCTGCCTGCCGCACTACCGATCCGGATGAACTGTTCGTGCAGGGAGCAGCGCAGAACAGGGCCAAGGCGGTGTGCACCGGATGCCCGGTACGCACCGAATGCCTGGCTGACGCGCTGGACAATCGCGTCGAGTTCGGCGTGTGGGGAGGCATGACGGAGCGGGAGCGCCGCGCACTGCTGCGCAGGCGTCCCACCGTGACCTCCTGGCGCCGGCTGCTGGAGACCGCGCGTTCGGAGTACGAGCGCGGCGCCGGCATCGTGTCCCTCGACAGCGACGAGGTCTACGAGAACTACGCCGCGGTCAGCTGAGGGCGACGCCCCTGATGTCGACCCGTCAGCCGCCCGGCGTGAGCAGGGTCCGGGCGGGGCGCGGTCGAGGTGAGGACCGCTGCGAGAGCGGTCTGCGCCACGATCCGGCCCTCGGCGCGGCGCCGTACGCCCGGTGCGCGCCGGTCCGCGCGCAGCGCAGGTGACGTGTGCCGTACGCAGCGCTGGTGACGTGCGCCGTGCGCGCACGTCGGCACCCGCGCGCCGGCACCGTGCGCCGAGCAGGCCCGCGCGCGCCTGCACGGGTGCGCCACGCGCACGGCAGCGCGCACCCGCACGCGGGGTACGGACACGGGTGCGCAGACACGTCTACGCACCTCGCGCTAGGACAGCTCCGTACGCCCCGCCGCCAGGCGGTCGCCGATGTCGCGCAGGCCCGTGAGGTCGTGCACGTCGCCGGGCAGCGCGGGCACCTCGACGACCGCCACCTCGGGGTGGCGGGCCAGAAAGCGGTCGCGCGTGCGCTGCTCGCGTGCGAGCAGCTGCATGCGCTCGGCGTGCAGCCTCAGCAGGCCTGCTGTGAGCTGGTCCACTGTTCGCTCCGGGTCCACGGCGGGGGAGCCGTCGTCGGTGTCGGCGGGGGAGCCTTCGTCCGGAGTCGACGGAGCAGCGGGAGTTCCTGAACTGCCGTACGTGTCGGGAGAGTTACGAAGTCCAGCTTTCCCGTCCCCCTGATCCACAATGCGGAGGTCCGCAAGATTTTCCGCGGCGTCGAGGGCCCGCTCCGCCGACAGCCGGCCGGCGCCGCTGCCGTGCACCCGGTTGAGCACCAGTCCGACCAGCGGCATGTCCTCAGCGGCCAGCCGCTCCACGAAGTACGCCGCCTCGCGCAGCGCGTCCCGCTCCGGCGCCGCCACCACCAGGAACGCCGTACCGGGCGCCTGGAGCAGCTTGTACGTGGCGTCCGCGCGGGTGCGGAAGCCGCCGAAGGTGGTGTCCATCGCG
Source organism: Streptomyces sp. NPDC056580 (assembly GCF_042793175.1). Taxonomy (NCBI): domain Bacteria; kingdom Bacillati; phylum Actinomycetota; class Actinomycetes; order Kitasatosporales; family Streptomycetaceae; genus Streptomyces; species Streptomyces sp. NPDC056580. The sequence goes on along the minus strand of NZ_JBHTVE010000005.1, from coordinate 133,521 downwards.
GCCACGAAGGTCTGCACGTCCTTCAGCAGCTGACCGCCCAGCAGCTTGCCCAGGGTGCCGGTCATCATCGACATGCCTACGTTGAGGAAGGCCATCCCCGCGCGGCCGCCCAGTTTGGCCGGGGCGGTCAGCAGGCGGATCAGCCGGCCGTCCAGGAAGGAGCCGAGCCGCTTGGGCGCGTCCAGGAAGTCCAGCGCCGAGCGGGAGGGCGGGGTGTCGACCACGATCAGGTCCCACTCGTCCCGCGCCCGCAGCTGCCCCAGCTTCTCCATCGCCATGTACTCCTGCGTGCCCGCGAAGCCCGCCGAGAGCGACTGGTAGAAGGGGTTCGCCAGGATCGCGGCCGCCCGCTCCCGGTCCGCGTGCGCCTCCACGACCTCGTCGAAGGTGCGCTTCATGTCGAGCATCATCGCGTGCAGCTCGCCGTCGCCCTCGGTGCCCTTGACCCGCCGGGGCACGTTGTCCAGGGAGTCGATGCCCATCGACTGGGCGAGCCGCCGGGCCGGGTCGATGGTGAGGACGACCACCTTGCGGCCCCGCTCGGCCGCCCGCAGGCCCAGCGCAGCGGCCGTCGTCGTCTTGCCTACGCCGCCCGAGCCGCAGCACACCACGATCCGGGTGTCCGGGTCGTCCAGCAGCGGATCGACGTCCAGCACGCACGCGGGGGAGAGGTGGGGGCGGGCGGCGTCCTGCGCCTCGGCCGGGTCCGGACTCATGACAACCCCTGCTTCCGCAGCTCGGTGGCGAGTTCGTACAGGCCCGCCAGGTCCATGCCCTCGGCGAGCAGCGGCAGCTCGTGCAGCGGCAGCTCCAGCTCGCCCAGTACCGCGCGCTGCTCCTGCTCCAGCGCGTACCGCTCGGCGTACTCCGCGGCCTGCCCCAGCAGCGGGTCCACCAGCCGCTCGGCGTGCCCGCCGCGCCGCGCCCCGCCGAGCCCGGCGGCCGACAGGGCCTGGGCGACGGAGGAGTGCGACACGGTCCGTACGAGTTCCAGGTCCGCCGCGTCCAACACCCGCGGCCGGACCATGTTCACGATGACCCGGCCCACCGGGAGCCGGGCCGCGCGCAGTTCGGCGATCCCGTCGGCGGTCTCCTGGACGGGCATCTCCTCCAGCAGCGTCACCAGGTGCACCGCCGTCTCCGGCGACTTCAGCACCCGCATCACCGCCTGTGCCTGATTGTGTATCGGGCCGATCTTCGCGAGCCCGGCGACCTCGTCGTTGACGTTGAGGAACCGGGTGATGCGCCCGGTGGGCGGCGCGTCCATCACGACGTGGTCGTACGTGAATTGTCCGGCCCTGTCCTTGCGGCGGACCGCCTCGCACGCCTTGCCGGTCAGCAGGACGTCCCTGAGCCCCGGCGCGACCGTGGTGGCGAAGTCGATCGCGCCCAGCTTCTTCAGCGCCCGGCCCGCGCCGCCGAGCTTGTAGAACATCTGGAGATACTCCAGAAGGGCCAGTTCGGGGTCGATGGCGAGGGCGTACACCTCCCCGCCACCGGGAGCGACCGCGATCTTCCGTTCCTCGTAGGGCAGCGCATCTGTCTCGAAGAGCTGTGCGATGCCCTGCCGGCCCTCCACCTCGACGAGAAGCGTCCGCTTCCCCTCGGTGGCGAGGGCCAGCGCGAGTGCGGCGGCGACCGTCGTCTTTCCGGTCCCGCCCTTGCCGCTGACGACCTGGAGCCTGCTCACGTATTCGAGCCTAACCAGTCCGGCCGACGGCCACGCGGCAGGCTGTGGACAACGGGGCTCCCGTTCGGCCCCACGACGCGTCTGCCGCGCCCTCGTGCCCGGCGTCCGCCACCCTCCGCCGATCGGGTGTCCGACCTGGTCGGCGACGTCCGTGGTCGGCCGTCCGTCCCGGCGGCCGCAGCGGCTACAGTCGGCCCATGACCAAGTGGGAATACGCAACCGTGCCACTGCTCGTCCATGCCACGAAGCAGATCCTGGACACCTGGGGCGAGGACGGCTGGGAGCTCGTCCAGGTCGTGCCCGGACCCAACAACCCCGAGCAGCTCGTGGCGTACCTGAAGCGGGAGAAGCAGGCGTGAGCGCGGTCGAGGAGAAGCTGGCCGAACTGGGCCTGACCCTGCCGGAGGTCGTACCGCCGCTGGCCTCGTACCAGCCGGCCGTGCAGTCCGGTGTGTACGTCTACACCTCCGGCCAGCTGCCGATGGTGGAGGGCAAGCTGCCGGTCACCGGCAAGGTGGGCGCCGAGGTGACGGCCGACGAGGCCAAGGAGCTGGCGCGTACCTGTGCGCTGAACGCGCTGGCCGCCGTGAAGTCCGTCACCGGCGACCTGGACCGCATCGCGCGCGTGGTGAAGGTCGTGGGCTTCGTCGCCTCGGCCGCCGACTTCACCGGCCAGCCCGGTGTCGTCAACGGCGCCAGCGAGCTGCTCGGCGAGGTGCTCGGCGACAAGGGCGTGCACGCCCGCAGCGCGGTGGGCGTCGCGGTGCTGCCGCTGGACGCCCCGGTGGAGGTCGAGGTCCAGGTGGAGCTCGTCCAGTAACCCCTGCGGCCTCGGGCGCCTCTCGAACATTCGCCCTACACGGGATAGCCTCCGGCCATGGCGAACGGTCAGTGGTACCCCCCGGAGTGGCCCGACCGAATCCGCGCGCTCGCGGACGGCACCCTCGCTCCGGTGCCCCCGAAGCGCGCGGCCACGGTGCTGCTCCTGAAGGACACTCCGGCCGGACCGGCCGTCCACATGCTGCGCAGACGCGCCTCCATGGCCTTCGCCGGAGGCGCGTACGCGTACCCCGGCGGCGGTGTCGACCCGCGTGACGACGACCGCCTGGTCCGCTGGGCGGGTCCCGCGCGCGCGTGGTGGGCCGAGCGGCTGGGCGTCGACGAGAGCGGCGCCCAGGCCGTCGTGTGCGCCGCCGTGCGGGAGACGTACGAGGAGGCGGGCGTCCTGCTCGCCGGCCCCGACGCCGGGTCGGTCGTCGGGGACACCACCGGGGACGACTGGGAGGCGGACCGCGCCGCCCTGGTCGCGCGCGAGCTGTCGTTCGCCGAGTTCCTGGACCGACGCGGCCTGGTGCTCCGCTCCGACCTGCTGGGCGCCTGGACCCGCTGGATCACCCCGGAGTTCGAGTCCCGCCGCTACGACACCTGGTTCTTCGTGGCAGCCCTGCCCGCGGGCCAGCGCACCCGCAACGCCTCCACGGAGGCCGACCGCACCGTGTGGATCCGCCCCGGGGAGGCCGCGGCCGGGTACGACAGGGGTGAGCTGCTGATGATGCCGCCCACCATCGCCACACTGCGCCAGCTCCTCCCGTACGACACGGCTGCCGGGGCACTCGCGGCGGCGCCGGCGCGGGACATGACCCCGGTGCTGGCCAGGGCCCGCCTGGTGGACGACGAGATCGTCCTGTCCTGGCCCGGGCACGACGAGTTCACCAAGCACGTGCCCACGACTGGGGCCGCCGTCGACGGGGCACCTGGGACGGGACGCGAGACGACGGCGCCGAGCAACGCGGGAGGCCTGGCATGACGGACGCGGCAGCGCTGCCCGGTCAGCCGCGGGGCGGTGTCCTCACCGGCCCGGCGACCGAACGGGCCGTCAACGTGCTCGCGCCCAACGCCTCCGCGATGACCCTGGACGGCACCAACACCTGGATCGTCGCCGAGCCCGACTCCGACCTGGCCGTGGTGATCGACCCCGGGCCCCTGGACGACGGCCACCTGGGCGCCGTCGTCGACACGGCCGAGAAGGCCGGCAAGCGCATCGCCCTCACCCTGCTCACCCACGGCCACCCCGACCACGCCGAGGGCGCCGCCCGGTTCGCCGAGCTGACCCGCACGCGCGTGCGTGCCCTCGATCCGGCGCTGCGGCTCGGAGACGAGGGACTGGCCGCCGGCGACGTGATCACGGCCGGCGGCCTGGAGCTGAGGGTCGTACCGACCCCGGGGCACACCGCGGACTCCCTGTGCTTCCACCTCCCGGCCGACCGGGCGGTGCTGACCGGGGACACCGTCCTCGGGCGCGGCACGACCGTCGTGGCCCACCCGGACGGCCGCCTCGGCGACTACCTGGACTCCCTGCGCCGCCTGCGCTCCCTGACCGTGGACGACGGCGTGCACACGGTCCTGCCGGGCCACGGGCCGGTCCTGGAGGACGCCCAGGGAGCCGTCGAGTTCTACCTCGCCCACCGCGCCCACCGCCTCGCCCAGGTCGAGACGGCGGTCGAGGACGGCTACCGCACCGCAGCCCAGGTCGTCGCGCACGTCTACGCCGACGTGGACCGCTCCCTGTGGCCGGCGGCGGAGCTGTCGGTGCGGGCCCAGATGGACTACCTGAGCGAGCACGGGCTCATATAGCGGGCCCGTGCGGCGGGCTCCGGGGGCCTGGGGCGGTTCAGAGGTCCTCGGGGCGGGGCGCCTTCACGCCGTGCACGCGCGCGTACTCCGCGGCGAGCCAGGGCCCGAGATCGTCCACGTACGACCGCAGCACTTCCGGGTCGCCGACGGGCTCGTAGCCGTACTCGGCCGCCCGGCGCATCTGCGCGGCCCGCCCGGGATGGTGGGCGCCGAACGCCCCGGCCATCTCGCGCAGGTCGCTGGTCCAGCCGTGCCAGCGGGGCATGACGAGGGTGAAGCCGGTGCGCACGAGGTGCCGGGACATGAAGCGGACGAGCGGCCGCAGGGCCTCCTCGGTGCCGGCCGTCCGCCGGATCCGCTCGCGCCAGCGCGGCAGCAGCCGGGCGAGGTCGCCGTTGGTCTCCCGGGCCAGCAGGGAGTCGGGGCGGTACCGGGGCAGGTGCTCGGCCAGGTCCGGCCCGAGCAGCGGGGTGCACAGGCAGGCGACGAACCAGCCCATGTCGTACCGCTCCAGGTCGCTCAGCAGCCGCGCCCGGCCGTAGAGCAGCGTGCCGACGCCGTCGATCTGCGGGAACTCCTCGTCGAACGTCTCGCCGAAGGCCCGGACGGCTTCCCGGTCGGCGTCCGACGGATCCTCGCGCAGCGCGAGCAGCAGATCGAAGTCGCTGCGCCCCACGCGCGCGGTGCCGCGCGGGATCGACCCGTAGAGGTACGCGCTGTGCAGCCGCGCCCCGAGGAGCTCCGGCACCCGTTCGCGCGCGGCGGTCACGACGGGACGGAACTCGTCCGTCACGCGGGTGAGGGAGCCCTCGCGGACGAGGTATCCCTCAGCGTCGAGTCCGGGACGGCGCTCGCTGTCGGGCATGCGGCCACTGTGCCGTGCGGGAGGCGTTCGTGCCGCCGAATTACCGCTGCGGGGCCCGATCGCGGCGGCGGGCCGCCAGGGCGGTCAGCGGGACCGCTTGGCCAGGCGCTCCACGTCCAGCAGGATCACGGCCCGCGCCTCCAGGCGGAGCCAACCGCGCTGGGCGAAGTCCGCGAGCGCCTTGTTCACGGTCTCGCGCGAGGCGCCGACGAGCTGGGCCAGCTCCTCCTGCGTGAGGTCGTGGACGACGTGGATGCCCTCCTCGGACTGCACGCCGAAGCGGCGGGAGAGGTCCAGCAGGGCGCGCGCGACACGGCCGGGTACGTCGGAGAAGACCAGGTCGGACATGGCGTCGTTGGTCTTGCGCAGGCGCCGGGCGACGGCGCGCAGCAGGGCGCCGGCCACCTCCGGGCGCACGTTCAGCCAGGGCTGGAGGTCGCCGTGGCCGAGGGCGAGCAGCTTGACCTCGGTCAGCGCGGTCGCGGTGGCGGTGCGCGGGCCCGGGTCGAACAGCGACAGCTCGCCGATCAGCTCGCTGGGGCCGACGACGGCCAGCATGTTCTCCCGGCCGTCGGGGGAGGTGCGGTGCAGCTTGACCTTGCCCTCGGTGACGACGTACAGCCGGTCGCCGGGGTCGCCCTCGTGGAACAGCGAGTCACCGCGCGCGAGGGTCACCTCACTCATGGAGGCGCGGAGCTCCGCGGCCTGCTCGTCGTCGAGCGCCGCGAAAAGCGGGTTGCGCCGCAGAACGTCGTCCACGAGTTCTCTCCCTTGTCGACCTGCTCAGGGGTTCATGATCCCCCGTGTACCAGGGGACCGTGTTCCCCATTTTGCCGGGCGGTCCAAACAGTGTGATCTGTCACAAGGATGCCGCACAGATGTCCCGGGGTATGCGGCAGGGGTCCAATCGGGGGCCGATCCCCCGGGTCCGGGGCGGATGTCGGTGCCGGGCTTTAGGCTGGCCGGGTGTCCAAAACGCCGGTGAGAGCACAGGGCAAGGGGGCTGCACGGGTGGTTGTACGTCGTGATTCCGCTGTGGGCGAACAGAGCTCCGGCGGTAGTAGTAAAAGCCGCAAAACGGCTAAAAAGGCCACACCGGCCGGGAAGGCGGTGGCGGCCACCGAGGCCGCGGCGCCGGTGAAGGCCGCGCCGGTGAAAAAGGCCGCGCCCGCCGGGAAGGCCGTCGCGAAGCCCCCGGCCGGGGAGTCCCGCACCGCGCTCGTCCGCCGCGCCCGGCGCATCAACCGCGAACTCGCCGAGGTCTACCCCTACGCCCACCCGGAGCTGGACTTCGAGAACCCCTTCCAGCTGCTGGTCGCCACCGTCCTGTCGGCCCAGACCACCGACCTGCGGGTCAACCAGACCACCCCGGCGCTGTTCGCCAAGTACCCCACCCCCGAGGACCTCGCGGCGGCCGACCCGGAGCAGGTCGAGGAGATCCTGCGCCCCTGCGGCTTCTTCCGGGCCAAGACCAGGTCGGTGATAGGGCTCTCCAAGGCCCTCGCCGAGGACTTCGGCGGCGAGGTGCCAGGACGTCTCGAGGACCTGGTCAAGCTGCCCGGCGTCGGCCGCAAGACCGCCTTCGTCGTGCTGGGCAACGCCTTCGGACGGCCCGGCATCACCGTGGACACGCACTTCCAGCGGCTGGTCCGGCGCTGGCAGTGGACCGACGAGACCGACCCCGACAAGATCGAGGCGGCCGTGGGCGCGCTGTTCCCCAAGAGCGACTGGACCGACCTGTCCCACCACGTCATCTGGCACGGCCGCCGCATCTGCCACGCCCGCAAGCCCGCCTGCGGCGCCTGCCCCATCGCCCCGCTCTGCCCGGCCTACGGCGAGGGCGAGACCGACCCGGAGAAGGCGCGAAAGCTTCTGAAGTACGAGAAGGGCGGCTTCCCGGGCCAGCGCCTGAAGCCACCGCAGGCCTACCTCGACGCCGGCGGCAGGCCCGCGCCGCCGCTGGGGGCCGGATGACGGAACGATCTCGGTGCCCTCGGGCGTTGGACACGACAGGACGGGGGTGGCGATGACGTACACGCACGAGACGCAGGACACGCACAGGGGGCCGGTGACGCTGAGCAAGGAGGGTCTGCCCGACTGGCTGGACCCGGTGGTGCGAGCGGCGGAGACGGTCAAGCCGCTCCAGCTCAGCCGCTTCCTGCCGCCGGAGAACGGCTCGGGACGGCAGTCCGCCGTGCTGATCCTCTTCGGCGAGGGCGCGCGCGGGCCCGAGCTGCTGCTCATGGAGCGGGCCGTCTCGCTGCGCTCGCATGCCGGCCAGCCGTCCTTCCCGGGCGGTGCCCTCGACCCGGAGGACGGCGATCCGGAGGGCGACGGGCCGCTCAGGGCGGCGCTGCGCGAGGCCGAGGAGGAGACCGGCCTCGACCCGTCCGGCGTGCAGCTCTTCGGCGTGCTGCCCGCGCTCTACATCCCGGTCAGCGAATTCGTCGTCACGCCCGTGCTCGGCTGGTGGCGCGAGCCGAGCCCGGTCGGCGTCGTCGACCCCAACGAGACGGCCCGTGTCTTCACCGTCCCCGTGGCGGATCTCACGGACCCCGCCAACCGGGCCACCACCGTCCACCCGAGCGGCCACCGGGGCCCGGCATTCCTGGTCGAATCGGCCCTCGTCTGGGGCTTCACCGCCGGCGTGATCGACCGTCTGCTGCACTACGCGGGCTGGGAGCGTCCCTGGGACCGGGACAACCAGGTCCCGCTCGACTGGCGGTCATGACAGGGTGACCCCGTGCTGTGTTCGCCCGAGGGCAGTGGCGGCGGCTGCGCCGCGGGCCCTCGGACCCCCGGCCGAGGCTGCTGGGACCGGAGTGGAGTAGGCGAGGCCTGAAGCAGTGAACGTGCTGGACATCCTGTTGCTGGCCGCGGCCGTGTGGTTCGCGGTCGTGGGCTACCGCCAGGGCTTCGTCGTCGGCATCCTGTCGGTGATCGGGTTCCTCGGCGGCGGTCTCGTCGCCGTGTACACGCTGCCCGTCATCTGGGACGCCGTCTCCGGCAAGGCCGAGGTGAGCACCACCGCCGCCGTCGTCGCCGTGGTCGTCGTCATCGTCTGCGCCTCCGTCGGCCAGGCCCTGACCACCCACCTCGGCAACAAGCTGCGCCGCTACATCACATGGTCCCCGGCCCGCGCCCTGGACGCCACCGGCGGCGCCCTCGTCAACGTCGTCGCCATGCTGCTCGTCGCCTGGCTGATCGGCTCCGCCCTGGCCCAGACCACCCTGCCGACGCTCGGCAAGGAGGTCCGCAGCTCCAAGGTGCTGCTCGGCGTCTCCGAGGCGCTGCCGGCCCAGGCCGACACCTGGTTCCAGGACTTCACCTCGGTCCTCGCCCAGAACGGCTTCCCGCAGGTCTTCAGCCCCTTCTCCAACGAGCAGATCAAGGACGTGGAGCCGCCCGACCCGGCCCTGGCGAAGAGCCCGGTCGCCACCCGCGCCCAGCGGTCCATCGTCAAGGTCACCGGCACCGCGCAGAGCTGCGGCAAGGTCCTGGAGGGCAGCGGCTTCGTCTTCGCCGACCGGCGTGTCATGACCAACGCGCACGTGGTCGGGGGCGTCGACGAGCCCACCGTGCAGATAGGCGGGGTGGGCCGCAGGTACGACGCCAAGGTCGTCCTGTACGACTGGAAGCGCGACATCGCGGTGCTCGACGTGCCGGACCTGAAGGCGAACGCCCTGAAGTTCGACACCCGGGACGCCTCCGGCGGCGACGGCGCGATCGTCGCGGGCTTCCCGGAGAACGGCTCCTACGACGTGCGGGCCGCCCGGGTGCGCGGGCGCATCACCGCGAACGGCCCGGACATCTACCACCGCGGCACGGTCGGCCGCGACGTCTACTCCCTGTACGCGACCGTCCGCCAGGGCAACTCCGGCGGCCCGCTGCTCACGCCCGACGGCAAGGTGTATGGCGTGGTGTTCGCCAAGTCCCTGGACGACGCCGACACCGGCTACGCCCTCACGGCGGACGAGATCCAGCAGGACATCACCCGCGGCCGCACGGCGAACCAGCAGGTGGGGACAGACAGCTGCGCCCTGTGATCCCGGCGGGGCGGTCGGGCCGCGGTGACTGCCGGGCGGCGGATCAGCCGCGCGGGTGACGCAGGCGCACCGAGACCCAGCGCGCACGGCGGCGCAGGATACGCGGAATTCCCACCCTGAGGTCCGCCTCCGCGAGCTGCGGAGTGCCTCGCTGCGGGGAGCTCAGCCCGGAGGCCGAGCGGCGGTTGCGGGGTGCGTCACTGTAATCGTGCGTCCAGCCCATACCCCCACATCTGCCCCGCCCGAAGGTCGATAACCGCCCCCGAGCCCCCCAATTGGCCTATGCGGCAGGCATGTGGCCGTTCGAGGAACAGGTGTTCAGTACCGCGTACCCCACGCGCCCGTTACCTCACCTGTCCGGCTCGGGATCCTTCAGCCAGTTGACCAGTTCCGCGGAGAAGGCCGCCGGGTCCTCCTCGTGCGGGAAGTGGCCGAGTCCGTCGAACAGGCGCCAGCGGTACGGGGCTTCGACGTACTCGCCCGAGCCGGCCGCGCTGCGCGTCCGGGCCACCGGGTCCAGCGAGCCGTGCAGGTGCAGCGTCGGCACGCGCACCGGCCGCTTCATCCTGCGGTTGAACTGGATGCCATCCGGGCGGAGCAGCGAGCGCACCAGCCAGCGGTACGGCTCGATCGAGCAGTGCGCGGTCGACGGGATGCACATGGCCCGCTGGTACGTCTCCACGGCCTCGTCCTCCGGCAGCCGCGGCCCGGACCACTCACGGATCAGCCGGCCCACCAGCGCGCCGCCGTCGGCGGTCAGTTGGCGCTCCGGGATCCAGGGCCGCTGGAACCCCCAGATGTAGGAGCCGGCCGCCGTCTGCCGGGCGTCCCGGAGCATCGCGGCCCGCCAGCGGCGGGGGTGCGGCATCGAGACGACCGCGAGCCGCCGCACCAGCTTGGGCCGCATCGCCGCCGCCGTCCACGCCAGGTAACCGCCCAGGTCGTGGCCGACCAGCGCGGCGTCAGGCTCGCCGAGGGAGCGGATCACCCCGGTGACGTCCAGGGCCAGGTTGGCGGGGTCGTAGCCGCGCGGGGTGCGGTCGCTGCCGCCGACGCCCCGCAGATCCATCGCCACGGCCCGGTAGCCCGCGTCGGCGAGTGCGGTCAGCTGGTGGCGCCAGGTCCACCAGAACTGGGGGAAACCGTGCAGCAGCAGCACCAGGGGGCCGTCGCCGAGCTCGGCGATGTGGAAGCGCGCGCCGTTGGCCGCGACGTCCCGGTGTGTCACCTTCTCCCCGGAGGGAAGGCCGATCCGTACGGCCGCTGCCGCGGCGGGTTCCGTCATGAGGACGAGCGTGCCACAGCTTCGATGGCCTGGGGGGCACGGTCCTGCGGCAGCTCGGGACGCGGGTGCGGCTTGGCGTTCTGCAGCACGCTCGCCGACTCCTTCACGGACGCGGCGACCTTCTGCGGACCCTGGCTCTTCTTGGCCTTCTTGGCGAACATCACGCCGATGAGCGCGAGCAGGCCGGCGACCAGCACGTTGGCCGCGAAGGACAGCAGGAAGCAGACCGCGAGGTTCCAGCCGCTCCAGGTCCGGATGCCGTACGCCAGCGCGAAGTTGAGCATCGGCAGGGAGAACAGGAGCAGCATGCCGGCGGCGCTGAACGCGCCGCCGCTGGTCGCCCCCCGCTTGACGTCCTGCTTCAGCTGGGCCTTGGCCAGCGCGATCTCGTCGTGCACCAGCGCCGACAGATCGGTCGTCGCCGAGGCGAACAGCTGGCCGATGCTGCGTTCGGCGCCGACCGGGGTGCCGTCGGGTGCGCTCATCGCGTTCTCCCTTTGAAGTCTTGCGTGCCGTGTGGAGTCTTGGGTGCCGTCTTGTTTTGTACCGTCTCGTCAGATCATGCCGGACGGTCGTCCTCATCGCCTGCCCCGCCCGGCACTTCCCGAAGCCCGTTGCGCGCCGCGGCGGCCTTCTGGGCGGCGACGCGGCGGTGATCGGCGGCCTTGCGCTCCAGGATCTCCGCCATCCGCAGGTGGTAGGCCGGGTCGTCCTGCTCGTAGACGTCCGGGATGCCGTCCTGGTCCTCGTCGCGCTCCTCGTCCTCCCAGAGCCTGCGGTATCTGGCGTTGCGTATCTTCAGCAGCACCGTGGCGCACACGGCCGCGATCAGCGATCCGGTGAGTACGGCCGCCTTCACCTCGTCGGTGAGCACCGTGTCGCCCTCGAAGGCCAGCTCGCCGATGAGGAGCGAGACGGTGAAGCCGATTCCGGCGAGCGAGGACACCGCGAAGACGTCGGCCCAGGCGAGGTCCTGGCTGAGCGAGGCCCGGGTGAAGCGGACGGTCAGCCAGGTGCCGCCGAAGATGCCGAGCGCCTTGCCCACGACCAGCCCGAGCACCACGCCGAGCGTCTCGGGCCTGGTGAACACGTCCCCGAGCGCCCTGCCGGACACCGACACCCCGGCGCTGAACAACGCGAACAGGGGTACCGCCAGCCCGGCCGACAACGGCCGCACCAGATGCTCGATGCGCTCGCCCGGCGAGCGTTCCTCGCCCTCGCGGCGGGTGCAGCGCAGCATCAGGCCCATCGCCACGCCGGCGATGGTGGCGTGCACGCCGCTGTTGTACATCAGCGCCCAGACGACGACCGCCAGCGGCACGTACACGTACCAGCCGCGCACCCCCGCGCGCAGCAGCAGCCAGAAGACCACCAGCCCGGCGACGGCTCCGCCGAGGGCGGCGAGGTCGATCCGGTCGGTGAAGAAGACGGCGATGATCAGGATCGCGAAGAGGTCGTCGACCACGGCCAGGGTCAGCAGGAAGGCGCGCAGGGCGCTGGGCAGCGCGGTGCCGATGACAGCGAGGACGGCCAGGGCGAAGGCGATGTCGGTGGCGGTGGGCACCGCCCAGCCGTCGGTGGAGCCGTGCCCGGCCAGATTGGTCAGGGTGTAGACGAGGGCGGGTACGGCCATTCCGCACAGCGCGGCCGCCACGGGCAGCACCGCCGCCCTGGGCTCGCGGAGGTCACCGGCGACCAGCTCCCGTTTGAGCTCGATGCCGGCGACGAAGAAGAAGACGGCGAGCAGTCCGTCGGCGGCCCAGTGCGCCACGGACAGGTTCAGGCCGAGGGCGGCGGGACCGAAGTGGAAGTCGCTCACGGTCTCGTAGCCGTTGTGCAGTGCCGGGATGTTCGCCCAGACCAGGGCGGTGACGGCGGCGGCGAGGAGGAGGATGCCGCCCACGGTCTCGGTGCGCAGCGCGTCCGCGACGGCGTTCCGCTCGGGCAGGGACAGACGTTCCAGGACCTTGCGGGCGGTGCGTGCGGTGGGGGACGCGGTGTCACGGGGGGCGGGCACGGTGGAGACCTCCGGGTGTGGTGGGCAGGGCCGAGCACATGCCGACCAGACTTCCCGGCGCACCTTGAGGCTCTTCGCTTCGAGCGCTGTTCAGGTTACCCAAGGTGCCCTCGGGACGCATCCGGCGATCCGAACATCAGACGCAAAAGGGGCGCCCGGCGTGCTCCTGCCACCCGGGTGCCCCTTTGCGCCGCTCCCGCGGGTCGGCGGGCGGCGTGGCCGCCGACCCGCGGCCCGTCTAGTCCTCGCTCGGCGTCGCCGGGAGCTTCGTCTGGATGAGGTCCATGACCGCGGAGTCGGTCAGCGTGGTGACATCCCCGAGCTGACGGTTCTCGGCGACGTCCCGCAGCAGGCGGCGCATGATCTTGCCGGAACGCGTCTTCGGCAGCTCCGCCACCGGCAGGATCCGCTTCGGCTTGGCGATCGGGCCGAGGGTGGCGCCGACGTGGTCGCGCAGCGCGCCGATCAGCTTGTCGTCCTCGGACGCCGAGCCACGCAGGATGACGAAGGCGACGATGGCCTGGCCGGTGGTCTCGTCGGCGGCTCCGACGACCGCCGCCTCGGCGATCGACGGGTGCGAGACGAGCGCCGACTCCACCTCGGTGGTGGAGATGTTGTGGCCGGACACCAGCATCACGTCGTCCACCCGGCCCAGCAGCCAGATGTCGCCGTCGTCGTCCTTCTTGGCGCCGTCACCGGCGAAGTACTTGCCCTCAAAACGCGACCAGTAAGTGTCGATGTACCGCTGGTCGTCGCCCCAGATGGTGCGCAGCATCGACGGCCACGGCTCGGTGAGCACGAGGTAACCGCCGCCTCCGTCGGGCACCTCGTTCGCCTCGTCGTCCACGACGGTGGCGCTGATGCCGGGCAGCGGGCGCTGCGCCGAGCCGGGCTTCGCCGCGGTGACGCCGGGCAGCGGCGAGATCATCATCGCGCCGGTCTCCGTCTGCCACCAGGTGTCCACCACCGGGGTGGCGTCGGCGCCGATGTGCTTGCGGTACCAGATCCACGCCTCGGGGTTGATCGGCTCGCCCACGGAGCCGAGGACCCGCAGGGACGAAAGGTCGAACCGCTCGGGGATCTCGTCGCCCCACTTCATGAACGTACGGATCGCGGTCGGCGCGGTGTAGAGGATCGTGACCCGGTACTTCTCCACGATCTCCCAGAAGCGGCCCTGGTGCGGGGTGTCCGGGGTGCCCTCGTACATGACCTGGGTCGCGCCGTTGGCCAGCGGCCCGTACACGATGTACGAGTGCCCGGTGACCCAGCCGACGTCCGCCGTGCACCAGTAGACGTCCGTCTCCGGCTTGAGGTCGAACACCGCCCAGTGCGTGTACGCAGTCTGGGTCAGGTAACCGCCGGAGGTGTGCAGGATGCCCTTCGGCTTACCCGTGGTGCCCGAGGTGTAGAGGATGAACAGCGGGTGCTCCGCGTCGAACGCCTCCGGGGTGTGCTCGGCGGACTGCCGCTCCACCAGCTCGTGCCACCACACGTCCCGCTCGCCGTCCCAGGCGACGTCCTGCCCGGTGCGGCGCACCACGAGCACGTGCTCGACGTTGTCGACCTTGGTGATCGCCTCGTCCACGGCCGGCTTGAGCGCGGAGGGCTTGCCGCGCCGGTAGCCGCCGTCGGAGGTGATGACGACCTTGGCGTCGGCGTCCTGGATCCGGGTGGCGAGCGCGTCCGCCGAGAAGCCGCCGAAGACCACCGAATGCGCCGCGCCGATCCGGGCCGAGGCCAGCATCGCGATCGCGGTCTCGGGGATCATCGGCATGTAGATGGCGACCCGGTCGCCCTTGCGGACCCCGAGCTCCAGCAGCGCGTTGGCCGCCTTGGAGACCTCGTCCTTCAGCTCCGCGTAGGTGATCGAACGGCTGTCGCCGGGCTCCCCCTCGAAGTGGATGGCGACCCGGTCCCCGTGCCCTGCCTCGACATGCCGGTCCACGCAGTTGTACGCGACGTTCAGCTCGCCGTCCTTGAACCACTTGGCGAACGGCGGGTTCGACCAGTCCAGCGTCTCCGACGGTTCCTTGGCCCAGGTCAGCCGGCGGGCCTGCTCGGCCCAGAAGCCGAGCCTGTCAGCCTTGGCCTGTTCGTACGCCTCGGCCCTGACGTTGGCGTTTGCGGCCAGGTCAGCGGGCGGCGCGAAGCGTCGCTCCTCCCTCAAGAGGTTGGCCAGGCTTTCGTTGCTCACGACATCTCCCTTTCCCAGGGTGTCCGTTGTGTCCCGGGCCACAGCTCATCAGACGCAGGGGTCCGATGACAAGGGTCGACGGCAAAATTGGTTTAGACCTGTCGACCGGCTCGGCGCTCAGACCGGACTCCGCAGCTCCGGGGCCGTACCCATCCCCTGTTCCGCCTCCTTTCCCGCGGCTCCCGCCACATACTCGAAAACCGCGCCGCCGTCCCCGCCCGCGTCGAGCAGATAGGCCTGCGCCTCGCCCACGTGGAAGTACATCCCGTGCAGTTCCAGCGCGCCGGCCGCCAGAGCGCGCGCGACCGTCTCGTTCGCCCGCAGGTGGTCGAGCTGCTGGACCACGTTGGTCAGGCAGAGCCGCTCCACCGCGTCGGCGGGCGGACGCCCGGCCAGCCGGGGCCGGACGCGGTGGTCGCCGGCCATCCGGGCGAGGCTCGGCCGCCCGTGCCCGAGCCAGCGCTTCAGCGGCGTCTCCGCGCCCCCGGGCTCGGCGGCCAGCAGCGCCTGCATGGCCCCGCACCCGGAGTGCCCGCACACCGTGATCGACCGCACCCCGAGCACGTCCACCGCGTACTCGACGGCGGCGGCCACCGAGTGGTCGCCGTGCTCCTCGTCCGGCGGCGGCACCAGGTTGCCGATGTTGCGGACGACGAACAGGTCACCCGGACCGCTGGAAGTGATCATCGAGGTGACCAGCCGGGAGTCGGCACAGGTGAGGAAGAGCTGCGAAGGCCGCTGCCCCTCCCGCGCGAGCCGCGCCAGCTCCTCGCGGACCAGTGGGGCGGTGTTCCGCTGGAAGGAGCTGATGCCCCGGGCGAGGTCATGGGTGACGGGGGTGACGGGGGCCTGCGCGAAGCAGGCCTGGTGGTTGCGCCAGGGCGTCCAGGGCCGGCACCGGCACTCCGCGGACGGGCCCGGATCCGACGGCCGGACTCTTCCGCGCCGGCCGGTCAGCTCCGCGGTTCCGCCCCGCGCGGTGTGCGCGTTCTGCCAGTCCTGCAGTGACTCGTACGCCGCGTGGTCCATGAACGAACCGTCCAACTCCACAACGGCGTGCGCGCCGTGGGGTACGAGATGCAGGGTTCTGCTGAGCCGGGGCACGGCGAGGAACGTCAGCTGGCCGCGTACGTGTACGTGATGGACTCCTTCCTTCTTCGTGTGCGAGATGCGGGTGTGGGCGAGGCGGTGCAGGGCGAGGGCGACCGCCACGGCGATCCCGAGGACGACGCCCTCCAGAACTCCGAAGATCACCACGCCGAGGGTGGTGGCGGCGTACACCAGCACTTCACGGTGGCGGGTCACCGTGCGGATGTGGTGCAGGGACACCATCTGGATGCCGACGGCCATCACCAGGGCGGCGAGCGAGGCGAGCGGGATCCACTCCAGGAGCGGGACCATCAGCAGCGCGGCGACTACTACGAAAACGCCGTGCAGCATCGTGGAGTTCCGGCTCACCGCACCCGAGTTCACGTTCGCGGTACTGCGCACGGCCACCCCCGCCACCGGCAGCCCGCCCAGCGCTCCGGAGACGATGTTGGCGGCGCCCTGGCCGAGCAGCTCGCGGTCGAGGTCCGAGCGTCCGACATCGGCCTGGGGGCCGGGCCGGGCGGCGACCAGCTTGTCCACGGCGACCGCGCCGAGCAGTGACTGCACACTGCACACCAGGGTCGTGGTGAGCACGGCGGCGGCGATCCCGAGCCCCGGGCCCTCGGGAAGTCCGGCCAGCGCGTGGCTGCTCCAGGACGGAAGGTCGACGCGGGGCAGGGTCAGCCCTGTCAGCGCGGCGGTGACGGTGGCCCCGGTGACGGCCACCAGGGCGGCCGGGAGCCGGCGCAGCAGCCGGCCGGCCCGGCCGGGCACGCGTGGCCAGGCCAGCAGCAGGGTCAGGGTCAGCGCGCTCATCGACAGGGCGGCCGGGTCCAGGTCCGCGAGCTGGGCGGGCAGGGCGCGCAGATTGGCGAGGACGGAACTGTCCGGGCTGCCGCCGAGGACGATGTGCAACTGGGCGACGGCGATGGTGACGCCGATGCCGGCGAGCATGCCGTGCACCACGGCGGGGCTGACGGCGAGCGCGCCGCGGGCCACGCGCAGGCAGCCCAGGCCCAGTTGGGCGAGCCCGGCGAGGACGGTGATGGCGCAGGTGGTCCGCCAGCCGTAGCGGTGAATGAGGTCGGCGGTGACCACGGTGAGTCCGGCGGCGGGGCCGCTGACCTGCAGGGGACAGCCACCGAGCCGGCCGGCGACCAGTCCGCCCACCGCGGCGGCGACCAGACCGGCCTGGAGCGGGGCGCCGGTCGCCAGGGCGATGCCGAGGGACAGGGGCAGTGCGATCAGGAAGACCGCGATGGACGCGGACAGGTCGGCGCCCCGAACGAGGCGGTGACGCGGGGTCCGTGGCGGGCTGTGCGGCGGGTGGGATTGGTGGGTGTGTGCGGGGGCGCAGGCTGACATGGTCCCGTCTCCTCCGGGTGGCGCGGTCGCGTACTGGGTGGTTCCCCGTCATGGCGGGGGCTCGGTCGCGGCCGTGGGGTCACGGCGTGCAGTGGCGGGAAGAGTTCAACGCTTCGTAAATGAACCGTAATCCAGAGTAAAGGTCACGCATAGCTTTTAGTGGCAAATGGGGTAAAGGGTCACCTATACGGGCGAAGCGATCATTTCTTCGGCTTGTCGTACTAATTCCTTCCCGGCCCCGTGCGACCTTGGCGGCGCTGTCGGCACAACCCGGCACATCACCTGAGAACGCCCTCATCAGCGTTGGCCTGAGAGAAGGAAGAAGGTGAGGCGGAAGATGGCCGCCACCCAGAGGATCGCCGTGGGCGCCATGGTCGCCGCGGCCTGTACCGCGTCGCTGGCCGGCTGCTCGTCCGGCGGCGACGGCCCGAAGGAAGCGGCGTCCGGCCCGCGGCAGGGGGCGCCGGCGCCCAACAGCGTGCTGCGGCTGATCGGCGACGGATCCACCGCCTACACCGGCGGGCAGCCGCACCTGCCCGTGCCCGAGCGGCTGAAGCCCGGTGAGAAACCTCCTCAGTTCGTGGTGTTCTCCTGGGACGGCGCGGGGGAGGACAGCCAGAAGCTGTTCTCCCACTTCCGCAAGGTCTCCAAGGAGAACAACGCGACGATGACGTACTTCCTCAGCGGCGTGTACCTGCTGCCGAAGGAGAAGCGCGAGCTCTACAGACCGCCGCAACACGCCCCGGGCAGCTCGGAGATCGGCTTCAACGACGCGCAGGGCATTGCCGACACCCTCAAGCAGGTGCGGCTGGCCTGGCTGGAGGGCAACGAGATCGGCACCCACTTCAACGGCCACTTCTGCGGCCCCGACGGCGGCGTCGGCGAGTGGTCGGTGAAGGAGTGGGAGAGCGAGGTCGCCCAGGCCAAGCAGTTCGTGAAGGGCTGGCGGACCAACACCGGCACGAAGAAGGCCGCCCCCCTGCCCTTCGACTACGACAAGGAGCTCATCGGCGCCCGGACCCCCTGCCTCGAGGGCCAGAAGAACTTCAGGAAGGCGGCCCGCCAACTGGGCTTCCGCTACGACTCGAGCGGAGTCGACGACCAGGTGTGGCCCGAGAAGAAGGAAGGCCTGTGGGACCTGTCGATGCAGCTCGTCCCGTTCCCCGGGCACACCTACGAGCAGCTGACCATGGATTACAACTTCATGGTCAACCAGTCCGGCACGCAGACCCAGGGTGACCCCGACATGTACGACTACTGGGGCGACCAGATGCGTGACGGCCTGCTCAAGGGCTTCTACCGGGCCTACGACGGCAACCGCGCACCGCTGATCATCGGCAACCACTTCGAGTCCTGGAACGGCGGCACCTACATGCGTGCCGTCGACGAGGTGGTGAAGGAGGTGTGCAACAAGCCCGAGGTGCGCTGTGTCTCCTTCCACCAGCTCGCGGACTGGCTGGACGCGCAGGACCCGCAGACGCTGGCCAAGCTGCGCACCCTGAAGGTGGGCGAGGCGCCCCGGCAGGGCTGGGCTTCACTGCTGGCGGGGCGCCCGGCCCCGGCGCCCAAGGGGGTCCCCGGGGCGCCGGCGGTCAAGCAGTAGGCGTCACACGGGGGTTGCCAGACCCTCACCGAGCACGAACCCGGGATCGACCTGCGCCGCCAGGTCGGTCCCGGTGCGCTCGTTGCCCCAGGCCTCGGCGTTCCTGAGGTGGAAGTGGACCATCTGGCGCGTGTAGCGCTCCCAGTCGCGCGATGCGTAGGTGGCGTCGGCGGCGGCCCGCAGCGCCTGCAGGGAACGGACGTTGGCCTCCTCCAGGAGACCGAACCGGGGCGGGCGGCCCTTCTCCATGGCGCGCACCCAGTCCGAGTGCCCGACCGTCACCAGCAGGTCGTCGCCGACCTCCGCGCGGAGGAAGTCGATGTCGTCCTGCCCCTGGACCTTGTTGCCGACGACCTTCAGGATCACGCCGAAGTCGCGGGCGTACTCCTGGTACTGGCGGTAGACGGAGACCCCCTTCCGGGTCGGCTCGGCGACGAGGAACGTCATGTCGAAGCGGGTGAACAGGCCGGAGGCGAAGGAGTCCGAACCAGCCGTCATGTCGACCACGACGTACTCGTCGGGTCCGTCGACGAGGTGGTTCAGGAACAGCTCCACCGCTCCCGTCTTGGAGTGGTAGCAGGCGACCCCCAGGTCGGCGTCCGTGAAGGGGCCGGTGACCATCAAACGGACGGCGCCGCCGTCGAGTTCCACCGGGCGCGCACAGGCGTCGTACACCGCGTTCGGCTCCTGCACCCGGACCAGCCGCGAGCCCTCGCCGGGCGGAGTCGTCTTGATCATCGTCGCGGCGGAGGCGATGCGCGGGTTGGTGCCGCGCAGGTGGTCCTTGATCAGCGACAGCCGCTCGCCCATCGCGGGCAGCGCGGCCGCCTGGGCCTCGTCGAGCCCGAGTGCGGGACCGAGGTGCTGGTTGATGTCGGCGTCGATGGCGAGCACCGGGGTGCCGGCAGCCACTAGGTGGCGGATGAAGAGGGAGGAGAGCGTGGTCTTGCCGCTGCCGCCCTTCCCGACGAAAGCAATTTTCATGTTCACCAACAGTAGTCAACTGATAGCTGTACGTGTCAGGCCAAGTGAAGAAGACCACTCCTTCGTGGGGTGGGGCGGCGGGGTGCGTAGTGTCGTACTCATGAGTACGACAGGCGCGACCGCCGATCCGCTCGCGGCCCTGGGCTCGCTGCCCGGCGTGGCCGAGTCCGTGGAATCCGTGCGCAAGGCCGTGGACCGGGTCTACGGGCACCGGGTCATGCGGCGCCGCAGCAACGAGATCACCTCCGAGGCCGCCCTGCGCGGCGCCCGCGGCTCCGCGGCACTGTCCGGCGCCGACTGGGCCCTGGAGGAGGTGCGCCGGCGTTCCGACTTCGGCGTCGACGCCGATGCGATGGTCATGGGCGCGGCGCTGAGGCTGACGGCCGAGGCGGGACAGCTGCTGTCCATCTGGCGGCAGTCGCCGCTTCGGGTGCTGGCCCGGCTGCACCTGGTGGCCGCCGCGACCCAGGGCGACGAGGTGGGCCGGCCGCGCCAGGCGGGCGAGCCGGTCGACGAGCCCCTGCTCGAGCTGCCGCTGCCGGACGCAAAGGAGGTCTCGGGCCGACTGGAGGGACTGGCGGACCTGATCATCGCGGGCACTGCGGCGCCGGCCCTGGTCACCGCTGCCGTGGTGCACGGTGAGCTGCTCGCGCTGCGCCCGTTCACCTCGCACAACGGGCTGGTCGCGCGCACCGCCGAGCGGATCGTCCTGATCGGCAGCGGTCTCGACCCCAAGGCGGTCTGCCCGGCCGAGGTGGGACACGCCGAACTGGGCCGCGCCTCCTACCAGGCCGCGCTCGAGGGGTACGTCTCCGGCACCCCCGAGGGCATGGCGGCCTGGATCGCCCACTGCGGCCGTGCGATCGAGCTGGGAGCGCGCGAGTCCACCGCGGTGTGCGAGGCGCTGCAGCGCGGGGCCGCCTGAGTCGCAGGCCGCGGACATGTGCGAAAGGCCCCTCGAAGGGGCCCGGACAGGGTTGCGGCGGTACGAGTAACTCGTACCGCCGCTGGCACGCTCACCGGGTTACCAAGCGTCCTCGATATGTGCCCATCAGGTCGGGGACTTTGCCCGTCACCTGGTGCGGCTGGCCCGTAATCGACGGGTCGACGTCGCGTGGGTGCCCGGTGTTCGTGCGGGGGTCCGTGGGGCCAGTGCGTAGTGGTAGGGGATCCTCGCGGATGTCCTTTGGTCTCGCGGGCCTGAAACCTTTGTACTGCACCCCCGGGGCAAGCGGAACCCCTGCCCGCACATCTTTACTTTCGGCTGTAAAAGGTGCGAAACGGTCAGGAGGTCGTGCTCCGGCGCCGGCTCGCGTACCACACGAGGCCCGCGGTCGCGGCCGCCGCTCCGACGGCCGCCACAGCCACGAGGGCCGGGCGGGGCGGTACGGAGAAGCCCGGCAGCCGCTGCTTGAGCCGCACCGGCCGGGCGAACTCCAGCACGGGCCACCCGCGGGCGACCGCCTCGCGGCGCAGCGCGCGGTCGGGGTTCACGGCGTGCGGGTGCCCGACCGCCTGGAGCATGGGCAGATCGGTCGCAGAGTCGCTGTAGGCGTAGCAGCGGTCCAGGTCGTACCCCTCGGACACGGCCAGCTCCCGGACGGCCTCGGCCTTGGTCGGGCCGTAGGCGTAGTACTCCACTTCCCCGGTGAAGCAGCCGTCGTCGCCGACGACCATGCGCGTGGCCACCACCCGGTCGGCGCCCAGCAGTTCCCCGATCGGTTCGACCACCTCGGCCCCCGAGGTGGACACGATCACCACGTCGCGTCCGGCCGTGTGGTGCTCCTCGATGAGGGACGCGGCCTCGTCGTAGATGATCGGGTCGATCAGGTCGTGCAGGGTCTCGGCGACGATCTCCTTCACCTGCCGGACGTTCCAGCCCCGGCACATGCCGGACAGGTACTGGCGCATCCGCTCCATCTGGTCGTGGTCGAGACCGCCGGCCAGGAAGACGAACTGGGCGTACGCGGTTCGCAGTGCGGCCCTGCGGTTGATCAGGCCACCCTGGTAGAAGGACTTGCTGAAGGTGAGCGTGCTCGACTTCGCAATGACCGTCTTGTCCAGGTCAAAGAAGGCCGCTGCGCGGGGCAAGGAGTGGTTTTCCACGCCCCTGAGCATAGGCGCCCACCATTCGGCGTAAGGTGGGGCGTGTGGGTTTGCCTGAGAAGGCTCTCGGGTACACCATGGAAGTCACGGATCGTTCGCGACCGTGCTAACCCGGTCCGACTCCTCCCCCCCCGAGTCGGCCGTGGGGACGACCCCCGCTCTCCCCCCCGGCGGGGGTCGTCGCATGTCCGGACGGGTTTTCTTCTCTTTTCAACATGTCTCGCGGTCGGCTGTGCACGGCTCGACCGCGCCTCGCCACGCCTGGGTTTGGTCACGCAGTGTAACTGAAGCGCTGCTCTGAGGAAGTCCCGCAGGGGCTTCCGGGGAAGCCGGAACAGGGGTCGCCGGTATGGGTGACGGCGATATTCACAACCCCTGAGTCATCCACGGTTTTCGACCAAGATCCACACGATTTCCCGGATCGCTGCACCGTGATTCCCACGCGCTCCGACGGCCACGAGTTCATGGCCGGTTCTGATTGCCGGAGTGCCTATGGCCGGTTTCTGTCGTCCCGCAAAGGACGCCCCTTGCCGGCTCTTCACATCTTCGGGAATCGCGGGGCCGCCGAGGCCGCGCGGAACACATGCGAAGGGGGAGCACATGACCGGAACCGTCGCCCACGAGCCGCCGTCAGCCACCGGAGGCCGGCCGGGACGGCCGCTCATCGTCACCGAGGACGCGGACCTCCTGGACGATCTGCTGCGCCTGTGCGCGGCCGCGGGCGCCACACCCGAGGTGCATCACGGCGTACCCGATCACGGCGGCGGCTGGGAAGCGGCCCCGCTCGTCCTGGTCGGCGACGACGCGGCCCGCCGGGTGCGCGGAGCCGCACGCCGGCGCGGAGTGGTGCTGGTCGGCCGTGACCAGGACGACTCCGGGGTGTGGAAGCGGGCCGTCCAGATCGGCGCCGACCACGTCCTGATGCTGCCCGACGGTGAGCAGTGGCTGGTCGACCGCATCGCCGACGTCGCCGAGGGCGTCGGCCGCCCGGCCCTGACCGTCGGGGTCGTCGGCGGCCGGGGCGGGGCCGGCGCGTCCACACTGGCCTGCGCGCTGGCCGTCACCTCCGCACGCGAGGGGCTGCGCACCCTCCTCGTCGACGCCGATCCACTGGGCGGCGGACTCGACGTGCTCCTCGGCGGGGAGAGCGCCGAGGGGCTGCGCTGGCCCGCCTTCGCCGCATCCCGCGGCCGGGTCGGCGGCGGCGCGCTCGAGGAGTCGCTGCCCCGGCTGCACTCGCTGCGCGTGCTCAGCTGGGACCGCGGCGACTGCGTGGCCGTCCCGGCCCAGGCGGTCCGGGCCGTGCTCGCCGCCGCCCGCCGGCGCGGCGGCACGGTCGTGGTCGACCTCCCGCGCCGCCTGGACGACGGGGTCGCCGAAGCACTCGCCCAGCTCGATCTCGCGCTCCTCGTCGTCCCGGCCGATCTGCGGGCGGTCGCGGCTGCCGGCCGGGTCGCCTCGGCGCTCGGCATGGTCGTGAGGGACCTTCGCGTGGCGGTGCGCGGGCCGTACGCGCCCGGTCTCGACGACCGTGAGATCGCCCGGCTGCTCGGGCTGCCCCTGGCCGGTGAGGTACCCGTGGAACCGGCCCTGCAGCGTGCGCACGGTACCGGGAAGCCGCCCGCCGTGACCGGCCGCGGCCCGCTGGCCCGCTTCTGCACCGCCTTCTGGGAGCAGGCGCTGGTCGAGGCGGGAGGCCCCCGATGACCCTGCCCGGGCTCGAACGGGCCGACGTCACCGCCCTGCTGGACGGGGTCCGCCGCAGACTGGCCGAGAGCGGCGCCGAACCGACCCCGGCGCGCGTCGCCCAGGCGTTGCGCGAACAGGGCCGGGTCCTGGGTGACGCCGAGGTCCTGGGCGCGGCCGAGCAACTGCGGTCGGAACTCGTCGGGACCGGCCCGCTGGAGCCGCTGCTCGCCGATCCGAGCGTCACCGACGTCCTCGTGTCCGCCCCCGACCGGGTGTGGGTGGACCGCGGCGGCGGCCTGG
Source organism: Streptomyces sp. NPDC056580 (assembly GCF_042793175.1). NCBI lineage: Bacteria > Bacillati > Actinomycetota > Actinomycetes > Kitasatosporales > Streptomycetaceae > Streptomyces > Streptomyces sp. NPDC056580. Next base: position 109,654 of record NZ_JBHTVE010000005.1, on the reverse strand, counting down.
AACTGACCCCGGTGGCCTTCCAGGACGCGGCGGCCGTACGGCGCCTCGCGCAGCGGCTGGCCGCCGTGGCCGGACGCCGGCTGGACGACGCACGGCCGTGGGCCGACGCCCGGCTGCCCGACGGGACCAGGCTGCACGCGGTGCTGCCGCCGGTGGCGGTCGGCTGCACCTGCCTGTCCCTGCGCGTCGTGCGGCCCCGGGCCTTCACGCTCGGGGAACTGGTCGAGGCGGGCACCGTGCCGCCCGGCGGGGACCGGATCCTGCGGGCACTGCTCGCGGCCCGGCTGTCCTTCCTGGTCAGCGGAGGCACCGGCAGCGGCAAGACGACCCTGCTGAGTGCGCTGCTCGGCCTGGTCGAACCCGGCGAACGGATCGTGCTCGCCGAGGACTCGGCGGAGCTGAGACCGGACCACCCGCACGTCGTACGGCTGGAGACCCGGCCCGCCAACCAGGAGGGCGCCGGCCTCGTGACCTTGGAGGACCTCGTCCGCCAGGCGCTGCGGATGCGCCCCGACCGCCTGGTCATCGGCGAGGTGCGGGGCCTGGAGGTGGTGCACCTGCTGGCCGCGCTCAACACCGGCCACGAGGGCTGCGGGACCGTGCACGCCAACGCCGCCGCCGACGTGCCCGCCCGTCTGGAAGCGCTCGGTACGGCGGCGGGACTCGACCGGGCGGCACTGCACAGCCAGTTGGCGGCCGCGCTGTCGGTGGTGCTCCACCTGGTACGAGACCGGTCCGGGCGGCGCCGGATCGCCGAAGTGCACGTGCTGGAACGGGACGCCTCGGGGCTGGTGCGGACAGTGCCGGCACTCCGCTGGGGCGAGCGGGCCTTCACCCGGGAGCGGGGCTGGGAGCGGCTGCGGGAGCTCCTGAGCGGCGGGTGCGGGAGCGAGCGGGACGAGAGGAACGAGGGAAATGAGCAGTGAGGCGTCGATGGGTGCGGCGGCGGCCTGTGTCGGAGCGGCGGCCTGGCTGCTGGGCGGACGGCAGCACGGGGTGCGGCGGGCGCGGCTGCTGCTGGCCGGCGGCGCGGGGGTGGCGGCCGGCCCGCCCTCCTGGGAGCGGGCCGCCGGGGAGTTGCGCCGGCTGCGGGGACGGCTGCGGCCCGAATGGTGGTCGTTCGCGGCGGGGCTGCTGCTCGCCCTGCTGGGCGCCTCGGTGATTCCGGTCGTCGCGGGGGCGGCCGGGGTGCCGGTGCTGCGCCGGGTGCGGCTGGCCCGGGAGGCCGGGCGGGCCGGGGAGCGGCGCGCGGACGCGGTGATCGGCCTGTGCGGGGTGCTGGCCGGGGAGGTGCGCGCCGGCAGGCAGCCCGGTGAGGCACTGCTGCGAGCCGCCCGGGACTCCGGCGGGCTCGGGGAGGCGCAGGCCGGCGTGGTCGCGGCCGCGCGGTTCGGCGGGGATGTGCCGGGCGCGCTGGCCGTCGCGGCCCGGCAACCGGGCGCCGAGGGGCTGCTGGGGCTCGCGGCCTGCTGGCGGGTGGCCGTGGACCAGGGCGCCGGGCTCGCGGACGGCATCGACCGGCTGGACGGGGCCCTGCGTGCCGAGCGCGACCAACGGGCGGATCTGCAAGCTCAGTTGTCCGGGGCTCGGGCGACGGCGCTGCTGCTCGCCGTGCTGCCCGCCCTGGGGCTGCTGCTCGGATCGGCCATGGGCGCCCACCCGCTGCGGGTGCTGCTGCACAGCGGGGCCGGGCTGGGCTGCCTGGTGGCCGGGGCGGTGTTCGAGGGCGCCGGGGTGTGGTGGGCGCGGCGGATCGTGCGGGGAGCGGAGGCGGCATGAGCGCGGAAGTCGTCCACAGGCTGGGGACGGCCGCGGCTGTCCTGCTCGTTGCGGGTTGGGCGACCCGATGGCTGGTCATGGCCCGGCGCCGGCGGCGGGGCAGGCGCCGGGTGGCCGAACTGCTGGACGTGGTGAAGGCCGGGTCCGGCCCGCCCTTCCGGGCCGGCGACACCATGCGGCGGTGGCTGCCGGTCGCCGGCGCGATGTGCGGGGCCTGGGTGCTGGCCGGGGGCGCGGCCGGTGCGGTCGTGGCTCTCGCCGTCGGCGCGGGGCTGTGGCGGTGGCGGCTCCGCCGGGCCGGTGCGGGCCCGGCGGAGGAGGTCGACACCGGGCTCGCGGCCCGCCAACTTCCCCTTGCCGCCGATCTGCTGGCCGCCTGCATCGCGGCCGGCGCCGGTCCGGTGGTCGCCGCCCAGGCGGTGGGGGAGGCCCTCGCGGGGCCGGTAGGGGAGGCGCTGGAGCGGGGTGCGGCCGAGGTACGGCTCGGTGGCGAACCGGTCGACGCCTGGCGCCGGCTGGCCGCGCTGCCCGCCGCCGGAGCGCTCGCCCGGCTGCTGGAACGGGCCGGCGATTCGGGTCTGCCCGCCGCGGGCCCCGTCGCCCGCCTCGCTTCGGACGCCCGCGCGGAGTGGGCCAGGGCGGCCACGGTCCGGGCGCGCAGAGCGGCCGTGATGGTCTCCGCACCGGTGGGGCTGTGCTTCCTGCCCGCGTTCATCGCGATCGGTGTGCTGCCCGTGGTGATCGGGCTGGCGGGCGGCGCGGTGGGAGGGGGTGGCGGCTGACGGCAGGGCGGTGGACGCGGTAGCGGACGTACCGGTGGCGCCGGTGATGACGCCGGACGCGGACGGACGACGCGGTTCCGAAAGCGACGAGAAGGCTGGAACGAGAGGAGTTCAAGGTGTGCGAGAAGGCTGGGAAGCTGTGGAAATCGGTGCGGGAACGATGGCGCACGGACACGGGGATGGTGACCTCGGAGTACGCGATGGGGATCATCGCCGCGGTCGGCTTCGCGTTGCTGCTCTACGAGGTCGTCACCAGCGGCCAGGTCAAGGCGGAACTGCAGGCCATCGTGAAGCGGGCGCTCAGTGCGCGGATGTGACGGTGAGCCGGACAGCGGGTTCGTGACCGCGGAGTCGGCGGTGGTGCTGTCGGTGCTGGTGGCGTTCACCATGGCGCTGGTCTGGGGGCTGCTCGTGGTGGCCGCCCAGATCCAGTGCGTGGACGCCGCCCGCACCGGCGCCCGGTCCGCCGCCCGGCAGGACCCGGCCGCCGCGGTGATGGAGGTGACCCGGCAGGCGGCGCCGGGCGGAGCCCGGGTGACGGTCAGCCGTGAGGGCGACCAGGTCCGGGTGACGGTGGCGGCCAGACCACCGCTGCTGACCGGACTTCCGTTCGAGGTCCGAGCGGACGCTGTGGCAGCGGCGGAGGAGACCGTCGGCACCGGCGCCGGGACGGGCGCAACGGCTGAGACGGGCAGTGGCGCGGGCAGCGGCGCTGGGGCTGACACGGGCAGCGGTACAGGCGCCGGAACCGGCGCGGGCGCGGGCACCCGAACCGGCGCGGGCAATGGGACGGGCGCTGGCAGCGGGACAGGAGACGGCACTGGTATCGGGACTCGTGTCGGTGCCGGCGTGGGCACGGGCGCCGGCGCGAGTGCGGTGACCGGGGCCGCGCGGGAGCCGGGGCCATGAGGCGCCGGCGACATGGACCCCGGGACGGACTCCGGTGCTCGGATCGCGGGTCGGCCACCGTCTGGAGCGTCGGGGTGATCACCGTGCTGTGCGTGGTCTTCGGCGTCGTGCTCGCCCTCGGGCAGGCGGTCGTGGTCAGGCACCGGGCGGCCGGCGGCGCCGACCTGGCGGCGCTCGCCGCAGCGGACCACTGGGCCGAGGGCACCGCGGGCGCCTGCGCCCGGGCGGAACGGGTGGCGGCGGCCCAGGGAGTCCGGCTGGTTCGATGCGTGATCGAGGGTGAGACCTCGGATGTCACCGCGGCCTCGGGGCGCGGGCCGTTCGCGGCTGAGGTCAGATCCAGAGCCGGTCCGCCCGGCCCTCTGCCTCCTGCGGCGGGGCCGGCCACGGGACCAGGCCGCTTGCCCGATCATCGCCGGCTTGATCGGGAACATCACCTCAGCCCTGCGGCTCCGACTCCTCCCGCGGCTTCTCCTCGGCGGCCTCCCGAGCCTCCCGCAGCAGCACCGTGAGGAGCCGTACCGCCCCTCTCTTGTGCAGCGGATCGTTGCCGTTTCCGCACTTGGGGGACTGGATGCAGGACGGGCAGCCCGCCTCGCACTCGCAGGAGGCGATGGCCTCACGGGTCGCGGCGAGCCAGTCGCGGGCCGTGTGGAAGGCGCGCTCCGCGAAGCCGGCGCCACCCGGATGGCCGTCGTAGACGAACACGGTCGGCAGGAGGGTGTCCGGGTGCAGCGGGACCGATACCCCGCCGATGTCCCAGCGGTCGCAGGTGGCGAACAGGGGGAGCATGCCGATCGATGCGTGTTCGGCGGCGTGCAGGGAGCCGCCGAGGATCTCCGGGGTGATCCGTGCCTCGTCCAGCTGGTCCTCGGTGACCGTCCACCACACCGCGCGGGTGCGCAGCGTACGAGGAGGTAGGTCGAGCTTCGTCTCACCGAGCACTTCACCCGTGATGAGCCGTCGGCGCAGGAAGGAGACCACCTGGTTGGTGACCTCGACGGAGCCGTAGCAGAGCCGGCCGGAGCCCCAGGGGATCTCGACGTCCGTCTCCAGGATGGAGATCGACGTGGTGTCCCGGGCGACCGTCGAGTACGGCGGGTCGGCCTGTTCGACCAGCGCGACCGAGTCCTCCAGGTCGAGGGAGCGCACCAGATAGGTGCGGCCCTGATGCAGGTGCACGGCGCCCTCGTGCACCGCGGAGTGCGCGGCGCCTTCGTCGACCGTGCCGAGCAGACGGCCCGTGCCCGCCTCCACGACCTGCACCGGCCGGCCGCCCGCGCCGCGGATGTCGGTCAGGTCGGCGGCCCGCTCCCGGCGCGTCCAGTGCCAGGCCCGGGTGCGGCGGCGCAGCAGCTTCGCGGCCTCCAGCTGCGGCAGCAGCCCGGCGCAGGCGGGTCCGAAGAGGTCGAGGTCCTCCTCGGTCAGCGGGATCTCCGCCGCGGCGGCGCACAGGTGCGGTGCGAGGACGTACGGGTTGTCGGGGTCGAGGACGGTCGATTCCACCGGCTGGTCGAACAGTGCCTCGGGATGATGGACGAGGAAGGTGTCCAGCGGGTCGTCGCGGGCCACCAGCACCGCCAGGGCCCCCTGTCCGGAGCGGCCCGCGCGGCCCGCCTGCTGCCACAGGGAGGCGCGCGTGCCGGGGTATCCGGCGATCAGGACCGCGTCCAGGCCCGAGACGTCCACGCCCAGCTCCAGGGCCGTCGTGGCGGCGAGTCCGAGCAGCTCGCCGGAGTGCAGGGCGCGCTCCAGGGCACGGCGCTCCTCGGGGAGGTAGCCGCCGCGGTAGGCCGCGACACGCCGGGCCAGCGAGCGGTCGATCTCGGCCAGCCGCTCCTGGGTGATCACCGAGATCAGCTCGGCGCCCCGCCGGGACCGCACGAAGGCGACCGAGCGCACGCCCTGCGCGGTGAGATCGGTCAGCAGGTCGGCGGTCTCGGCGGTGGCGGTACGCCGAACGGGTGCTCCCTTCTCGCCGTGCAGTTCGGTGAGCGGGGGCTCCCACAGGGCGAAGACCAGTTCCCCGCGCGGGGAGGCGTCGTCGGCGACCTCCACCACCGGCAGACCGGTGAGCCGGCCGGCGGCCACGGCGGGCTCGGCGGCGGTCGCGGAGGCCAGCAGGAAGACGGGCGAGGCTCCGTAGCGCGCGCACAGGCGGCGCAGCCGGCGCAGGACCTGGGCGACGTGCGAGCCGAACACACCCCGGTAGGTGTGGCACTCGTCGATGACGACGTACTTGAGCGCCTTCAGGAAGGAGGACCAGCGGGGGTGGGAGGGCAGTATCCCCCGGTGCAGCATGTCGGGATTGGTCAGTACGTAGTTCCCGTACTGGCGGATCCACTCCCGTTCCTCGAACGGTGTGTCGCCGTCGTACACGGCTGGGCGAACGGCACTGGCCAAAGGTTGTGAAAGTTCCTTCACCGCTCGGCACTGGTCCGCCGCGAGTGCCTTGGTAGGAGCCAGGTACAGGGCGGTGGCCCCGCGGCCGTTGGGCGCCTCGGAGCCGTCCAGGAGCGTCGACAGGACCGGCACGAGGTACGCGAGGGACTTGCCCGAGGCGGTGCCGGTGGCGACCACCACCGAGTCCCCGTCCAGGGCGTGCTCGGCGGCCAGCGCCTGGTGGGCCCAGGGGTGCTCGACGCCGCACGCCTGCACCGCGGCGATCACCTCGGAGCGAATCCGGTCAGGCCAGACGGCATGCCGACCCGCACGCGGGGGCAAGTGCTCCGTATGAGTGATGCGCGCGGATCGGCTCGGCCCGGAGGCGAGCCGGTCCAGAAGGGTGCTCGGAGACGGGCGGGACGCCGGGTCCGCCACGGGTCGATCGGATCGGTGATTCTTGGCCATCGGCACCGAGTGTGTCACCGGCGTGACGGACAATGGAGCCAAGGCGTCGTGCACGCCTGCCGGTAAGTGATTGAATGCCATCGCGGCTGGCGATGCGTCCCGAGGGCCGCAGGCCGGTGTCCCGAGGGGCGACCGCTCGATAGCAAGGTGCTGGAGGATCCGTGGACCTGTCCCTGTCGACCCGTACCGTCGGCGATCGTACGGTCGTCGAGGTCGGTGGCGAAATCGATGTATACACCGCGCCCAAGCTGCGCGAGCAGTTGGTCGAGCTGGTGAACGACGGCAATTTCCACCTCGTCGTCGACATGGAGGGCGTGGACTTCCTCGACTCCACCGGGCTCGGCGTGCTGGTCGGCGGCCTGAAGCGGGTGCGTGCCCATGAGGGCTCGCTGCGCCTGGTCTGCAACCAGGAGCGCATTCTGAAGATCTTCCGTATCACCGGCCTCACCAAGGTGTTCCCGATCCACACCTCGGTCGAGGAAGCGGTGGCGGCCACCGACTGACACCGGGCCGGTCACCTGGTCCGGGCCGCTCGCCGGTCCGGACATCGGTCGGCCCCGCCCCGGGCCGGTGAGTCCGGGGCCATGAGTACAGCAGGGGGTGCGGGCTCTCGGCGGTCCCGCCCCCGGACCGCACGCCCGTAGTCGCGAGGGGGATGCATGGCCACCGTCGAACTCCGCTTCAGCGCGCTGCCCGAGCACGTCCGCACCGCCCGGTTGGTGGCGGCAGCGGTGGCACGCAGGGCCGGAGTGGACGAGGCCGTACTCGACGAGGTGCGCCTCGCCGTGGGCGAGGCCTGCTCCCGCGCCGTCGGACTGCACCAGGTCAACGCCATCACGGCACCCGTGAAGGTCGCGCTGATCGAAGAGGAGAAACAGTTCTCCATCGAGGTCGGCGACGAGGCGCCGCACGCCGTCCCCGCCGAGCGGGTGGCCGGCGGAGCCGCAGCGGACGCGGACGTGGAAGCCGAGGAGGACGAGATGGGCCTCGCGGTCATCAGCGGCCTCGTGGACGACGTGGAGGTCACCACCGGCCGGGACGGCGGACTCATCCGCATGAGCTGGCCGACCACCGTTCCGCCGGCCGTCACCCTCGCCTGAACCCGCGCGCCGCGCGCCGCACCCGAACATCGCGCGGAGCGCGCAGCGCACAGCGCATCGAAGGGCCCTGCTGAGCAGGGCCTTTCGTGCTGTTTCCGGCGCGTCCAGGAATTCGTGAAGTAATTCACGATCAATACCTGATAATTTGATCAAGCACCAATGTGTCCGTCAACGCCTTTGAGGCGTTACCACTTTCGGGTTCCATGGCGGCAACTCGATCTTTTGCTGAAGAGCGCATGGCGGCGAATTCCGTTTACCGTCCCCTGTTTAGATCACTCTGGGGTACCTACAATCCGTCCACATCTTGAGCTCAGCCCAAGCGTCAAGGAGGACGAATGGCGGGGCTTTCTACCCCTCATCAGTTTGGCCACCCCACAACTCTCGCGGCCGCGGTACTCACGGACGACAACCGGATCATCGTGGCGGTGATCGCGGCCGTCGCCCTGGCCGCGCTCGCGGTCGCGGGCGTCCTGGTGCGCCAGGTGCTGGCGGCGGGCGAGGGCACCGAGAGCATGAAGCGGATCGCCGAAGCGGTCCAGGAAGGCGCCAAGGCCTATCTCGCCCGGCAACTCCGCACGCTCGGCGTATTCGCCGTAGTCGTCTTCTTCCTGCTCCTGCTGCTGCCCGCGGACGACTGGAATCAGCGTGCCGGAAGATCGGTGTTCTTCCTGATCGGTGCGGTGTTCTCGGCGGTCACCGGCTATATCGGCATGTGGCTCGCCGTGCGCAGCAATGTGCGCGTCGCCGCCGCGGCCCGGGAAGCGACTCCGGGCGAGGGTGAACCCGAGAAGGATCTCACCACCGTCTCGCACACCGCGATGAAGATCGCATTTCGCACCGGCGGCGTCGTCGGCATGTTCACGGTGGGGCTCGGCCTGCTGGGCGCCTCCTGTGTCGTGCTGGTGTACGCGGCCGACGCGCCGAAGGTGCTGGAAGGCTTCGGCCTCGGCGCCGCCCTGATCGCCATGTTCATGCGAGTGGGCGGCGGCATCTTCACCAAGGCCGCCGACGTCGGCGCCGACCTGGTCGGCAAGGTCGAGCAGGGCATTCCGGAGGACGATCCGCGCAATGCCGCGACCATCGCCGACAACGTGGGCGACAACGTCGGCGACTGCGCGGGCATGGCTGCCGACCTCTTCGAGTCGTACGCCGTCACCCTGGTGGCCGCGCTGATCCTCGGCAAGGCCGCCTTCGGCGACGCGGGGCTCGCCTTCCCGCTGCTGGTGCCCGCGATCGGTGTGCTCACCGCCATGATCGGCATCTTCGCGGTCGCGCCGCGCCGGGCCGACCGCAGTGGCATGACCGCGATCAACCGCGGCTTCTTCATCTCCGCGGTGATCTCGCTCGCACTGGTCGCGGTCGCGGTCTTCGTCTACCTGCCCGGGAAGTACTCCGGCCTGAACGGCGTCACCGACGTGGCGATCCGCGGCAAGAGCGGCGACCCGCGGATCCTCGCCCTCGTGGCGGTGGCGATCGGCATCCTGCTCGCCGCCGTGATCCAGCAGCTCACCGGCTACTTCACCGAGACCACCCGCCGCCCGGTCAGGGACATCGGCAAGACCTCCCTCACGGGCCCGGCAACCGTCGTCCTCTCCGGCATCTCGGTGGGCCTGGAATCGGCCGTCTACACCGCGCTGCTCATCGGGCTCGGCGTGTACGGCGCGTTCCTGCTCGGCGGCACCTCGATCATGCTCGCGCTGTTCGCGGTCGCCCTGGCCGGCACGGGGCTGCTCACCACGGTCGGCGTGATCGTCGCCATGGACACCTTCGGGCCGGTCTCCGACAACGCGCAGGGCATCGCGGAGATGTCCGGCGACGTCGAGGGCGCGGGCGCGCAGGTGCTCACCAACCTGGACGCGGTGGGCAACACCACCAAGGCCATCACCAAGGGCATCGCCATCGCCACCGCCGTCCTCGCGGCATCGGCGCTCTTCGGTTCGTACCGGGACGCCATCACCACCAACGTGCAGGACGTCGGCGCGAAACTCACCGGTCCCGGCTCGCCGCTGAGCCTGTCACTGGACATCTCGCAGCCCAACAACCTCGTCGGCCTCATCGCGGGCGCCGCGGTCGTCTTCCTCTTCTCCGGACTCGCCATCAACGCCGTGTCCCGCTCGGCCGGTTCGGTGGTGTTCGAGGTGCGACGGCAGTTCCGTGAGAAGCCGGGGATCATGGACTTCACCGAGAAGCCCGAGTACGGCAAGGTCGTCGACATCTGCACCAAGGACGCCCTGCGCGAGCTGGCCACCCCCGGTCTGCTCGCCGTCATGGCGCCCATCTTCATCGGCTTCACGCTCGGTGTCGGCGCGCTGGGCTCCTATTTGGCGGGCGCCATCGGCGCGGGCACGCTCATGGCGGTGTTCCTCGCCAACTCCGGCGGCGCCTGGGACAACGCCAAGAAGCTCGTGGAGGACGGCCATCACGGCGGCAAGGGCAGCGAGGCCCACGCCGCCACGGTGATCGGCGACACGGTCGGTGACCCGTTCAAGGACACCGCGGGGCCGGCGATCAACCCGTTGCTCAAGGTCATGAACCTGGTCTCGCTGCTCATCGCGCCCGCGGTGATCAAGTTCTCCTACGGCGAGGACCGGAACCTCGGCGTGCGGATCGGGATCGCTATCCTCGCGCTGCTGGTCATCGTCGTATCGGTGTACATCTCCAAGCGGCGCGGGATCGCCGTCGGCGACGACGAGAGCGCCGAGCGCGTCTCCAACTCACCGGACGCGGCGGTGGCTTCCTAGCACGCCTCCAACGGGCCTGCGCAACGGGCGGGCGGGCGGCACGTACTGACGTGCCGCCCGCCCGCCGCGTGTGCGGCGCCGGCCGGGTGGTGAGCCTTCTCTCCCGTGGTGCAAAGAATCACAAAAGATGACTTCCGGGTCCTTCGGCATGGGGTGGCCGTCGGTATGCCGTGTAGATTCCGGGGGCCGAGAGCCATGGAAGGGACCGATCCGGTGAACAAGAAGCTCGCGGCCGCACTGTCCGGCGGTGCGGTACTGGTGGCGGCGTTGTCGGGATGCAGCAGCAAGGACAGCGGGCCCGATCCCAAACTGGTCGCCTGGGCCAAGACGGTGTGCGACGCGGTGCCCGCCCAGGACGCCAAGATCAGGGAGGCGAACGCCTCGATCGCCAAGATAGCCACGGACAGCAACCTGCCGCCGAAGACGGCCAAGAGCACGTACGCCTCGGCCTTCCAGGACATGGCCGACGGCTACAAGGGGCTGGCCGCCGCCATCAACAGCGCCGGCGCGCCTCCCGGGGTCGAGGGCGGCGCCAAGCGGCAGAAGGACGCCGCCAAGAACCTCGCCGGTCTCGCCACGGCCTACGGCGACCTGAAGAAGAAGGTCGACGGGCTCGACACCGAGGACCAGGGCAAGTTCGCCAACGGCCTGCACGAGGTGGCCGACCAGACGAAGCAGATAGGTGAGCAGAGCAACAGCGGCACCGAGGCGCTGAAGCGGCTCGAGCAGGGCGATGTGAAGGACGCGATCGCCAAGCAGCCGAGCTGCAAGGTGGCCGCGTCGGCCTCCGCCCCGGCGCCGGCCACGGCCGGCTGACCCCGGACTCGGCGGCCGCCGCCCCCGGCATCCGGGTGACCCAGGCGTGCGACCGGCGTCCGACCGCCTTCGCCGCCCGGCCCGTCCGCCAAGGCCGACCGCCCCGGTATCCGGCCACCGCGGCCGGCCGGTGCCGGTCCCCCGACGGGCGGGCGGCGTGGGCCGGTGCCCACGATCCGGCGTCCTGCGTCGGCCGGACCCCGTGTCCCGGCGAGCGCTCCGGACCGGTGGACAGGGGCGGTGCCCGGACCCGTGCCGAGGCGGCCCGTCCCGGCCGGGCCGGGACACAATGGGGACGTGACTGACTCCGGCCTCGCCCCCCTGCCCGCCACCGACCGGCCCGGCACCGCCGCACGCCTGCGCGACGCCCTGCTCGCCGCCTCCTTCACCGCCGACGGGCTGCTCGATCTGCTCGGCGCCCCGGCCTACGCGGCGCTGGCCCGCAGTGAGACGGTGCCCGCGCTCCGGGCCACCCGCGGCGACACGCCGCTGGAGACGCTCGTCCGCCTCTTCCTGCTCCAGCAACCGGTGCCGCACGCGCGCGTGGCGGCCGTCCTGCCGGTCGCGGAGGCCCTGGAGGCCGGCTGGCTCAGCTCCGTGGGCGGCGACGAGGTCGCCGCGACCGTGGACGTGCGGCCCTACGGCGGCCCCGACGGCGAGGACTGGTTCATCGTCTCCGACCTGGGCTGCGCGGTCGGCGGCGCGGGCGGCATCGGCCAGCGCGACGAGGGAGTGGTCCTGGGCGTCGGCGGCGCCTCCACGACCCTGGCCGGCATCACCGTGCGCACGCCCGTGGCCTCCGCCCTCGACCTCGGCACCGGCTCCGGCATCCAGGCGCTGCACGCCTCCTCGCACGCCACGCGCGTGACGGCGACCGACGTCAACCCGCGCGCGCTGCACATCACCGCGCTCACCCTGGCGCTCTCCGGCGCGCCCGCCGCCGACCTGCGCGAGGGCTCGCTGTTCGAGCCGGTCCGGGACGACGAGACCTTCGACCTGATCGTGTCGAACCCGCCCTTCGTGATCTCGCCCGGCGCGCGGCTGACGTACCGCGACGGCGGCATGGGCGGGGACGATCTGTGCCGCTCGCTCGTTCAGCAGGCGGGGGAACGGCTGAACGAGGGCGGGTTCGCGCAGTTCCTCGCCAACTGGCAGCACGTCGAGGGGGAGGACTGGCAGGACAGACTCAGGTCGTGGGTGCCGCGCGGCTGCGACGCCTGGATCGTGCAGCGCGAGGTGCAGGACATCACGCAGTACGCGGAGCTGTGGCTCAGGGACGCCGGCGACCACCGCGGCGACCCGGCGGACTACCAGGCGCGCTACGACGCCTGGCTCGACGAGTTCGAGGCCCGCAAGGTCAAGGCGGTCGGCTTCGGCTGGATCACCCTGCGCAGGACCGGGGCCGCGGAGCCCTCGATCACCGTGGAGGAGTGGCCGCACTCGGTGGAGCAGCCGCTCGGGGAGGCGATCCGGGCGCACTTCGAGCGTCTCGACTATCTCCGGGACCACGACGACGCAGCCCTGCTGGAAGGCCGCTTCCGGTTGACCGCCGAGGTGGTCCAGGAGCAGGTCGGGCTGCCTGGCGCCGAGGACCCGGAGCATGTGGTGCTGCGCCAGCACCGCGGTATGCGCCGCGCCACGAAGGTCGACACGGTCGGCGCGGGCTTCGCCGGCGTGTGCGACGGCACGCTGAGCGCCGGCCGCATCCTGGACGCGATCGCCCAGCTCGTCGGTGAGGACGCGGTCCTGCTGCGCGACCGCACGCCGGCGCAGATCCGGCTGCTGGTCGAGCAGGGCTTCCTGGAGCCGGCGGGCTGACCGGCCGACGGCGGGCGAGGCGGTCGCCGACCGCAGCGGTTCGCCTCGCCTGCGATAACGGCCGCCGACGGCGCGCGTGCAGCGGCCGTAGCGCCGTCAGCGGGTCGCTGGAGGAGCGGCCGTAGCGCCGCCCGGCGGGCCGCCGGAGCAGCGGCCGTATCGCAGCTCGTCGGGCCGCCGTAGCAGCGTCCGGAGCGTCGTATGCCGGTGGCAAGGGCCGGAACCTTTCCGGCGCCGGGAAAACGGCCGGAAAAATATGGTCCCGCTCCAGCGAAGGCCCACTCGCTCGCATGTCGGGTGAACCGGCGGGTGTCCGTTCACCCCGATGTCGCCCGCCCGTCTCTCGCGGGTGCCACCCTCCACGCGCTGGGTACGGCGGTCGGCGCGGAAGGGCGGGCGGGAGCATGGAGAGCGGACCGGCGATCTTGGCGGGACTTGTGTTCGCCCTGTTCGGAGGCGCTCTGCTGGTGTGGACCGGCACCCGGGTGCGGCACCGCGAGCCGGTCGCCCTCGGTGTGAACCCGGTCGCATCGGCCGCCCTCGCCGGGGCCGCCGGAGTCGTCGCGCTGGGCCTCGCCGCGTACTGCCTGACCCGCCTCTGACGTCGGGGGCCGTCGTGCCGCCCCGGTAGTGGGAGCGTCACGCTCCGGACAGGGGAGCGGGGGCCGCCGCGGAGTCCGGGCGGCAGGAATACCGGTAGTCGGGTTACCGTTCGAGTGGCCGTTGTGGGCTTTTCCCGTTTGACACGGGGGCGGGATGTACCGTCACACTCCGCAGCGTCACACGAGCCAGAAGCACGCCGCGACCCCGGGAACGAACGCCGGGGGAGTGGCCGGCGTCGACCGGAGAGAAGAGCGAAGTTGTCCCCGACCAGCGAGACCGCACAAGGCGGCCGCCGACTCGTCATCGTCGAGTCGCCTGCCAAGGCGAAGACGATCAAGGGCTACCTGGGCCCCGGCTACGTAGTCGAAGCGAGCGTGGGGCACATCCGCGACCTTCCCAACGGCGCCGCGGAGGTACCCGAGAAGTACACGGGCGAGGTGCGCCGGCTCGGCGTGGACGTCGAGCATGACTTCGAGCCGATCTATGTCGTCAACGCGGACAAGAAGGCGCAGGTCAGGAAGCTCAAGGACCTGCTGAAGGACTCCGACGAGCTCTTCCTCGCCACCGATGAGGACCGCGAGGGCGAGGCCATCGCGTGGCACCTCCTCGAGGTGCTGAAGCCCAAGGTCCCGGTCAAGCGGATGGTCTTCCACGAGATCACCAAGGACGCGATCCGCGAGGCCGTCGCCAATCCGCGCGACCTCAACCAGCGCATGGTCGACGCCCAGGAGACCCGGCGCATCCTCGACCGTCTCTACGGCTACGAGGTCTCGCCGGTCCTGTGGAAGAAGGTCATGCCGCGCCTGTCGGCCGGCCGCGTCCAGTCCGTCGCGACCCGGCTCGTCGTCGAGCGCGAGCGCGAGCGCATCGCCTTCCGCTCCGCCGAGTACTGGGACCTGACGGGCACCTTCGCCACCGGGCGCGCCGGAGACCCCTCGGACCCGTCGTCACTGGTCGCACGGCTGCAGACCGTCGACGGCAGGCGGGTCGCGCAGGGCCGTGACTTCGACTCCCTGGGACAGCTCAAGGGCGCGAACACCCTGCACCTCGACGAGGCGAACGCCCGCGCTCTCGCCGCCGCGCTGGAGAACACCCGCTTCTCCGTGCGGTCCGTCGAGTCCAAGCCCTACCGCCGCTCGCCGTACGCCCCGTTCCGTACGACGACGCTGCAGCAGGAGGCCAGCCGCAAGCTCGGCTTCGGCGCCAAGGCGACGATGCAGGTCGCGCAGAAGCTGTACGAGAACGGCTACATCACGTACATGCGTACGGACTCCACGACGCTGAGCGACACGGCCGTCTCGGCCGCCCGCGCCCAGGTCACCCAGCTCTACGGCGCCGACTACCTGCCGGAGCGGCCACGTACGTACGCCGGGAAGGTCAAGAACGCGCAGGAGGCGCACGAGGCGATCCGGCCCTCGGGCGATCGTTTCCGCACTCCGGCCGAGACCGGCCTGACCGGCGACCAGTTCAGGCTGTACGAGCTGATCTGGAAGCGGACCGTCGCCTCCCAGATGAAGGACGCGACCGGGAACAGCGTGACCGTCAAGATCGGCGGCGCCGCCGCCGACGGCCGGGACGTCGAGTTCAGCGCGTCCGGCAAGACGATCACCTTCCACGGCTTCCTGAAGGCCTACGTCGAGGGCGCCGACGACCCGAACGCCGAGCTGGACGACCGCGAGCGCCGGCTGCCGCAGGTGGCCGAGGGCGACGCGCTGTCCGCCGAGGAGATCACGGTCGACGGCCACGCCACCAAGCCCCCGGCCCGCTACACCGAGGCGTCGCTGGTCAAGGAGCTCGAGGAGCGCGAGATCGGCCGCCCGTCGACGTACGCGTCGATCATCGGCACGATCCTCGACCGCGGCTACGTGTTCAAGAAGGGCACGGCCCTGGTGCCGTCCTTCCTGTCGTTCGCGGTGGTCAACCTGCTGGAGAAGCACTTCGGCCGGCTCGTCGACTACGACTTCACCGCCCGGATGGAGGACGACCTCGACCGCATCGCCCGCGGCGAGGCGCGTGCCGTGCCGTGGCTGAAGCGGTTCTACTTCGGCGAGACGGCGCCGGACAGCGGCTTCGCCGCGGGCGCCACGGGCGGCGCGGCCGACGCCGGCAACGGCGACGGGGACCATCTCGGCGGCCTCAAGGAGCTGGTGACCGACCTGGGCGCGATCGACGCGCGCGAGGTGTCCTCCTTCCCGGTGGGCAACGAGATCGTGCTGCGGGTGGGCCGCTACGGCCCCTACATCGAGCGCGGCGAGAAGGACACCGAGCAGCACCAGCGCGCCGACATCCCGGCCGACCTGGCGCCGGACGAGCTGACCGTCGACCTGGCCGAGGAACTGCTGGCCAAGCCGAGCGGCGACTTCGAGCTGGGCACCGACCCGGCGAGCGGCCACCAGATCGTCGCCAAGGACGGCCGCTACGGCCCCTACGTCACCGAGGTGCTCCCCGAGGGCACCCCGAAGACCGGCAAGAACGCGGTGAAGCCGCGGACGGCCTCCCTCTTCAAGTCGATGTCGCTGGACACGGTGACCCTCGAGGACGCGCTGCGGCTGATGTCGCTGCCGCGAGTCGTCGGCACCGACGCCGACGGCGTGGAGATCACCGCGCAGAACGGCCGCTACGGCCCCTACCTGAAGAAGGGCACCGACTCGCGCTCGCTGCAGGCGGAGGAGCAGCTCTTCACGATCACGCTGGAGGAGGCGCAGGCGATCTACGCCCAGCCCAAGCAGCGTGGCCGGGCCGCGGCCAAGCCCCCGCTGAAGGAACTGGGCGAGGACCCGGTCTCCGGCAAGCCGGTCGTGGTCAAGGACGGCCGCTTCGGGCCGTACGTCACCGACGGAGAGACCAACGCGACCCTGCGCTCCGGCGACAGCGTCGAGGCGATCACCCCCGAGCGCGGCTTCGAACTGCTCGCCGAGAAGCGGGCGAAGGGTCCCGCGAAGAAGGCCACGGCCAAGAAGGCCGCTCCCGCGAAGAAGACGGCCGCCAAGAAGACGGCGGCCAAGAAGACCACCGCGGCCGCCAAGAAGACCACTGCGAAGAAGACCGCCGCCAAGACCACCGCCAAGAAGGCGACGGCCTCGAAGGCGACGGCTCCGGGCACGGAGGACTGACACCCCGCGGGCAGGCCGGAGGGCCACTCCGGCCGGTCCCCGTCTTCGCGAAACGAGCGCCCCGGCACCACTTCGGTGTCGGGGCGTGCACACGTCAGAAGTGGTGGGTGTGGTGTCGGCGCCTGCGGATAGGCTGAACGCATGACGCGAGCCGACCAGCCAACGGCCCCCACCCCAGCACCGGACGACGACCTGGTCGCCGACTCCCGCGAGCGCGCCGTCCGCTCACTGCTGCGGCGACCGCAGGTGAGGCGCCTGTGGAGCGCGCAGCTCGTGGGCGGGGTGGGCGACTGCCTCGCCCTCCTGGTGCTGATCGTCCTCGTCCTCCAGGCGGCCATTGCCGAGGGATCCTTCGGCGGCGGGTACCGGGGCGCGGCCTTCGCAGTGGCGACCGTCTTCGCGGCGCGCATCCTCGCCACCCTGCTCTTCGGCGCCGTCCTCCTCGGGCCGCTGACCACGCTCACCGCCCAGGAGGGTCCGCTCGACCGGCGCTGGACCATGGTCGGCGCCGACGGCCTGCGGGTCGCGCTGCTGATCGTCGCGCCCCTGTGGATCGACTGGGTCCCGTCCGACGCGCCCGCCGTCCTGCTGGTGACCGTGTTCGTCACCGGCGTGGCCGAGCGGCTGTGGACGGTGTGCCGGGAGAGCGCGGCCCCCGCGCTGCTGCCCGCCCCGCCCCCGGAGGGGGCGACGGTACGGCCGCTGCCGGACCACCTGGACGCGCTGCGCCGGCTCGCGCTGCGCACCGCCTTCCTGGCCGTCCCGCTGGCCGCCGCCGTCCTGGTCGTCGCCGCCCTGCTGAACAACCTGCTCGGCACCGGCGTGGCCTGGTTCGACCAGCACCAGGCGGCCCTCGGCTCCTACGTCGCGGCCGGTCTGTTCGCCGCGTCCCTGTCCGTGCTGACCTCCCTGGAACTGCCCGACACGCGCACCCCGCGCGCGCGGTCCCCGCTGGAGGGGCTGCGCCGCCCGCGCACCGGCACCGGTGTCGACAAGGGCCGCACCGGCGCCATCCCGCTGCTCGTCACGGCCTGCGCCGCCGTCGCCGGAGCCGTCGCCGCCGCCGCCGCGGTGTGCGTGCTGCACGCCAAGGACCTGGGCGGCGGCCCGGTCCTCTACGGCCTGCTGGTCCTCGGCCTGACCGGCGGAGTCGCCGTCGGCATCCGCACCGCGCCGTCGGTGCTGCCGTCGCTCTCGCGCCGCCGCCTGCTCGCCCTCGTCATCGCCTTCACCGGCGTCGCCCTGCTGGCCGCCGGCCTGGTCCCGGACGTCACCACCGTGCTGCTGATCGTCACGCTGGCCGGCGTCGGCGCGGGCATCGCCGCCAACACCGGGCACGCGCTGCTGGACCAGGAGACCGAGGAGTACCGCAGGGGGCGCACCACCGAGCACCTGCACGCGGTCGTCCGCGTCTTCATAGCGCTCGGCGCCCTGATCGCCCCCGTCGTCGCGGGCCTGATCGGCCCGCACCGGCTGGAGAACGGCAAGTTCGTCTTCGCGCACGGCGGGGCCTCGTTCACGCTCATGCTGGTCGGCGCGCTGCTGCTGCCGGTCGCCGTGATCGTCCTGGCCAAGGCCGACGACCGTTCCGGCGTCCCGCTGCGCCACGACCTCAAGGACGCGCTGCTCGGCGGCGACGACCCGGTCACCACGCAGGCGGCGGGCGGATTCTTCATCGCCCTCGAGGGCGGCGACGGCGCGGGCAAGTCGACCCAGGCCGAGGCCCTCGCGGAGTGGATCCGCGCCAAGGGCCACGAGGTCGTGCTGACCCGCGAGCCGGGCGCCACCCCCGTCGGCAAGCGACTGCGCTCGATCCTGCTGGACGTGTCCTCGGCCGGCCTGTCGCACCGCGCGGAGGCGCTGCTGTACGCGGCCGACCGCGCCGAGCACGTCGACACCGTCGTACGGCCCGCCCTGGAGCGCGGCGCGGTCGTCATCTCGGACCGGTACATCGACTCGTCCGTCGCCTACCAGGGCGCGGGCCGCGACCTGTCCCCGACCGAGGTCGCCCGGATCAACCGGTGGGCCACCAACGGACTCGTCCCGCACCTCACCGTCCTGCTGGACGTCTCGCCGGAGGCCGCCCGCGAGCGGTTCACCGAGGCGCCCGACCGGCTCGAGTCGGAGCCGGCCGAGTTCCACGCGCGCGTGCGGGCCGGTTTCCTCACCCTGGCCGCCTCCGACCCCGGCCGCTACCTGGTCGTGGACGCGGCCCAGGAGCCCGAGGCCGTCACCACCGTGATCCGGCACCGCCTCGACACCGTGCTGCCGCTGTCCGAGGCCGAGATCAAGGCCCAGGAGGAGGCGCGCAAGAAGGCCGAGGAGGAAGCGCGCCGCAAGGCCGAGGAGGAGGCCGCGCGCAAGGCCGAGGAGGAGCGTCTGGAGCGTGAGCGCCAGGAGCAGCTCGCCAAGCTGCGCGCCGAGGAGGAGGAGCGCAAGCGGCGCGAGCTGGAGGAGGCGCAGCGCCGCGAGGCCGAACGGCAGGCGGAGGAGGCCCGGCAGCGGGCCGAGGAGGCCGCCCGCCGGGCCGAGGAGGAGCGGCAGCGCCTGCTCGCCGAGGAGAAGGCCCGCGCCGAGGAGGAGGCCCGCCGCCGGGCCGAGGAGGAGCGCCGGCGCCGACAGGCCGAGGAGGAGGCCCGGCTGCGCGCCGACGAGGAAGCGCGGCAGGCCCGGCTGCGCGCCGAGGAGGAGGCGCAGCGCCTGGAGAAGCAGCGCAAGGCCGAGGAGGCACTGCTGCGCGCTGAGGAGGCCCGCCGGCAGGCGGCCGAGGCCGCCGCGGCGGCCGACACCGCGGTGCGCCGCTCCAGCACGCCGCGGCCCAAGGTCCCGGGCACGACGCCCGACCCGGCGGCCGTGCCGACGCCGGTGGTGTCCCCGGGCGCGGCCGAGACGGTGCCCACGCCCGTGGTCTCCCCGGGCGACGACGAGACGGCCGTGCTGCGGCCGGTGCGCGAGGAGCCCGCTGAGGACTCCCGCGCGGCAGACCGTGTCCCGGACTCCGAGGTGACCGCCGAGCTGCCGCAGCCGCCGGTCGCCTCCGGCGCCGCGGACGAGACGGCTGTGCTGCCGCCGGTGACCCCGCGCCCGGTGGACGAGACCGAGGTCCTGCCGCGCGTGTCCGCCGAAGAGACCGCCGTGCTGCCGCGCGTGTCCGCGGAAGAGACCGCCGTGCTGCCGCCGGTCCGTGGCGACGACCCCGCGCACCGGGTGCCGCCGGGCTTCTTCCGGGACGAGCGCGGCCCCGCCCGGCCCGACGGCGCCGAGGACCGCACGCGTGAGATGCCCCAGATCGACGCCGAGGGCACCCCCCGCCGCCCCCGGCCCGACTGGGCCGAGGAGACCCCGCTGGACGACCTGCCCTCGCTGGCGGACGAGCTGCTCGGGTCCTACGACGACCGGGAGCCGGACCGGGACGAGTCCGGTGACGACCAGTCCCGCGGGCGGCGCGGCCGCGGCGGCCGGCGCGGCTGAGCACCGGTGCGGCGGCCCGCCGCACGGGCCCGCCGGACGAGGAACACCGGGCGGCGCCCGCCGGACCCCACGGGGTACCGGCGGGCGCCGCCGTCGTTGTCAGTGCCCGCCCGCACAATGGAGGGCGTGACGCGCAGTGCGACGGAAGGACGGCGTGACCCATGACCGTGTGGGACGACCTCGTCGGACAGGACAAGGTGAGCGCGGTGCTCGACGGCGCCGCGCGGGACGCCGACGCCCTCGTCACGGCCGCCGCCGCGGACCAGCCACCGCCCGAGGCGTCGAGGATGACGCACGCCTGGCTGTTCACCGGCCCGCCCGGCGCCGGCCGGAACCAGGCGGCGCGGGCCTTCGCCGCGGCCCTGCAGTGCGTGAGCCCGGACCGGGCCCTCGGCGGCACCCCCGGCTGCGGCTTCTGCGACGGCTGTCACACCGCGCTGCTCGGCACCCACGCCGACGTCAGCGCGGTCGCCGCCGTGGGCTCCGAGATCCTGGTCAGGGACATGCGCGACACGGTCCGCAAGTCGTACACCGCCCCGGCCAACGGCCGCTGGCAGATCATCCTGGTCGAGGACGCCGAGCGGCTGAACGAGAAGTCGGCGAACGCCGTCCTCAAGGCCGTGGAGGAGCCCGCGCCCCGCACGGTGTGGCTGCTGTGCGCTCCCTCGATCGAGGACGTCCTGCCCACGATCCGCTCCCGCTGCCGCCACCTGAACCTGCGCACGCCCTCGGTCGAAGCCGTCGCCGACATGCTCGTACGCCGTGACGGCATCGAACCCGAGGCCGCGATGGCCGCCGCCCGCGCCACCCAGGGCCACGCCGACCGGGCCCGCCGGCTGGCCAGCGACCCCGCGGCCCGCGAGCGCCGGGCCGCAGTGCTCCGGCTCCCGCTGCGCCTGGACGAGGTCGGGGCCTGCCTGCGAGCGGCCCAGGAACTGGTCGACGCGGCCGCCGAGGACGCCAAGCAGCTCGCCGAGGAGATGGACGGCAAGGAGACCGAGGAGCTGAAGGCGGCGCTGGGCGCGACCCAGGGCGGCCGGCTGCCGCGCGGCACGGCGGGGGCGGTGAAGGACCTCGAGGAGATGCAGAAGCGCCGCAGAACGCGCACCCAGCGCGACAGCCTCGACGTCGCCCTCGGCGACCTCACCGGGTTCTACCGCGACGTCCTCGCCCTCCAGCTCGGCTCCCGGGTCGCCATCGCCAACGGCGACACGCAGGACGCCCTGGACCGGCTGGCCCGCGGCAGCAGCCCGGAGTCGACCCTGCGCCGTATCGAGGCGATCGCCGCCTGCCGTGACGCCCTGGACCGCAATGTGGCCCCGCTGCTCGCGGTGGAGGCGATGACGATGGCACTGCGGGACGGGTGAGCCGGACGTACGGTGGTTGACGGACTCCGTCCCCCGTACGAGGTCACACCTCGTACTCCGCGTATCCGTCGCGTCGCTCAGCGTTACGATCGCTGGATGCACACCTGGCCCTCCCTCCGCCGGCCCCGCCGGACCCGCATCCGGTCCCGGGCGACGACCCGTGTCGCGGGCGCTCTGCTCACGGCCGCCGCCATGCTCGTGTCCGCCTGCTCCGCCGGCAGTTCGATGACCACGACGTCCAGCGGTGCGGCGGAGCCGACGCTGGCCGCGCTGCCGCGGGCCACGCCCTCGGCGCTGGCCCCGTACTACGACCAGCACCTGAGCTGGCGGGCCTGCGGCGTCGCCGGATTCCAGTGCGCCACGATGAAGGCGCCGCTGGACTACGCCGACCCCGGCGCGGGCGACATCAAGCTGGCCGTCGCGCGCAAGACCGCCACCGGCAAGGACAGGCTGGGCTCCCTGCTGGTCAACCCGGGCGGCCCGGGCGGCTCCGCCATCAGCTACCTGCAGCAGTACGCGGGCATCGGCTACCCCGCCGAGATCCGGGCGATGTACGACATGGTCGCGATGGACCCGCGGGGCGTCGCGCGCAGCGAGCCGGTGGAGTGTCTCGACGGCCGCCAGATGGACACCTTCACCGAGACCGACACGACCCCCGACGACCAGCGGGAGACGAACGCGCTGGTCGGGCAGTTCCGCGAGTTCGCGGAGAGCTGCGGAGCGCATTCGGGCCGGCTGCTGCGGCACGTGTCCACCGTCGAGGCCGCGCGCGACATGGACATCCTGCGCGCGGTGCTCGGCGACCCGAAGCTGAACTACGTGGGCGCCTCCTACGGCACCCTCCTCGGCGCGACGTACGCGGGCCTGTTCCCGGACCGGGTGGGCCGGCTGGTGCTGGACGGCGCGGTGGACCCCTCCCTCGACTCCCTCCGGGTGAACCTGGACCAGACGGCCGGCTTCGAGACGGCGTTCCAGGCGTTCGCGAAGGACTGCGTGCACCGCTCCGACTGCCCGCTCGGCGACAAGGGCACCTCTCCCGCCCAGGTCGGCGACCATCTCAAGGCCTTCTTCCGCGAGCTGGACGCCCATCCGATCCCGACGGGGGACGCGAGCGGCCGCAAGCTGGGCGAGTCGCTGGCCACCATCGGGGTGATCGCGGCGATGTACGACCAGACGGCCTGGGGGCAACTGCGCCAGGCGCTGACGTCGGCGATGCGCAAGAACGACGGCGCGGGCCTGCTGGCCCTCTCCGACAGCTACTACGAACGGAACGCGAAGGGCCAGTACAGCAACCTGATGATGGCCAACGCCGCCGTGAACTGCCTCGACCTGCCGCCCGCCTTCACCAGCCCGCAGCAGGTGGAGAAGGACCTGCCCGCGTTCGAGAAGGCGTCCCCGGTCTTCGGGGCCGGTCTGGCCTGGGCCTCCCTGAACTGCGCGTACTGGCCGGTGAAGGCCACCGGCGAGCCGCACCGGATCGAGGCGAAGGGCGCGGCCCCGATCGTGGTCGTCGGCACCACCCGTGACCCGGCGACCCCCTACCGCTGGGCCCAGTCCCTGGCCCGCCAGCTCTCCTCGGGCCGCCTGCTCACCTACGTCAGCGACGGCCACACCGCCTACGGCCGCGGCAGCGCCTGCATCGACTCGGCGATCAACGCCTACCTCCTCAACGGCACCCCGCCACCCGTCGGAAAGCGCTGCTCATAGCCCTCGTGGCCGCCCCGGAGCACCCTGCTCCGGGGCGGGTACGAAGCACCCCGCGAAACTGTGTAGACTTACCGACGTTGCTGATCGCACCATAGTGCGGCCAGCGCGCCGCTTTAGCTCAGATGGCCAGAGCAACGCACTCGTAATGCGTAGGTCTCGGGTTCGAATCCCGAAAGCGGCTCCATCCGAAGCCCAGCCCAGACACCGTCTGAGCTGGGCTTTCTCGTTCAGCGGAGGTGTCGGCGGCGCTTGGCGCGTGCCGCCTGGATGCCGCTGGTCTCACTTCTGGTCTCAGTTGGGGCCGCCCGGTGCTGGCCGGGCGGGGCATGTCCCCCCCATGTGGCGGCTGGCGTCCTACGAGAGATGTGACCGCCCCAGCACCTACCGCCGGATCTCCATGAGCGTGGGCATGCCCACCTGGGGTTCGTTCAGGATCCTGCCGGAGGTGTCGCGGCTCCGTCGAGTAGACGCCGGCTGCCGACCCCAGTCGGCCACCAGCTCCTTGAACTCCTCCGGATCCTGATGGGATGAGGGTCGATGCTCGGGCCCAGCGGCGCTAACCGGCCTCGCATGCAGCAGTCGGCGGAGCTTTACCAGTTGGTCAGGTCGACCAGTAGGTCGCAGTGCGGGTCATCCGGGGCCGGACGCCGGTATTGCTCCTCCTCGACGAGGGAGGGAAGGGAGGCGAGGAGGGCGGTCGTCGGCGTCCCGGTCAAACGGATGTCGACCCCGATGATGCCCGGCCGGTCGGGGCGTTGCACGTACAGGCGGATCAGGCCGTCCCCGTGCATGAGAAAGCCGATAAGAAACGGGTTCTCGTCGTCTACGGGGTCGGAGAGGGCGCGTACGACAGTGAGCGCCTCACCTTGTTCGGTTTCTGGGGCCGGGGTGATCTCCTGAGGGCGGAGGCGGATGAGCGTCATCCCCATCACCTCGTCGACGTCGCTGCTGCTGTAGATCTGGGGCCCGGTCAGGACGGTGCGCAGCATGCCGGGGATGTAGTACGGGGTCACCGTGTCGTGGGGGATCTCGTACAGGAAGCTCTTGGCGTACTCGTCCTTTCCGACTCGGACGGCGATCCGTACGGCGCCGGGGGCGGGGAGGACACCTCGCAGATGGCAGTAGTCGGCGATGGGGGCGTTCAGGTAGTACAGCAGTAGGCGGGTGACGGCTGCCTGTTGCTCTCGGTCTTCGGGGTCTGTCACGGATGCATCCATGCGGGGCACTTGTTGTTGCGCTGATTGCGGCAGAAGGCGTTGATCACGCCGATCGTCTGTCCCCTGCCGGCATCGTAGCGGCGGTCCTTTGACTTTCGCGTGTACTGAACGACTACGGTGAACTTCACCTGCCGTGGCCTCGGACCCGTTTCGAAGGCGACACCGTCATACTCTAGGCGTCCTTGGTGATCGTTGCGGTCAACGTTGCCGTGAACGGCTGCGGCAATGGTGGAGCACTTTTTGATGTTGTGGCGGGTGGTGAAGTGGTACCAGCCAAATTCACTATTGCCAAATCGGGTGACGATTCGACGTCCGTCAGGGTCGGTGGTGCTGCAGTGAACTGTTTTGTCCCAGGTGGGCGGGTGTGGATCGGCGGGGAGCGGTCGGGCTTGCGCAGTGTGCGCAGTGCCCGACAATAAGGTTGCGGTGGCCAGGGTAGTGGCTGCTAACGCGGCGATCTTCTGCATAGCGCTGATCGCATCACGAGAAGGCACTGTCGAACAGGCGGATCTGAGACGAACTGGCGTGCGATTTGGTCAACTGGCGCGTGGTTGTGAATTGGAATATCCCGCAGGTGTCGCGAGCCTGTCTCACGGTCACGGCTTGAGGAGCCTACGGCGCTGCCGGGTCATTGATCCGTCGTCACCGTGATGGTTCCTCTCGTAGTCCTCGGTGCCTCATCTCACGTGCCTCCCCCGGACGGCTGTTATCAGGTCCAAGGCGCAGCGTCTGGTCGCAGTTCTGGTCTCATTTCACCTGCGCGCTGTGAGTGTCCACCGATGACCGGCATGATCCGGGTGGGTGCCTGACTAGGGGTTATGCCGTCCCGGCGAACGTCTGCGGACGTCGATGAACCAAGATCGGACAACTCGTAATGCGTAGGTCTCGGGTTCGAATCCCGAAAGCGGCTCCATTGAAAGCCCAGCTCAGAAAGTTCTGAGCTGGGTTTCTTCGTTCAGCTTCGGCTCACCGCGAGCGGGCGGCGTGGATCAGCGGCGTTTCTCGAGGCGCCGCATGAATTTGTCGCCGGCCCATCCCCCGGCTACGGCGGCCCCGGCGGCGGCCGCCCACGTGACGGTCCCCGGGGCCCTCAACGCAGACAGCACCGCACCGACCACTCCGAACGCCGCCACCGCGCCGGCGACCCACAGCGTGAGCCGGAGTCGTTGCGCCGTCCGGTGTTCCGGCTGCATTCGCTCGCCCCTCTCACCCGGTCGCCTGCCGGGGCGGGCGAACGCCGCATACGCCCCGTGGCGGCCGGTGTACCCCTCGCGGGCGGGGTAACGGCCCTGCCGCCGCCCTCACTTGGCGTCGGCGTAGCACTCCACCACCGCGGTGGTGAACGGGAAGCGCACCGGTGTCTCGCCGAAGGTCAGGCGTCCGGCGAGGTGCGAGGCCTCACGGATGGCCTCGACGACCGTGGCGGCCTCCTCGGCGGGACAGTGCACGATCACCTCGTCGTGCTGAAAGAACACCAGCTCGGCCTCGAGGTCCGCGCAGGCGCGGCGCAGCGCGGCGAGCAGCAGCAGGGCCCAGTCGGCGGCGCTGCCCTGCACGACGAAGTTCCGGGCGAAGCGGCCCCGCGCGCGGGAGTCGCCCGAGGTGTGGCCCGGGCCCCAGGCCGGGCCGTCCGCGTGCCCGGCGTCGTCGTCGCCGACCGGGATGCCCGCCTCCTCCGCCGCGTCCTCGTCCGGGCCGGCGGCGGGCGGGCAGGTCCGGCCCAGCCAGGTGCGCACGAGCCGGCCCTCCTCGCCGGCCCGTGCCGCGTCGTCGACGTACGCCACGGCCCTGGGGAAGCGGCGTCTGAGGGCGGCGAGGTTCTTCAGGCCGTCGCCGGAGGTCTGGCCGTAGACCGCGCCGAGCACGGCGATCTTGGCCTGGTCGCGGTCGCCGGAGAACGCGCGGTCCGAGACGGACTGGTACAGGTCGCTCTCGCGCCCGGCCACCTCCATCAGACCGGGGTCGCGGGAGATGGCCGCCAGTACGCGCGGCTCCATCTGGTCGGCGTCGGCCACGACCAGCCGCCAGCCGGGGTCGGCGACCACGGCCCGCCGGATCACCTTGGGGATCTGCAGCGCGCCTCCGCCGTTGGTCACCCAGCGCCCGGTGACCGTACCGCCGGCCAGGAACTCCGGCCGGAAGCGGCCCTCGCGCACCCAGTCCTGCAGCCAGGACCAGCCGTGCGCGACCCAGATGCGGTACAGCTTCTTGTACTCCAGGAGCGGCTTCACCGCGGGATGGTCCACGGAGGCGATCTCCCGGCGGCGGGTGGAGCGCACCTTGATCCCGGCCCCGGCGAAGGCCCGGACCACGTCGGCGGGCAGGTCGGGCCGCACCCGGCGGCCGAAGGCGGCCGACACCTCGTCCGCCAGCTCGGCCAGGCGCCGCGGTTCGCCGCCGCCCGCGTACCGCTCGCCGAGCAGGTCGCGCAGCAGCTCGCGGTGGACCTCCGCGCTCCAGGGCAGGCCCGAGCGGTTCATCTCGGCGGCCACCAGCATCCCCGCGGACTCGGCGGCGGTCAGCAGCCGCATGCGGTCGGGGTGGGCGGTGCGCTCGTGCCGCCGCTGCTGCTCGGCGTAGACGGCGAGCAGGTCGGTGAGGGGCAGGCGGTTGCCGGACGGCTCGAACAGCGGGGACTGGGCGCCCGGTTCGGCCTGCCGCTGCGGCGGGTCGGGCGGCACGGGGCCGCCCCGGAGGCGGGCGAGGGCGGCGGCGGCCGAGCGCGGCTCGCCGTACCGGCCTTCGTGGCCCAGCAGGAGCGTCTCGGCGTCCTCGATGTCGTAGCACCGGTCCACTCGCACCCCCGTGGCGAGCAGACGCGGGTAGACGTCGGCGGTCGACCGCCACACCCAGCGCGTCCCCTCCGGGCGGCTCCGCACCGCCCCGGCGAGATCGCTCTCCCGCCGCACCGGCCCGGCGGGCAGCCCGTCGGGGCCGAGGGGGGCGACGTCCACGCCACCGTCCTCGGCCGCCGCGAGAGCCCATCGGCCGGCCATGGGAAGGAGTGTGGCAGGCGGTACTGACAATGGCGGTGACCTGCGGGTTCGCGCCGGTCAGTGGGGTGCCCCCCGGGGGGGGTCAGTCGGTCGCCGCCTCCTCCGCGTCCGCTGCCGCCTTCTTGTGCTCGAGCAGCGTCGCCAGCACCTTGGCGACGAACTCCTCGGTCGCCTCCTTGGTGATGCCGAGGCCGCTGAGGACGCCCGTGCCGTTCTCGTGCTCCAGCAGGGCCAGCAGGATGTGCTCGGTGCCGATGTAGTTGTGGCCGAGCCGGAGGGCCTCGCGGAAGGTGAGTTCCAGGACCTTCTTCGCCTCGGGGCCGTAGGGGATGAGATCGGGACCGTCCTCGACGGCCGGCGGGAGCGCGGCGGCCCCTGCCTGGCGGACCGCGTCCAGCGGGACGCCCTGTGCGGTGATCGCCTTCGCGGCCAGGCCTTCCGGCTCGGCCAGCAGGCCGAGGACCAGGTGCTCGGGGCGGCCCTCGGCGTTGTGCGCGGCCACCGCCTCGTTGTGCGCCGCCACGACCGTGTTCCGCGCGCGCGGGGTGTAGCGGCTGAAGCCCTGGCTGGGGTCGAGGTCGGCCGACTCCTTGGGCACGAACCGCTTCTGTGCGGCCTGCCGGGTCACGCCCATGCTCCTGCCGATGTCGGTCCAGGAGGCGCCGGAGCGGCGGGCCTGGTCGACGAAGTGACCGATCAGGTGGTCGGCCACGTCACCGAGGTGGTCGGCGGCGATCACCGCGTCCTGGAGCTGGTCCAGGGGTTCGGGGTGGACCTTCTTGATCGCCGCGATGAGGTCGTCGAGGCGTACGGATGCCGTGATGTTCGGATGGGTCGCCATGTGTCAACCGTAGGTTGCGCCTGGCGTTACTGTCAACCATCGGTTGACACTCTCCAGGTGTTCGTTTTCCACAGTTGTCCACAGGCTGTGGACAGACTTCGGCCGCTGTCGTCGGCGCGTGGCACGATCGACGGGTGACCAGCACTGCAAGCACCGTCGAGCGGGCGTTCCGCGCCGCGCTGTACGAAGACAACGACACCGGGCTCGACACGGGTGCCTCCCTGCTCGCCGCCGACCCCGCGGCGGACGCCGAACTCGCGCGCCGGGGCGAGGAGTTGGTGGCGGCCGCATGGCGGCGCGGCTGGCAGCCCGCCGATGTCGTACGGCTCGTGCGCCGCGAGCTCGACGAGGTGCACCTCTCGCTCGTCGCGGGGCTGGTACGGGCCCAGTCAGGGCAGGACCGCCCCCGCGGACGCCGCTGGGCCGACCAGCTCGAAGCCCTCCCGGAGCCAACCGTCCGGGCGGGCGACCGCTTCTCGCACGCCACCGCGGTGCTGGAGCTTTACCGCCTGCTGCTGCGCCTGCCCGCCCTGGAGGTTCTGGAGGAGCCCCGCCGTGATCCCGGGCCGGGCGCCTCCCGCATGCTCAACCGCATCCGCGCCCTGCTCGCCAAGGCCGAGGCCACCGGCTACCCCGAGGAGGCGGAGGCGCTCTCGGCCAAGGCGCAGGAGCTGATGGCCCGGCACAGCGTCGACGAGGCGCTGCTGGCCGCCGGAGCCCCCGCGCCGGACGCGCCCGGCGCCTGCCGCATCGGCGTGGAGCCGCCGTACGAGCAGGCCAAGGCGGTGCTGCTGGACGCCGTGGCCACCGCCAACCACTGCCGAGCGGTGTGGAACGAGGCGCTCGGCTTCTCCACGGTCGTCGGTTTCGAGGCGGACCTGGAGGCGGTGGAACTGCTCCACGCCTCACTGCTGGTGCAGGCCACTCACGCGATGACCAAGGCGGAGGCCGCGCAGCGGGCCGGCGGCCGCAGGCGCACCAAGACGTTCCGGCAGTCGTTCCTCGCGGCCTACGCCCATCGCGTCGGCGACCGTCTCGCGGCCGTGGCCGTGACCCAGGTGACCGAGGACCTGCTGCCGGTCCTCGCCACCCGGGAGGCAGCCGTCGCCGGCCGCCTGGAGCACATGTTCCCCGAGACCACCACCACCCGGCTGCGCGGGGTGAGCGACGCGGCGGGCTGGACGGAGGGCGCGCGGGCGGCGGACCAGGCCCAGGTCAGGGCCCGCCCCCGGCTCGACCGGCCCTCGGCCCCGGCCCGGCCGCGTCCCGCCTGACGGTCCTCGGGCCGGCCGGCCGGCTTCCGGTCTGACGGCGGGTGTGCCGCCTGTCGGCCGGGCGCGGCGCGAGCCGCTGCGTCCCACCTGGCGACGGGTGCGCTGCCTGACGGCCGGCTTCCGGCCTGACGGCGGGTGCGCCGCCCGACGGACGGACGCGGCGCGGGCCGCTGCCTCCCGCCGGATGGCCGGCGTCCCACCCGGCGGCCGGTGCGCTGCCTGAAGGCCGGCGCCCGACCTGACGGCCGGTGCGCCGCCCGACGGACGGACGCGGCCCGGGCCGCTGCCTCCCACCCGACTGCCGGCGTCCCACCCCACGGCCGTGCGTCCCACCCGACGGCCGGCCCGACGCCCGGCTCGGCAGCCCCCCGCTCCCGCCTGCCGTCAGTCCCCGACCTGCTGGAAGGCGCTGACGGAGGCGTCCGGGGTGTCACCGGAGCCCTTGGTCGCGACGGGTCCGTAGGACCACGGGAAGCTGCGGGTGGTGTCCGTGCCCGGCAGGCCGATCTTCACGGACTTGGCGTTCAGACCGGCCTTGCCGCCCGCCCCGCCGCGCACGTAGGTGATGGTGAAGGTCGCCGAGTCGCCCTTGGCGAGCTTCAGCTTCTGCGCCTTCGCCCCCTCCTGCACGGGCAGTTTCACCTCGCCGCCGCCCGTGCTCAGCGTGACACCGGGGAAGTGGTCCAGCGTGCAGGGCGCGCTCTGGTTGGTGATGCTGACGGGGACCTCGCCGGTGTCCCCGGCGGACGGGGCCACGCTGGCCGACCCGATCTGCACCGAGACCCCGCCGATCTCGCAGGCGGAGCCGCTCTTGCCGTTCTTGCCACCGCCGCCGTCGTCACAGGCGGTCAGCAGGAGGGCGGCGGTGAGGGCGGTGACGGTGAGCGGAATGGCGCGCATGAGCTGGTCCCATCGAGGTCGTGACGGTCTCCTCGCATCATGGCGGCTGCGCCGGAGCCGCGCTCACCCACCCCGCCCAATTCACCGCTTCAGGGTGGTCGGCATCCCCGAGGGCAGCTTGCCGCCCTCGGCCTTGGTGTACGTCTCCTGGCCGACCTTGCCCGACCAGGTCACCTTCAGGGCGTCCTTCGTCACCGAGTCGACCATGCCGGTGACCCGGTCCTCGTTGCCGTCCGTGCACGTCAGGTGGATCATCCGCATGCCCGACTCGGCGCCGGCGGTGCCGCTGCACACGGATCCGCCCGTCACGAAGAGCCCGGCCCGCTTGCCGGTGATCACCAGAGCCAAGATCGAACCCTTGCCGGTGGCGACCCAGCTGCCCTGGAGCTCGGCGGAAGCGCCCGTGACGGCGCCCGTGGAGCCGCTCGCGGACTCCGTGGGGGCCGTCGGCGCCGGGGCCGGTGAGGAGTCGTGGTCGGCGCCGCCGCTGCACGCGGTCAGCGCCAGTACGCCCACCAGGCCCGCCGCCGCGGCCGCCGTCCGCACCCTTGCAGTCGCCGTAGTCACGTCAAGCTCCCAAGCTGTAGCGAACCGGCCGCCCCGGGCGCGGTCGTCCCGCCGGGGGACGACGCCTCCGGACCGGAGGGACCGCAGCAAGTTACCAGCCGTTACCCGCGCACTTCCGGACGCCGTGCGGAAATCTCCCGCACGGCCGGCCGGGCGGCACAGGTAGGGAACGCCCTACGGTTGACGCGTAGGGAAATGCCTACCTATTCTCGCCGCATGACCATCACGCACGCTTCCTTCGTCACCCTCCCCGTCTCCGACCAGGACCGCGCCCTGCGCTTCTACCGCGACGTCCTCGGCATGGAGGTCACCGCCGACCGGCAACTGCCCCAGGGCCGCTGGCTGCAGGTGGCTCCCCGCGGCGCGCAGACGGTGTTCACGCTCTCCGGGCCGGGGATGGGCGGTTTCACGCCCGGCTCCGCGCGCGGGATCATGTTGGTCACGACCGATGTCGACGCGGACTGCGCCCGGCTCGCCACTGCCGGAACCCCCGTGCAGGGGCCGGACGAACTCCCCTGGGGGCGCATGGCCTCCTTCGCGGACCCCGACGGCAACGGCCTGATGCTGCTGACGGAGAAGGAAGGCTTCTGACGCCCATGATCCGGACCGCCCCGTGAACCGGGACCGACCGCACCGTGCACCGGACCGCCCCGTGAATCCGGCCGCGGCATGACCGGGACGGGTACCGCCGCCGAGGACCGGGTCTTCGCCGCACTCGCCAACGCCACCCGCCGTGAGGTGCTGCGGCTGCTGCGCGAGCGCGGTCCGCAGGCCGTTCAGGCGCTGGCCGACCACTTCGACATGCGCCGCCCGAGCCTCTCCGAGCACCTCAAGGTGCTGCGGGACGCCGGCCTCGTGTCGGAGCAGCGCTCGGGCCGGCAGCGCATCTACCGTCTGGAGGCGGCTCCGCTCGCCGACGTGCAGGACTGGCTCCATCCGTACGAGCGGTTCTGGCGTGACCGCCTGAGGGATCTCGGCGATCTGCTCGACCGCATGCCCGACGATGAGCGTCCATGAGCACCGCGCCGCCCGATGACGCCGACGACCTCACCACCGTCCGCGTCGACCGGTTCTTCCCGCATCCGCCCGCCAAGGTCTGGCGCGCCCTGACCGAACCCGGTCTGCTGGCCCGCTGGCAGATGCCCGGCGCCGAGGACTTCCGGCTCGAGGTCGGCCACCGGTACCGGATGACCTCGGTCGCGCGCCCGGGCGCCCGCTTCTCCGGTGTCGTCGAAGCGCGGGTCCTCGCCTTCGTCCCCGAGCGGATGCTGTCCCTGCGCTGGGCCGACGCGGATCCCGCCGGTCCCACGGACTGGACCATCACCTGGACCCTGGAACAGGAAGGGCGCGGTACGCGTCTGTTCCTAGTGCACGAGGGATTCGATCCGGACGACCCTGCGCAGATGATGGCGCGGAAGATCATGAACGGGGGCTGGACCCGGCATGTACTGCCGTCTCTCGGACAGACGCTGGAACGGCTTCGGTAAAGCGGACGTCAAAGCTGTAACCGCGGCAACACCCCCCGTGCACGTGCATCCGCTCATGCATCTGCACATGAACGCAGCTATGATCCGGACCAGTTGACCAAGACATCCATGGCCACATCAGCCAAGTGCACCACCGGGGAGCGACCTGTGGACCGCGACGTTGACGGCGTGTACGGGGGGTTCGACGTGTACAACGGCATGGCTGCGACGCAGCTTGACGGAGTGGCCTGGCAGAAGAGCAGGCACAGCAACTCGCAGGGTTCCTGCGTGGAGTTCGCGCGATTGCCCGGCGGAGACGTGGCGGTGCGCAACTCCCGCTTCCCGGACGGGCCCGCGCTCGTCTACACGCGCGCGGAGATCGAGGCGATGCTCCTCGGCGTCAAGGACGGTGAGTTCGACCACCTCATAGCCGGCTGAAACGACTCAGCGGCCGTCGTGGCGCGGACCACCGGGTGTACGCGCGTAGACACCCGGCGTGACTCGCCCCTGTGTCGCCTCAGCCGGACGTCTGGAGCCGGAACAGCGCCCAGACGACCTTGCCGTCGAGCGCGCCCGCGAGCGGGTGCCAGCCCCAGCCGTCGGCGAAGGAGTCGACCAGGAACAGGCCCCGGCCCGACTCCGCCGCGAAGTCGTCCGAGTCGCGCGGCGCCGGTGTCTCGTCGCTGGGGTCGCGCACCGCGCACACCAGCCGCTCGGTCCAGCGCAGCAGGTGCAGCCGCACGGCGGGCGCCTGCTGCGGGCAGCCGGCGTCGGCCGGGCCGGCGGGCGCGCATTGCCGCGTCTCCCCGGACGGACGCTGGTGCGGGATGGGCAGGCCGTGCCGCAGGGCGTTGGTGACGAGTTCGGAGACGACGAGGCATATGTCGTCGAAGCGGTCGCCCACGTCCCACTGGTCCAGAGTGCGGCGGGTGAAGCGCCGGGCCTCGCCCACCGCCTCGAAACGGGCCGGCAGGGCGCAGGAGGCGGCATCGGAGACGGCTGCCGGGTCCAACGGCGGAAGGCCCTGCCGTAACGGCTTGAGCATGGTCGATCCATTCGTCCCCATGCGAGGCACTCCCGGAATTCGCGGTCGTAGCGATGCAGCGGTGGCGCGGCACCATGGTTTCGGATGGGACAGGCAGATGCAAGGGCAGATGCACGTGCACGTGACCGAAATGATCCTTCCCGTACCGCTTCTTGGCCATTTTTTCCGCCACATTGGACCATGCCACTGTCAGAGGTACCTACCTCTGCCTGCGGGAAACGGCTGACCTCTTTCCGTTTCCGTAACCGGGTGAGTACTGCTCGAAGTGTTTTAGTGGCAGACTGCGGCCCCTGAAGACGGTTGGGGAGGCTGGCGAACGTGAGCGCGGGAGAGCCCGGATCGGTGGTGCGGCGCATGCTGCTCGGCTCGCAACTCAGGCGGCTGCGTGAAGCACGGGGGATCACGCGCGAGGCGGCGGGTTACTCGATCCGCGCGTCCGAGTCGAAGATCAGCCGGATGGAGTTGGGCCGGGTGAGCTTCAAGACCAGAGACGTCGAGGATCTGCTGACGCTGTACGGCATCAGTGACGAGGTGGAGCGCGAGTCGCTGCTCTCCCTCGCCCGGGAGGCCAACGTGGCGGGCTGGTGGCACAGTTACACCGACGTACTGCCGAGCTGGTTCCCCACCTACGTGGGCCTGGAGGGCGCCGCCTCGCTGATCCGGGTGTACGAGGTGCAGTTCGTGCACGGCCTGCTGCAGACCGAGGAGTACGCCCGCGCGGTGGTCAGGCGCGGCATGAAGGGCGCGAGCCCGGCCGACGTCGAGCGGCGGGTCGCGCTGCGCCTGGAGCGGCAGAAGCACCTGCTCGCGGACAACGCCCCCGAGTTCCACATCGTCCTGGACGAGGCCGCCCTGCGCCGGCCTTACGGTGACCGTGACGTGATGCGCGGCCAGCTCCAGCACCTGATCGACGTCTCCGAGCGCCCCAACGTCCGGCTTCAGGTGATGCCGTTCAGCTTCGGCGGGCATTCCGGCGAGAGCGGCGCCTTCACCATCCTCAGCTTCCCCGACGCCGACCTGTCCGACGTGGTCTACCTGGAGCAGCTCACCAGCGCCCTGTACCTCGACAAGCGCGAGGACGTCGCCCAGTACGAGCAGGCGCTGAAGGAGCTCCAGCAGGACAGCCCGGGTCCGGACGAGAGCCGGGATCTTCTCCGGGGTCTCCGCCAACTCACTTGAAACGCAAGTACGATGACGTGTGATCAGACCGTGACGTCGTTCCTGTCTGCTACCGATTGAGGGATCACATGCCGTCCTATTTCAGCGACCTGGCCCAGCAGTACATCGACGGTGAATGGCGCCAGGGCAGCGGTTCCTGGGACGTCATCGACTTCAACCCGTACGACGACGAGAAGCTTGCCTCGATCACCATCGCGACGGTCGACGAGGTCGACCAGGCCTATCGGAGCGCCGCCCGCGCCCAGAAGCAGTGGGCCGCGACCAACCCGTACGCGCGCCGCACGGTGTTCGAGCGGGCGCTGCGGCTGATCGAGGAGCGCGAGCAGGAGATAGCCGACCTGATCGTCGCTGAGCTGGGCGGCACCCGTGTGAAGGCCGGCTTCGAGCTGCACCTGGTCAAGGAGTTCCTGCGCGAGTCGGTCAACCTGGCGCTGCGCCCCGAGGGCCGGATCCTGCCCTCCCCGGCCGACGGCAAGGAGAACCGCGTCTACCGGGTGCCGGTGGGCGTGGTGGGCGTGATCAGCCCGTTCAACTTCCCGTTCCTGCTGTCGGTCAAGTCCGTGGCCCCGGCCCTCGCGCTCGGCAACGGCGTGGTGCTCAAGCCGCACCAGAACACCCCGATCGCGGGCGGCACCCTGGTCGCGAAGATCTTCGAGGAGGCGGGGCTGCCGGGCGGCCTGCTCAACGTCGTCGTCACCGACATAGCCGAGATCGGCGACGCCTTCATCGAGCACCCGATCCCCAAGGTCATCTCCTTCACCGGTTCCGACAAGGTGGGCCGGCACGTCGCCACCGTCTGCGCCTCCCACTTCAAGCGCGCCGTGCTCGAACTGGGCGGCAACAGCGCGCTGGTGGTCCTGGACGACGCCGACCTCGACTACGCGGTGGACGCGGCGGTCTTCAGCCGCTTCGTCCACCAGGGGCAGGTATGCATGGCGGCGAACCGGGTCCTCGTGGACCGCTCGGTGGCCGAGGAGTTCACCGAGAAGTTCGTCGCGAAGGTCCGGACGCTGAGGACCGGCGACCCGCGCGACCCGCAGACCGTCATCGGCCCGGTGATCAACTCCCAGCAGGCGAGCGCCCTCTCGGGCGTGGTCGAGCAGGCCCTCGCCGAGGGCGCCACCGCCCTGGTGCACGGCACCACCACGGGCAACCTGGTCGAGCCCAGCGTGCTCACCGGCGTCCCCGCCGGCTCCGCCCTGCTGCAGCAGGAGGTCTTCGGCCCGGTCGTCTTCCTCGTCCCCTTCGACGGCGAGGAGGAGGCGGTCCGGATCGTCAACGACACCCCCTACGGTCTCAGCGGCGCCGTCCACACGGGCGACATCGAGCGCGGTGTCGCCTTCGCCAAGCGGATCGACACCGGCATGTTCCACGTGAACGACGGCACCGTGCACGACGAGCCGCTGGTGCCGTTCGGCGGCGAGAAGCACTCCGGCCTCGGCCGGCTGAACGGCGAGACGACGGTCGAGGCCTTCACCACGGTCAAGTGGATCTCGGTGCAGCACGGCCGCAGCGGCTTCCCCTTCTAGCGGTTCGCGGGCTCTTTCCCGCGCGTGCCGGGCCCTTGCGGACAGAAGCTGACCGCAAGGGCCCGTAGCGTCATCGGTGTCAGGCAAGAGGACCCGATGAAAGGCGGCCGGTCATGGTCACGCATGTGGCGGCGGAGACGCGGGGCGACGAGCGCGGTGCGCTGCTCGCGTTCCTGGAGGAGCAGCGGGGCGGCATCCGCAGGGCGTTGCTGGGGCTGACGGAGGAGCAGGCCCGGTCCCGTCCGAGCGCCAGCGAGCTGTCCCTGGGCGGCCTGCTCAAGCATGTCGCCGAGGTCGAGCAGAGCTGGCTGGCCCGGGCCCGGCAGGAGCCGCCGGCGGTCCACCGCGACCAGTCGAACTGGCACGAGTGCTTCCGGCTGGCCGACGACGAGACGGTGGCCGGACAACTGGCGTACTGGGAGCAGGTCGCCGCCGAGACGGAGAAGTACATCCGTTCCGCGCCGAGCCTGGACGACACCTTCCCGCTGCCGCCCGACCCCTGGTTCCCGCCGGAGGGCCGTGTCTCCCTGCGCTGGCTGTGCCTGCACCTGATCCGCGAGACCGCCCGGCACGCCGGGCACGCCGACATCATCCGGGAGTCCCTGGACGGGAAGACCGCCTTCGAGCTGGTGGCCCTGGAGCAGCGGGGCTGAGCCGCGGCAATAACCTGGACGGCATGTCAGCGATCCGTCTCCTCGTGCTGGGCGCGGTCCGTCAGCACGGGCGGGCCCACGGCTACCAGGTCCGGGGCGACCTGGAGTACTGGGGCGCGCACGAGTGGTCCAACGCCAAGCCGGGCTCGATCTACCACGCCCTGAAGCAGCTCGCGAAGCAGGGACTGCTGCACGCGCACGAGGTCGCCCCGTCCACCGCGGGCGGCCCGCCGCGCACCGAGTACGAGATCACCGGCCCGGGCGAGACGGAGTTCTTCCGGCTGCTGCGCGAAGCCCTGGTCTCCTACGGCCAGAAGACGGACGTCCAGTCGGCCGCCATCGGCTTCCTGGTCGAACTGGACCGGGCCGAGGCGCTGGACCTGCTCCGGGAGCGGATCCGGCGCATCGGCCAGTGGCGGTCGGCCGTCACCGGGCGCTACATCCCCGAGGACGGCCCCGCCCGGCTCGGCCACATCGGCGAGATCATGAACCTCTGGCTGCACACGGCCGACTCCGACGCCGCCTGGACGCAGGGACTCGTCGACCGCCTGGCGGCCGGCGCGTACACCTTCGCGGGGGAGGGCGAGCCGTTCGTGGGCGTCCTCGCCGAGGGCCAGGAGAACCCGTACGCGACGGGGGAGCGACATCCGGAGGACGACCGCTGATCCGGCCTGATCCGGCCTGATCGAGCCTGATCGCGTCTGATCCGGGCGAAAGACCCTAGTGGTGGAAGCTGGTGGCCGCGTCCCGGTCCTTGGTGAGCGGATGCGGCTGGCGGCGCAGGTCCGGCAGCAGGCGGGCGAGGTCGTCCAAGAACAGGTCCGCGAGGTCGTGGGAGAAGCCGTTGCGGCACACGACCCGCAGCACCGCCAGGTCCTCGCGGTTCGGCGGGAAGGTGTAGGCGGGCAGCAGCCAGCCGTGCTCGCGCATCCGCCGGGAGACGTCGAAGACGTCATAGGGCAGGTCGCCGCGGGTGGTGAAGGCGAACACCGGCAGTTCGTCCCCGCGGGTGAGCAGCCGGAAGTCGCCGAGCGCCTCGATCTTCCCGGCCAGGGTCCGCGCCACGTCCCGCGTGGTCTGCTGCACCGCCCGGTAGCCGTCGCGGCCCAGCCGCAGGAACGTGTAGTACTGCGCGACCACCTGGGCGCCGGGGCGGGAGAAGTTCAGGGCGAACGTCGGCATCTCGCCGCCCAGGTAGTTCACCCGGAAGACGAGTTCCTCGGGCAGCGCCTCCTTGTCCCGCCACAGGGCCCAGCCGACGCCCGGGTAGACCAGGCCGTACTTGTGCCCGGAGGTGTTGATCGACGCCACGCGCGGCAGCCGGAAGTCCCACACCATGTTTTCGTCGAGGAAGGGGGCGATCATCGCGCCGGAGGCGCCGTCCACGTGGACCGGGACGTCCAGCCCGGTGCGCTCCTGGAGGCCGTCGAGGGCGGCGCACAGCTCCGCGATCGGCTCGTAGGAGCCGTCGAACGTGGAGCCGAGGATGCCGACGACACCGATGGTGTTCTCGTCGCACAGCTCGGCCGCGGCCTGCGGGTCCAGGTGGAACCGGTCGCCCTCCATAGGCACCAGCCGGGCCTCCACCTCCCAGAAGTTGCAGAACTTCTCCCAGCACACCTGGACGTTGACGCCCATGACCAGGTTCGGGCGCGCTCCCGGGTAGCGGTCGGCGTTGCGCCGCGCCCAGCGGCGCTTGAACGCCATCCCGGCCAGCATGCAGGCCTCGCTGGAGCCCGTGGTCGAACAGCCCACCGCGGCCGCCGGGTCCGGGGCGTTCCACAGGTCGGCGAGCATCGCCACACACCGTCGCTCCAGCTCGGCCGTGCGCGGGTACTCGTCCTTGTCGATCATGTTCTTGTCGCGGCACTCACTCATCAGCACCCCGGCCTGCGGCTCCATCCAGGTGGTGACGAAGGTGGCCAGGTTGAGCCGCGAGTTGCCGTCCAGCATCAGCTCGTCGTGCACGAGCTGGTACGCCGTGGACGGCGGCAGCGGGGTGTCGGGGAGCTGGTGCCTGGGCGGCGCCTCGGTCATCCCGCCGACCGGGTTGGCCTCGCCGTAGAACGGGTTGACCGACAGCAGGTGCTCCTTGTGCTTCTCCGTGCCTTTGTGCAGGGCCATGAGGTGTCTCCAGACGGGGAACGGGGTCAGCGGACGGGGGCGCCGTCAGGGCGCAACTGCATCTGCTGCCGCCCGGTCACCAGCAGCCAGGCCGGCAGCGAGGCGATGCAGAGCACGGCGATGATGACGGGCGAGGCCACCAGGACGGCGGCCGTGAACAGGCTCACCCAGCCCTGCCGGGTGATCGCCAGGAGTATGCCCAGCACGCTCGTGGGCACGCTCAGCGCCGTGGGCACGGCCGGGACGAGCGCGTGGGCGCACAGGCCGAGCGCGGCGCCGACGAAGACGGAGGGGAAGATCCGGCCGCCCCGGAAACCGCAGGAGGCCGCGACCACCAGTGCCGCCAGTTTCACCACGGCCATCGTGGCGAACTGCCCCGCCGTCCAGCCGGTCGGATCGTGTGCCAGCTCGCCCATCTCCGACAGGCCCTTGAAGAGGGTCAGATGACCGCCCAGTGCGGCCAGGACGCCGAGCACGAAGCCGCCCGCCGGAAGCATCAGCATCGGGTGCCGCAACCGCTGGAAGGCCGCGTGGACGCAGGGGAAGGCGCGTACGGCGCACATGCCGAGCAGCGCGGCCACCGAGGCGAGCACCAGGGCCGCCAGCAGATCCTGCCAGCGCGGGTGGCCCAGGGGCGGCAGGCCGAGGTCGAAGGCCGGGCGGTAGAGCAGCGAGGTGGTCAGCGCCCCGACCGCCGCCGCGGTCAGCGGCGCGAACAGGTTGTCCCACAGCAGCCCCCTGGCCGGGCGCCCGGCCAGCGCCTCGGAGATCACCAGGGCGGCTGCCACCGGGGTGCCGAACAGCGCCCCGATCGTCGCCGCCTCCGCCAGCATCGGCCACAGCGAGCCCGGCATCCGGGCCAGGAGACGGCCGCCCAGCCAGGCCGCCAGGCCGACGTTCACGGCGATGATCGGGTTCTCCGGGCCGAGGCTCGGGCCGCCCGCCAGCATCAGGCCGGTCGCCAGGAGCAGACCCGGCAGCACGACGGGCGGCAGCCGCGGGGCGTCAAGGCCGGTGGTCGCCGGGTCCGGCCCGGCGTGACCGGGCACCTTCCAGACGACCAGCCCGACGGCGAGGCCGGTCGCCACCAGCATGACGAACATCCACAGCACCGAGTAGCGGCCGATCCCCAGCGCTTCCGGCAGCGGCCCCCACAGCACGCGCTGGAGCCGCTCCGCCGCCGCGCTCAGTCCCACGTAGACGAGGCTGGCGGCCACCCCGACGGCGACGGCGGGCAGGATCAACGGCAGCAGGGTCCGTGCCGGACCGGCCGGCCGGGGCGAGCGAGCCTCCCGTCGAGTGTCCTGGGTCACGTCGTCACGATAAGCGGACGCGACGGCTCCAACATCCGGAGCGGATCGGGCTTGCACCTCACGCCGCGTGAGGCCGCAACGTGGTGGACGTACCGACGACAAGGAGCGGAAAGTGAGCTACTCCGTGGGACAGGTCGCGGGGTTCGCCGGCATCACGGTGCGCACCCTGCACCACTACGACGAGATCGGCCTGCTGGTGCCCAGCGAGCGCACCCACGCCGGCCACCGGCGTTACAACGACGCCGACCTCGACCGGCTCCAGCAGATCCTGTTCCACCGCGAACTCGGCTTCCCGCTCGACGAGGTCGCGGCCCTGCTCGACGACCCCGGCGTGGACCCGCGCGCGCACCTGCGCCGCCAGCACGACCTGCTGACCGCCCGGATCGAGAAGCTGCAGAAGATGGCCGCGGCCGTGGAGCACGCCATGGAGGCACGCACGATGGGCATCAACCTCACCCCCGAGGAGCGGTTCGAGGTCTTCGGGGACAACGATCCCGAGCAGTACGCCGAGGAGACCGAGCGGCGCTGGGGTGGCACCGCCGCCTACGCCGAGTCGCGGCGCCGCGCCGCCCGCTACACCAAGGACGACTGGCAGCGCATGCGGGCCGAGAACGACGACTGGACCGAGCGCTACGTCGCCCTGATGGCTGCCGGCGGGCAGCCCACGGACGAGGCGGCCATGGACCTGGCCGAGGAGCACCGCCGGCAGATCGGCGCCTGGTACTACGACTGCCCGCACCCCATGCACCGCTGCCTGGGCGCGATGTACGTCGCCGACGAGCGCTTCAAGGCGTACTACGACTCCACGCGGCCCGGTCTCGCCGAACACCTCAGCGCGGCGATCGCCGCCAACGCCGACCGGCACACGGCGTGAGCCCCGGCCCGGGAGGCCTACTCCCGGGCCAGCACGACGGCCGTGCCGTAGGCGCACACCTCCGTGCCCACGTCCGCGGCCTCGGTGACGTCGAAGCGGAACATCAGCACCGCGTTGGCCCCGCGCGCGCGTGCCTGCTCCACCAGCCGCTCCATGGCCTGGTTGCGGGTCTGCACGAGCGTCTTGGTGAGCCCCTTCAGCTCCCCGCCGATCATCGACTTCAGCCCGGCGCCGATCTGGCTGCCGAGATGCCGCGAGCGCACGGTCAGTCCGAAGACCTCGCCGAGCACCTGCCGCACCCGGTAGCCGGGCACGTCGTTCGTCGTCACCACCAGCACGTCCGGCTGGGGCCCCTGGCCGCCGCCGTAGTCGTCGAGTCCCATGAGCCACAGCTTTCTCGCAGTGGCGCCACAGTGCATCCTGGAGGCACCGGTGGAACCCGGGGCGGTCGCGCCACGTTGGTAGCTTTGTGCGGCCCCCCCATGGACGCCGTAGCCGCCTCACCCCCTCAGGAGCCCGGACCCGTGACGACACTCGCCCTCGGCCCGAGCTGGCTGGACCCCCAGTACCTGCTGGACACCTACAGCATCTGGGGTCTGCTGCTCATCGTCTTCGCCGAGTCAGGCCTGCTCATCGGCTTCTTCCTGCCGGGCGACTCGCTGCTGTTCACCTGTGGTCTGCTGATCACCTCGCACCAGCTCGACTTCCCGCTTTGGGGCGCGATCGGCCTGATCTGCCTGGCCGCGATCCTCGGCGACCAGGCGGGCTACATGTTCGGCAAGAAGGTCGGACCCTCCCTGTTCAACCGTCCGGACTCGCGGCTGTTCAAGCAGGAGAACGTCGCCAAGGCCCACGAGTTCTTCGAGAAGTACGGCCCGAAGTCCCTGGTCCTGGCCCGCTTCGTGCCCATCGTGCGCACGTTCACGCCGATCGTCGCCGGCGTCAGCGGCATGCGGTACCGCTCCTTCCTGGCCTTCAACGTCATCGGCGGCGTCCTGTGGGGGGCGGGCGTCACCCTGCTGGGCTCCTGGCTGGGGCAGCACGACGTCGTCAAGAACAACATCGAGGCGATCCTGATCCTGATCGTCCTCGTGTCGGTGATCCCGATCGTGATCGAGTACCTGCGCGCGCGCAGCAAGAACAACAAGGCCGCGCAGCGGGAGGCGGCCGAGGAACGGCACGCGCAGCAGACCCCGGCGCCCCGGTTCCAGCAGCAGCCGGTCATGGACGACGCGACGACCCGGCTGCGCCGCATCGAGCCCGAGGAGCAGCCCTACCAGCAGCCCTACCGGCAGCAGCCCGGGCACGAGCAGCAGCAGCACTGGGACCAGGGCGGCTACGACCAGGGCCAGTACTACGGCCAGGGGCAGCACCAGCAGCCGCGCCACGGCCAGGACGGCCCCCGCTACGACCCGAACGGCTACGACCCGAACGGCTACGACCCGAACGGCTACGACCGGAACGGGTACGACCACAACGGCTACGACCACAACGGCTACGACCGGAACGGGTACGACCCCAGCCGCCACCCCTACGACAGCCAGGGCGACCACCGCGCCCGCTGAGCCGTCAGAAGCCGCGGGTCCGCTTCGCCGCCCGACGCTTGCCGGCGGAGCCGACCCGCAGGGTCAGCCGGGAGATCTCCGACCCCAGGTTGACCCCGATCGCGATCGCCATCGCCAGGGACGCCGCCTTGGCCAGCGACACCAGCCCCTTGTCGACCTCGTTCTGCGCCATGTTCAGCAGCCCGAAGTAGGTGGCCGAACCCGGCAGCAGCGGACCGATGGCCGCGGTCGTGTACGGCAGCGCCGACGCGAACCGGAACCGGGACAGCAACTGCCCGAACAGCCCCACCAGCCCGGCCGCCACCGCCGTCGAGGCCACCGGTGAGATCCCGCCCGCGTAGTGCATCGCGCCGTACACCGACCAGGCCACGCCCCCGTTGAGCGTGACCGCGAGCACGGTGGACCGCTCCTGCTGCAGCAGCACCGCGAACGTCAGCGACAGCAGCATGGACGCGGCGATCTGCACCAGCGGCCGCTCGGAGATGCCGCCCAGCGCCGCGTCGGGATCCAGCTTGCCGCCCACCTTCACCCCGAAGTACAGGACGACCAGCACCCCGACGACGATGCCGACGAAGAAGTACATGACCTCCAGCAGCCGCGCGGCCGCGGTGATGTAGAAGCCCGTCAGACCGTCCTGCACCCCCGCCACCAGCGCCCGCCCGGGCAGCAGCGCGAACAGCCCACCGGTGACCACCGCGGAGGCGTTCACGCCGATGTGCGTCAGTGAGAACGCCACCCCGATCGCGGCCGGCGGCATCGCCGCCACGGTGAACTGGTAGAACTCCGGCAGCCCGCGTCCCGCGCACAGCCAGGCCAGCCGGTCGCCGAGCATCGCGCCGAGCGCGGCGGCGACGAACACGATCAGATCACCGCCGACCAGCACCGAGGCCGCACCGGCCAGCAGCCCGCTGGCCAGGGTCAGCGCCCAGCCGGGGTACGGGTGCCGGTTGCGGCGGATCTCCGCCAGCCTGCGGTAGGCCTCCTCGAGGGAGACATGGGTCTCCGGGTCGGTCAGGTCGTCCACCAGGTGGAACACGGCCGCGAGCCGGGTGTAGTCGGTGCCGCGCCGCCGTACCGTGCGCGAGGCCGTCACCGGGTCGTCCACCAGCGAGGGCTGGTAGGAGATCGACAGCAGGGTGAAGGTGACGGTCGGCTCGCACCGGTCCAGGCCGTAGGACCGGCACACCGCGAACATCGCGGCCTCCACGTCCTCCGCGCCCTCACCGCCGGCCAGCAGCAGCTCGCCGATACGCAGGGTCAGGTCGAGCACGCGCGGAACCGCGGGGCCCTCGTCCTCGGCCCGCTGCACGGGCTCGGGCGCGGGCCGCTCGGTCACCGGCATGCGCAGCATCGTGCGCATCCGGTCCTGCCACGGCGCGTCCTTGATCAGGCTGACCGCGGGCACGCCCGTCGCCGGGGTGAACGCCACCAGCGAGTCCTTGGCGCTGTAGGTGCGCGGCAGGCTGAAAGCCGACCCCTCCGGCTCGGCACTCGACGGCTGCGGCGCCTGCAGCCCCTCGGGCACCGCGAACTCGGACGTGGTCTCCGACTCGCCGCCGCCCCTGGGGGCCGCCAGCCCCTGGGGGAGGGCGAACTCGGACGTGATCTCCGGGTCGTACGTGGTCCGCGCCTCGTCCGACCGGGGCTTGCGGTCCTCCGCCTCCGTCACCTCGCACCGCTTCCTGAACGACACCTTCCGTGGGCCTCAGTATGCGCACGCCGACGCAAACGGGCCGCGCCACCCCACCAGGGTGCCGCGGCCCGCATCACGCAAACCGGCCGGTCAGTGGCCGCCCTGCTCCTTGAAGCGCTTGTACGACCGCTCGATCTCCGTCTCGGCGTCCGTGCGGCCCACCCAGTTGGCTCCCTCGACCGACTTGCCGGGCTCCAGGTCCTTGTACACCTCGAAGAAGTGCTGGATCTCCAGGCGGTCGAACTCCGACACGTGGTGGATGTCGCGCAG
The DNA here is from genome assembly GCF_042793175.1 of Streptomyces sp. NPDC056580. NCBI lineage: Bacteria > Bacillati > Actinomycetota > Actinomycetes > Kitasatosporales > Streptomycetaceae > Streptomyces > Streptomyces sp. NPDC056580. Next base: position 65,092 of record NZ_JBHTVE010000005.1, on the reverse strand, counting down.
GTGCTCCACACGCGGGTCGGTGGCCGGAACGCACAGCAGCTTGTCGTCGCCGCCCGCCTCGTCCGTCATCCGGAACATGCCGATCGCGCGGCACTTGATCAGGCAGCCCGGGAAGGTCGGCTCGTCAAGAATGACCAGCGCGTCCAGCGGGTCGCCGTCCTCGCCGAGGGTGTTCTCGACGAAGCCGTAGTCGGTCGGGTAGGCGGTCGAGGTGAAGAGACGACGGTCCAGGCGGATCCGACCGGTCTCGTGGTCCACCTCGTACTTGTTGCGCGAACCCTTCGGGATCTCGATCGTGACGTCGAACTCCACCGGTGGCTCCTCCATGATCAACACATAGTTCTGGTGATTAAGTGTCCCTCACGCAGGTGTGTGATCGCGAAAGGGGCTGGTGGTCGTGCCAGAGCAGAGGCCTTGGCGAGCCGCGGGACCGCATGTGCGGCGGTTCGCGAACGCCGTACGACCGCGCCTGGCGCGCGCCGCGACCGCCGCGAAACCGCGGATCGCGCGGCTGGCGAAGGCCGTGCGCCCCGAACTCGCGCACCTCCCCCGCCGGCGCACCGACAGGACCTGGCAGTACACCGCGGTCGCCGCCACCGCCGGGCTGGCGCTGGCCGCCGCGGTGGTGACCGCCGCCGGTCCCTGGGACGCCGACGGTCAGCGTACGGCCGAGCGGGACCGGGCGGCCGCCCTTGAGCGATCAGGTGGCGCAGATCACGGCGGCTCCGGCGCGAACGCCCGGACCCCCCAGGCCGCGCCGAGCGCCGCGGCCGTCCTCGCGGGCCTGGGCGGCACCACCGGCACCGCCGGCACCAAGAAGGCCCCGCCCGGCCGGCAGGCCCTCACGGACGTCCTCGGGCCCCTGCTGGACGTCCCGGCGCTCGGCACCGGCCACGGCGCGGCCGTCGTCGACGTCACCACCGGCACGCGCCTGTACGCCGTCGGAGCCGACCGGGCCCTCACCCCCGCCTCCACCACCAAGATCGCCACCGCGGTCGCGGCGCTGTCCGCCCTCGGCTCCGACCACCGCTTCACCACCCGCGCCGCGCTCGAACCCGACACCGGGGAACTCGTCCTGGTGGGCGGCGGCGATCCCACCCTCACCGCGCGCGCCGCGGCCGGCGACCTGGCGAGCCTGCGCACCCTGGCCGCCGACACCGCCGCCACCCTCGCGAAGCGGGGCATCCACAAGATCACCCTCTCCTACGACACCACCCTCTTCTCCGGCCCCGCCCTCCACCCCATCGGCGTCAACGACAACCTCGCCCCGGTGAGCGCCCTCACGGCTGACGAGGGCCGCACCGACGACTCCACCAGCGGCCCGGCCACCCGCGTGACCGACCCGCCGGCGGACGCCGCCCGCAAGTTCGCCGGCTTCCTCCGCGACGCGGGCGTCGAGACGACGCCCCCCGGGCCCTCCAAGGCCACCGGCCGCGCCGAGACCCTCGCCACCGTCTCCTCGCCCACCCTGGCCACCATCGTCGAGCGCATGCTGACCAACAGCGACAACGACATCGCCGAGACCCTGGCCCGCCAGACCGGCCTCGCGAGCGGCGAGGCGGGCAGCTTCGCCGGCGGCGCCAAGGCCATCGCCACCCAGCTCCGCAAGCTCGGCCTGCCCCTGTCCGGCGCCTCCTTCCACGACGGCAGCGGCCTCGACCGCGAGGACAGACTGACGGCGGACCTCCTCACCGCCCTCCTGGTCAAGGCCGGCGACCCGGCCCGCCCCGGCCTGCGCCCGGTCCTCACCGGGCTCCCCGTCGCCGGCTTCACCGGCACCCTGGCCGACCGCTACACCGACGGCGCGGCCGGCGTCGTACGGGCGAAGACCGGCACGCTCACCGGCGTCAACACCCTGGCCGGCACGGCCGTCGACCGCGACGGCCACCTGCTCGCCTTCGCCTTCCTCGCCTCCGGCACGCCCGGCGCGCAGGAGGCCCAGAGGGCGCTGGACCGGACGGCCACGGCCCTGGCGGGCTGCGGCTGCGGCTGACCCGCCGCCGTCACGGGCCCCGGCGCGGGCGGCCCGGCGACGCCCCCCACGGCCTGCCCGAAATGGGACCGCTCACGTACCGTTGACGCATGACGAGCTTCGGTGGCACCGCATCTCCCGGGATGGTCGACTGGAACCTCGCGGTGGCGACCGCGACGCGGCTCGTACGGCCGGGCCCCGAAGTGAGCCGCGACGAGGCCAGAGACGTCGTCGCGGAACTGCGCCGGCACGCGAAGGCCTCGGAGGAACACGTCCGGGGCTACACCCGGATGGGCACCGAGGGCACCCACGACACCCCCGTCCTGGTCGTCGACCGCCCCGGCTGGGTCCGGGCCAACGTCGCCGGCTTCCGGGAGCTCCTCAAACCCCTTTTGGGCAAGATGCAGGAACGCCGCGGCGGCAACCCGGGCAGCGCCGTCCTCGGCGCCGTCGGCGGCAAGGTCACCGGCGTCGAACTCGGCATGCTGCTGTCCTTCCTCGCCTCCCGCGTCCTCGGCCAGTACGAGACCTTCGCCCCCGCCTCCCGCGACCTGCCCGCCGGGGAGAACGGCGGCGGCCGGCTGCTCCTCGTCGCGCCCAACATCGTCCACGTGGAACGCGAACTCGACGTCGAGCCCCACGACTTCCGGCTCTGGGTCTGTCTGCACGAGGAGACGCACCGCACCCAGTTCACCGCCGTGCCCTGGCTCCGCGACCATCTGGAGGGCGAGATCCAGTCGTTCTTGGCGGAGACCGACGTCGACCCGATGACCGTCCTGGAACGCGTCCGCGAAGCCGCCCAGTCCCTCGCCGGCGGCCGCCCCGAGGGCGAGGAGGAGGACGGCGGGCGCTCCTTCGTGGAACTGGTGCAGACCCCCGCCCAGCGCGAGATCCTCGGCCGCCTCACCGCCGTGATGTCCCTGCTCGAGGGCCACGCCGACTTCGTCATGGACGGCGTCGGCCCCCAGGTCGTGCCGAGCGTCGCCGAGATCCGCGAGAAGTTCCAGCAGCGCCGCGCCAAGGGCGCCTCCCGGCTCGACCTCGCCCTGCGCAAACTGCTCGGCCTGGACGCCAAGCTCCGCCAGTACCGCGACGGCGAGCGCTTCGTGCGCGGCGTCGTCGAACAGGTCGGCATGGACGGCTTCAACCACGTCTGGACCTCGCCCAACACCCTTCCCACCAAGGCTGAGATCGCCAAACCGGCGGACTGGGTCGCACGGGTGCACCGCAAGGCCGAGTCGTGAACCACGCCGCGGAGTCGTGAGACGAATCCGGCCGACGGCAGGCGAACGCCCCTCCAATCACCCGTCCGAGGGACCGTGAGCCATGGGTAGGCGTGCAATGCTCGGGGAACGGCCCGCTTCTGTCACCATCGACACACTCTGAGTGACCGATCCCCGGGCTCACCCCCCGAAAACTTCATGAAGGGAACCGGACATGGGTCCCCATCCATCGGTCGCGGCGATACGCCTGGCGGTCCGCCGCGTCCTCCACGACATCCTGACCGACCACAGCAGCACCACCGGGCGAAGCCTGGAGCGCACCCGGACCGTCGCCGCCGGGCGGGGTCCGGCCGAGCGGCCCCCCTCCCCGCTCGTGCTCGTCGCCTGCTCCGGCGGCGCCGACTCCATGGCGCTCGCCTCCGCCCTGGCCTTCGAGGCGCCCAAACTCGGCATCCGCGCCGGCGGCGTCACCGTCGACCACGGCCTCCAGCCCGGCTCCGGCCTGCGCGCCGACGAGGTCGTGCTCAAGCTGCGCGGACTCGGCCTCGACCCCGTCGAGTCCATCGCCGTGACCGTCGGCCGCGAAGGCGGACCCGAGGCCGCCGCCCGCGACGCCCGCTACGCCGCCCTCGACGCCGCCGCGGAACGCCACGGCGCCACCGCCGTGCTGCTCGGACACACCCGCGACGACCAGGCCGAGACGGTCCTGCTCGGCCTCGCCCGCGGCTCCGGCATCCGCTCCCTGTCCGGAATGGCCGCGGTCTCGGGGGCCGGCGGCCGTTACCGGCGGCCCTTCCTGTCCCTGGACCGGCAGACCGCCCGCAAGGCCTGCATGGCCCAGTCCCTGTCCGTCTGGGACGACCCGCACAACGCGGACCCCGCCTACACCCGCTCCCGGCTCCGGCACGAAGGCCTGCCCGCCCTGGAGAAGGCCCTCGGCAAGGGCGTCGTGGAAGCGCTCGCCCGCACCGCCCAGCTCTCCCGCGACGACGCCGACGCCCTCGACACCTGGGCCAGGCAGGCCGAGGCCTCCGTGCGCGACGCCACCGGCCTCCTGGAGTGCGCCAAGCTCTACGCCCTCCCGCCCGCCGTGCGCCGCCGCATCCTGCGCCGCGCCGCGATCGAGGCGGGGGCCCCGGCCGGCTCGCTCTTCGCCCGCCACATCGAGGAAGTCGACCGGCTCATCACCGGATGGCGGGGCCAGGGGGTCATCAATCTCCCGGGCAAAGTCGTCGCCCGGCGCCAGGGTGGCAGACTGGTGATTCGGCAGGGCTGACACCGCGGCCCCGGGGGACCCCCGGCGGACCGGGCAGCCGGGGCACGCGAGTGCGGCCGTAAGTGCGGGACGACGAAAGTGATGCGGGTGGACGCGAAAGACATGGGTGCCGACCTCCAGCGGGTGCTCATCACCAAGGAAGAGATCGACGCGAAGCTGGCCGACCTGGCCGCGAAGATCGACGCGGAGTACGCGGGCAAGGACCTGCTCCTCGTCGGCGTCCTCAAGGGCGCGGTGATGGTCATGGCGGACCTCGCCCGGGCGCTGTCCACCCCCGTCACCATGGACTGGATGGCCGTGTCCTCCTACGGCGCGGGCACCCAGTCCTCCGGCGTGGTCCGGATCCTCAAGGACCTCGACACCGACATCAAGGGCAGGCACGTCCTGATCGTCGAGGACATCATCGACTCCGGCCTGACCCTGTCCTGGCTGATCAACAACCTCGGCTCGCGCGAGCCCGCCACCCTCAAGGTGTGCACGCTGCTGCGCAAGCCGGACGCCGCCAAGGTCGCCATCGACGTCGAGTGGGTCGGTTTCGACATCCCCAACGAGTTCGTCGTCGGCTACGGCCTCGACTACGCCGAGAAGTACCGCAACCTGCCGTTCGTCGGTACGCTCGCGCCCCACGTCTACGGCGGCTGAGCCGACGGGGCAAGTCCCTCTAGGACGATCGGGAACCCCAGCGGGTTCCGCGACGTTGGAGCATGCAGAGACGGGATTGCCGGCCGTCGATGCCGCTCCGTGCGGCTTCGGACAACAATGCTGGGGTACCGTCAGAAGAACTGTCTTATCAAACTCACTATGGCAGGAGGGACGGGGCGACACCGCTCCGTATGGATGGACGTGAAGCGATACTTCCGTGGGCCGGTCATGTGGATCGTGCTGGCCGTCCTTGCCGTGGTCGTGTTGATGCAGGTCGTCGGCTCGTCCGGCGGCTACAAGACGGTGGACACCGGCCAGGTCGTGGCGGCGATCAACGACAACAGGGTGCAGTCGGCCAAGCTCACCACCGGTGACGAGCAGACCGTCAAGGTCGAGCTCAAGGACGGTCAGAAGGTCGACGGCAGCTCCAAGATCCAGGCGAGCTACATCGGCGACCAGGGCGTGACCATCGCCAGCACGCTGCAGAGCAAGTACCAGGACAAGCAGATCCCGGACGGCTACACGGTCTCGCCGTCCAAGCAGAACCCGTTCCTCGGCGTCCTGCTCTCCCTGCTCCCCTTCGTCCTCATCGTGGTCGTCTTCCTGTTCCTGATGAACCAGATGCAGGGCGGCGGCTCCCGGGTCATGAACTTCGGCAAGTCCAAGGCCAAGCTCATCACCAAGGACACCCCGAAGACGACCTTCAGCGACGTCGCCGGCTGTGACGAGGCCGTCGAGGAACTCCACGAGATCAAGGAGTTCCTGCAGGAACCGGCCAAGTTCCAGGCCGTCGGCGCCAAGATCCCCAAGGGCGTGCTCCTCTACGGCCGCCCCGGTACCGGCAAGACCCTGCTCGCCCGTGCAGTAGCCGGCGAGGCCGGGGTCCCCTTCTACTCGATCTCGGGTTCGGACTTCGTCGAGATGTTCGTCGGTGTCGGTGCCTCCCGGGTCCGCGACCTGTTCGAGCAGGCCAAGGCGAACGCCCCGGCGATCGTCTTCGTCGACGAGATCGACGCGGTCGGCCGCCACCGCGGCGCCGGCCTCGGCGGCGGGCACGACGAGCGCGAGCAGACGCTGAACCAGCTCCTCGTCGAGATGGACGGCTTCGACGTCAAGGGCGGCGTCATCCTGATCGCCGCCACCAACCGGCCCGACATCCTCGACCCGGCCCTCCTGCGCCCCGGCCGCTTCGACCGGCAGATCGCCGTCGACCCGCCGGACCTGCAGGGCCGCATGGAGATCCTCAAGGTCCACCAGAAGGGCAAGCCGGTCGCGCCCGACGTCGACCTGGCCGCCGTCGCCCGCCGCACCCCCGGCATGACCGGCGCCGACCTCGCCAACGTGCTCAACGAGGCCGCGCTGCTCACCGCCCGCGGTGACCAGAAGCTGATCGACAACAAGGCGCTGGACGAGGCGATCGACCGTGTGGTCGCGGGCCCGCAGAAGCGGACCCGGATCATGTCGGACAAGGAGAAGAAGATCACCGCGTACCACGAGGGCGGTCACGCCCTGGTCGCGGCGGCCTCGCCGAACTCCGACCCGGTCCACAAGATCACCATCCTGTCCCGGGGCCGTGCCCTCGGCTACACGATGGTGCTCCCGGACGAGGACAAGTACTCCACCACCCGCAACGAGATGCTCGACCAGCTCGCCTACATGCTGGGCGGCCGCGCGGCGGAGGAACTGGTCTTCCACGACCCGACCACCGGCGCCGCCAACGACATCGAGAAGGCCACCAACCTGGCCCGCGCGATGGTCACGCAGTACGGCATGACCGAGCGGCTCGGCGCGATCAAGTTCGGCGGCGACAACAGCGAGCCGTTCCTCGGACGTGAGATGGCTCACCAGCGCGACTACTCCGAAGAGGTCGCCGCGCTGGTGGACGAAGAGGTCAAGAAGCTCATCGAGACCGCTCACAACGAGGCCTGGGAGATCCTGGTCGAGAACCGCGACGTGCTCGACAACCTGGTCCTGGCCCTCCTGGAGAAGGAGACCCTGGGCAAGGAGGAGATCGCCGAGATCTTCGCGACGATCCACAAGCGCCCGCCGCGGCCCGCCTGGACCGGCTCCTCCCGCCGCACCCCCTCCACCCGCCCGCCGGTGCTCTCCCCCAAGGAGCTGGCACTGACCAACGGTGCGAACGGCGCGACGGCGGCCATCAGCACGGTCAAGTCCACCGTCGCGGACCCCGCCCCGGCGACCGAGCAGACCCCGGAGGACCGCCCCGAGAGCTGACGTTCCCGGCCGCCCGGCCCGGAATGACCGCCGCACCCCTCAGGTTCTAGCCTGGGGGGTGCGGCATTTCGTATGCCCGGGGACAGAGCGTGTGCGCCGCACGCGTGACAGGCACAGGAACGAGGAACCCAGATGACCGACCCCGTGACGCTGGACGGCGAGGGCCGCATCGGCGAGTTCGACGAGAAGCGCGCCGAGAACGCCGTGCGGGAGCTGCTGATCGCGGTCGGTGAGGACCCGGACCGTGAGGGCCTGAGGGAGACCCCGGGTCGGGTGGCGCGGGCGTACCAGGAGATCTTCGCGGGGCTGTGGCAGAAGCCCGAGGACGTCCTCACGACCACGTTCGACATGGGACACGACGAGATGGTCCTGGTGAAGGACATCGAGGTGTACAGCACATGTGAGCACCATCTCGTCCCGTTCAGGGGCGTTGCTCACGTTGGCTACATTCCGGCCGTTTCCGGAAAGATAACCGGCCTGTCCAAGCTGGCTCGTCTCGTGGACGTCTACGCCCGTCGCCCGCAGGTGCAGGAGCGGCTCACCACGCAGATCGCGGACTCGCTCATGGAGATACTCGAACCCCGCGGGGTGATCGTGGTCGTCGAGTGCGAGCACATGTGCATGTCGATGCGCGGCATCCGCAAGCCGGGCGCGAAGACCCTCACCTCGGCGGTGCGCGGCCAGCTCCGGGACGCGGCGACGCGGAACGAGGCGATGAGCCTCATCATGGCGCGCTGACACCACCGCCGGACCGGCGGCGGCTCCCACCGGCTCCGGCCGGTGGTCAGGCCACCGGCTCCGCGCCCGGGTGGTTCTGGTCGTCGTCCTCGGGGAGTTTGCAGACCCGTTCGAGGAACAGGGCCGACGCTATGACGGCGATGCCGGCCAGGACCGAGAAGCCGGCGTAGAAGGCCTGGTCGCGGCGGGTGGGGATGTCGAGGAGTTCCAGCAGGAAGACGCCCGTGCCGCCGTACATGCCGGCGACGAGGGCGGCCACCAGGGCGCTGGCCTGGCCGAAGACGACCGCCCGGGCGGCCATCAGGGGGTCGACGCCCTTCGCTCCGGGGCGGCGCTCGCGCTGGGCCTTGAGGCGGGCGCGCAGCGAGAGCGCCGTGGCGAGCAGCACCACGGCGATCAGGGCGAGGACGACGGGGGCGGCCAGGGGGACGCTGGGCAGGGTCCCGACCGAGTTCCAGAGGCGGGCGCCCGCCCAGGACAGGATCCCGGCCACGACGAACACGCCGGCCAGCACCCTGATGCGCAGCTGTTTCACGGTGTCCCTTCAGCTCCCCCGGACCGTCCCGGACTGTGGTCGTCTTGACCTTAACGACTACTCGGGCAGTCGGAGTTCCAGGTCCGCGCGTGCTTCGACGCCGTGGCGGGTGACGCCCGACAGCAGGTCGGCCACCGGGCCGCGGCCGGGAAGCTGCGCCTGCGGGTCGACGTCGTGCCAGGGCGCGAGCACGAAGGCGCGTTCGTGGGCGCGGGGGTGGGGAAGGGTCAGCACCGGGTCGTCGGAGGTGACGTCGGCGTAGGCGACGATGTCGACGTCCAGGGTGCGCGGCCCCCAGTGCTCGTCACGGACCCGGTGGAAGGCCTCCTCGACGGCGTGGGCCCGCTCCAGCAGGGAGGACGGGGGCAGAGTGGTCTTGAGGACGACGACCGCGTTGAAGTAGGAGGGCTGTGAGCCCGGTTCGACGCCCCAGGGCTCGGTCTCGTAGACGGGGGAGACCGCCTTCACGCGGACGCCGGGGGTGTCCTCGAGGGCGTCGACGGCTCCCTGGAGGGTCTCCAGGCGGTTGCCGAGGTTGGAGCCGATGGAGATCACGGCCCGTTTGGGGTTGCTCAGCGTGGTGTCGGCGGCGTCGACCTGCTCGACGACCGCGGCGGGCACGGGCTGGACGGTCGGGTCGCTGTGACCCTGGGTGAAAGGTCGGGTCATACTCGGCTCCGGGTGATGGTGACGGTCACGTCGTCGAAGGGGACGGTGATCGGGGCGTCCGGCTTGTGGACGCAGACCTCGACCTCCAGGACCCCTTCGTGCTTCAGGCAGGTCTGGGCGATCCGCTCGGCGAGGGTCTCGATGAGGTTGACCGGCTCGCCCTCCACGACGGCCACGACCTCTTCCGCGACGATGCCGTAGTGCACCGTCTTCGTGAGGTCGTCGTCGGCGGCGGCCGGCCGGGTGTCCAGGCCGAGGACGAGGTCGACGAGGAAGGTCTGGCCCTCCTCGCGTTCCTTGGGGAACACGCCGTGGTACCCGCGGGCCTTCAGGCCGCGCAGCGCGACACGATCCACGCGAATCACTCCTGCAATCGTCGGGAACGGCCGGACGGTGCCACGTGCGGACGGCACACCGGCCATGGACGAATCTACCTGCGGGCGCCGACACACCCGGGGCACCGGGGCGCGGGCCGGGCCGGGACCCGGAGGTTTCACCGCGTGTTCTCCCTGGGGAACCCGGCCGCGTCAGGGGCTGGTAGCCGCACCTACCCCCCGGTTCGTGATTCCAACCACTTCTGGGCCGCCGTGCCGCGCCCGGCCGTTCAGATCAGGGGATCGTCGTCCGGATTCACCCCATTGACACCTTCCTGACCGTTCTCGTCCTCCTCGTCGGTCTCGGTGAGCACCGGCGAGGCGTGGTGGGACCAGAGCTTCCAGCCGGTGGGGGTGCGGCGGAAGACGTTCGTGGCGACGACGAGCTGGCCGAGCAGGGGGCCGAGCTCGGCGCCGTCCTCGGGGGCCGGGCCGCCGCTGAGGATGTTCTCGGTGCAGGTCACCAGGGCGGTGTCACCCGTGACCGAGACGTGCACGTCGGTGAGGAAGAACTGGATGTAGTCGGTGTTCGCCATGATCAGCGCGTACGACCTGAGGACCTCGGCGCGGCCGGTGAGCACCGGCCAGCCGGGGTGGACGCAGGAGACCACGCCGGTGTCGGCCGGGTCGTGGTACTCCTCGTCGACGCCGAGGTCGGCGGGGACGAGCCAGAGGGAGGACAGCTCCTCGAAGTCCCCGCGTTCCATCGCCTCGTAGAAGGCGGTGTTGGCGGCCTCCACCTGTTCGACGTCGGTGTACGGGGCGCTCACCGGGTTCCTTCCGCCCCGCGCTCGCCGCCCGCGCCCGGCGCGGACCGTTCCGTGCGAGCCTCCTCCACGGCGCGTGCGACCCGTACCGCGTCGGCGGTGGCGCGCACCTCGTGCACGCGCACCGCCCAGGCGCCGGCCTGCGCGGCGAGCGCGGAGACGGCGGCGGTGGCGGCGTCGCGTTCGCGGGCCGGCGGCGGCGCGCCCTGCGGGCCCGCGAGGACGCGGCCGAGGAACCGCTTGCGGGAGGCGGCGACGAGCAGCGGGTGGCCGAGGGCGCGCAGCCGGTCGAGGTGGGCGAGGAGGGTGAGGTCGTGCCCGGCCTCCTTGGAGAAGCCGAGTCCGGGGTCGACGACGACGCGGTCGGGGGCGACGCCCCCCGCCAGCACGGCCTCCACGCGCGTGCGCAGTTCGTCCACGACCTCGGCGACGACGTCCTGGTAGGCGCCCCGGACGTTGCCGCCCTCCAGGAAGCCGCGCCAGTGCATGACCACGAAGGGAGCGCCGGCGGCGGCGACCGCGGGGATCATCGCGGGGTCGGCCAGGCCGCCGCTGACGTCGTTGACCAGGGCGGCGCCGGCGGCGAGGGACTGCTCGGCGACACGCGCGCGCATGGTGTCGACGGAGACGACGACGCCCTCGGAGGAGAGACCGCGCACGACGGGGATGACGCGCCTGAGTTCCTCGTCCTCGTCGACGCGGGTGGCGCCCGGGCGGGTGGACTCGCCGCCGACGTCGACCAGGTCCGCGCCCTGGGCGACCAGTTCCATTCCGTGCTTGACGGCGGCGCCCGTGTCGAACCAGCGGCCGCCGTCGGAGAAGGAGTCGGGGGTCACGTTCACGACTCCCATGACCGCGCACCGGTCCCATGCCGGAAGGCCTGCCACTCGGCCGCGCCCGCTGAGGTTGTTCATACCTTCAGCGTAGGCCCAGGGAGGGGCCCGGAACGCGCGGTGGCGCCCCGCCGGGCGGGGCGGCCCGGAAAGCCCGGGCCGCGGGGTGCGGGGCTCATGCCGCCCGCATGTCGTGTTCCGTGACCGTGTGCGCGCAGGGGCGCCGGACGGCGGCCCCGCGCCGGCGCAGGAAGCGCGGCAGCGGCAGCGCGAGGTCGACGAAGCCCTCGGCCTGCATGGCGGCGAAGCCGATGCGGGGCAGGTCGGCCGAGGCGCGGTAGACGACGAAGCGGGGTTCCCAGCGGGGCTGGAACTTGGCGTTGAACTTGTACAGCGACTCGATCTGGAACCAGCGGGAGAGGAAGACCAGCAGCCCGCGCCAGGCGCGCAGCACCGGGCCCGCGCCGATCTTCTCCCCGCGCGCGAGGGCGGAGCGGAACATCGCGAAGTTCAGCGAGACCCGGGTGACGCCGAACTTCGGGGCGGCCTGCAGGGCGGCGACGATCAGCAGTTCGTTCATGCCGGGGTCGGCGGCGCGGTCACGGCGCATGAGGTCCAGTGAGACTCCGTCCTCGCCCCAGGGCACGAAGTGCAGGATCGCCTTGAGGTCGCCGTACTCGCCGGGCTGCTCCTCGGCCTTGTGGGCGGTGGCGATCAGGCAGTCGCCGTCGGCGGGGTCGCCGATACGGCCGAGGGCCATGGAGAAGCCGCGTTCGGTGTCGGTGCCGCGCCAGTCCTCCGCGGCCCGTCGGATGCGCTCCAGTTCGGCGTCGCCGAGGTCACGGATGCGCCGTACCCGGGTCTCGTAGCCGGCCCGCTCGATGCGCTTGACCATCTGGCGCACGTTGCGCATCGCGCGTCCGGCCAGCGAGAAATCCGCCACGTCGACCACCGCCTCGTCGCCCAGCTCCAGGGCGTCCAGGCCGGTCTCCCGGGTCCACACCTCGCCGCCGGTCTCGGAGCAGCCCATGACGGCGGGGGTCCAGGAGTGCGCCCTGGCCTCGTCCATGAAGCGCTCGATGGCGCCGGGCCAGGCCTCGACGTCGCCGATCGGGTCACCGCTGGCGAGCATCACACCGGAGACGACGCGGTAGGTGACGGCCGCCTTGCCGCTGGGCGAGAAGACGACGGCCTTGTCGCGGCGCAGCGCGAAGTGGCCCAGGGAGTCGCGGCGGCCGTGCCGGTGCAGCAGCGCGCGCAGTCTGGCCTCGTCCTCCTCGGTGAGGCGGGCGGCCGGGTGTTCGGGGCGGAAGGCCAGGTAGACGGTGGTGGCCGTGGTGAGCCAGCCGAGCGCGCCCAGCGAGAAGGCGACGGTCCACGAGGTGTTGCCGGCGTAGTCCACCGGGCCCTCGAAGCCGAACAGTCCGTACAGGACGTGGGTCAGCCGGTCGGCGAGGCTCGGGTCGCCGATCGTGCGGTCCGGGTGGACGCTGACGATGACCAGGCCGAGGGCGAGCGAACCGGCGCTCATCAGCACGAAGTTGGCCAGCGCGCGCCAGCGGCTGCGGGGGTCGGGGAGGGCGGCGAACTCGTCGCGGTGGCGCAGCAGCGGCACCAGCAGCGCAACCGCTATGAGCATGCCGAGGAGGGAGTGCCGGTAGACGAACTGGGCCACCGCGCCCGCCGGGAGGAGCGCGACCGCGGCGCGCCAGGCCCGGCGCTTGCGCCGCCTGAGCCCGTGCGCGAGCAGCAGCAGCAGCACGCCGGCGCTCAGCGACAGGGCCGCGGCGAAGGGTCCGAAGGAGCCGGGCAGGACTTCGGCCAGGGCGTGCATGCGGCTGTGGCGGAAGCGCGGGAAGACGCCCGCGGCGATGTCCAGGACGCCCACGACGGCGCACGCCCTGGCGACCAGGGTGGGGACGGCATCGGGGCGCGGGCCGCGCAGGATGCGCCGCGCCCGGCTCGATCGGCTCGGAACCTGGCCCGACATTTCCCCATCTATCCTGACAGACATCGCATCCCGTAGTTCTGCGAGAGACCTTGAACCCGGTGCCGATCGGGGCATCCGGCGACATTGCGCCCTCTAGGACGGTGTCTCGGGGAGAGAGGTTCACTCCCCTCGGAAAAGCCGGGTCAAAGGCCAAGGAAAGCCCCGGGCAAGTCCTCGCGACGAAACATGCGGGGGTGCGCGGGCGGAAAGCGCAGGCGGTAACAGCCCATGGGTCTCACGAGCAACAAGGTGCTGGCGCTGGCGGTCATGCTCGCCGTGGTGCTGTTCGTCGCCACGGTGTGGCTGTGGCCCCGGCTGGCCAGACGGAGCTGGCGGTCCGTCAGCGGACGCGTCGGTCTGCTGCTGGCCACCCAGCTCGCCCTCCTCGCCTCCCTGGGGATCGGCGCCAACCAGGTCTTCGGCTTCTACGCGGACTGGGCGGACCTGTTCGGCCGGCAGACCGAGCAGGGGGTCGTCGTCGACCACACCTCGGGCGGCGGCTCGGGCGGTCCGCTGCAGGTGCTCTCCACCTCCCCGGTGCCGGGCGTGACGGGGGCCTCCGGGCCCGGGGCGGCCGGGCGGATACAGCGGGTCGACATCACGGGCCGCGCATCCCGCATCGCCTCACCGGCGTACGTGTACCTGCCCCCCGAGTACTTCCAGCCGCGCTACCGCACGCGTACGTTCCCGGCGGCGGTCGTGCTGACCGGCTACCCCGGTACGGCGCAGGCGCTGGTCGACAAGCTGAACTACCCGCGCACGGCGCAGGAGCTGGCCAAGGACGGGCGGGGGCAGCCGATGATCCTGGTGATGCTGCGGCCGACCGTGGCGCCGCCGCGCGACACCGAGTGCGTGGACGTGCCGGGCGGCCCGCAGACCGAGACGTTCTTCGCCAAGGACCTCCCCGAGGCCGTGCTCGCCCACTACCGGGTGGGCAGACGGCCCGGCAGCTGGGGTGTCATCGGCGACTCCACCGGCGGCTACTGCGCGCTGAAGCTGGCCATGCGCCACCCGGACGTGTACGCGGCCGGCGTGGGTCTGTCGCCGTACTACAGGGCGCCGACCGACCCCACGACCGGCGACCTCTTCCACGGCGACCGGAACCTGCGCGACCGCTCCGATCTGTGGTGGCTCCTCAAGCACGCCCCGGCGCCCGACACCTCACTGCTCGTCACCAGCAGCCGGGTCGGCGAGCACGACTACCGGGACACGCTGAGGTTCATCGCGCGCGTGAAGGCCACGAACCGGACCCGGATCTCCTCGATCATCCTGGACAGCGGCGGGCACAACTTCAACACCTGGCGCCGCGAGATCCCGGCGGCGCTGCAGTGGCTCAGCGGACGGCTGAGCGACCGCTGAGTCCGGTGCCCACGGGACCACCGAAGCTTTCGGTGTGGCTGGGTTTTTACGGGGCGGGGACCCATGATTCGCCTACGCGCGGTAAGTTTCTGGCCATGCCACGTGGACGCCACCGCCATTCACCGCCTCTGCACCGGCTGTTGCCACCGTCGGCCATCGCCGGCGTCTCCGTCGTCTGCGCGCTGGGTCCTTGGGTGTTCTCCGAGGCCACCGTGTTGCGGGTGCTGGCCGCGGTCGCCGCGGCGACCGCCGTCGCCGGTGCCTTCGTGATGCGCCGCTGGGACACCCAGGCCGGCAAGCAGGTCGCCGACCTCACGCGCGCGCGTGCCGGCGACGAGTGGCGCTTCGAGGAGCGGCTCGCCGAACTGGAGACCGACCTGGAGGAGTCGCGGGAGCTGCGCACCAAGCTCGAACGGCGCCTGCGCGCCAAGCGCGCCGAGCTGGCCGGGCTGCGCAACGAGCACGCGGCCCTGCTGCGCCGCTACGCGACCGCCGAGACCGAGCGGGCGAGCGCCCTGGAGGGACGCCGGCTGCTGGAGATCGAGGCGGCCGAGCCGTCCGGCGCGCCCGCGCTGCCGCCCGCGCGCAGCGCGGAGCCCGAGCCGTCCGGGACTCTCCAGGCTCCGGGGACGGCGGCGACGGCGGACACGGCCGAGGAGGAGGAGCCGGAGCCCCGCGCGGTCTTCTCGCCCGAGGGCTCCCGGCTCTACCTGCGGGCCGCGACGGCACTGGCCCGGTTCGAGGCCGGCGCCCCCGCCCAGCCGGAGGCGGGGACCGGAATCCCGGCGAAGCCCGAGGCCGCTGCTCCCGCGGTGGCGGACACCGAGACCCCCGCGAAGCCCGCAGCCGCGGCCCCCGGCAGGCCTGCCGCCGGCGCCGGGGCCGCCGAGCCCGTCGCCGGGTCGCCCGCCGAGCCGTCGGCCGGGTCCCGGTCCGCCGGTCCCGTGCCGCCCGGCGCGGCCGCCAAAGGAGAGGGCGCCCGGGGCCTGACCGAAGCGGCCGGCGCTCCCCGCGGCGAAGGCGCCGTCCAGGAGGACGAGGGGCAGGGGAAGTCCGCGGCGGCCGGCGAGCACGCGCGCCCGGCCGCCGCCCTGACGGCGCCGTCCGAGCCCGCCAAGTCCGCCGGGCAGCAGCCCGCTGGGCACTTCACGGTGCCGACCGCGGTGGCCGTCGTACCGGCCGCGCCCGCCCGGCGCCCCGCGGTCGAGGGCGGGTTCGACTTCTTCGGCACCCACAAGGACACCCCGCCCGGTGCGCTGGACTCGGTGCAGAACGAGGACTTGGCGGACGTCGTCGGGCAGGAGGCCCTGGCGCTGCACAAGGCCGAGGCCGAGGCCGAGTTCAAGCCCGCCGGCGACGAGGCTCGCGGCGTCGGCCAGGTCATCGACCTGACCGCGCACGACGAGACGGAACAGATCGACATCCAGGGGCTGCGCAGCGCGGCCTCCTGAGCCGTCACGGCGACCCACGGAACGGAGCCCGGCACCCCGCGAGGGGCGCCGGGCTCCGCCGTGCGCGGCGGCCGCCCGACTCAGGCCATCCAGCGGTCCGGGCGGGCGTCCCGGCGGCCGGTGCGCGAGCGCTCGGCCTGCGCGGCCAGCAGCCGGGCGGCCTCGTCCGCGTCGCGCAGCCGGGCCGTGACGGTCCGTCCGGCCCCGGTGTCCACGTGCACGTCGGCGAGGCGCCACAGCCGTCCCCAGGGTCCCTGGGTGAGCCGTACGCTCTGCACCTTGGCGTGCGGGACCAGGGACAGCCGGCGGCGCAGCAGGCCGTGCCGGGCGGCGAACACCGCGTCCGTGACCGCGAGGCCGTGCCCGCGCCACCACACCGGCACGCACCAGCGGGCCCGGCGCGGCGGCCGGACCGGTGACGCCGGTACGGTCGCACCGGGCAGCACGCGCGCTATGACCGACTCGGCGGCCGCGCGCGGGGCGACCGGCACGAGCACCGAGTTGTCGGATCCGGCCACGTCCAGTTCGACCCGAACCCAGCCCGGCCGCCGCCACAGCAGCGGTTCGACGACCCGCACCGCCTGGACCCGGCCCGGCGGGACCGTCTCGTGCGCGCGGTCGAGCAGCCCGCGGTCGATGCGCAGCCCGTCCGGCGACTCGCCCACCGACCAGTCGTACTCGGCGACGAACCGGCCCGTGCTGCTGGCGCCCGCGGCGCCCAGCAGCGGCAGGGCGGTGGCGAGGACCGTCCACACGCTGTGCGTGGCGAGCAACAGCAGGGGCGGTACGACCAGGGCGGCGGCCAGCGAGCCCCAGGTGGCGCCCGTCAGCAGCAGGGAGAGGGCGAGCGCGCGCGGAGGCACGTGCATCAGTTCCCGCGCCGGTGCCTCGCCGACCTCCCGTGCCGTCCCGGGGGCGAAGCCCGCCGCGCGCGCGAGCAGTTCCGCGCGCAGGGCGCGCGCCTCCCGCTCGCCCAGGAAGGCGAGTTCGTCCTTCTTGGCGGCGCCGACGACGTCGATGCGGAGCTTGGCCACCCCCGCCACGCGCGCGAGGAGCGGACGGGTGACGTCGACCGCCTGGATGCGCTCCAGCCGGATGTGCGCGGTGCGCCGGAACAGCAGGCCGGTGCGGATGCGCAGTTCGCCGCCGGTGACCGCGAAGTGCGTGAACCACCAGGACAGGAAGCCGTACAGACCGGCCGCCGGGACCAGCACGCTGAGCCCGACGAGGAGCATGGTGCCGGTCAGCCTCGCCAGCTGCTCCTGCGCCGCGTTCGGGTCGTGCACGGCCCAGCCGGCGAGCACGGCGACCGGCGCCCAGGCCCGCCGGAACGGTGTGACGGGGTGCAGCCGCCGCTCGGCGACCGGCGGGGCGTCCGGCCCGCCGCCGGGAGCCGGGGCCGTCACAGGCCCGCCGACCGGGCCTCGCCCAGCTCGGTGAGCCGGTCGCGCAGCCGCTCCGCCTCGCCCGGGTCCAGGCCCGGGATGACGGCGTCGGTCGCCGCGGCCGCGGTGTGGAGCTGGACGCTGGCCAGCCCGAAGTGGCGCTCCAGGGGGCCGGAGGTGACCTCCACGAGCTGCATCCGCCCGTACGGCACCACGGTCTCCTCGCGCCACAGGACCCCGCGGCGGATCAGCAGGTCGTCGGCGCGCTCGGCGTACCGCCAGGAGTGCCAGTTGCGGCCCAGCAGCAGCCAGGCCCAGGCGGCCGGGGCCAGGGGCAGCAGCGCGAAGGCGGCCCAGGCGGGCCCCGCGAGCAGGCCGGGCAGCAGCCCCGCCGCCAGGACGAGCGCGCCCGTCCACACCACCAGCAGCAGCCGGCGCATGCGCAGCAGCCCGGGCGGCAGGCCCCGCCACACCGGTTCGTCCCCCGCCACCCCGGTCAGCGCCGGGCTCCCCGTCTCCATGGGGCCAGCGTACGTAGGGGAGACTGGGTGCATGACTGCGACGGAGACCACGGTCGGCGTCGGCGGCGCCGCCGAGAGCACCGACATGGTGCTCAACATCGGCCCCCAGCATCCGTCCACGCACGGCGTGCTGCGGCTCAAGCTGGTGCTGGACGGCGAGCGCATCCAGCACGCGGAGCCGGTGATCGGCTACATGCACCGGGGCGCGGAGAAGCTGTTCGAGGCGCGCGACTACCGGCAGATCATCATGCTCGCCAACCGCCACGACTGGCTGTCGGCGTTCTCCAACGAGCTGGGCGTGGTCCTCGCGGTGGAGCGGATGCTCGGCATGGAGGTCCCCGAGCGCGCGGTGTGGACGCGCACGCTGCTCGCCGAGCTGAACCGGGTGCTCAACCACCTGATGTTCCTCGGGTCGTACCCGCTGGAGCTGGGCGGGATCACGCCGGTGTTCTACGCGTTCCGGGAGCGCGAGGTGCTCCAGAACGTGATGGAGGAGGTCTCCGGCGGCCGCATGCACTACATGTTCAACCGCGTCGGCGGCCTCAAGGAGGACCTGCCGGCCGGGTGGGCGGCACGCGCGCGTGCCGCCGTCGCCGCCGTCCGCTCGCGCATGGGCGTCTTCGACGACCTGGTGCTCGGCAACGAGATCTTCCGCGGGCGCACCCGTGGCGTGGGGGCGCTCGCGCCTGAGGCCGTGCACGCCTACGGCGTGAGCGGGCCCATCGCGCGCGGCTCCGGCGTCGACTTCGACCTGCGCCGCGACGAGCCCTACCTGGCGTACGGCGAGCTCCAGGACGTCCTGAAGGTCGTCACCCGGGACGAGGGCGACTGCCTGGCCCGCTTCGAGTGCCTGCTGGAGCAGACCCACAACGCGCTGGACCTCGCCGACGCCTGCCTGGACCGGCTGGCCGAGCTGCCGCCGGGGCCGGTCAACCAGCGGCTGCCGAAGGTGCTGAAGGCGCCCGAGGGGCACACGTACGCGTGGACCGAGAACCCGCTCGGGATCAACGGCTACTACCTGGTCAGCAAGGGGGAGAAGACCCCGTACCGGCTGAAGCTGCGCTCGGCGTCGTACAACAACATCCAGGTGCTGACCGAACTGCTGCCGGGGACGCTGGTGGCCGACATGGTGGCGATCCTGGGGTCGATGTTCTTCGTGGTGGGAGACATCGACAAGTAGGGCCGAGCAGGGCCGAGCAGGGCCGAGTAGGGCCGAGCAGGGTCGAGCGGAGGCAGGTGGGGTCAGGCAGGGCCCGGCGGGCCGCCGGGTTCAGGCGAGCGGATCGGGGACGCCGACCGGCCGGAGCAGCCACCCGAACCCGCCCAGTCCGGCGGGGGCGGTGAGTTCCGCGGCCTCGCCGGCGCTCGCGAGGGCGCGCACATAGGCCGCCGGGTCGGTGGAGGCGAGTGCGAGCGGGGGGCGTGCGTCGGTGACGCCGAGGGCGTGCAGGGCGTCGCGCTGCGTGAGCAGACGCGCGGGCGGGGAAGCGGCGGCGCACGCGTCGAGCGCGACATGCGCCGTGATGTCGCAGGAGCCGTCCGGAACGGGCGCCGTCTCGCGCCCCTCCCGGAACCCGGTGAGCGTGCCGAACGGCGGACGCGCGCCGGCGGTGTGCGCGTAGTCCACGGCGACCGCGAGCCCCCGCCGCACCCGCCGGACCGCTGCCGCCCAGGCCAGGTCACGGGGCCGTCCGAGCTCCGCGCGCAGCCCCGGCTCGGCGGGCAGCGGCCACCACCGGGCCAGCCAGTCCGCGTCCGGCCCCGAAACCGGCTCCCCGAGCCGCTCGGCGCCGTCCGCCGCGACCTGCACCAGCCGGGGCACCCCGGCCGCGTCCACCTCGGCGACGTCCACCGGTACGTTGTCCAGCCACTCGTTGGCGAACAGCAGCCCGGTGACCGTGTCCGGCGGCTCGCTCAGCCAGGTGATCCGCTCGTCCAGCGCCGCCGGACGCGCGGCGAGCTCGACGGCGTACCCGCGCGCGCGGGCGGCCACGCCGGCCGGCAGGGCCGCGAGCACCGCGCCGACCAGCTCGCCCCGCCCGGCCCCCATGTCGACGAAGTCCAGGGCCGCCGGCCGGCCGAGCGCCTCGTCGACGCGGCACAGCAGCCGTGCCACGGCGTCCGCGAACAGCGGGGAGGCGTGGACCGACGTACGGAAGTGCCCGGCCGGGCCCTCGGGCCGCCGGTAGAAGCCGTCCGGCCCGTACAGCGCCTCCTGGGCCGCCTGCCGCCACCCGCGTCCCTCGTGCCCGCTCCGGGCGGGCGCCTCGTCCGTCACCGGAACAGACTAGGCGCACAGCTGATCACTTCCTCCACCTTGCGGAGTACGTGTGCCCCGTGGGGATCGGCCCTCCGGTTGACCCCTGCACTCACTTCATTTCCCTACTCTGGGTTACGTGCAGCGCCTCTATGACTTTCTCCGCAGGCACCCGACATGGGTCGACGGCTTCTGGGCCGTCGTCCTGTTCGGGCTCTCCGGCGTGAGCGTGGTGAGTCTCAGCAAGGCGCCCGGACACCACATGCCGCTCGCCGGGGGGCTGGCGGTGTCCGCCGTGCTGTGCGTCGTCGTGGCGCTGCGCCGCCGTTTCCCCGAGCCGATGCTGCTGCTGGCCCTCACGACCGGGCTGGCCCAGCTCGTCCTGGACATCGAGTCGACCGTCGCCGACTTCGCCATGCTGGTGATCACCTACACGGTCGCGACGATGGGGGCGCGCTGGGCCTCCCGGCTGGCCCTCACCGTCACCCTGTTCGCGGCCGCCCTGGCCCAGATCCGCTGGCCGGCGGCGCACACCGGCGTGCTGGGCCAGCTCGCGATAGCCGCGTTCCAGACCGTGCCGTTCGCCCTGGCCTGGGTGCTCGGCGACTCCATGCGCACCCGCCGGGCCTACTTCGCCCAGCTCGAGGAGCGCGCCGCCCGGCTGGAGCGGGAGCGCGAGGCGCAGTCCAAGGTGGCGGTCGCCGCCGAGCGCGCCCGGATCGCGCGCGAGCTGCACGACGTCGTCGCGCACAACGTCTCGGTGATGGTCGTGCAGGCCGACGGCGCCGCCTACGTCCTCGACGCCGCCCCCGACCAGGCGAAGAAGGCCCTGGAGACCATCTCCTCCACCGGCCGGCAGGCCCTCGCCGAGATGCGCCGCCTGCTGGGCGTGCTGCGCACCGGCGAGCACCAGGAGACGGGGGAGTACGTCCCGCAGCCGGACGTCGACCAGATCGACGACCTCGTCGAGCAGTGCCGCACCTCGGGCCTGCCCGTCGACTTCAAGGTCGAGGGCACCCCGCGCCCGCTGCCCAGCGGGGTGGAGCTGACCGCGTACCGGATCGTGCAGGAGGCGCTCACGAACACCCGCAAGCACGGCGGGCCCAACGCGGGCGCGAGCGTGCGCCTGGTCTACTTCGACGACGGGCTCGGGCTGCTGGTGGAGGACGACGGCAAGGGCGCTCCGCACGAGCTGTACGAGGAGGGCGGCGCCGACGGGCAGGGGCACGGCCTGATCGGCATGCGGGAGCGGGTCGGCATGGTCGGCGGCACCCTGGACGCCGGCCCGCGCCCTGGTGGAGGCTTCCGCATCAGCGCACTGCTGCCGCTCAAACCAGCGCACTGACGCTGCCGCACGCCCCCTGTTGACACCTGTCACGCCCCTCGGCGCGACCCCCGCACGAACCCCCCGACCCTGATTCGAACGGAAAACGGAAGAGGACCCCGATGACGATCCGCGTGATGCTCGTCGACGACCAGGTGCTGCTGCGCACCGGGTTCCGGATGGTGCTCGCCGCCCAGCCGGACATGGAGGTCGTCGCCGAGGCGGGCGACGGCGTCGAGGCTCTCCTGACGGTCCGCTCGACCGACGTCGACGTCGTCCTGATGGACGTCCGCATGCCGAAGCTGGACGGTGTGGAGGCCACCCGGCGGATCTGCGCCGAGCCCGACCCGCCGAAGGTGCTCATCCTGACCACGTTCGACCTGGACGAGTACGCCTTCTCCGGGCTGAAGGCGGGCGCCTCCGGCTTCATGCTCAAGGACGTGCCGCCCGGCGAGCTGCTGACGGCGATACGCGCCGTGCACAGCGGCGACGCGGTGGTGGCGCCCTCCACCACCCGGCGCCTGCTGGACCGGTTCGCGCCGATGCTGCCGTCCGGCGCCAAGGAGCCCCGCCACAAGGAGCTGGAGCGGCTCACGGAGCGCGAGCGCGAGGTCATGGTGCTGGTCGCCCAGGGACTGTCCAACGGGGAGATCGCGGCCCGGCTGGTGCTGTCCGAGGCGACCGTGAAGACCCATGTGGGCCGCATCCTGACCAAGCTCGGCCTGCGCGACCGGGTGCAGGTGGTGGTGCTGGCCTACGAGACCGGGCTGGTGCGGGCCGGCGGCCACGGCTGACCGGGCCCGGCGGGCGGCCCGCGTCGGTAGGGTCGCGGTCATGCTCCTGTGGATCAACGGCCCCTTCGGGGGCGGCAAGACGCAGACCGCGTACGAGATCCAGCGCCGCCTGCCCGGCAGCGTCGTCTGCGACCCCGAGCACGTGGGCTTCGGCCTCCACCACATGCTTCCGCCCGGACTGCGCGGTGACTTCCAGGACCTGGCGTCCTGGCGGCAGGGCGTCGTGGAGGTCCTCGACCTGGCCCTCACCGGGCACGAGGGCGTGGTCATCGCCCCGATGACGGTGACCGACCCCGGCCACTTCGCCGAGACGGTCGGCCGCCTGCGCGAACTCGGTCACGACGTCCGGCACTTCACGCTGCTCGCCGAACGCGAGACGGTGCTCAGGAGGCTGCGCGAGCGCGGCCTCGGGCACCTGCTGCGGCTCCCCGGCCGGAAGGGGGCCGGACCGGGCCGGGAGACCTGGGCGGTGGGCCGGCTCGACCACTGCCTGCGGCGGCTGCGCGAGCCGGAGTTCGCCGAACACCTGTGGACGGACCACGCCACCGTGCCGAGGACAGCGGACCGCATCGCCGTCCTGGCCGGCCTCACGCTCCGCCCCCACCAGGGCGGGCCGGTACGCACCCGGCTGCGGCAGGCCCGGGTGGGCCTGCGCCACATCCGGTTCGACTGAGCCGCCGGCCGCGCCCACCCGGTGAGCCGCCGGCCGCGCCCACCCGGCTACGGCGCTCCCGGCTACGGCGCCGCCGGCAGCCGGGTCGCGAAGTCCGCGACCGCCGCCCGCACGTCGTCCGCCGTCCACTCCAGGCCCGCCGAGCCGACGGTGACCTCGGTGCAGGCGACGCCGGGCCCGGCCTCCTGCCAGACGTTCGCGAAGAGCAGCACCGAGGTCTCCTCGCCCTGCCGCACCGCCGCCTCGGCCACCACCTCGGGCCGGTAAGGCAGCCAGACCTGGAACTCATGGGTGTGCGGCACCTCGGGGTTCACCCGCGCCCACGGCAGGCCCGCCTCGGCGAACCCCTCGCGCAGCCCCTGCGCGACCACGCGCGCGTGGCGCACGTACTCAGGCAGCCGGGGCAGCTCCCGGTCCAGCCCGACGAGCGCCGAGAGTGCGGTCGGGAACTGCTGGAAGACCGTGCCGCCGTAGCGGTGGCGCCAGGTCCGCGCCTGCTCGACCAGGGTCCCCGGGCCGGCCAGCGCCGCGCCGCCGAAGCCGTCGAGGGACTTGTAGAACGACACGTAGACGCTGTCCGCCAGGCCGGCGATCTCGTCCAGGGAGCGGCCGAAGTGGACGGTCGACTCCCACAGGCGCGCCCCGTCGAAGTGCACCACCGCGTCGCGTTCCCGGGCCGCCGCCACGACCTCGGTCAGCTCCTCCCAGGAGGGCAGCAGGAAACCGGCGTCCCTGAGGGGCAGCTCCAGCATCAGCGCCCCGAAGGGCTCGGGGAAGTCGCGTATCTCCTCGGCCGTGGGCAGCCGGGGCTCGCTGGTCACCCGGACCGGGCGCAGACCGGCGACCTGACTGAACGCGTGCCGTTCGTGCACCTCGGGATGGGCCAGGCCGTGCAGGGCCACGGTGGTGTCGCCGGTGCGCGCCGCCCAGCAGCGCAGGGCGACCTGCTGGGCCATCGTGCCGGTCGGGAAGAACGCGGCGGCCTCCGTGCCGAGCAGCGCGGCGACCCGTTCCTCGAGGGCGGCCACGATCCCGTCGCCGTAGACGTCCGCCGGCCCGTCCAGGTCGTACACGTGCGGGGCGGCCTCCTGCAGCAGCGCCAGCCGCTCGCGGATCGTGCCCCGCACGCCCGCGCGTGACAGCACCCGCCGCGCCTGCCGCACGGCGGTCCGGCGTCGCTCGCGCAGCCGCTGTGCCGCCGACCGTTCCTCGTCCTGCTCAGCCGTATCGCTCATGCGGGGGATCATGCCCTGCGCGGCCCCGGCACGGCAGCCGGGTTTCCCCGCGCCGGGCCCGTGGGGAAACCCACAGCCTGTGGACGGCCGGCCGCCGCCGCACCGGATAGCGTTAACATGACGAGAAATCGTCCGGTACCCAGAGCGGACTGGAACGGGAAGGCCACCGTCGCGTGAGTACAGTCCACCAGCCAGACCTCAAGGACCGCCCCGCGCGGCTCACCGTGGGCGTCGTCGGCGCCGGACGCGTGGGCCCCGCCCTGGCCGCGTCCCTGCAGCTCGCCGGGCACCGCCCGGTGGCCGTGTCCGGAGTCTCCGACGCCTCCCGCAGACGCGCCGCGACCATGCTCCCTGACGTGCCGCTGGTGCCGCCCGCCGAGGTCCTCCAGCGCGCCGACCTGGTGCTGCTCACCGTCCCCGACGACGCGCTGCCCGGCCTTGTCGACGGCCTCGCCGAGACCGGCGCCGTACGGCCCGGGCAACTGCTCGTGCACACCTCCGGCCGGTACGGCGCGAAAGTCCTCGACCCCGCCCTGCGCGCGGGCGCGCTGCCGCTGGCGCTGCACCCGGCGATGACGTTCACCGGCACCCCGGTCGACGTCCAGCGCCTCGCGGGCTGCTCCTTCGGCGTCACCGCGCCCGGGGAGCTGCGGCTGGCCGCCGAGGCGCTGGTCATCGAGATGGGCGGCGAGCCCGAGTGGATCAGCGAGGAGAACCGCCCGCTGTACCACGCGGCCCTCGCCCTGGGCGCCAACCACCTGGTGACCCTGGTGGCGCAGTCCATGGAGCTGCTGCGCACGGCCGGCGTCGGTGCCCCCGACCGGATGCTCGGCCCGCTGCTCGGCGCCGCCCTGGACAACGCGCTGCGCTCCGGCGACGCCGCGCTCACCGGACCCGTCGCGCGCGGGGACGCCGGAACGGTCGCCGCGCACGTCGCCGAACTGCGCGAGCACTCCCCGCAGACCGTCGCCGGCTACCTGGCGATGGCCCGCGCCACCGCCGACCGGGCCCTCGCCCACGGCCTGCTGAAACCGGAGCTCGCCGAGGACCTCCTGGGCGTGCTGGCCGACGGCCCCGACGGCCCCGACGGCACGACCGGCACCAACGGCACCGAGGGGAACGCCTGATGACCACCGCCCTGCTGAGCACCGCCGAAGAGCTGCACGCGCGCGTGCGCCGCGGCCGCCGTGCCGTCGTGATGACCATGGGCGCGCTGCACGAGGGTCACGCCACGCTGATCCGCACCGCGCGCCGGATCGCCGGACCGGACGGCGAGGTCGTCGTCACCGTCTTCGTCAACCCGCTGCAGTTCGGCCCCGGCGAGGACCTCGACCGCTACCCGCGCACCCTGGACGCCGACCTGAAGGTCGCCGAACAGGCGGGCGCCGACGCCGTCTTCGCGCCCGCCGTCGACGAGGTGTACCCGGGCGGCGAGCCGCAGGTGCGCATCACCGCCGGCCCCATGGGCGAGCGCCTGGAGGGGGCCTCGCGGCCCGGCCACTTCGACGGGATGCTCACCGTCGTCGCCAAGCTGCTGCACCTCACCCGCCCCGACGTCGCCCTGTACGGCCAGAAGGACGCCCAGCAGCTCGCCCTGATCCGGCGCATGGTGCGCGACCTGAACTTCGGCGTGGAGATCGTCGGCGTGCCGACCGTGCGCGAGCAGGACGGGCTCGCCCTGTCCAGCCGCAACCGCTACCTCTCGCCCGGTGAGCGCCGCACCGCCCTCGCGCTGTCCCGCGCCCTGTTCGCCGGCCGGGACCGGCACGCCGCCCAGGAGGCGCTGCGCGCGCGGGCCCGCGAAGTGCCCTCCACGCACGCCCGCGCGGAGGCGCTGAGCGCCATAGGCGAGTCCCGCGCCGCGGCCGACGCGCACGCCGTCGCCACCGCCGCGCCCGGCGGCCCGGCGGCCGTCCGCGCCGCCGTCCACCAGGTCCTCGACGAGGCCGCCCGGTTCGACCCGCCGCTGAAGCTGGACTACCTCGCCCTGGTCGACCCTTCCGACTTCACCGAGGTCGGCGACGGCTTCACCGGCGAGGCCGTCCTCGCCGTGGCCGCCCGCGTCGGCGCCACCCGGCTGATCGACAACCTCCCCCTGACCTTCGGATCCCTCGGAGCCGCCTCGTGACCAGCACAGGCATACGCCCGTCCGTCGCCCACCACCACCCTCGAGCGGGAGCGCTTCGCGCTCGCCCCCGCCTGTACGCGCCCGCACCCGGGTGGAGCATCCGCGCGGACGTGGTCGTCGTCGGCTCCGGGGTGGCGGGCCTGACCGCTGCGCTGCGCTGCGAGGCCGCGGGCCTGACCACGGTCGTCGTCACCAAGGCCCGCCTCGACGACGGCTCCACGCGCTGGGCGCAGGGCGGCATCGCGGCTGCCCTCGGCGAGGGCGACACCCCCGAGCAGCACCTCGACGACACCCTGGTGGCAGGCGCCGGCCTCTGCGACGAGGAGGCGGTGCGCATCCTCGTCACCGAGGGCCCCGACGCGGTACGGCGGCTGATCTCCACCGGCGCCCACTTCGACACCGACGACGAGGGCGGCATCCAGCTCACCCGCGAGGGCGGCCACCACCGGCGCCGTATCGCGCACGCGGGCGGGGACGCCACCGGCGCGGAGATCTCCCGCGCCCTGGTGGAGGCGGTGCGCGCGCGTGGGCTGCGCACCGTCGAGAACGCGCTCGCGCTCGACCTGCTGACCGACGACGAGGGCCGCACGGCCGGCGTCACCCTGCACGTGATGGGCGAGGGCCAGCACGACGGCGTGGGCGCCGTGCACGCCCCCGCGGTGGTCCTGGCGACCGGCGGCATGGGCCAGGTGTTCTCCGCGACGACCAACCCCTCCGTGTCGACCGGCGACGGCGTGGCCCTGGCGCTGCGCGCGGGCGCCGAGGTCAGCGACCTGGAGTTCGTGCAGTTCCACCCGACCGTGCTGTTCCTCGGGGCGGACGCAGAGGGCCAGCAGCCGCTGGTGTCCGAGGCGGTGCGCGGCGAGGGCGCCCACCTGGTCGACGCGGACGGCGTGCGCTTCATGGTCGGGCAGCACGAGCTGGCCGAGCTGGCGCCCCGGGACATCGTCGCCAAGGGCATCATGCGCCGCATGCGGGAGCAGGACGCCGAGCACATGTTCCTCGACGCCCGGCACTTCGGCGCCGAGATGTGGGAGCACCGCTTCCCGACCATCCTGGCCGCCTGCCGCGCCCACGGCATCGACCCGGTGACGGAGCCCGTCCCGGTCGCCCCGGCCGCCCACTACGCCTCCGGCGGCGTCCGCACCGACGAGCGGGGGCGCACGACCGTGCCAGGCCTGTACGCGTGCGGCGAGGTCGCCTGCACCGGCGTGCACGGCGCCAACCGGCTCGCCTCCAACTCCCTGCTCGAAGGCCTCGTGTACGCCGAGCGCATCGCCGCCGACATCGCCGGCGCGCGGCAGGCGGGCGGCCTCCGCGCGCGCGTGCCCGAGCCGCTCGCGCGCCCCGAGACGCCCGAGCACCCGCTGCTGGCGCCCGAGTCCCGGTTCGCCATCCAGCGGATCATGACCCGGGGCGCGGGCGTGCTGCGCTCGGCGAACTCGCTCCAGCAGGCCGCCGACCAGCTCCAGCGGCTGCACGGCGAGGCCTGCGACGCCCTGCGGGACAACGGCAAGACCGCCGAGCCGGGCGTCGACACCTGGGAGGCCACCAACCTCCTGTGCGTGGCCCGGGTCCTGGTCGCCGCCGCCCTGCGGCGCGAGGAGACCCGCGGCTGCCACTGGCGCGAGGACCGCGCCGAGCGCGACGACGCCCAGTGGCGGCGCCACATCGTCGTACGGCTCGGCCCGGACCGGGCGCTGGCCGTCGGCACCACCGACACCGCAGACTTCCCCCCTACCCGGCCCCACCAGCCTTCCCAGGAGCAGTGACAGAAGTGAGCACCGACGACCTTCCCCTCGCCCCGACCGGCGGCTGCGGCGACGGCTGCGCCTGCGGCGCCGAGGGCGACGAGGAGTACCTGGAGTGCGGGCTCGACCCCGCGCTCGCCGAACTGCTGGCCGCCGCCGGCCTCGACCCCGTCGAGGTGGAGGACATCGCCAACGTCGCCATCCAGGAGGACCTGGACGGCGGGGTGGACGTGACGACCGTCTCGACCATCCCCGAGGACGCGGTCGCCACCGGCGACTTCACCGCGCGCGAGGCCGGCGTGGTGGCGGGCCTGCGGGTCGCCGAGGCCGTGCTCTCGGTGGTCTGCACCGACGAGTTCGAGGTCGAGCGGCACGTCGAGGACGGCGACCGGGTCGAGGCCGGGCAGAAGCTGCTGTCGGTCACCACGCGCACCCGGGACCTGCTCACCGCCGAGCGCAGCGCCCTGAACCTGCTGTGCCGGCTGTCCGGCATCGCGACCGCCACGCGCGCGTGGGCGGACGTCCTGGAGGGCACCAAGGCCCGCGTACGCGACACCCGCAAGACCACGCCCGGGCTGCGCTCCCTGGAGAAGTTCGCCGTGCGCTGCGGCGGCGGCGTCAACCACCGCATGTCGCTCTCGGACGCGGCCCTGGTGAAGGACAACCACGTGGTCGCCGCCGGCGGCGTCGCGCCGGCCTTCAAGGCCGTGCGGGAGGCTTTCCCGGACGTGCCGATCGAGGTGGAGGTCGACACCCTGCACCAGCTGCGCGAGGTCGTCGAGGCGGGCGCCGACCTGGTCCTGCTGGACAACTTCACGCCCGGCGAGTGCGCGGAGGCCGTCGGGATCGTCGCCGGGCGGGCGCTGCTGGAGGCCTCGGGCCGGCTCACCCTGGACACCGCGCGCGCCTACGCCGAGACCGGCGTGGACTTCCTGGCCGTCGGCGCCCTCACCCACTCCTCGCCGATCCTGGACGTCGGCCTGGACCTGCGCGAGGCGGAGTAACACCCATGCTGCTCACGATCGACGTCGGAAACACGCACACCGTGCTCGGCCTGTTCGACGGCGAGGACATCGTCGAGCACTGGCGCATCTCCACGGACGCGCGTCGCACCGCGGACGAGCTCGCGGTCCTGCTGCACGGCCTGATGGGCATGCACCCGCTGCTCGGCGACGGCCTGGGCGACGGCATCGACGGCATCGCCATCTGCGCGACCGTCCCGTCCGTGCTGCACGAACTGCGCGAGGTCACCCGCCGCTACTACGGCGACGTGCCCGCGGTGCTGGTCGAACCGGGGGTGAAGACCGGGGTGCCGATCCAGTTCGACAACCCCAAGGAGGTCGGCGCCGACCGGATCATCAACGCGGTCGCGGCGAACGAGCTGTACGGCGGCCCGGCGATCGTCGTCGACTTCGGCACGGCGACCACCTTCGACGCGGTCTCCGCGCGCGGGGAGTACCTCGGCGGGGTCATCGCGCCCGGCATCGAGATCTCGGTGGAGGCCCTCGGGATCAGGGCCGCCCAGCTGCGGAAGATCGAGGTGGCCCGGCCGCGCAACGTGATCGGCAAGTCCACCGTCGAGGCCATGCAGTCGGGCGTCGTGTACGGCTTCGCCGGGCAGGTCGACGGCGTGGTGAACCGGATGGCCCGGGAACTGGCCGACGACCCCGACGACGTCACGGTGATCGCCACCGGCGGCCTCGCGCCGGTGGTGCTGGGGGAGTCCTCGGTGATCGACGAGCACCAGCCCTGGCTGACCCTGATCGGACTGCGCCTGGTCTACGAGCGGAACGTGTCGAGGCCGTGAGGGGGCCGGCGCCCGGTGGGGCGCCGGTTCTCGCCGTTCACGCGCGCGGGTGACACCGGTCGAGGGAAACCGGGCGGCGACACGCGGCGACACAATGCACCGATCCATCACTTTTGTCCGATTAGCGGTAGCGTCTCCGCATGCCCACGCCCTACGGATCCCGCGGCGGCATGGCGTTCGGCGCCGAGGAGCTGCGTGTGCTCCGCCGCGCCCTCGCCCTCGCCCTCCACCCAGGCCGAGCGTCCGCCGAGGACGTCAAGGACTGCTTCCGCCTCGCCGCGTCCCTGGACGAGGCGGTGCGCGAGGCGGCCCGGCTGCGCGCCTTCCTGGTGGCCGACCTCGACCGGTACCGCGCCGCCCTGCCGGGCACGGCGGCCGGCTACCTCACCCTGCTGGAGGAGGTGCTGGGCATCGGACACCGGCCGACGCCGGACGACCTGGCCGCCCTGCGGGCGCTGCGCGGGAACCCGAAGGCCGCCGCTCTGCTGGAGCGCTGCCGTGCGCTCGCCGAGCAGGACGTGAGGGCCCGCTTCGCGCAGGGCGCGCGCAAGGTCCCCGCCCCCGCCGTACCGCCCTCCAGGACACGCCTGCTGGCCCTCAGGGGCGGCGCGGGGGGCGAGGCGGCCCGTGCGGCCGAGGAGCGGGAGGAACCCGCTCGCAAGCCCGCCCCGAAGCCCGGACAGGCCCCTCCCGGGCGGCCCGCCGAGCGCCCCGCGGCGGACCCGTCCCCGAAACGTCCCGTCCCGACGCCGGGCGAGGTCTTCCCGCGCCGCAAGCCGCCCGCGCCGCCCGCCGGCCGGGCACGGTCGCGGGAACTGGCCGCCGGCTGAGCGACGGCGCGCCCACCCCGCCCCGTTCGTCCCGGCCCGCGTGGCTACTCTGGTGTCATGGACTACGTCGCCGCGCTCGTGCCCCCGGTCGTCATGGCCGTGTTCTTCATCGGTGTGGTCAGGGTGATCGTGAAGACCCAGGGCGGGGCCGCCAAGGCCAAGGAGGACGCGGCCGTCGACGCCGCGCTCGCGCGCGTGGAGGGCGGCCGCGAGGCCCCCGCCGCCGAAGCCTGAGCCTTCCCGGCCCGCCCGCCCCGTCAGGGCGTACGGTTCCGCGCACCCCACCCCGGTGCCGCCGAGCCGTACGCCCTTTTTGTCCGCTTCGGGGGCCTTGGTGCCCGTCCGGCAGGCCTTCGGTGGAATCTCCCACTATTGTTCTGAGCTGTGCCTCGCCCATTGGGAGAACTCGAAGACGCGGTCATGACGCGGGTGTGGAAGTGGAACCGCCCGGTGACCGTTCGAGAAGTCCTGGAAGACCTCCAGCGGGAACGGTCCATCGCGTACACCACCGTGATGACCGTTTTGGACAATCTCCACCAGAAGGGCTGGGTGCGCCGCGAGGCGGAAGGGCGTGCCTATCGATATGAGGCCGTCTCCACCCGGGCCGCCTACGCCGCCGCGCTGATGAACGACGCCTGGTCGCAGAGCGACAACGCGGCCGCCGCTCTCGTCGCGTTCTTCGGGATGATGAGCGAGGAACAGCGCCAGGCACTCAGCGACGCCGTGCGCATCGTCCAGGGGCCGGAAACCGCGCAAGCGCGGGAAGCGGCACAGGCGCGGGAAGCCGCGGAACCCCGCGAAGAGCAGAACCCCGGCGTGGCGGAAGAGCAGAACCCCGACGCGGCGGGGGGCGCCTCCGGGCGATAGCGTCCGCACATGTCAGCAGAACGTTGCGAAGTCCCCGCGAAAGCCATCACCGTCCGGCGGGCCCGGACCAGCGATGTGCCGGCCGTGCGCCACCTCCTCGACGCCTACGTCCGAGACCGCATCCTGCTCGACAAAGCCATGGTCACCCTTTACGAGGACATCCAGGAGTTCTGGGTCGCGGAACGGGACGACAACGCCGAGGTGGTCGGCTGCGGTGCGCTGCACGTCATGTGGGAAGACCTGGCCGAAGTCCGCACTCTCGCGGTGAAGCCGGGTCTGAAGGGCGCCGGGGTGGGGCACCACTTGCTGGAGAAGTTGCTGCATACCGCGCGCTGGCTCGGCGTTCGCCGCGTTTTCTGTCTGACCTTCGAAGTCGACTTCTTCCAGAAGCACGGCTTCGTGGAGATCGGTGAGACCCCCGTCGACACCGATGTGTACGCGGAGCTGCTCCGCTCCTATGACGAGGGCGTCGCGGAGTTCCTCGGTCTCGAACGAGTGAAACCGAACACCTTGGGCAACAGCCGGATGCTTCTGCATCTGTGATCGTCAATGCCCGCGGTGCCCTATGTCCGAAACGCGTATGTTTCCGGAGTGCTGCGGGCCCCCGGGTCTCTCCCAGGGGTTTGTGTTTTTCCGGCAAAAGCGGTTTGCTTTCCGACGTACTGCAGTACTGCATATAACAGGGGCGGCGAAACGGCGGACGCCGCACACACCCCTGGCCCGCACGTTATCGATGAAAGGAAATACGGTGGCACAGAAGGTTCAGGTCCTTCTTGTCGACGACCTCGACGGCGGCGAGGCGGACGAGACGGTGACGTTCGCGCTGGACGGCAAGACCTACGAGATCGATCTCACGACGACCAATGCGGACAAGCTGCGTGGCCTTCTCGAGCCCTATGTGAAGGGCGGTCGTCGTACCGGGGGCCGTGCCGCCGGCGGACGCGGAAAGACGCGCCCCGCATCCGGCGGCAACCAGGACACGGCGGCGATCCGCGCGTGGGCCAAGGAGAACGGTTACGAGGTCAACGACCGCGGCCGTGTTCCCGCGTCCATTCGCGAGGCCTACGAGAAGGCCAACGGCTGATTTCCCCCGCAGGCGGGCGGCCGGGCGTTCGCGGGCCGCAGCCGGGCGCGATGGCAGTGCGTCGCCAGCGTGTCCACCAGTCTTACGAGATCCGGGGCGCCTGTCGGGCCCCCCACGGCCGGCAACGCCGGCAGCGAGGCCTCGACCTCACCCCCCGGCCCGGGGGGCCGCAGCCACACGGCGGCCCCCTGCGCGGAATCCGAGCCGCGCCCGGCGCCGGAACCCCGCGCCGGCGGCAGCGCGGCGCAGTGGCTCGCACCGGGCCGCGCAGGCGCCTCCATGAGACCGCCCTCGCCCAGCGCCCGCAGCTCGGGCACCAGCCCGCGCCACTCAAGCCACTCCAGCACCCCCGGCAGCTCCTCCGCGCTGCCCGCGGTCACCAGCAGCCGCATCCGGCCGCCCCACAGGGCCACCGGAGAACCCGGCCCGAGGTGCCGCAGCGCCGGGGCGCCCGCCCCGGCCGGCACGTCCAGGACGTCGTAGCGGACCCCCGTGACCAGCATCGGCGGCCGTCCGGGCACGGTCGGCCAGCCGAGTTCGTTCTCGTACCAGTGCCGGTCCCGGGTCTCCGGGTCCGGACCGCACGCCCGCGGGCCGGGCGGCGCCGGATCGGACGGACGACGGGGAAGGGGGACCGATGAGGTCGCGGGGACAGAGCCGGCCATGCCAGGTGCAACCGTCACATCCGCCCCGTGGTTACGCCGGGCGCCGGTATGGTCGCGCAGTGTACGGGGCGAGGGGGTGCGCGGGGTCCGGGCAGCCGCAAGGTTGTTCGCCCATAGCGGAGGGAACCGGGGGGTCCGGCATGGAGCGTCGGTCCCAGCGGGTAAGACATGCCTAGTGGGAGGGGGCGACACGCAGGACGGGCGGTCTCACGTTCGCCATCGGCGTACTGGCGACTGGGGTAACTGCCTGGCCTGCGGGAACATCGTCTCGCACCATCGGGTTGGGACAGATGTCGGCGTTCGGGGTCAGGAGGCCATCGACGGTGTCGGCAGTTGGAATGAGCGGTCCCCGCTTGCGGGACTAAGCTGCGGAAGGACAGGGAGGGGAAGTTCCCCCCACTGCCTGACCGCTCTGAGGAGCGATTAACGATGTTCGAGAGGTTCACCGACCGCGCGCGGCGGGTTGTCGTCCTGGCTCAGGAAGAAGCCCGGATGCTCAACCACAACTACATCGGCACCGAGCACATCCTCCTGGGTCTCATCCACGAGGGCGAAGGTGTCGCCGCTAAGGCCCTGGAGAGCCTCGGCATTTCGCTTGAGGCGGTCCGCCAGCAGGTGGAGGAGATCATCGGCCAGGGCCAGCAGGCCCCGTCCGGTCACATCCCCTTCACTCCCCGTGCCAAGAAGGTCCTGGAGCTGTCGCTCCGCGAGGCCCTTCAGCTGGGCCACAACTACATCGGCACGGAGCACATCCTGCTCGGCCTGATCCGTGAGGGCGAGGGCGTCGCCGCCCAGGTCCTGGTCAAGCTGGGCGCAGACCTCAACCGGGTGCGGCAGCAGGTGATCCAGCTGCTCTCCGGCTACCAGGGCAAGGAGACCGCCACCGCCGGCGGCCCTGCCGAGGGCACCCCCTCGACGTCCCTGGTCCTCGACCAGTTCGGCCGGAACCTCACCCAGGCCGCTCGTGAGTCCAAGCTCGACCCGGTCATCGGGCGCGAGAAGGAGATCGAGCGGGTCATGCAGGTGCTGTCCCGCCGTACCAAGAACAACCCGGTGCTGATCGGTGAGCCCGGCGTCGGCAAGACCGCCGTCGTCGAGGGCCTCGCCCAGGCCATCGTCAAGGGCGAGGTGCCCGAGACCCTCAAGGACAAGCACCTCTACACCCTGGACCTCGGCGCGCTGGTCGCCGGCTCCCGGTACCGCGGTGACTTCGAGGAGCGCCTGAAGAAGGTGCTCAAGGAGATCCGCACCCGCGGCGACATCATCCTGTTCATCGACGAGCTGCACACGCTGGTCGGTGCGGGTGCCGCCGAGGGCGCCATCGACGCGGCCTCCATCCTGAAGCCGATGCTGGCGCGCGGTGAGCTGCAGACCATCGGCGCCACCACCCTGGACGAGTACCGCAAGCACCTGGAGAAGGACGCGGCCCTCGAGCGCCGCTTCCAGCCCATCCAGGTCGCCGAGCCGTCCCTGCCGCACACGATCGAGATCCTCAAGGGTCTGCGTGACCGGTACGAGGCCCACCACCGGGTCTCCATCACGGACGAGGCGCTGGTCCAGGCCGCCACCCTGGCCGACCGGTACATCTCGGACCGCTTCCTGCCGGACAAGGCGATCGACCTGATCGACGAGGCCGGTTCCCGGATGCGCATCCGCCGGATGACCGCGCCGCCGGACCTGCGCGAGTTCGACGAGAAGATCGCCGGCGTCCGCCGGGACAAGGAGTCCGCGATCGACTCGCAGGACTTCGAGAAGGCCGCCTCCCTGCGCGACAAGGAGAAGCAGCTCCTGGCCGCCAAGGCCAAGCGGGAGAAGGAGTGGAAGGCCGGCGACATGGACGTCGTCGCCGAGGTCGACGGCGAGCTGATCGCCGAGGTCCTCGCGACCGCCACCGGCATCCCGGTCTTCAAGCTGACCGAGGAGGAGTCCTCGCGTCTGCTGCGCATGGAGGACGAGCTCCACAAGCGGGTCATCGGCCAGGTCGACGCCGTCAAGGCGCTGTCGAAGGCGATCCGCCGTACGCGTGCCGGTCTGAAGGACCCGAAGCGTCCGGGTGGTTCGTTCATCTTCGCCGGCCCGTCCGGCGTCGGTAAGACCGAACTGTCCAAGGCGCTCGCCGAGTTCCTCTTCGGCGACGAGGACGCGCTGATCTCCCTCGACATGTCGGAGTTCAGCGAGAAGCACACGGTCTCGCGGCTCTTCGGTTCGCCCCCCGGCTACGTGGGCTACGAGGAGGGCGGCCAGCTCACCGAGAAGGTCCGCCGCAAGCCGTTCTCCGTCGTCCTCTTCGACGAGGTCGAGAAGGCCCACCCGGACATCTTCAACTCGCTGCTGCAGATCCTGGAGGACGGTCGCCTGACCGACTCCCAGGGCCGGGTCGTGGACTTCAAGAACACGGTCATCATCATGACGACCAACCTCGGCACCCGGGACATCTCCAAGGGCTTCAACCTGGGCTTCGCGGCCCAGGGCGACACGAAGTCCAACTACGAGCGCATGAAGAACAAGGTGTCGGACGAGCTCAAGCAGCACTTCCGCCCCGAGTTCCTCAACCGCGTCGACGACGTGGTCGTCTTCCCGCAGCTCACGCAGGACGACATCCTGCGGATCGTCGACCTGATGATCAGCAAGGTGGACGAGCGCCTGAAGGACCGGGACATGGGCATCGAGCTGTCCCAGACCGCCAAGGAGCTGCTGTCCAAGAAGGGCTACGACCCGGTGCTGGGCGCCCGGCCGCTGCGCCGCACGATCCAGCGCGAGATCGAGGACACGCTCTCGGAGAAGATCCTCTTCGGCGAGCTGCGCCCCGGTCACATCGTGGTCGTGGACACCGAGGGCGAGGGCGACGCCCAGACCTTCACCTTCCGCGGTGAGGAGAAGTCGGCGCTGCCCGACGTCCCGCCGATCGAGCAGGCGGCCGGCGGTGCCGGTCCGAACCTGAGCAAGGACGCGTAACCCTCCGGGGCCGCGAACGAAAGGGGCTGCCCCGGGACTTCGGTCCCGGGGCAGCCCCTTTCGCCGTGCGTCAGGACAGCTGGCCGTCGTAGTCCGGCAGCTTGTACGCCTTCTCGGCGTGGCCGCCCGACAGGTCGGACACGCTGTTGCCGATGTTGGCGATGATCGTGTAGCCCAGCTTCTCGATGTCGGCGCGCTGGGCGGTCTTGTAGGCGGCGACGTCCTCGAAGAGGTCGAGGAAGCCGCGGACCCGCAGGCCGGAGACCTCGTAGCCGTCGTGCTCGAG
Organism: Streptomyces sp. NPDC056580; assembly: GCF_042793175.1. NCBI lineage: Bacteria > Bacillati > Actinomycetota > Actinomycetes > Kitasatosporales > Streptomycetaceae > Streptomyces > Streptomyces sp. NPDC056580. The sequence goes on along the minus strand of NZ_JBHTVE010000005.1, from coordinate 28,466 downwards.
ATTCCACTCGGTGGGCGCCTCGATGATGCCCGGGCGGGCGGTGACGAAGAAGAGCGAGACGCCGTGCTCCTGGGCGTACCGGGCGACGTCCAGCACCGGTTTGTTGGCCGGCTGCGGGAAGCTGAAGCCGAAGTCGGTCTCCAGCGTCGTGTTGTCGACGTCGAAGACGATCGCCTGCTTCTCGCCCGGCCCGGCCGCGGCGATACGGCCCTTCAGGTAGGGCAGGGCCTGGTCCATGACCGCCTGGCAGTCCTTCTGCCAGGTGGCGTGGTCGACCTTGGCGGCCGTGGCGGAGGCGGTGGCAGTGGAGCCCGTGCTCGCTGCCGTGCCGGCCGCCTCCGCGGGGGCGGCCAGGGCGGCGAGCGCGGCCGCGGAGACGGCGACGGCGGATACGCGGCGCGCCCAGGGGCGTCTGGTCATCGGTGGGGGTCCTCTCACGTCCGTACTGCAGGACAGAACGGTGACTGTCAGGGGCATGATCAGTGCTGAGGGTGACGCGAGAGGAACCGTAGGGTTACTGAACGGTAGTCGTACAGGGGTCTGCGTCACATTTCCCGGGCCAGGCGGGGCGGGATGACGGGGCGTCAGGGGCCGGAACGCACCTCGCGGCGCCAACTTCCCTACGCCGTAGGCGAGTAGCGCACGTCACATTCGGGCGCCCTGGAGGCCGTCCCGACGGTGACAAGCGGCACAGGGGAAATGCCCGTTACTAGCCGGGTTAGTGCTTTTCCTACCGGGGCAAAGTGGGGCATTACGCCCAGCGGGCAGCGAAGAAAGTGCAGGTCAGCGGCGTTAGTGTCCGAAGAGTCGCGTCTGTCAATAAGTGGGTGCTTTTGCGGGCTTCTACTACCTGACGCCGTAGAAGTAGGGCTTTGTGGATAGATGAGGTGGTGGGTTACCAATGAATGGCCGACGCGGCGAACGCCTGTACGTCGCACGGCTCATCCGTCTCCTAGCCCATGAGGTTTCGATGTTCCAGCGCTTCACGTCCCGTTCTTCGCGTACGTCCTCGCTCCGCACCCGCGTGGCCGTGCTGGCTGCCGGACTCGGCGCCACGGCCGTGGTGGGGACCGGGGTCGCGAGCGCGGCCACCCCGTCGGCCGCTTCCTGGATCGACCCGGTGAAGCAGTACACGCTGTCCGCCAGCTTCATGCAGGACGGCAGCCACTGGGCGCACAAGCACAGCGGTCAGGACTTCGCGGTCCCGACCGGCACCGAGGTCCTGGCCGCGCACGACGGCACCGTCGTCAAGGCCGGCCCCAACGGCGCCGGTGACGGCCCCGCCTACGGCAACGCCATCGTCATCAAGCACGACAACGGCACGTACTCGCAGTACGCGCACCTGTCCCGGATCGACGTCAAGGTCGGCCAGGCCGTCAAGACCGGCCAGCACATAGCCCTCTCGGGCAGCACCGGCAACTCCACCGGCCCGCACCTGCACTTCGAGATCCGGACCACGCCGAACTACGGTTCCGCCGTCAACCCGGTGGTCTTCCTCAAGGCCCACGGCGTGAAGGTCTGATCTACCGTTCTCCGTGGGCGCCTTGATGCGCCTGCGTGACGAGATCCACGGCGACTTCGAGAACGGCCGCGCGCTTCTTCTCGAAGTCGCCTTCCAGGTCCTGCATCACGAACATCCCCGCGTGCAGCGTGAACAGCGCGCTCACGCAGCGGACCTGGTCGACGAGTTGGGCCTCGGGGTCGATGATGATGTCCCTGAGGCCGCGCATCCGGTCCTTGAAGGACTCGCCGATGCGCAGCTCACGCACCGTCGCCTGGTTCTCCTGCATGAACCGGAACAGCGGTTCCGCGGCGGCCAGCGCCTGGCTGTAGCGCCGTACGATCTCCTGCTTGGTCTCCAGCGTGTGCGGCTGGCTGCGGCCCCACTCGATCAGGTCCTCGATCGGCTGCGTCAGATCCTCGAAGAGGCTGACGATGATCTCCTCCTTCGTCTTGAAGTGGTAGTACAGGGCCGCCTTCGTGACGTCGAGACGCTCGGCGATCTCGCGCAGGGAGGTCTTCTCGTAGCCCTGCTCGGCGAAGAGTTCGAGCGCCACGTCCTGGATGCGCTGGCGGGTGTTGCCGCGGCGCTGCTGCTTGGTGCCGTCCATGGTGACGCCCATCCTCGTACTCCTCGCGCTCCCGCGAAACTTACTTGACGACCGGCTAGTGGCGGGTCTACCTTCCCCCACTGTAGTGAACTAGCCGGGCGGCAAGTAAGGGGCCGTCAGGGGGAGTGGGAGAGATGGCGGACACACAAGCGGTCGCGACGGACCGGGGAACGCCCGGGCAGCCGGACACCTCGCAGGAGAAGCAGCCGAAGAGCGTACGGGTGGTCCTGCTCGCGCTCATGATCGCGATGATGCTCGCGATGCTCGACAACATGATCGTGGGCACCGCGATGCCGACGATCGTCGGTGAGCTCGGCGGCCTCGAGCACCTGTCCTGGGTGGTGACCGGCTACACCCTGGCGACCGCGGCGGCGACCCCGGTCTGGGGCAAGCTCGGCGACATGTTCGGCCGCAAGGCCACCTTCCTCAGCTCGATCGTGATCTTCCTGATCGGCTCCGCGCTGAGCGGCATGGCTCAGGACATGGGTCAGCTCATCGGGTTCCGGGCCGTGCAGGGCCTCGGCGCCGGCGGTCTGATGGTCGGCGTCATGGCGATCATCGGCGACCTGATCCCGCCGCGGGAGCGCGGCAAGTACCAGGGCATGATGGCCGGCGTCATGGCGCTGGCGATGATCGGCGGCCCGCTGGTCGGCGGCACCATCACCGACAACTGGGGCTGGCGCTGGTCCTTCTACATCAACCTGCCGCTCGGCGCCGTCGCGCTCGCGCTGGTCAGCGCGGTGCTGCATCTGCCGAAGAAGCGGTCCAAGGCGGGCATCGACTACCTCGGCGTCGTGCTGCTGACCGTCGGCATCACCTCCATCGTGCTCGTCACCACCTGGGGCGGCACCGAGTACGCCTGGACCTCCGCGCGGATCATGGAGCTGATCGGCATCGGCGTCGCCGCGCTCGTCGGGTTCGTGTTCTGGCAGACCAGGGCCGCCGAGCCGGTCCTGCCGCTGCACATCTTCCGCAGCGGCAACTTCACCCTGATGTCGGTCATCGGTTTCATCACCGGCTTCGTGATGTTCGGCGCGACCCTCTTCCTGCCGCTGTACCAGCAGGCGGTCCAGGGCGCCTCCGCCACCAACTCGGGTCTGCTGCTCCTGCCGATGCTCGGCGCGATGCTGGTGACCTCGATGGTGGCCGGCCGGATCACCACCAACAGCGGCCGCTACAAGGTGTTCCCGATCATGGGCGGCGTGCTGATGGTCGTCGGGCTGTACCTGCTGTCGCTGATGGACACCGGCACCACGCGGCTGACCTCCGGCATCTACATGGCCGTGCTGGGCGCGGGCATGGGCTGCCTGATGCAGATCACCATGCTGGTCGCGCAGAACAGCGTGGAGATGAAGGACATGGGCGTGGCGTCCTCCTCCACCACCCTGTTCCGCACGCTCGGCTCCTCCTTCGGTGTGGCCGTCATGGGCGCGCTGTTCAACCACAGGGTCCAGGACGTCATGGCGGAGAAGGCCGGCGCGCTGGGCTCCAAGGTGACCGAGAGGTCGGCGCAGCTCGACGCGGCGAGCCTGGCGAAGCTGCCGGTGCAGGCGCGGGAGGCGTACCAGCACGCGGTGTCGGCCGGCACGCACTCGGCGTTCCTGCTCGGCGCGGTGATCGCGGTCCTCGTGCTGATCGCGGCGCTGTTCGTGAAGGAGGTGCCGCTCAAGGGCGGCCCCCAGAAGCCCGAGGTGACCGAGGCTCTCTGAGCCGCTTCCGGTCCGAAGGCCCCCGGCGGTGTCCGCCCCGGGGGCCTTCGCCGTGCCGGGCGGCGGTCACCGGGAGCGGGCCCGGAGTCCCGTACGCGGGTTCGGACTCACGCACGCGCGTCCGCGTTGCCGCACGTGGGCCCGGCACGTGCGTCCGCCGTGCCGCACGCGGGCCCGGAGTCCCGCACCGGCCCGGAGTCCCGCACGCGCGTCCGCGCGGTGCCGCACGCGCGTCCGCGCGGTGCCGTACGTGGGTCCGCGCCCAGGTCCCGGACCCGCCTGTGGCGGCGGCCCTAACGCCCGCCGGACAGCGGCAGCATGGGGTGGCTGCCGGTGTTGGTGGGGGCGTGCTCCGGGAGCCAGAGGACGGCCACCGCGCCCTCCGCGGGGATGTGCTCGGGGGCGCCGGCCGGGCGCACGTTGCGGAAGGTCAGCCGGGCGCCCAGCACCCGGGCCTGGCCGGCCGCGATGGTCAGGCCCAGGCCGTGTCCCTGGCCCGCACGGTCCGTGCTGCCGGTGCGGAAGCGGCTCGGCCCCTCGGCGACCAGGGCCTCGGGGAAGCCGGGGCCGTGGTCGCGGACCCGGATGACCCGGCCCTCCACGGTCACCTCCACCGGCGGCCTGCCGTGCCGCGCGGCGTTGGCCAGCAGGTTGAACAGCACCCGCTCCAGCCGGCGCGGGTCGGTCGTGACCTCCGACTCGTGCACCACCCGCACGGTGATGTCCGGGTCCTTGGCCGCGACCCGCCGGGCGACGAACTCGCCCAGCATGATGTCCTGCAGCTCGGCCCGCTCGGAGGCGCTGTCCAGCCGGGCCACCTCAAGCACGTCCTCGACCAGGGTGCGCATCGCCTTCGCCCGGTCCAGGACCAGCTCCGTGGGACGCCCCGGCGGCAGCAGCTCGGCGGCCGTCAGCAGGCCCGTCACCGGGGTGCGCAGCTCGTGCGCGATGTCGGCGGTCACCCGCCGCTCGGCCTCCAGCCGCTGCCGCAGCGCGTCCGCCATGGCGTCCACCGCGCGCGCGAGGTCGTCCGTCTCGTCCCGGACGACCCCGCCGATGGCCTCCCGCACCCGTACGTCCGTCTCCCCCTTGGCGACCCGGCCCGCCGCGGCCGCCGCCTTGCGCAGCCGCCGCGAGAGCTGCCCGCCGATCAGCACCCCGAGCGCGCTGCCGCCGAGCACGACCGCGATGGAGCCGATGACCAGCGCCTGGTCGAGGTCCTTCATCACGTCCGTGGAGCGGTCCGGGAAGCTGCTGTGCAGGGACAGCACGTGGCCGTCCTTGACCGGCACGGCCGCCCAGATGTCCGGCCCGCCGCCGCGGTCGCCCACGTAGCTGGCCCGGCGGCCCTCCATCACCTTCTCGCGCAGCGGCGGCGGCAGGTCCGGGTCGTCGATCTTGATGCTCGGGAAGTTCGGCCGGCCGCCCAGCTCGTAGTTGCGCTGCGCGATCTGCACCCGCGCGTTGGCCAGGTCGCGGGCGTTGTCCAGCATGGAGACACGGGCCGCGTTGTGCACGACCAGACTCAGCGCGATCGCCACCAGACCGGCGACCAGCGCGATCGCCGCGCTCAGCTTCCACCTCAGCCCGGTCCGCAGTCCCGCCCGTTCCACGCGCCGCATCGGGCGCCGAAGGATCCCCCGCATGTCGCGCTCCGCTCAGGCCCTCAACTTGTAGCCGAACCCACGGACCGTCTCGATCCGGTCCTGGCCGATCTTCTGGCGCAGCCGCTGCACATGGACGTCGACGACGCGGGTGTCCCCGCCCCAGCCGTAGTCCCAGACCCGCTCCAGCAGCTTGTCGCGGGAGAGCACGGTGCCGGGCGAGCCGGAGAACTCCAGCAGCAGCCGCATCTCGGTCGGGGTGAGCGCCACCGGCCGCCCGCCCCGGCGCACCTCCATGCCCTCGGTGTCGATCTCCAGCTCGCCGAAGGTCAGCGTCCCGCCGCTCGGCTCCGTCGCGGAGCCGGAGCCGGGCGCGGCCCCGCCCGCGTGCCCGAAGCGGCGCAGCACCGCGCGGATCCGGGCGACCAGCACGGCGCCGTCGAACGGCTTGGTCACGTAGTCGTCGGCGCCCGCCTCAAGACCGAGCACCACGTCGATGGAGTCGGCGCGCGCCGACAGCATGATCACCGGCACCGTCGACTCGTCCCGGATGCGGCGGCACAGGCTGACGCCGTCCAGGCCCGGGACCATGACGTCGAGCAGCGCGATGTCGGGCCGGTTCGCCCGGAACGACTCCAGTCCGGACAGCCCGTCGGGCATGGCGGTGACCGCGAAGCCGTCCCGCTCCAGGGCGAGCTGGGTGGCCTCACGGATGACGTCGTCGTCCTCGACGAACAGGACGTGGGTCTGGTCTGCCATCCGGGTGCTCTCAGTCCTCGGGTGCTCGTGGTCGGTGGGTGGTCGAGGTCGGTGGGTGGTCGTGGTGGGCGGGTGCTCGTGGCCGGTGGTGATCGTGCCGGTCAGTTGTCCGGCGGGGGTGTGGCGCCCCCGCCGACGGATTTGCTGTAGTCGTTGTGGACGGGCTTGCCCTGGGCGAAGCGCCCCGCCCGCCACTCGTAGGGGATGACGTCCTCGCCGGACGGGCGCGAGATCGGGTCGCCCCTGCGGTACACCTGCTTGGTCACGGTCAGGACGCCCTGCACGATCTCCGCGTAGACCGGGGACTCCTCGGACCTGAACACATTCTTGTACGCGCCGTTCTCGTCGCGGTAGACGTACGAGCCGACGCCCACCGCGTCCGCACAGGTCAGCACGTTGACGACGACGTCGCTCGCGGCGCCGCCGGTCAGGTCTCCGTAGGAGACGTCGACCGGGTAGTCGTCGCCGTTGCACGGCTTGAGGTCGCGCTTGACCGAGGCCGACACCTCGGGGTCGTGCCGCAGCAGCGCCACCGCGTCCACCCGCCGGTAGGACCCGGACGGACTGGGCGGCGGCGAGGCGACGGCGCCCGCCACCGCGGAGGCGTGCGCCGGGCCCTCGTCCCGCGCACCCGTCCCCCCGGTGCCGCAGGCGGCGGCGAAAAGGGCGAGGGCGGTGACCGAGGCCGCTGCCGCGATCACCGCCAATGAACTGCCTGGGGCCCGCTCGGGCCCGGCCCCGGTCAGGCCGCGCAACGCTCCCGCTCCTCACGCTCCAGCGCGCGTGCGTCCAGATCGCGCGCCTCCAGCTCCTCACGGAGCCGGGCGAGCGCCCGGTGCAGCGTGCTCTTGACCGTTCCGGCCGACATGCCGAGTGCGGCGGCCGTCTCCTCGGTGGACATCTGCTCCCAGTGTCGCAGCACCACGACACTGCGCTGCTTCGGTGCGAGCACCTTCATGACGTCCATCAGCAGGGCCCGGTCGGCGTGCTGCTCGGTGGCGTCCTCCACCGCGGACTCCGGGAGCTGCTCGGTGGGGACCTCCTCCAGCCTGCGCGCCCGCCACCACTCGGTACGGGTGTTGATCATCACCCGGCGCAGATAGGCGTCCGCGAGCCGCTTGTCGGCGATGCCGTCCCAGCGGCCGTACGTCCGTACCAGGGCGGTCTGCAGCAGGTCCTGGGCGTCGACCGGGTCCGGGACCAGCCGGCGGGCGCTGCGCAGCAGCGCCTCCTGCCGGGTGCGGACGTACTCCTCGAACTCGAGCACCTCACCCTGCGTCATGATCGACCGCCTCCGTTCCCCGTGTACTCAGGCCCGTGCCTGAAGTCCCGCCGTCCTGCTCGCCCGTTGGTCCGCCGGGCACGGGAAGAAAGCTACGGAGCGGTTGTCACGAGGCTGTGCGCAGCAGCCTGCGGCCGGCAATCGGCTGTCCGTCGGTTGTGTAACGGAAGTAGGTACGGGGTAAAGAGCGTGGCGTTTATGTCCGGCTATCCGCCTGTTTGTTGGGCTGTCGGCGTCGTAACAGATCCCGGCCGGACGTGACTTGGCCGTGCGTCAGGTCAGCGGCAGCCGGTACAGGCCGCCCGGTAGCGGCTCCACCAGGCCGTCCGCCACCAGCCCGTCGAGCGCGCGGGCGCGCTGCACCGGCTCGTGCCAGACTCGGTCGAGCGCCGCCTGCGGCACCGGCGCGTGCGCCTCCCTCAGCACCGCGAGCAGCTTGCCGCGCACCTGGCGGTCCGTGCCCGCGTACGTCTGGCCCCGGCGCGGCGGACCCTCGTGCTCCGGCTTGCCCGCGAGCCGCCACGCGCACTGCGCGGCGATCGGGCAGCGCGGGCACCCCTCGTTCTTCGCGGTGCACACCAGCGCGCCCAGCTCCATGGAGGCGGCGGCCCAGCGCGCGGCCGTCCTCTCGTCCTGCGGCAGCAGCTCCCGGGCCAGCCGCCGCTCGGCGGCCGTGGTGGCGTTCGGCGGGTACTGCACGCCCGTCACCGCCCGCGCGAAGACCCGGCGCACGTTCGTGTCCAGCACCGGGTGGCGCTGCCCGTACGCGAAGGAGGCCACCGCGGCGGCCGTGTACTCGCCGATCCCGGGGAGCGCCAGCAACTGCGCGTGGTCCGTCGGTACGTCGCCGCCGTGCCGTTCCGTTATGGCCGCGGCCGCTCCGTGCAGGCGCAGGGCGCGGCGCGGATAGCCGAGCCGGCCCCAGGCGCGCACCGCCTCACCGGGAGCCTCCTTGGCGAGGTCGGCGGGGCGCGGCCAGCGTTCGAGCCACTGCTCGTACACCGGGAGCACCCGGCTCACCGGAGTCTGCTGCAGCATGAACTCGCTGACCATCACGCCCCAGGGGCCCGCATCCGGGCGGCGCCAGGGGAGGTCGCGGGCGTGGGAGTCGAACCAGGCGATCACGGGGGCGTGCAGCTTCTCAGTCATGGCCTCCCGATCCTGCCACGGCTCGGCGGGGTGTGGCCGACCACGGCGCGGTCGCGGAGCGTCGCGTCGCGTAGCTGTGTGTGAAAAAGCCTTTCCCCCGCGGCAGTTACCGGGATGATGATCCGGAAAAGTTGCCGTGCGGGCGGCGGGTGAAGCGAGCGCGGGCGGCGATCTCTCGTACAGTTTGCGCCGTGGGATCTCTGCGCAATCCGGTCGGGCCGCTTCCCTCCTCCATCTACTGGCGACGGAGGGTCCTACTGCTGTCCGTCCTCGCCCTGCTGGCGCTGCTGGTCGCCTGGATCGTGACGTGGGGCGGCGGGGGCGGCAAGAACGGCGCCGACGGGCCGCACGGCAAGAATCCCGCGTCCACCATCGCGCCGGGCCCGTCCTCCTCCGGCCCGGCCTACAGCGAACACCCGGGCGGGCGCGACGAGTCGGGCGGTGGCGGGGACACCGGCGGGAGTGATTCGGGTTCCGGCTCCGGTTCCGACTCCGGCTCGGACGGCAAGGGCGGCTCCGGCTCGGGCGGCTCCGACGGGAGTTCCGGCGGCGGCTCGGGCGGCGGCTCAGCGGCCGCCGGCGGCGGGGTCGTCGCGGGCGACGCGCTGCCCGCGTCCACCACGCTGCCCGACTGCACGGCCGGCGCGGTCACGCTGACCCTGCGCAGCGTGCACAACTCCTACTCGCCCGACGAGACACCGGAGTTCGAACTCGTCGCGAAGAACTCCTCGTCCGGTGACTGCAAGGTCGATCTCGGGCCGAAGAAGGCGGTGCTGACCATCACGCCGGCGGAAGGCGACGACGCGTACTGGTCGTCGGCCGACTGCCCGAAGGGCGCGGCGAGCCTGCTCTTCCGGGTGGACGCGGGCCAGACCATCACGTACACGGTGAAGTGGGACCGCAAGCCGAGCGCGCCGGAGTGCGCGACGCCGCCGGCGGGGTCGGCCAAGACGGGGACGTACCTGCTGGAGGCGAAGGCGCCGGGGTTCGCGAAGGCGCGGGCCTCGTTCGTGCTGTCGGCCGACTAGGGCCTGTCTGACGATTCCCGCCGGGCCCGCGACGTCTGGCACCGCACCTCGCCGCGTTGTCGGGTGCGCCCAGGTACATCCGGTACGAGGGCGACCCTCCGCCTGGCGATGCACGGCACCGGACGCCGCGGGCTGATCCGAAGCGAATCGCCGGACAGGCCCTGGCGCGGGGCGCTGCCGCTGGTGAGGCGCCCTGCGCCGCGACTGGGCGGGGTGCGGGAATCCCCCAGGCCGCTCAAGGCCCTGGGCACTCAAGGCCCTGGGGAGGCACGCGTGCCCGCGATCACGCGGGGACGCATGCCGGCGGCGGCCGGTCCGGTCAGACGTAGCGCTCGAGGATCGACGACTCGGCCAGGCGGGACAGGCCTTCGCGGACGCTCCGGGCACGGGCCTCGCCTACGCCGTCCACCGTCTGGAGGTCGTCCACGCTCGCGGCGAGCAGCTTCTGCAGCCCGCCGAAGTGCTCCACCAGGCGGTCGATGATCGCGCCCGGCAGCCTCGGCACCTTGGCCAGCAGCCGGAAGCCGCGCGGGGACACCGCGGAGTCGAGGGTCTCGGGGGAGCCCGTGTAGCCCAGCGCCCGCGCCACCGTGCCCATTTCGAGGAGCTCGGCGTGGGTCAGGGCGTTCAGCTCCGAGAGCGCCTCGTCCACCGTGCGGGACCGTTTCGCGGTGGGCTCGGGGACGTAGTCCCGTACGACCAGTTCGCGGTCGGGCTCCACACCGGCGATCAACTCCTCGAGCTGCAGCGCGAGAAGACGCCCGTCGGTGCCCAGTTCGACCACGTACTCGGCGATCTCGGTGGCGATGCGCCGGACCATCTCCAGGCGCTGGGCGACCGCCGAGACGTCCCGGACCGTCACCAGGTCCTCGATCTCCAGCGCCGACAGCGTGCCCGCGACCTCGTCCAGGCGGAGCTTGTACCGCTCCAGGGTGGCCAGGGCCTGGTTGGCGCGGGAGAGGATCGCCGCGGAGTCCTCCAGGACGCGGCGCTGGCCGTCCACGTAGAGCGCGATCAGCCGCATGGACTGGGAGACGGAGACCACCGGGAAGCCGACCTGCTTGGAGACCCGGTCCGCCGTGCGGTGCCGGGTGCCCGTCTCCTCCGTCGGGATGGTCGGGTCCGGCACGAGCTGCACGCCGGCCCGCAGGATCTTGGACAGGTCGGAGGAGAGCACGATGCCGCCGTCCAGCTTGCACAGCTCCCGCAGCCGCGTCGCGGCGAACTCCACGTCCAGGACGAAACCGCCGGTGCACATCGCCTCGACGGTCTTGTCGGAGCCGAGGACGATCAGCCCGCCGGTGTTGCCGCGCAGGACCCGCTCCAGGCCGTCGCGCAGGGGCGTGCCGGGAGCCACGGCGCTCAGCGAGGCGCGCATCAGGCGATCGGAACCGGCACTCCCACCGGACTTTCCGGGAGCTGCTGCCCGGTCGTTGGCTGCCACTGCACTCCTCCGGTCGCAGGTTCTGGGCGCTGCCGTCGTGCGCACTCGGTTCGTACGGACGGGCGAGACCTGGGCAAAGTCTACCGGCGCTCCTCCGCCTCCCGTGGGGCCTCTCGGCGACGGGAGCGTGGCAGCACCCGGAGCGCGTCCCCCATGTCGGCGACCTCCAGGACCTTCATCCCGGCCGGGACCTTGCCCGGATCGCCCGGTACGAGGGCGTGCGTGAAGCCCAGCCGGTGCGCCTCGGCGAGCCTGCGCTGCACGCCGGTGACCCGTCTCACCTCGCCCGCGAGCCCGACCTCGCCGATGGCGACGAGGTTCTTGGGCAGGGGGGTGTCGCTGGCGGCCGAGGCGAGGGCGAGGGCGATCGCGAGGTCGGCGGCGGGCTCGGACAGCTTCACCCCGCCCACCGTCGCGGAGTAGATGTCCCGCTTGCCGAGCGCGCTGATCCGCCCGCGCTGCTCCAGCACCGCCAGCATCATCGACACCCGGGAGGTCTCCAGGCCCGACGTGGTCCGGCGCGGGGAGGGGATCTGGGAGTCCACGGTCAGCGCCTGCACCTCCGCCACCAGCGGGCGCCGGCCCTCCAGGGTGACCGTCAGGCAGGTGCCCGGGACCGGTTCGGACCGTCGGGTCAGGAAGAGCCCGCTCGGGTCGGCGAGGCCGGTGATGCCCTCGTCGTGCAGTTCGAAGCAGCCGACCTCGTCGGTGGCGCCGTAGCGGTTCTTCACGCCCCGCACCAGGCGCAGGCGGGCGTGCCGGTCGCCCTCGAAGTGGAGGACGACGTCCACCAGGTGCTCCAGCAGCCGGGGGCCCGCGATCGCGCCGTCCTTGGTGACGTGGCCCACCAGCAGCGTGGACATGCCGCGCTCCTTGGAGGCGCGGATCAGCGCGCCGGTCACCTCCCGCACCTGGGCCATGCCGCCGGGCGCGCCGTCGATCTCCGGCGAGGCGACCGTCTGCACCGAGTCCAGGATCAGCAGGGACGGCTTCACCGCGTCCAAGTGGCCGAGGACGGCCGCCAGATCTGTCTCGGCGGCCAGGTACAGGTGGTCGTCGAGGGCGCCGATGCGGTCGGCGCGCAGCCGCACCTGGCTCGCCGACTCCTCGCCCGTCACATAGAGGGTGCGGTGTTCGTCACTGGCCGACTTGGCCGCCACGTCCAGCAGCAGCGTGGACTTGCCGACGCCGGGCTCGCCCGCGAGCAGGACGACCGCGCCGGGCACCAGGCCGCCGCCGAGCACCCGGTCCAGCTCCGGCACACCGGTGGTGCGGGCGGTGGCCTGACGGCCGTCGACCTGGCCGATGGGCAGCGCCGAGCTGGTGACGCGGCCGGGCGCCGTCGTGCGGACCGCGGGCGCGCCGTACTCCTCGACCGTGCCCCAGGCCTGGCACTCCGGGCAGCGGCCGAGCCATTTGGCGGTCTGCCAGCCGCACTCGGTGCAGCGGTAGGACGGGCGGTCCTTGGTGGACTTGGTACGGGCAGCCATGCGGAAACCGTAGCCCGCGCCACTGACAACGCCCCCGCGGGCCGCCCGGTACCGGTCACGGCCCATCGGGCGGAGGCCGCGGAACGAAAGGTTCCTGTCCCCTTATGAGGGATCGTTTCACCCGTACGAATTAAAAGAGCTCAAGGTGCCGGAAGGAGCGCTGCGCCGCCGCCTACGGTCGCACGGGTGATGAGCAGCAGTCCGGAGACGACGACCCGCACCACCGGCGCACATCGGACGCACCGGGAGGCGCGCGACCGAGCCGCCGCGCGCACCCTCGCGCAGCGACCGTCGGCGCGCTACGAGCCGTACCTGGACGGTCTGTTCACCTACTGCCTGTCGGTGCTGTGCGACCACGACGCGGCCACCGCGGCCCTCGGGGACGTCCTCGCGGTCGCCGAGCGGCGCGGCCAGCGGGTCCCGGACGCCGCCGACCAGCGGGCCTGGCTGTACGCACTGGCCCGCTGGGCGTGTCTGCGCGGGCTCGCGGAGGCCCGGCGGAAACGTCAGGCCGGGCACGCGTCGGGCCGGCCGGCCGCCGCGAAACGGCAGGCCGATCCGCCCGTGGCCCCGGAGGTCGTGGAGCAGCGGCGCGGTGAACTCGCCCTGCTCGCCTGGCCGGAGGCGGCCGGCACCTCCCCGGAGCAGCGCGAGGCGCTGGAGCTCGCCGTCCGCCACCACCTCGCCGCGCCCGAGGTCGCCGCCGTCCTCGGCATGACGCCCGCCGCCGCGCGCGAGCTGCTGGCCTCCGCGGCCTGCGAGGTCGAGCGGACCCGGGCGGCGCTCGCGGTGGTGGAGACCGGCGGCTGCCCGAGCGTGGCCCACCTCACCGGAGACAGCCGGCTGGTCCTCAGCACCACCCTGCGCCGCGAGCTGGTCCGGCACGTCGACGACTGCCCGCGCTGCCGCCGCACCGCCGAGCGGGCCGTCCCGGGCCGCTGGCCCGGCGCCACGGTCACCCCCGCCGAGCTGCCGGTCCTGCAGGCGCCCCGCGCGGCCCTGCACGCCGCCCTCGCGCACCACCCGCGCGCGCGTGGCGCGGCCGTGCCCCGCTTCGACCGGCGCGGCTTCCCGATGGACCCCAAGGACCGCGCCGCCCGTCGCGACCGGCTCCGCGCGCGTGCCGTCACCACGACCGTCGTGGCCACCGTGGTCGCCGCCCCCGTGTTCGCCCTGTGGGCCGCCTACCGGGGCGCCCCGGTAGGCGGCGAGGACGGCCGCCCGGGCCCCGCGCGTGAGGCGCAGGGCCCGGACGCCTTCGGCGGCGACACCGGCGGCGGTTACGAGAACGCGGGCAACGCCCGGGTGAAGCCGTCCGGCGCCCCGCACGGGGAGGGCACGGCGGACGTCTCCGTGGAGGTCGTCAGCGTCGGCGGGAGCGGCGGGAAGGGCGCCGCGCAGCTCGCCGTCGGCGCGCGCATCGACGGCGAGACCACGCTGATCACACTCACCGCGTCCGGCTCGGGACCGGTCCACTGGTCCGCGTCGACCTCGGCGTCCTGGCTCTACTTCAGCCGGTCGTCCGGGACCCTGCGGCCCGGCGGGACGTGCACGATCAAGGTGTACATCGACCGGCTGCGCGAGCCGTCCGGCCACTGGCGCGCGCGGGTGGCGGTCTCACCGGCCGGCGCCGCGGTCACGATCGACGGCTACGGCACCGCCCCCGGCGGACCCTCGGCCCGGCCCTCGACGCACGCACCCGACCCGAGCACCACGCCCCCGGCCCACACCGACCCGCCGTCCAGTCCGCCCCCCTCGCCCTCGGACCCGCCGGCCACCCCGTCCGATCCGGCACCGTCCGACCCTCCGAACTCGTCCCCGCCGCCCACCGACGACGACGACGACGGCGGCGGCCCGAGCCCGTCGGACGGCCAGGGCAGTGCCTAGGGAACCTCCGGGTCCGCGGGATGCGGCGCCACCAGCGGGAGCTGCGAGGCCAGCCGCTGCTCGCACAGTTCGGCCAGGCGGTCGTAGCCGGCCTTGCCCATCAGCTCGGTCAGCTCCGCCCGGTAGGAGACGTACACCGGCTCGCCCGCGCCGTGCGCCGAGGTGGCCGAGGTGCACCACCAGTGCAGGTCATGGCCGCCCGGGCCCCAGCCCCGGCGGTCGTACTCGCCGATCGACACCTGCAGTACGCGGGTGTCGTCCGGCCGGTCGATCCAGTCGTACGTGCGCCGGATGGGGAGCTGCCAGCAGACGTCCGGCTTGGTCTCCAGCGGTTCCCGGCCCTCCCTCAGGGCGAGGATGTGCAGCGAGCAGCCCGCGCCGCCCGGGAAGCCCGGACGGTTCTGGAAGACGCAGGACCCCTGGAAGGGCCGGGTCTGCCGGGACCCCTCGTCGTCCTCCGAGATCCAGCCGTTGCGGGTGCCCTCGTCGTGGTGCTGCCAGATCTCCGGCGTGAGCCTCGCCACGTGCTCGGCGACCCGCTTCTCGTCGTCCTCGTCGGAGAAGTGCGCGCCCAGCGAGCAGCATCCGTCGTCCGCGCGGCCCGCCTGGATGCCCTGGCAGCCGCTGCCGAAGACGCAGTTCCAGCGAGAGGTCAGCCATGTCAGATCGCAGCGGAACACCTGCTCGTCGTCCGCCGGATCAGGGAACTCCACCCATGCGCGCGCGAAGTCGAGCCCCTTCTCGTCACTCACCTTCGGGGCCTTTCTGGGCGTCTTGCCGGACTTGGACGACTTGTCGTCCTTCGCCTTTTTCGTCTTTGGCACGCGTCCAGGGTAAGTCGCCCGGGCCCGCAACGGGGACCGAGGACGGCGGTTCTGGCAGTAGCGTTCCGTACATGAGACTCGGTGTCCTGGACGTGGGTTCCAACACGGTGCATCTGCTGGTGGTGGACGCCCACCCCGGCGCACGGCCGCTGCCCGCGCACTCCCACAAGGCCGACCTGCGGCTCGCCCAACTGCTCGACGACAGCGGCGCCATCGGCGACGACGGCATCCACCGGCTGGTCGACGTGGTCCGGGACGCGCTCCAGGCCGCCGAGGACAAGGGCGTCGAGGACCTGCTGCCGTTCGCCACCTCCGCCGTCCGGGAGGCCACCAACGCCGACGACGTCCTCGCGCGCGTGGAGAACGAGACCGGCGTACGGCTCCAGGTGCTCACCGGTCCGGAGGAGGCCCGGCTCACCTTCCTCGCCGTCCGCCGCTGGTTCGGCTGGTCCGCCGGCAAGCTGCTGGTCCTGGACATCGGCGGCGGCTCCCTGGAGATCGCCTACGGCATGGACGAGGAGCCGGACGCCGCCGTCTCCCTGCCGCTCGGCGCCGGCCGCCTCACCGCGGGCTGGCTGCCCGGCGACCCTCCGGCACCCGACGACGTGCGCGCCCTGCGCCGGCACGTCCGCACGGAGATCGCCCGCACCGTCGGCGAGTTCAGCCGCTTCGGCGCCCCCGACCACGTGGTCGCCACCTCCAAGACCTTCAAGCAACTCGCCCGCATCGCCGGTGCCGCCCGCAGCGCGGAGGGCCTCTACGTCCAGCGCGAGCTCAAGCGCGAGTCCCTGGAGGCCTGGGTGCCGCGGCTGTCCGGGATGACCGCCGAGCAGTGCGTGGAACTCCCCGGCGTCTCGGAGGGCAGGGCCGGCCAGCTCCTCGCCGGCGCCCTGGTGGCCGAGGGCGCGATGGACCTGTTCGGCGTGGAGAGCCTGGAGATATGCCCCTGGGCGCTGCGTGAGGGCGTCATCCTCCGCCGCCTCGACCACATGGGCTCCGACTGAGCGTCCGGGGGCGCGGAACCGTATCCGCACATGCCACCGCCGCGCGCGAGCGGCCCGGCATGCCGCGCGACCACGCGGATGGCAAAGCTCACAATGGCGAACCGGCACCCCGCACCCGGGTCGCCCGACCCCGTAAGGTGACGGACGTGGCTGAACCAAGGGACGTAAAGGTCGCCCTGTCGACGGCCTCGGTTTACCCGGAGTCGACGGCGACCGCCTTCGAGATCGCCGCACGCGTGGGCTACGACGGCGTCGAGGTCATGGTGTGGACCGACCCGGTGAGCCAGGACATCCAGGCCCTGCGCCGGCTGTCCGACTACCACGGCATCCCGATCCTCGCCGTGCACGCCCCCTGCCTGCTGATCACCCAGCGCGTCTGGTCCACCGACCCGTGGGTCAAGCTCCAGCGGGCCCGCGCGGCCGCCGAGAAGCTGGGCGCCGACACGGTCGTCGTCCACCCGCCGTTCCGCTGGCAGCGGCAGTACGCCCGCGACTTCGTCACCGGCGTGTGGCGGATGGCGAACGAGACGGACGTGCGGTTCGCCGTGGAGAACATGTACCCGTGGCGCTACCGCGACCGCGAGATGCTGGCCTACGCCCCCGACTGGGACGTCACCAAGGACGACTACCGGCACTTCACGATCGACCTCAGCCACACCTCGACGGCCCGCACCGACGCGCTCGCCATGATCGACCGCATGGGCGACCGGCTCGGTCACGTCCACCTCGCCGACGGCCGCGGCTCCGCCAAGGACGAGCACCTGGTCCCCGGCCGCGGCAACCAGCCCTGCGCCGAGCTGCTGGAGCGGCTCACGCACACCGGCTTCGACGGCCACGTCGTGATCGAGGTGAACACCCGGCGCGCGATGTCCGGCGCCGAGCGCGAGGCCGACCTCGCCGAGGCCCTGGCCTTCACCCGGCAGCACCTCGCCGCCGCCGTGCGGGTGCCCCGGCGATGACCGGCGCCACCTCGCGCCGCAGGGGCCGGCCCCCGCGCACCGAGTCCGCCGGCACCCGCGACCGCATCCTGGCCGCCGCCCGCGAGGAGTTCTCCGAACGCGGCTACGAGAAGACGTCCGTACGCGGCATCGCCAAGGCCGCCGGGGTCGACTCGGCGCTCGTCCACCACTACTTCGGCACCAAGGAGCAGATCTTCGAGGCGTCCGTCGCGGTCGCCTTCGCGCCCGCGCTCGAAATGCCCGCCGCCATCGCCGACGTCCCGCCGGCCGAGATCGGCGAACGGCTGACCCGCTTCCTCCTCGGCGTCTGGGAGAACCCCACGACCCGGACACCCCTGCTCGCGATCCTCCGCTCCGCCGTGAACAACGAGACCGCGGCGGCCGTCTTCCGCCGCCTGGTCGCCTCCCAGCTGCTGCGCCGCGTGGCCGCCCAGGTGGACCTGCCGGACGCGGAACTGCGCGCGGAGCTGGCCGCCGCGCAGCTCGTCGGCACGGCGATGATGCGGTATGTGATCAAGCTGGAGCCGCTCGCGTCGGCGGACCTGGAACAGATCGTCGCGCGGGTCGCCCCCGTGGTGCAGGGCCATCTGACCGAGCCCTGACAGCCGTGCCGGGTCCCCGGCCGCGGCCTCCGCGAAACACGCGTCCCGGAATCCGGACAGGCTTGTCCATCCCTTGGAGCGGCGGCGTACGCTCGGAGGAGTCAGAACCCACTGGCAGAAGGTCTTCGAAGGAGCGAGCGACGATGCCCGAGCTGAGGTCCCGCACAGTCACCCACGGCCGCAACATGGCGGGCGCCCGCGCCCTTATGCGCGCCTCCGGTGTACCCGGTGCGGACATCGGCCGGAAGCCGGTCATCGCCGTCGCCAACTCCTTCACCGAGTTCGTGCCGGGCCACACCCACCTGCAGCCGGTCGGCCGGATCGTCAGCGAGGCGATCAAGGAGGCGGGCGGCATCCCGCGCGAGTTCAACACCATCGCGGTGGACGACGGCATCGCCATGGGCCACGGAGGCATGCTCTACTCCCTGCCCTCCCGCGACCTGATCGCGGACTCGGTGGAGTACATGGTCGAGGCCCACTGCGCCGACGCCCTCGTCTGCATCTCCAACTGCGACAAGATCACCCCGGGCATGCTGATGGCGGCCCTGCGCCTGAACATCCCGACGGTGTTTGTCTCCGGCGGCCCCATGGAGTCCGGCCGGGCCACGCTGGTCGACGGCACGGTGCGCACCCTGGACCTCGTCGACGCGATCTCCGACGCCGTCAACGACAAGATCTCCGACGAGGACATCCTCCGCATCGAGGAGAACGCCTGCCCGACCTGCGGAAGCTGTTCGGGCATGTTCACCGCCAACTCGATGAACTGCCTGACCGAGGCGATCGGCCTCTCCCTGCCCGGCAACGGCTCGGTCCTCGCCACCCACACCGCCCGCCGCGCCCTGTACGAGAACGCGGCCCGCACGGTCATGGACCTCACCCGCCGCTACTACGAGCAGGACGACGACTCGGTCCTGCCGCTGAACGTCGCCACCTTCCAGGCCTTCGAGAACGCCATGGCCCTGGACATCGCGATGGGCGGCTCCACCAACACGATCCTGCACCTGCTGGCCGCCGCCCAGGAGGCGGGCGTCCCGTTCGGCCTGGAGCAGATCGACGCCGTCTCCCGCCGCGTCCCCTGCCTCGCCAAGGTCGCGCCCAACGTCGCGAAGAACCGCACGTACTACATGGAGGACGTGCACCGCGCCGGCGGCATCCCCGCCCTGCTCGGCGAACTGCACCGCGCCGGCCTGCTCAACGAGGACGTCCACGCCGTCCACAGCCCCTCGCTGTCAGACTGGCTGAAGACCTGGGACGTCCGCGGCGGCTCCCCGTCGCCGGAGGCCGTCGAGCTGTGGCACGCGGCCCCCGGCTGCGTCCGCTCCGCCGAGGCATTCTCCCAGTCCGAGCGCTGGGAGGCCCTGGACGACGACGCCGAGAACGGCTGCATCCGCTCCGCCGAGCACGCCTACTCCAAGGACGGCGGCCTCGCGGTCCTCAGGGGCAACCTGGCGGTCGACGGCTGCGTGGTGAAGACCGCGGGCGTCGACGAGTCGATCTGGACCTTCGAGGGCCCGGCGGTGGTCTGCGAGTCGCAGGAGGAGGCCGTCCAGCGCATCCTCACCCAGGAGGTCAAGGACGGCGACGTCGTCGTCATCCGCTACGAGGGCCCCAAGGGCGGCCCCGGCATGCAGGAGATGCTCTACCCGACCTCGTACCTGAAGGGCCGCGGCCTGGGCAAGACCTGCGCCCTGATCACCGACGGCCGCTTCTCCGGGGGCACCTCCGGCCTCTCCATCGGCCACGCCTCCCCCGAGGCGGCCTCCGGCGGCACCATCGCCCTGGTCCGGGACGGCGACCGCATCCGCATCGACATCCCGAACCGCAGCATCGAGCTGCTGGTCGACGAGGCGGAGCTGGCCCGGCGCGACCAGGAGCTGGGCGGGAACTACGCCCCGGGGAACCGGGACCGCAAGGTCTCCGCCGCCCTGCGCGCCTACGCCGCCATGGCGACCAGCGCCGACAAGGGCGCGGTGCGCGACGTCAGCAAGCTCGGCTGAGCCGGAGCACCGCGCGGGGCCGCCTCCACCGGGGGCGGCCCCGCGCGCCGTCTCACCAGGCCGAGGTGTCCTTCGCGGGCACGGCGAACACGGTGCCGTCCGGAGCGGTGGCGTACACGCGGGGGCCGGCGAGGAGGGGGGCCGGCAGCACGGCCGTGACCGTGCCCGAGTTCCGGCCGAGCCGGGGCGGCGTCTGCCCCACCAGGCTCCCGTCGCGCGCGTCCACGGCGATGAGCCGTCCGTCGGGCGCGGTGAAGCAGACCCGGCCGGCCGAGGAGACCGGCGCCGAACCACGGCTCACGGACGTCTCCAGGTGCCACAGCCGGCGGCCCGTGCGCAGGTCGACGGCGTCCAGTGAGCCACCGGCCGCCAGCACGTGGACCACACCGTCGTGCACGTCCGCCTGGGCCGCCACCCGCCGGACGGGCAGCGCGACCCGGCGCACCGAACGCGAGGCGGGTGAGTAGCGCACGACCCCGGTCGCGTCCCCCGTGGCCGGATCGACGGCGAGCAGGTACAGCGCACCGTCCTCGCTGCCGACGACTCGCAGCCAGCCCTCGAGGCGGGCGTCCCACCGGACGGCGCCGGAGCCCGGGTCAAGGGCGGTGACCAGCGTGTACGCGCCGTCCGCCGAGGAGCCGGCCGCGTAGGCCAGCGGATCCCCGCCGGGGAGCGTCAGCGAAGGGGTGTCCCGCCCGGCGACCCGGCGCTGCCACTTCCGGGCCCCCGAAGCCGCGGACGATCCCGTGACCGTCCCGTCGGCGCCGGTGACCAGGAGCGTGCCGCCGGCGAAGCGCGCCGCCCCGTGCGGGGGCAGGTCCCGCAGCCACCGCCGCTCACCGGAGGCCGGGTCGAGCGCCGTCACCCGGCGGCCGCCGTCCACCGTCACCAGCAGCAGGCCGTCCACGAGGGCCGGCGCCCCGGCCGCCCGCTCCCCTGCGACCGGGCGCCGCCACAGCAGCGCACCGTCCGCGGGGTCGAGCGCGAACGCCACGCCGGACCGGACGCACAGCAACTTCCCGTCCCCGTACACGCATTGCGGCATCCCGGAACCCTGGCCGACGGGCTTCGCCTGCCAGGAGGTGACGGCTGCGGCAGCGGCCGGCGCGCCCGTCGCCCGGTCCGCCGGGCCGCCGCCCGGCCACAGCAGCCCCGTGAGCGCACCGCCCAGCACGACGGCGAGCACCCCGGCGGCCAGCGCCACCCGCCTGCCGGACCGGCGCCAGGGCCGGGGACGGGACGCGGACTTCGACCTGGGCTCGGACTCCGGCTCGGGCTCGGACTCCGGCTCGGGCTCGGACTCCGGCTTGGGCTCGGACTCGGACTCCGGCTCGGCCGCGGCCGGCCGGGGCGGCGGGGGACCCTCGCCGGTCCGCTGCGCGGGTATGAACGCCTGGGTGTCGTAGGAGGCGGCCATCGAGCGCAGTTCGCGCATCAGCTCGTCCGGGGTGGGCCGGTCCTCCGGCTCCTTCGCCAGACACCGCAGCAGCAGCGGCGCCAGACTCTCCGGCACCCCGGTCAGATCCGGCTCGTCGTGCACCACCTGGTACGCGACGACATAGGGACTGTCGGAGTCGAACGGCCCCCGCCCGGTGGCCGCGTGCACCAGCACCGAGCCGAGGGCGAAGATGTCCGCCGCCGGGCCGACCTCCCGCGGGCGCCGGAACTGCTCGGGCGCCATGAACGGCGGCGTCCCGATCAACTTGCCGGTCTCGGTGCGCAGTTCACTGTCCTTCGGCCGGGAGATGCCGAAGTCGATGACCTTAGGGCCGTCCTCGGCGAGCAGGACGTTGCTCGGCTTGAGGTCCCGGTGCACGACGCCCACCCGGTGGATGTCCCGCAGGGCCTCCGCCAGCCCGGCCATCAGACGGCGCACCTGGGCGGGCGGCATGGGGCCGCTCCGCTTCACGTGCTCCGAAAGGGTCGGGCCGGGGATGAACAGCGTCGCCATCCAAGGCCGTTCGGCGTTCGGGTCGGCGTCCACCACCGGGGCGGTGAAGGCCCCGCTCACCCTGCGGGCCGCCGCCACCTCCTGCCGGAAACGCCCGCGGAACTCGCGGTCCCTGGCGAACTCGGCGTGCACGACCTTCACGGCGAGCTTCAGTCCGGAGTCACTGCGGGCCAGATGGACCACGCCCATGCCACCGGAGCCCAGACACGACTCCAGGCGGTACTGACCGGCGTACTCGGGAAGTTCCGGTTCCATGCCGGCTCCAGTACTGCGCTGCGGCGCCATGGACCACCCCCGTGCTGTTCGTCCGTGCGCGCGACGCACGGAGCCTAGTCGATGACTCGTACGAGACCGAGGCGGCTTGCTAGCCTCCGGGGGCGAGTCGCGCACCCGGGTCCCGGGCCGCGGCGCACGCGGCAATCAAGGGGAGGCCCCATCGCGGTCATGGGGCTCGACGGGGGAGGTCTGTCATGTCTGACCACACGGTCACGGCCACCAGCGGCGGCGAGGACGCGTCACTGACGGCGGAGGCGACCGTACGCACGTACGCGGTCGCCCCGGGCGTCCGGCTGAACGTCCGCAGCGGCCCCGGCACCGGCTACGGCATCGTCCGGGTCCTGTCCGAGGGCGCCCGCGTCCCGATCTTCTGCCAGACGCCCGGCACGACCGTGACCGGTCCGTACGGCACCTCGAAGATCTGGGACAACATCGACAACGGCGAGTTCGTCTCCGACGCCTACGTGCACACCGGCAGCGACGGGTACGTCGCCTCCCGCTGCTCCTGACCCGGCCCGGAGCCCGCCGGCGCCCGGAGCCATAATCGTCCCGTGAGCGACGAAACCGGCACCCCGGAGGACCAGGCGGGCTCCGCGCGCGGCGAGGCCACGGCCGGCGGCCCCCGCCCCGAGCCCCTCCGCTTCTTCGGCACCTCCTGGGTGCACCACGACCAGGGGTACGCGGCCCGCCGCGCCGGCGTGGCGGCCGGCTCCCTCGCCGCGGCCGTCGTCTCCTGCCTGGTGCTGCGCTTCGCCTACGACGGCCTGCGGATCGCCGGCACCGAGTCCTTCGTGACCGTGCTGATCATCGTCATGTTCGCGATCTGCAGCGCGCTGGCCTTCCGCAACACGTGGGAGGGCTTCGGCAAGCGCCACGACCCCCAGCGACAGGCCTCGCTGCGCGGCCTGCTCGCCATCGGGTTCGTCGGCTCCCTGCTGGCCCACTTCTTCCGCGCCCTCACCGAGGCCCCGGGCGAGAGGCTGCACCGCGAGGAGTACGAGAAGGCCCGTGAGGAGTACGAGCGCCGGTCCTCCCGGCGCACCGGCGACCCGTCGAAGCGCAAGCGCCGCCGGTAGCGCGGAGCCGTCCGCGGCGGCGCTCCGTGACCCGGGACGGCGCCCGGCCGGCGAGTGACCGTCGCCGCGGCCCGCTCCACGGCGGGCCGCACGGACGAGTCCGCCGGTGTCCCCGCCCGCCCGTGTGGACAGCATGGCTTCATGACCACGTCCCGAGCCACCGCCGAGCCGTCGCGCGGCCTGCGCGCCCACTCCTTCAACGCGGCCGCGGCCCAGTACGCCGCCAACCGCCCCTCCTACCCGCCCGCCCTGCTCGACACCGTGGAGGAACTGGCCGGCCGGCCCCTGTCCGGCGCTCGGGTGGTGGATGTCGGCGCCGGCACCGGTATCGCCTCCGCACTGCTGCGGGACCGCGGGGCCGAGGTCCTCGCGGTCGAGCCGGGGGAGGGCATGGCCGCCGAGTTCCGCCGCGCCCTGCCGGACGTCCCGCTCGTACGGGGCGACGGCAACGCCCTCCCCGTCGCCGACGCCCGCGCCGACCTCGTCACCTACGCCCAGGCCTGGCACTGGACGGACCCCGCCCGGGCGGTTCCGGAGGCGCTGCGGGTGCTGCGGCCGGGCGGGGCGCTGGCGCTGTGGTGGAACACCCACCCCGTGGACGTCGAGTGGATCGCCGAGTCCGCGGAGCGGACCGGCCGTTTCTTCGGCGTCGACATCCCCGCCGAGAACCGCGGGGCCGGCGACCGCGCGCAGGCCGACCCCACCGGGCGCCTCGACTTCACCCGCCGCGACATCCGCTGGAGCCGGCGCGTCCCGCTGGACACCCACCTCGCCAACATCGGCAGCCACTCGGCGTTCCTGGTCGCCCCGGCGGAGCGCAGGGACGCCTTCCTCGAGGAGGAGCGCGGCCATCTGCTGAAGGTCTTCCCGGACGGTGTCGTCGAGGAGACGTACGACGTGCTGCTGCTCGTCGCGACCAGACCCTGACCCCCTCGCCCGACCCAGCCAAGCGGCGGCCCGGTCCACACCGGGCCGCCGCTCGCGTCCGCGGCGCACGGGAGCACGCCCCTTGACGGCGCCGGACCGGCGGGGCAATTATTCATCACATGATGAATTACGAGCCCGGCCCGCCCGGCCCCACGGCGCCGCACGCCGTCCACGCCGACGACCTCACCGTCGTCCGCGGCCCCCGCACCGTCCTGCACCACCTCGGCTTCACCGTCGCGCGCGGCCAGGTCACCGGTCTGCTCGGCCCCTCCGGATGCGGCAAGTCCACCCTCATCCGCTCCATCGTCGGCACCCAGGCCAAGGTCTCCGGCACCCTCGACGTCCTCGGCCTGCCCGCCGGACACGCCACCCTGCGCAGCCGCATCGGCTACGTCACCCAGGCCCCCTCCGTCTACGACGACCTGACCGTCCGCCAGAACCTCGACTACTTCGCCGCGATCCTCGACCCCGGCCGCGCCAGGCCCGACCGCCGCGACGACGTCGCCCGCGTCCTCACCGACGTCGACCTCACCAGCCACGCCGACGCCCTGGCCGGCAACCTCTCCGGCGGCCAGCGCAGCCGCGTCTCCCTCGCCGTCGCCCTCCTCGGCACCCCCGAACTCCTCGTCCTGGACGAACCGACGGTCGGCCTCGACCCCGTCCTGCGCCGCGACCTGTGGCACCTCTTCCACGGCCTCGCCGCCGACCGGGGCGTCACCCTCCTCGTCTCCTCCCACGTCATGGACGAGGCCGAGCGCTGCCACCGGCTGCTCCTGATGCGCGACGGCCGGATCCTCGCCGAGGGCACCCCGGAGGCCCTGCGCACCCGTACCGGCACCGACACCGTCGAGGCCGCCTTCCTCCGCCTGGTGGACCGGGCGGCCGCCGCGGACCGCACCGAGGAGACGACCCGATGAACCCGACGCCCCAGGCGGCCACCGCCCCGACCGGCGCGTTCAACGCCGCCCGCACCACCGCCACCGCGGCCCGCGTCCTGCGCCAGCTCCGCCACGACCCGCGGACCATCGCGCTGATGCTCCTCGTCCCCTGCCTGATGCTGGTCCTGCTGCGCTACGTCTTCGACGCCAGCCCCCGCACCTTCGACGGCATCGGCGCCTCGCTGCTCGGCATCTTCCCGCTGATCACGATGTTCCTGGTGACCTCGATCGCCACCCTGCGCGAACGCACCTCGGGCACCCTCGAACGCCTCCTCGCCATGCCCCTCGGCAAGGCCGACCTCATCGCCGGCTACGGCCTCGCCTTCGGCGCCGTCGCAGTCGTCCAGTCCGCCCTCGCCACCGGACTCTCGGTCTGGCTCCTCGGCCTCGACGTCACCGGCTCGGCCTGGCTGCTCCTGCTGGTCGCACTGCTCGACGCCCTCCTCGGCACGGCCCTCGGCCTCTTCGTCTCGGCCTTCGCGGCCTCCGAGTTCCAGGCGGTCCAGTTCATGCCCGCGGTGATCTTCCCCCAGCTCCTGCTCTGCGGGCTCTTCACCCCTCGCTCCGACATGCACCCGGTACTCGAGGCCGTCTCCGACGTCCTGCCCATGTCGTACGCCGTCGACGGCATGAACGAGATCCTCCACCACACCGACATGACCGCCGCCTTCGTACGCGACGCACTGATCGTGGCGGGCTGCGCCGTCCTGGTCCTGTGCCTCGGCGCGGCGACCCTGCGCCGGCGCACCGCCTAGCCCGGCGGGCGGGAGGCGCGTCGGCACGTCCCGCCTGCCGGACAACGGCCCGCTCCCCGCCGCGCCGGTGCGAAACTGAGCCGCATGAGCCAGAAAGTCGCAGTCCTCGGCACCGGCAAGATCGGCGAAGCCCTGCTCAGCGGAATGATCCGGGCCGGCTGGTCCCCCGCCGACCTCCTGGTCACCGCCCGCCGCCCCGAACGCGCCGAAGAACTCCGCGCCCGCCACGGAGTCACCCCGGTCACCAACACCGAGGCAGCCAAGACCGCCGACACACTGATCCTCACGGTCAAGCCGCAGGACATGGGCGCCCTCCTGGACGAACTCGCCCCGCACCTCTCCGCCGACCGCCTGGTCATCAGCGGCGCAGCCGGCATCCCCACCTCGTTCTTCGAGGAGCGCCTCGCCGCCGGCACGCCGGTCGTCCGCGTCATGACGAACACCCCCGCCCTAGTCGACGAGGCCATGTCCGTCATCTCCGCCGGCAGCCACGCCGGGGAGGCGCACCTCGCGCACGCCGAGGAGATCTTCGGCGGCGTCGGCAAGACCCTGCGCGTCCCCGAGAGCCAGCAGGACGCCTGCACCGCGCTGTCCGGCTCCGGCCCCGCGTACTTCTTCTACCTGGTCGAGGCCATGACCGACGCCGGCATCCTGCTCGGCCTGCCCCGCGACAAGGCCCACGAACTGATCGTCCAGTCCGCCATCGGCGCCGCGGTGATGCTCCGCGACAGCGGCGAGCACCCGGTCAAGCTGCGCGAGAACGTGACCTCCCCGGCCGGTACGACGATCAACGCCATCCGCGAGCTGGAGAACCACGGCGTGCGCGCCGCCCTCATCGCCGCTCTGGAGGCAGCCCGCGACCGGAGCCGAGAGCTGGCCACCGGCAAGAAGGACTGACCCGGGCGCGAGTCCCCGGGGCGGCGGGCCACCGACTCGACCCGCCGCCCCCGAGCTCGCCCTCGCCCGGCCGCACGTGCCCGGCACGCCGGCCCTCGCCCGGCACCGGCTAGGACACGGCCGGCATCAGCCCGATCGCCCGGTAGGCGGCGTCGACGGTCGGCCGGGCCATCGCCCGGGCCTTCTCCGCGCCCCGGCGCAGCACCGCCTCCACGTAGGCGGGGTCCGCGCACAGCTCCCGGTGCCTGGCCCGCACCGGCCGCAGCACCTCCACCACGGCCTCCGCGGTGTCCTTCTTCAAGGCGCCGTACGAGTCGTACCCGCCGGCCAGCGCCTCCGGGTCCGCGCCAGTGCAGGCGCCGAGGATCTCCAGCAGGTTCGCCACCCCCGGCCGCCCCTCCCGGTCGTACTCCACGTCCCTGCCGCTGTCGGTCACCGCCCGCATGACCTTCTTGCGCACCACGTCGGGCTCGTCGAGCAGATAGACGATCCCCGGCCCCGAGTCGTCGGACTTCCCCATCTTCGACGTCGGGTCCTGCAGGTTCATCACCCGGGCGGCCACCTCCGGAGGGGTGGCCCTCGGTACGACGAAGGTGTGCCCGTACCGCTGGTTGAACCGCACCGCCAGGTCCCGCGTCAGCTCGACGTGCTGCGTCTGGTCCTCGCCGACCGGCACTTCGTCGGTCCCGTAGGCCAGGATGTCCGCGGCCATCAGCACCGGATACGTCAGCAGCGACAGCCGCACGCTCCCGCCGCGCTCCCGCTCCCGGGGCGCCTTCTCCTTGTACTGGATCATGCGGCGCATCTCGCCGTCCGTGGCCACGCACTCCAGCAGGTACGACAGACGCGTGTGCTCGTCCACGTGGCTCTGCAGGAAAACGGTGCACCGCTCGGGGTCGAGCCCCGAGGCGAGCAGCAGCGTCGCCGCCTGCCTGCTCAGTCTGAGCACCCGCGCCGGGTCGTGGTCCACCGTGAGCGCGTGCAGGTCGACGACGCAGAACAGCGCGTCCGACCGGTGCTGGTCCACCTCGGCCCAGCGCCTCATGGCTCCCAGGTAGTTCCCCAGGGTCAGATGTCCGGTCGGCTTGACGCCGCTGAAGACCCGTGTCATCTCCGCTCCATCTCCTGATCGAGACCGCCGTCCCGGCCGGCCGGCCCCCGGAGTCCTGGAGGAGATACGAGAACGGCCGCCGAAGCGGCGGCCGTTGAGTGCATACGTGGGTCGGCCGCCGTCAGGCGGCCCACCAGTACTGGGTACACGTACGCGAGGTCATGTCGTCAGAGTACGCCTCGGGTGCGGTCTCCAGGAGCGAGTTGACACGCCCAGACCCCGTGCGTATGGTTCTCCGAGTTGTCCGACGTGAGCACCGACTCCGGTCGGTCCCCGGACAGCCATTCCGCAGGTACCACCCACTTCATCGGCGTTCCGCGTCGACTGCTTTGGCGTGTGTATTCGCGAAATGAGGAATCCGCGTTCGAAAGGACGCAGCCCCCGATTAGCTCGGGAGCCGGGAATCCGCTAAAGTCTCACTCGTCGGAACGGCCCAACAGCCGCGAAGACAAACCCGCCGACCGGGAATCCGACGCCGAAAGGGTCTGATAGAGTCGGAGCCGCCGGAAAGGGAAACGCGGAAGCGGGAATCTGGAAAGCGCCGAGGAAATCGGGTCGAGAAAAGATCTGATAGAGTCGGAAACGCAAGAACGAAGGGAAGCGCCCGGAGGAAAGCCCGAGAGGGTGAGTACAAAGGAAGCGACCGTTCCTTGAGAACTCAACAGCGTGCCAAAAATCAACGCCAG
>NZ_JBHTVE010000004.1:413850-529269 GCF_042793175.1 Streptomyces sp. NPDC056580 | reverse complement strand
CGAGTTGCGTCCCGTCCAGCAGTTCGCCTTCATGCCAGAACCTCCTTCAGTTCCTCCGCGGTCAGCGGCCGCGCCGGGTGCTGCGGGAACTCGCCACGGGCCCGCTTGCCGCCGGGCGCGCCCTCCGAACGGACGACCTCGCCGACCTCCGCGACCTGCTTGAAGCGGCGCAGGTCGTCGTCCAGCTGCTGGTGCGGTTCCTCACCGAAGTAACGCGCCGCGGCCTTGCCCACCGCCCCGCCGGGTAGGTCGTAGCGCAACGACACCCGGATCTCCGTGCCCCGGCCACCGGGAGCGGGCACGAAGCGGACCTCACCGGAGTTGTCGATGTCGGCGCCGTCCACCGACCGCCAGGCGATCAGCTGCCCGGGAACGTCCTGCGTGGTCTCGGCGTCCCATTCGACCGTCCGGCCGAACGGCGCGCTGGCCCGCCAGTGGCTGGTACGCGGACCGGTCACCCGCACCTCGTCCAGATGCGCCATGAACTCCGGCAGGCGCTCCAGATCCTTCCACAGGGCGTAGACCTCGTCCGGGGACTGGAGGACGGTGGTGACCGCGGTCAGTTCCATGGGGGTGCTCCTACGGGTGCGGGTCACGGCCGCGTAGACGTCCGTGGCCGTGATGGCGGTGACCGCGGCGGTCGCCGCGACGGTGCGGCCCAGACCGCGACCGTCGTGATTCCTCAGGGCCCGGGTCAGCATCGTCAGGTCCATCAGATCCCCACCGACACGGCCCCACAGCCACACCGGATGCGGCCGCCCCAGCAACCCGGTCGCCGCCGCCAGCTCACGCACACCCACCGCGGCCGTCGCCGAGCGGTGCCGGAAGGCGTCGCCCACGCCCAGAGCCCGGGCGAAACCCGCCGGAGCCACGACCTGGGGCACGCCCATCGCCGCACTGGCCCAGCCGAGCCCCCGCACGAGCGGATCATGCCGAAGGCGAGAAGTGGAACGGATGTCTGTCTTCATGAGTACTCCCCACATACGGTGAGGTGAACGGAAGGCGGGCCACTTCGGAGCGAAGGCCAAGCACGCATAGCGGATAACACGGGGGTTTCCGCGTGGCCCGTACCCAATCATCAGCTTGCGTACCGAACCGGCGCAGCCGTCCGGCCGCGGCGCGGACATGACGCAAGCCCTGGGCTTGGCACACGTCCTCACCGGCGAGAGCCCAGAGCGATCTGCGTCGAAGCTCCGGATCCGCCAGGAGATCCCACGACCGTAACGCACTGCGACGACACCCGCATGACCGGACCGGTCCTCGGCGGCCCCGGGCGATCACCTCCAGCGACGTGGATCCTGGAGGGTCCGATCTGTCACCGTTTCGGGTAGTGCGTGCGCGGTACCTGCCATGGGTCACAGGATTGGAGACGCCATGGACAGCGACGACTTCATCCGGCTCGTCAGCCAGCGGGCCCACGTGCCCGAGGAGCAGGCAGGCGAGCTGACCCGGGCCACGATGCTGACGCTGGGCGAGCGGATCACCGGCGGCGAGGCCAGGCACTTGGCCGGCGTCCTGCCCGCCGAGATCGCCCCGCCGCTGGTTCCACCGGAGGATGTCGCCGAGAAATTCGGCGTTGCCGAGTTCGTCCGGCGAGTGAGTGAGCGTGCGGGCGTCGATGAGACCGTGGCGCGCAGAGGCGTTGCGGCGGTTTTCATGACGCTGGGAGAGGCCGTGCCCGGTGAGGAGTTCCAGGATGTGATGTCGCAACTGCCGAACGAGTTCCAGAACATCTAGCTCGGACATCCCGGCGCGGAACACGGCTGGCGCGGCCATCCACCGGCGCCGGCGTTCGCGCGGTGACTCCTCCCCCCGCGGATCAGGGTCGGAAGCTGCGCCCCGGAGTGCGCGGCCCCGTCGACGGAGAGCCGGTCCCGTAGCCCGTGCGGGACGGCGCGCGGTGCGCCGTACGACTGCTTACGGCGTCCCTCGGGCCAGCCGCCGGCCTTCTCGGTCTCCCTGAGGAGCCGGTCGGCCCTGCCACCTGGTGTCGAATGCGGGGAAACCCGTTTCGGTCATCTCGTGGCTCCCTTCCCGGAGGGCTCGACCGGTTGTCGACCGTTGTCCCCCACCCAGGGTGACGACCGAGTGGCCGCACGCCTGCGTCTGGCGAGTCGGGAACGCGCAGGTCCGGCCGCCCCCACGACTACGGGAGAAACAATCCACACATCTCGGGTAAGCCGGCCGGGGAGCGGGTACGCGAGATGCCGCTCGGCTCCTGAAGGCTTCGAGGGACGGAGTGATCCCATGGTCGGCAGTCGGGTGCACAGCCTGTACCACCACAGCGCCAGGCGGCGCCCCGAGGTCGCACGCAGGGGACCCCGTCGGCCCGCTCGCACCCCAGCCGATCATGCCCTTCACGAACTGGTCGCGCTCTCCCGCGCCCTGTTGGGCACTCCCGACGAAGCCGAGATTCTCCGCCTGGCCATGGACCACATAGCCGCCGCGGGACCCTACAGCGCGGAGGCCGGGTACCTGAAGGTGGGCGGTGAACTGGTCCCCGGCCCGAGAAACGGGCAGATGCATGCCTTGGCCGTGAGCCGGAGGGTGCGGGAGCTGGCCGGGCAGGACGGCAACGTGTCCGTACCCGGCAGGCCGTGGGGCCGGGCGCTGGGGCTACGCGGCCCGGGGGGACTCCACGGCTACCTTGTCGTGACGTCCCGCTCCCGGCCCACCGAGGCCGAACGATCTCTGCTCGCCACGTTCGTCCGGCAGACCGCTGCCGCACTGTCCGTCGCCTTCGCACAACGCCGCCGACGCGAGGACGCGCTGGAGCTGCGCCGCCTGAGGGACGAACGCACAGTCCTCCAGCGGCAGCTGATCTCCGTGGTGGCTGAGCTGGGCTACGAGCGAGCCGTTCACGCCCTCATGGCCGACGTCGCTGCCTCGGGTGGCGGCGAGGAAGCCGTCACCCGCGCACTCCACAGACTCACCGGACTTCCCGCGCTGGTCGAGGACCGCTTCGGCCGGCTGAGGACTTGGACCGGCCCCGGCCGCCCCGACCCCTATCCCGAACCGGACCTCTCCCGCCAGGACGAGATGCTGCAGGTCCTCGCGAGAGAGGCCGGGCCGGTGCGGATAAAGGACCGGCTGATCACCCTCGTCCGCCCGCACGGCGAGATCCTGGGCGTGCTGGCCCTGGTCGATGCCCAGGAGGAGGCTGACGAGCGCACCGTACTCGCGCTTGGACACGCCGCCACGTCGCTCGCCCTGGAACTGGCGCACCTGCGCAGTCTGGCCGAAGTTGAGCTGAGGCTGCACCGCGAGTTGGCCGATGACCTCCTGGCAGGGACCGATGAGACGAGCGCCTACGCCCGGGCCGAGGCGGTCGGACACGACCTGCACCGCAGCCACTACATCGTCGCGGTGCAGTGGTCGAACCGGGTTGTGGACGATTCCTTCGCGCAGACCGTGGGCCGGGCGGCCTCTGCGGTGGGCATGCGCTCGCTGCTGACCCGCCGCTCCGACCACGTCGTCCTCATCGCCGGCGAAAGGCCGCACGCCCGCGCGTTGTACGAGGCGCTCGCCCGGGAGACCGGGACGCGGTCCGGGACGATCGGGGTGAGCGGCCCTTGCGACTCCGTGGGCGACATCCCCCACCGCTACCAGGAGGCGCAGCGCGCCCTGGAAGCGCGCCACCATTCCCGCGAGCGCTACGGCACGTCGTTCTTCGACGAACTCGGCCTCTACCGCATCCTGGGACCCGGCAGCGGCCGCCGGGAACTGGAGACGTTCGTCCAGGAGTGGCTCGGGCAGCTCATCGACTACGACTCCCGGCACCACGCGACCATGGTGGAGACCCTGTCCCGGTACTTCGACTTCGGCGGCAACTACGACGAGACGGCGGAATCCCTCGGGATCCACCGCAGCACGCTGCGCTATCGGCTCCAGCGCATTCGCGACATCAGCGGCAACGACCTCGCGAACGTCGAGGACCGGCTGAACCTCCAGGTGGCTACCCGAGTGTGGAAGATCATGCTGGGCGGCCCCGGCTGACGCCTCGGCGGCGGAGGGAGGCCCAGGTCGGTCACGACGCGCCGCCGTCCGTGCGCGGGCCGGGTCGGCGTGGCAGGCTTGCAGGGGGTCCGCGCCGTTCGTCGCAACACAGCAGCGAAGGAGGACGACGCATGGATGAGCAGGAATTCGTACGTACCGTCGCCGAGCGCACCGGACTGGGCCGGCAGGAGGCGGCGGACCTGACCTGGGCCACGCTGGAGACGCTGGCCCACAGGCTGAGCGCCGGGGAGGCCAGGGACCTGATCATCGAGCTCCCCGAGGGCCTCGCCGAGGCGGTGCGCCGGGGAGCCACGGACCGCATCGAGCGATTCGGCCACCGCGACAGCGTGCGGCGCGTAGCTGAACGCACCATGCTCAAGGAGGAGGAAGCGGACCGGGGCGTGCGGACCGTACTGGCCGTGCTCCGGGAGGCGATCAGCGAGAAGGAGTTCAACGACCTGATGTCGCAACTCGGAACGGACTTCTCTCAGGCCCTCGAATCCGCCGGGTGACCCCGGGACCACCCGCGGGATCGCCGGTCCCCGGTGCCGCCGTGGCGCGAGGCACGCACGGGTACGTGGTCATGACCGCTGACATGCCCTAGCCGTCCTCCGGCCGAGCCACGTATGTCCTGCTGGTGGCCGGCCTCGGCCTGCCGTCGGAGACGCCCGGACGTCACAGGGCGATGACGTGCAGGTCCACCAGGTCGAGCAGCGCCCCGAGGGCCGAGGTGGGCCGCCTGGTCGACGACGTGCCGAGATGCATGCTCCAGCGGAGCACGGTGTCGTGGACGTCCAGGACGTGCAGGCCGGGTGTGCGGGCAACGGCGAACTCGGGCAGGAAGGCGATGCCCAGTCCGTGGCGGACCAGTGCCGCCCCCATGTCGATGTCGGGCACCTCCAGTGCCACCCGGCGTACGACGCCCGCCGTCGCGAACGCCCGGTCGACCACCTCACGGTTGCCGTAGCCCGGCGGGAAGTCCACGAAGGGCTCCCCCACGAGGTCCGCGAGTGCGACCTTTTCCCGCTGCGCGAGCGGATGGCCGGCGCTGACCACCAGGACGAGCGGCACAGTGGTCAGCTCCCGTGCGTCGATCCCGGCGGGCTTGCGTTCGGGCAGCGACAGGAAGGCCACGTCCAGGTCCCCGCTGAGCAGCGCGTGCGCCAGTCCCTCCGAGCCGGTCGTCGCCAGCCGCAGCCGGACGTCGATCGCCGGATGCCGTGCGTGCAACTGCCCCAGGAGCGCCGGCAGGTCCACCACCTCGACCGAGGCCATGGCGCCCACGTTCACCGTCCCGCGCAGCGTGTCCTGTGCGGCGCGCACGGCGTCCTGGGCCGCCTGGGCGGCGTGCAGGGTGGCCCGGGCCTCCGGCAGCAGCGCCGCGCCCGCTCCGGTGAGCCGGACCTGCTGCGACGTGCGTTCGAACAGCGCGCAGCCGAGCTCGCGCTCCAGGGAGCGGATCGCGGCGGACACCCCCGACTGCACCACGTGCAGCCGACGGGCGGCACGCGTGAAACTCAGCTCCTCGGCGACCGCGATGAAGTGCTCCAGCTGACGTAGCTCCACACCACAAGTATCACTCGCACTGCTGGAGCCGAGCAAAAACATTCGTTGGCGCTGATTCTGCCTGGTGAGGAGGATGGAGGAATGCCATCCACTTCCGCCCGAGGAGGGGTACTCCTGCCTGCCGTACCGACGTCGTTGAGCCGTCCCACAGCCGACGCTCCCGACGACCCGACCCCCCGGATCCCAGCCTCCGCCTCCACCGGCCTGCCGCCCCGCGCCCCCGCCCGGCGCCGTGCCACGCACACGACGGGTTTCTGGTTCGTGGCGGTGGCCTTCACCGTGCTGATGGCCTTCGGCACCGCGCCGACCCCGCTGTGGCCGTTGTACGAGGCCCGGGACCACTTCGGCGCGACCACGGTCACGGTGGCGTACGCCTCGATGGTCGTGGGCGCGGCGGCCGCCTTCCTGGGACTGGGACACCTGTCGGACCGGCTCGGCCGACGGCGCATCATCGTCCCGGCGCTGCTCGTCGGCATCGTCGCGTCGGTCGTACTGATCTTGTGGCGGGACCTGCCGGGGCTGATAGCGGGCAGGGTCCTGAACGGTGTGGGACTGGGGCTGATGGCCTCCACCGCGACGACGTACCTGCACGACCTTCACGACGAGGCCCGCCCCGACCGGAGGGGTTCGGTGCTGCCCGGCATCGTGGCCACCGCCGCCAACCTCGGCGGCCTGGCCTCAGGGCCCCTGGTCGCCGGAGCCGTCGCGGAGTGGCTGCCCTCTCCCCTGGTCACCGCCCAGGCGATCTTCACGCTCGCCATGGCGGTGTGCCTGGCGCTGGTGCTGTGCACCCCGGAGACCGTGGACCGGGAGCTGCCCGGGGCGGTAGCGCCCACCCGGTTCGTCCTGCGCCCCGGCGCCCGGCGGGCGTTCGGTGCGGCCGGCGCGCTGGGCGCCTTCGCCTTCGCGATCCTCGGCCTGATCTCCTCCCTCGGGGCGAGCGTG
Source organism: Streptomyces sp. NPDC056580 (assembly GCF_042793175.1). Taxonomy (NCBI): domain Bacteria; kingdom Bacillati; phylum Actinomycetota; class Actinomycetes; order Kitasatosporales; family Streptomycetaceae; genus Streptomyces; species Streptomyces sp. NPDC056580. The sequence continues at coordinate 522,762 of NZ_JBHTVE010000004.1, read as the reverse complement.
CTCCACGGCACCCTGCACACCGACTCGCACCTCATGGTCGGCCTCGCCGCCTTCCTCATGTTCGGTTCCGCGGCGGCCGCACAGCTGGTGCTGGGACGCCTCCCACTGCCCCGGGTCCTGACAGTGGGGGCGGTGGTCTTCCCGGTCGGCCTGGTCCTGTGCGCCGTCGCCCTCTACCACCCGGCACTCTGGCTCTACCTGGTCGCCGTGTCCCTCTCGGGAGCCGGCTCCGGGCTGCTGTTCAAGGGAGGAGTCGAACGTGCCGGTTCACTGGCCGAGCCCGCCTCACGCGCGGGGGTCCTCGCCGTGTTCTTCGTCGTCGCGTACCTCGGAATGGGCCTGCCCTCCGTCCTGTTCAGCATCGCCCTGCGCCACTTCGCCGTGCAGACCGCGATGATCGGCTTCGCGGCGGTCCTCTCCTGTGGCGCCGTTGTGTCGGTGGCCGTCGCGTTGCGCGATCGCGCACCCGCTCCCGGCGAGCTGTCGGCGCGGTCCGCTCGCTCCTCCTGACCTCCCCGCGGCGCATGCGGCACGGCTGTCTGGGAGGCGCGGACCTGGGCACTCGGTGCTGGTACGTGTGACACGGCCCGGCAGCAGACGGGAGGTCCGGGATGTGTGCGGAATCAGTCAGAACGACGGCGCTCCCCTCCGGTGAGGAGATCGCGGCGCTCGGGCAGGGCACCTGGTACCTGGGCGAGAATCCGGCCCGGCGTGAACAGGAGATCGCCGCGCTGCGGCTGGGCGTGGACCTGGGCATGACCGTCGTCGACACGGCGGAGATGTACGGCGACGGCGCAGCCGAGGAGCTCGTCGGCGAGGCCGTCCGGGGACGCCGGGAGGAGGTCTTCCTCGTCAGCAAGGTGCTGCCCGGCCACGCCGACCGGAACGGCACCGTCGCCGCCTGCGAGCGCAGCCTGCGGCGGCTCCGTACGGAGCAGCTGGACCTGTACCTGCTGCACTGGCGGGGACGGTGGCCACTCGAGGAGACCCTTGCGGGATTCACCGACCTGATGGAGGCGGGGAAGATCCGTTACTGGGGCGTGAGCAATCTGGACGTCGCCGACATGGCCGAGCTGACCGCTCTCCCCGGTGGCGACGCCGTGGCCGTCGACCAGGTGCTGTACAACCTCTCCCGGCGCGGCGTCGAGTGGGATCTGCTCCCCTGGTGCCGCGAGGCCGGGGTGACGGTCATGGCCTACTCCCCCATCGAGCAGGCGCGACTGGTGAAGGTCGAGGCACTGGGTGCCGTGGCCCGGGCCCTCGGAGCGACGCCGGCCCAGGTGGCACTCGCCTGGGTGCTGCGACAGGGGGTGGCCGCGATCCCGCGTTCCGGATCACCCGACCACGTGCGGGAGAACCGCGGCGCGGTGGACCTCCGCCTTCCCGCCGAGGCACTCGACGCCCTCGACGAGGCGTTCCCGCCGCCCGGCGGGCCCACGCCCCTGGAGATGCTCTGAAGGAGTTGTCAGGATGGCGCGCCCACTCGTCGTCGGAATGGGAGGTTCGCTGCGCACCCCGTCGACCAGCCTCACCGCACTGCGTGTGGCGGTCGGGGGGGCGGCCGAGGCGGGCGCCGACACCCAGGTGATCGACCTCAAGCGGCTGAATCTCCCGTTCTACACGTCCGAGCACGGGATCCCTCCGTCCGCCCGCCGGCTTGCGGAGACCGTTCAGGCCGCCGACGCCCTGCTGTGGAGCAGCCCGACCTACCACGGGTCGGTCAGTGGCGCGTTCAAGAACGCGGTGGACTGGCTCGCCCTCCTGGCCGACCACGACCCGCCCTACCTGACCAACAAGCCCGTGGGGATGCTGACGACCGCCGGTGGAGTGCAGGGCCTGCAGGCGATCAACGCGATGGAGTTCATCGTGCGGTCGCTGCGCGGCTGGGCCGTGCCGCTGGTGTTCGCGGTCCCGCGGTCCTCCAGGGTCTTCGACGGCGAGGGACGCCTCACCGACCAGGCGGTCGCGGACCAATTGCGCGGCCTCGGCGCGGAGGTGACCGGAGCGGCCCTGCAGTTCCGGGCGGAGGGCACGTGCGACTACGCGCAGGAGCGGCCGTCCGGGGCCGTCCGGGGCTGAGCCCGGCGCTGTCACACGGGGGGCGCCGGGGTCGTGCTGCCTCTCCGGGGTCGTGCTTCCTCAGGGACCGGTCCGCTCCACGGGCCGCCGGTGCTCGCCGCGCGCCGCGAAGCGCCCGGGCGGGAAGTGCGGCAGCACGTGTTCGGCCAGTTCGTCGATCACTTCGGCGACCGGACGTCGACTGTGCTTGAAGTTGATCATCAGCTGGTCGATGCCGATCTCCTGCCATGCCCGCATCATCGCCAGGAACGACACCCGGCCCACCGAGAAGCCCTGGTGGATGCGCCGGGGCAGGGCCAGCGGGTCCTCGGTCAGATCCAGATAGGTGGCCTGTGCGTACGGCTTGAACCCACCGCCGTCGCCCTCGGTCAGCTCCCGCCACCGCTGGATGTTCTCGGCCTGCTGCTGGAGCGGCGGGGTGTAGTACAGCCAGCCGTCCGTGTTGCCGGCGATCCACCGGACGTCCTGCCTGCCGCGTCCCGTCATCAGTACGGGGATCCGCCGGTACACCGGCTTGGGCAGCAGATCGGTGCCGTGCATCCGGCCGAGCGGCGACTCCACGTGCGGGAAACGGTGCTCGAGGACGACACGGAAGTACTCCAGGGACTGCCGGAACCTCTCGGCCCGGTCGGCCAGGTCCTGCCCGACGGCCGGGAACTCCACGGGCCGGTCACCGGTGGCCACCCCGAGCAGGAGCCGTCCGCCCGACAGCTGGTCCACCGAGGCGGCCGCCTTCGCGGTGTGCAGTGGGTGCCGCAGCGGCATGACGATGCTGGCGGTCCCCAGTGTGATCGAGGTGGTGCGGGCACTGAGCTGCCCCAGGTACACCCACGGGTCGAAGACCTGCCCGGCGTCCCCGAAGCCCGGGTCCAGCAGCGGCACGTCCCGGACCCACACCGAGGCGAAGCCGGCCCGCTCGGCCTGCTGGATCCGCTCGATGTGCCCGGCCAGGGACGGCACGGGCCCGTCGAAGCCCTCCAGGGGCGTGATGGCGCCCACGGTCATCCTGCCGCCGGGATACGCCCTGGCCATGGCCAAGTGCTCGGAGAACGGCCGCTGCTTCGCGCCTTCGACGTCCACGGGTGCGTCGGCTGAGGGAACTGTCGGTTCAGTCATGCGATCCTCCGGCGAAATCGGCCGTGTCCGGGTCCGTATACGTACCGACTCATCAGCCGTCACCGGCGAGGACGGCACGAACCGCGGCAAGGATCGTCTGGGGGTTGGCCGGCACCGGGACGCCCTGGACCGCCACGGTCGGCGTTCCGCCCACGCCCCGCTGGACGGCCGTCGCCGTCACATAGGAGCTCCAGTCCAGGTAGACGGCTTGTCGGACGCACTCGGCGAACGAGCTGTCCCCGAGTCCCACCGCGCGGCCGAGCTCGACGAGTTCGTCGTCGGACAGGCCCGGCCCGCCCTCGGGCGGCTGGTTGGCGAACAGCGCGTACAGGTACTCCATGAAGTGGCCGCCGTCGGACGCGCAGCCCGAGGCCGCCGAGGCACGGGAGGAGTACCGGGTGGTGGACAGGTCGTCGAGGAAACCCATCGGGTGGTAGACGAGACTGATCGCCTGGTCCGCCACCAGCTCGTCGAGGAGCGGCCCGCTCCTCTCCTCGAACTGCTTGCAGAACGGGCACAGAAAGTCGATGAAGGCGTCCACCTGTACCGGGCCGGCTGCGACGACGATGCCGTCCCCGCTCGAGGAGGCGTTGGCCGGAACGCGGGAGGGTGAGCTGATGCGGGGCGTCTGAGTACTCATGCCGGATCCTCTGTCGTGAGGTCGATGGAATTCGCGTCATGACAAGCGGCGGGAGTCATGACACGCGGCGTGAACGGCAAGCCGGCCACGGCCGAAAGCCCGCCGCACGCGTCGGGCCCTCGTATGCGGCACCGGGAAGGCGTACCTGCCGCGCCACTGCTTCGGGCCGCCGTGAGCACGGCTGGTTGCGTCTCCTCGATGATGGCGCCGGCCTCGTCGGTCTCGGCTCCTTCTAGCCCGGGGCGCCGACGAGAGCCTCGAAGTCCCGGGGCAGCTGGGACATCACATGGCGGAACTCGCCGTCGCTGACCGCGTCCCTCAGGGTGCTCAGCTCGGCCCGTACACCCTCGCGGGCCTCCTCCGGGCTCACCTCTGCTCGCCTGCTCACCCGATTGACGAACTCGTCGAGTCCGAAGGCCTCGGCCTCCGGGGTGGGAGAGACCAGCGGTTCCTTCAGCGGCTTGGGCAGTTCGGACGCGAGGTCCTCCGCCTCCCCCCTGGTGAGCCGCTCGGCCAGTGTCGCCAGGGTGGCGCGAGTGAGGGGCTCCGCCTTTTCCGGGGGGATGGGGGCACGCTGGGTGACGGTCTCGAGGAAGGTCTTGTAGTCCATGGGCGCTCCTTCTTCCGAAGCGGGCTGATGCGCGTCATGGTGCGGGCGCCTCAGCGAAGGCCCTTTCCATGCTCCGGATACGGGCCACACCATGCCTGCTCCCGGCGGGCGGAAAAGCGGCGGGAGCCATAGACCTCCGAGCACAAGTGCAGACGGCCTCCGCGGCGGCGGAGGGCGTCACACAACGGCTTCAAGGGGCCCTGGATGAAGCGGGGTCTGCCGGCACAGGTGTCTGAAGAGTCATGCTCATCTCCTGGGGGCGGGTGAGAGCCGCGCCGGTCGTGCCCCCACGGTCCACCGACCTGGCACGGTCCCGCTTCCCCGAGTTGGCCATGCTGCTCTGCCAGGGTAGGCGGGGGTGTCCTTTTTCGGCCTGGGGTGCGGAGGCGTCGGCAGGCGGGCTCTGCGAATCTCGACCGGTAACGGCCGATGGCGGCGCTGGCCGGGGCGAACGACGCCGTCCGGTTCCCGGTAAGGAGGCGAGAGGCATGACCGTGATGGCTGTGTCGAAGTTCGAGAGGTTCTTCCGCGCCGCCGCAGGCCTCGACGTGGACAAGAACGACCTGAAGCGATACGGCGACTTCGTCGACGCCAAGCTCTACGACCTCCTGGTCGTCGGCCAGGCGTCGGCCAAGGCCAACGGCCGGGACACCGTCGAACCGTGGGACCTACCGATCACCAAGGGCCTCCAGGAGAGCATCCACCGGTTCCGGCGGCTCGACGAGGAGGTCGATCTGAAGCCGATCCTGGATCAGCTCGCCGCGCACCCTCCTCTCGACAGGGCACCCACCCAGGAGACCGAAGAGCGCTACCCCGAGATCGTCGGCGGTCTCAGTGTCGCCCTCGCCGAGACGTTCAAGATCATGTACCCGGATCTCAAGAACCCGCAGACCAGCAACTGGGAGGGCGTGACCGCGGTGTTCGACCAGCTGCTCTAGCAGTGGCGCCCCGGTGCATGTCAGCGATCTGAACCGGCGTGCCGAGGTCCTCGACGCGCTTCTCGAAAGGCACACGAATGCCCTGGGGAGGATCACCACAAGGAACGTCTGCGGCTCGGATCCCTCCGGACCGGGGACCGCAAGCCGCGGCCGAGGGTGCCCCGAGCAGGTGTCAGCCGGAGCTGCCGTCCGGGTGGAGGAGGGGCCCTGCCGGGTGTCCCTGCCGCTCGCGTCGTACAACCAGCGACTCGTGAAGGGAGCCGTACCATGACACAGGAACTGCAGGGGATGCGGGTGGCGATTCTGGCCACCGACGGCGTCGAGCGCGTGGAACTCGACCAGCCGCGCGGTGCGCTGCAGGGCGCGGGGGCGAAGACCGAGATCGTCTCGCTTCATCCCGGCGAGATCCAGGCCCGCCAGTTCGACCTCAACCCGGCAGGAACCTTCCCGGTGGACCGCTTGGTCGCCGACGCCTCCGTCGACGACTACCACGCCCTGCTCCTGCCCGGCGGCACCATGAACCCCGACCAGCTGCGCATGGACCGCGACGCGGTGCAGTTCGTCAGGGACTTCATGGCCAGCGGGAAACCGGTCGCATCGATCTGCCACGGCCCGTGGACGCTGGCGGAAGCCGACGCGGTGCGCGGCCGCCGCCTGACGTCCTGGCCCAGTATCCGCACCGATCTGCGCAACGCCGGCGCGGAGGTCGTCGCCGACCAGGAGGTGGTCGTCGACGGGCAACTGGTCACCAGCCGCGGTCCGGCCGACCTGCCTGCCTTCTGCGCCTCCGTCGTGGAGCAGTTCGCCCGGGCGCACCATCCCATGCCCGGCTGAACCAACGGCCAGGTCGCCGCGGGGAGAGCAGGCGGTGCACGGTGAGCGTGGGCGCTCTGCGCCTCACGGGCTGGTCATCCGCGACGGTCGCCTCCGTACGGCCCCCGGTCCGACCCCCGGGCCTCGAAGAAGTACATCCGCGACCCCCGCTCGCGACCCGCGAACCCGAATCGTCGTCCCGCCTCCTGTCCTCGCAGACCGACCGCCGGTGAGACTTTTCGACCCGCTGGGCGCAGGCGGCGGGACCGGGCGAAGAGACACTCTGGGGCCTGGCGGAACCGCTCGGCGGTCCGTCGGCGGAAGGAGTGGCCATGACCGAGCCGGCCCGCGGGGCCGTTGCCTCGTACTCGACGTTCCGGGAGGCCGGACGTGCCGTCGATCAGGCCGCCCTCCACGGGGCGGCCGCCGGAGCGTTGTCCGGCGTGCTCGTCGGCTGGATCCCCGGGCTGCCGAACTGGCTGAGTCCGGTCGTCTCCGGTCTGCTCCCCGCACTGTACGGGCTGATCTTCGGAGCGGTCGTCGGTGCACTGCTCGCCGTGCTGCTGCACGCGGCCCAGGGCGGCCGCCGGAACTTCGCCCCGGTCCGCTCGACGGAGCCCGGCCGGTACGACGTCGTGGCGGACGAGGACGTCGCCGACGAGGCCGTCCGGCCGGTCGCCGGGCTGGACAGCAGTCCCGACGCGAACACGGAGAGCGCCTCCCCAAGGGGCCGACGCCCACACAGCGGCGCCGTCCCCAGCTGAACGAGTCTCAGAACCGGGCGGACACGGCCCGGAGGATGAACGGTCGCCGACGGACGTCGACCGCCGCGGAAGGAGTTCCTCATGGCCAAGGCAGTGGGCATCGACCTGGGCACCACGAACTCGGTGATCGCCGTGTGGGAGGGCGGCGAGCCGTCCGTCGTGCCCAACAGCGAGGGCAACCGCACGACACCGTCCGTGGTGGCCTTCACCGACACGGGCGAGCGCCTGGTGGGCCAGTTGGCCCGCCGCCAGGCGATCCTCAATCCCAAGGGCACCATCTACTCGGCCAAGCGGTTCATCGGCCGGCACTTCGACGAGGTCTCCGACGAGGCCAAGGCCGTCGCCTACGACGTCGTCCCGGGAGAGAACGGCGAGGCCCGTTTCAAGGTGCGCGACAAGCTCTACGCGCCTGAGGAGATCAGCGCCCTGGTGCTGCGCAAACTCGCCGACGACGCCTCCAAGCAGCTGGGTGAGCGGGTCACGGAGGCGGTCATCACGGTGCCCGCCTACTTCAACGACGCCCAGCGCACCGCGACACGTGACGCCGGACGGATCGCGGGACTGGAAGTGCTGCGGATCATCAACGAACCGACGGCGGCCGCCCTCGCGTACGGCATGGACAAGAAGGAGCACGAGACCGTCTTGGTCTTCGATCTCGGCGGCGGCACCTTCGACGTGAGCATCCTCGACGTCGGCGACGGCGTGGTCGAGGTGCGCTCCACAGCGGGTGACAGCCATCTGGGCGGCGACGACTTCGACCGGCGTCTGGTCGACTACCTCGCGGACGACTTCCAGAAGGAGAACGGCATCGACCTGCGCAAGGACCCGCAGGCGCTGCAACGGTTGTTCGAGGCGGCGGAGAAGGCCAAGACCGAACTCAGCTCCGTCACCCAGACCCAGGTCAGCCTGCCGTTCATCACCGCCGACGCCTCCGGGCCCAAGCATCTCACCGACTCGATCATGCGGTCCACGTTCGAGCAGATCACCAGCGACCTGGTGGAGCGCTGCCTCGGTCCGGTCCGGCAGGCCATGGCCGACGCCAAGGTCGGTGAGAACGACATCGACGAGGTCATCCTCGTCGGCGGTTCCACCCGCATCCCGGCTGTCCAGGCCCTCGTGCGTCGGCTGACCGGCGGCAAGGACCCCAACATGAGCGTCAACCCGGACGAGGTCGTGGCGCTGGGCGCCGCCATCCAGGCCGGGGTGCTCAAGGGCGAGGTCAAGGACGTTCTGCTGCTCGACGTCACACCTCTGTCGCTGGGAGTGGAGACGCGGGGCGGTGTGATGACGAAGATCATCGAGCGGAACACCACCATCCCGGTGCGCCGCAGCGAGACCTTCTCCACCGCCGAGGACAACCAGCCCGCCGTCGACATCGTCGCCCTCCAGGGCGAGCGCGAACGGGCCGCCGACAACAGGGTGCTCGGCCACTTCCAGCTCACCGACATCCGCCCGGCGCCGCGGGGCGAACCCCAGATCGAGGTCACCTTCGACATCGACGCCAACGGCATCCTCAACGTCAGCGCCCGCGACAAGGACACCGGCAAGGAACAGGGCATCACCATCAGCGAGAGCTCCAACCTGGACCGGAGCGAGGTCGAACGCATGGTCCAGGAGGCCGAAAGCAACCGGGGCCAGGACCAGACACTGCGCGAGGCCGTCGACGCCCGCAACGAACTCGACGCGGTCGCCTACCAGGTCGAAAAGCGCCTGAACGAACTGGGCGAGGCCGCGCCCGCGCACGAGAAGGCCCGCGCCGAGATGCTGGTGGGCGAGGCCCGCGACGCGGTCAAGAACGAGGCCGGAGCGGACAAGGCCAGGCCGCTGATCTCCGAACTCCAGCAGGTCCATGCCGGGCTCGCCGCCCACCAGGCCGGAGCGGCGGCGGCGAGTGGTCCGTCGGACACCACCGGCCCCGACGGCTCCGGGCAGGGCGGGGCCGGCGCCGACGAAGACGTGATCGACGCAGAGTTCGACAAGGGCTGAGGTACCCGCCATGCCGATCCCTCCCCAGGACCGATGGTCCGACCCGCCGCCCGAAGGCGCCGCACAACCGCCGCAGGGCCACCTGCCGGAGCCCGCGCCGCCGACCACGGAGGCCGAACCGGGGGCCGACGCGGCCACCGGTGCGGCCGGGGGCGAGGACGAGTACGCGGCCGCCCTGAAAGAGGTCGAGGACCGCTGGCGGCGTGCTCTCGCCGATCTGGACAACCTGCGCAAGCGACATGCCAGGGAACTGGACCGGGAGCGCGCGGTCGAACGCGCCCGTACGGCCGCGGCCTTCCTTCCCGTCGTCGACAACCTCGAACTGGCCCTGAACCACGCGGGCTCCGACTCCGGGGCGCTCGTCGAGGGCGTTCGCGCCGTGCGCGACCAGGCCGTGTCCGTCCTTGAACGCCTTGGTTACGAGCGTCACGCCGAGACCGGCGTCCCGTTCGACCCTTCCCGGCACGAGGTCGTCGGCGTGATCCAGGACCCCGACGCCGAACCGAACACCGTGGTGCAGGTGCTGCGCCCCGGTTACGGCGAGGGCGAGCGGCAGCTGAGGCCGGCCGCCGTGACCGTCGCCAAGCGGGAGTGAGCGGCCATGGCACGCGACTTCTACGAAGTTCTCGGGGTCCCGCGGAACGCCGACACGGACGAGATCCAGCGGGCGTATCGCAAGCTGGCCCGCAAGTACCACCCCGACGTCAACAAGGACCCCGCTGCGGAGGAGCGGTTCAAGGAGATCAACGAGGCCTTCAGTGTCCTGTCCGAGCCCGACCAGCGGGCCCGTTACGACCGCTTCGGCGAGGACTTCCGGAAGGTCCCCGACGACTGGGAGGAGCGGGTCGGCGCAGGCGCGGGACCCGGTGGCGGCTTCCGCTGGTCCACCGGGGGCGGACCCCGGGTCAGGTATGCCACCGGCGGCTTCGGCGGGGAGGGCGTCGACGTCGACGACCTGTTCGGCTCGTTCTTCGGAGGCGCCGGACGGGTGCGGGTCCCCGGAGCCGACCAGGAGGCCGAACTGCCGCTCACCGTCGAGGAGGCCTACCGCGGAGGCCGTCGCACCGTCACGCTCGCCAGTCCCACAGGGCAGCCGCGGCGCTACGAGGTCGACGTGCCACCGGGCGTCACGGACGGGCAGCGTATCCGGCTGGCGGGCGAGGGCGGCCGGGGCAACGGTGACGCCCCCGCGGGGGACCTGTACCTGCGGGTGCGTATCAAGCCGCACCCCCGGTTCCGCCTCGACGGCCGGGACGTGTACGCGGAGGTTCCGGTCACTCCTTGGGAGGCCGCGCTGGGTGCGACGGTTCCGGTGCCCACGCCGAGCGGGGCGACGGCGAAGGTGAACGTGCCCGCGGGCTCGTCCAGCGGCCGACGCCTGCGCCTGCGCGGTGAGGGCATGCCGAACCCGCGCGGCCCGAGCGGCGACCTCTACGCCGAGCTCCGGATCATGGTGCCGTCCAAGCTCAGCGACCGGGAGCGCGCACTTTTCGAGGAGCTCGCCGCCGTCTCTTCGTTCGACCCCAGGAGACACGATGAGTGACCCACGCGCCGGGGCGCGCCACGCGTCTCGGCTGACAGCTCTCGCGCAGGCGCGCGTCCGGTACGCGATCGTGCCGGTGCCCAAACTCTCTCTGCAGACCGTGGCACGCCGCTCCGGCGTCCATCCCGACCTCATCCGCCGGTTCGTCGCTCTGGGCCTGGTCGAGGCCGAGCGCGACGCCTCGGGAGGGCTGGTGTTCGAACCCACGGCACCGGCCGTCCTCGCCCGTGTCCAGCGACTGCGCACCGGGCTGTGCCTCAACTACGCATCCATCGGCCTGGTGCTCGATCTGCTGGACCACATCAGCATGCTCGAAGCCGCCCTGCGCCGCGCCGGTACGAGGAGGGAAACACCCCCATGGACATGAACCGTCTCACCCAGAAGTCCCAGGAAGCCCTCCAGGCGGCCCAGAGCGCGGCCGTCGCCATGGGGCAGACCGAGGTCGACGGGGAACACCTGCTGCTCGCGCTTCTCGAGCAGGAGGACGGTCTGATCCCACGGTTGCTGCAAGGCGCCGGCACCGACCCGGAGGAGCTGCGGGCGGCCGTGCGCGAGGAACTCTCCCGTCGCCCGAAGGTCACCGGTCCCGGCGCGGCACCCGGCCAGGTCTTCGTCACCCAGCGCCTGTCCCGCCTGCTCGACGCCGCCGAGCGGGAGGCCAAACGCCTCAAGGACGAGTACGTGTCCGTGGAGCACCTCCTGCTCGCCCTGGCCGAGGAGGGCTCGGCGACCGCCGCAGGACGGCTGCTCAAGGAGCACGGCGTGACCCGGGATTCGTTCCTGAGCATGCTCACCCAGGTCCGCGGCAACCAGCGCGTCACCTCCGCCAACCCCGAAGTGGCCTATGAGGCGCTGGAGAAGTACGGCCGCGACCTGGTCCTCGAGGCCCGGTCCGGGCGGCTGGACCCGGTCATCGGCCGTGACGCGGAGATCCGCCGCGTCACCCAGATCCTCAGCCGCAAGACCAAGAACAACCCGGTCCTCATCGGCGATCCCGGCGTCGGCAAGACCGCCATCGTCGAGGGCCTGGCCCAGCGCATCGTCCGCGGCGACGTCCCCGAGGGCCTGCGCGACAAGACGGTGTTCGCCCTCGACATGGGCTCCCTGGTCGCCGGCGCCAAGTACCGCGGCGAGTTCGAGGAACGCCTCAAGGCCGTGCTCAGCGAGGTCAAGGCCGCCCAGGGACGCATCCTGCTCTTCGTCGACGAACTGCACACCGTCGTCGGCGCGGGCGCCGCCGAGGGGGCCATGGACGCGGGCAACATGCTCAAGCCGATGCTCGCCCGCGGCGAACTCCACATGATCGGCGCCACCACCCTCGACGAGTTCCGCAAGCACATCGAGAAGGACGCCGCCCTCGAACGCCGCTTCCAGCAGGTGCTGGTCGACGAGCCGAGCGTGGAGGACACCATCTCCATCCTGCGCGGACTGCGCGAACGACTCGAGGTCTTCCACGGCGTGAAGATCCAGGACACCGCGCTGGTCTCCGCGGCCACCCTCAGCCACCGCTACATCACGGACCGGTTCCTGCCCGACAAGGCCATCGACCTCGTCGACGAGGCGTGCGCCCGGCTGCGCACCGAGATCGACTCGATGCCCGCCGAACTCGACGAGATCACCCGCCGCGTCACCCGCCTGGAGATCGAGGAGGCGGCCCTGTCCAAGGAGACCGACCCCGCCAGCAAGACTCGCTTGGAGGAACTGCGCAAGGAACTGGCCGACCTGCGTGGCGAGGCCGACGCCAAGCGCGCCCAGTGGGAGGCCGAACGGCAGGCCATCCGCCGCGTGCAGGAACTGCGCCAGGAACTGGAGCAGGTCCGCCACGAAGCCGAGGAGGCCGAACGCGCCTACGACCTCAACCGAGCGGCCGAACTCCGCTACGGCCGCCTCCAGGACCTGGAGCGCCGGCTCGCCGCTGAGGAAGAGCAACTGGCCGCCAAACAAGGACAGAACCGGCTGCTGCGCGAGGTCGTCACCGAGGAGGAGATCGCCGAGATCGTCGCCGCCTGGACCGGCGTCCCCGTCGCCCGCCTCCAGGAGGGCGAACGAGAGAAGCTGCTGCGCCTCGACGAGATCCTGCGCGAGCGCGTCATCGGCCAGGACGAGGCCGTCAAGCTCGTCGCCGACGCCATCATCCGCGCCCGTTCCGGCATCCGCGACCCTCGCCGCCCCATCGGCTCGTTCATCTTCCTCGGCCCGACCGGCGTCGGGAAGACCGAGCTGGCCAAGACCCTCGCCCGGGCCTTGTTCGACTCCGAGGAGAACATGGTCCGCCTGGACATGAGTGAGTACCAGGAGCGGCACACCGTCAGCCGGCTCGTGGGCGCACCGCCCGGATACGTCGGCTACGAGGAAGGCGGTCAGCTCACCGAGGCCGTACGCCGCAAGCCCTACTCGGTGGTGCTGTTCGACGAGATCGAGAAGGCGCACACCGACGTCTTCAACACCCTGCTGCAGGTCCTCGACGACGGCCGCATCACCGACTCCCAGGGCCGCACCGTCGACTTCCGCAACACCGTGATCATCATGACGTCCAACATCGGCTCCGAGTACCTCCTCGACGGCGCCACCGCCGAGGGCGAGATCAAGCCGGACGCCCGCGCCCTGGTGATGGGCGAGCTGCGCGGGCACTTCCGCCCGGAGTTCCTCAACCGCGTCGACGACATCGTGCTGTTCAAGCCGCTCGGTGAGCGGCAGATCGAGCGGATCGTGGAGCTGCAGTTCGACGAGCTGCGCCGCCGGCTCGCCGAACGCCGCATCACCGTCGAACTCACCGAGGCCGCACGTGAACTGATAGCCCATCAGGGCTACGACCCGGTGTACGGGGCCCGGCCGCTGCGGCGTTACATCTCGCACGAGGTCGAGACACTGGTCGGACGCGCCCTGCTGCGCGGCGACGTCCAGGACGGCGCGACGGTCCGCGTCGACGCCGAGGCGGGGGAACTGGTGGTCACCTACGACCAGCCCGAGGACGTGAAGGGAGCGCGGGCGGCATGAGCACGATGCAGGCGACGACCGTGACTTGTCCCCACTGCGGGCGCACCAACCGGGTGCCCGTGGCCGCGGAGGGCCGCCCCAAGTGCGGCCACTGCAAGCAGCCCCTGCCATGGATGGTGGACGCGGGCGACGACGACTTCACCGAGGTCGCCGAGCGGGCGGACGTCCCCGTCGTGGTCGACCTGTGGGCCACCTGGTGCGGCCCCTGCCGCATGGTCAGCCCCGCACTGGAGAAGGTCGCCACCGACCTCGCCGGCCGGATCAAACTCGTCAAGGTCGACGTCGACAAGAGCCCCCGACTGTCGCAGCGTTTCGAGGTCCAGGCCGTACCGACACTGCTCATCCTCGACCGGGGCGAGATGATCGCCCGGCAGGCGGGGGCGGCGCCCGCCCCCGCTCTGCGCCGGTGGGTGGAACAGTCGATCACTGCCCGGAAAGGGTGATCCGGATGACCCTGCATGCAGACCCCCACCTCGCGCTTGTCCGGCCGGTCCAGCCCTTGACCCCGCAAGGGTGTCAGGAGTGTCTGATGCTCGGCTCCCCGTGGGTCCACCTGAGGCTCTGCCTGACCTGCGGGCACGTCGGCTGCTGCGACTCCTCGCCGAACAAGCACGCGCGCAGGCACGCGGCTGCCGACGCCCATCCGATCGTGCGGTCGTTCCAGCCCGGCGAGGACTGGCGCTGGTGCTACGTGCACGAGGCGTTCGTCTGATGTCCGGCGACCAGTCGCTGCCGGGCGAGGAACCGGTGCCGGAGGAAGCGGGCGAGGCCACCTTCTGGGAGACCCCGGACATCTACGGCGCGTATCCGCGCCTGACCGAGGACCAGATAGCACGTCTGGCGGAGCACGGGCAACGACGGAGCATGGCTCCGGACGACGTGCTGATCCGGGAGGGAGAGCGCTGCGAGACGTTCTACGTCGTCCTCAGCGGTACCGTCGCCGTCGTCGAGGACTACGGCACTCCGGAGGAGCATGTGCTGCGCGTGCACGGCCCCGGTCGCTTCATCGGCGAACTCGGCCTGCTGCACGAACAAGTGGCCTTCTACACCGCTGTCGCCAGGGAGCCGGGCGAGGTCCTCGTCGTCCCCTTGGACCAGTTGCGCCACCTGGTGTCCCAGGACTCCGCCATCGGGGACACCGTGCTGCGCGCCTGCCTGTGCCGTCGCGCGCTGCTCGTCGGGCAGGGCGCCGGCTTCCGCATCATCGGCTCGCGCTACTCGCCCGACACCAGACGGCTGCGCGAGTTCGCCGTCCGCAACCGGCTGCCGCACCGCTGGATCGACCTGGAGACCGACAAGGAGGCCGAGGAACTGCTGCGCCGCTTCGGCGTCGGCCCGGCGGAGACACCACTGGTCATCTGGCGGGACACCACCCTGTTGCGCAACCCCAGCAACGCGGAACTGGCCCGGCTCATCGGCCTGCCGTCACTACCCGCCGCAAACCGTCACGGCGACGTCCTCATCGTAGGTTCCGGACCCGGCGGCCTCGCTGCCGCGGTGTACGCCGCCTCCGAGGGCCTGAGCACCACCGTGGTGGAGGCGATGGCCACTGGCGGCCAGGCCGGCACGTCGTCCCGCATCGAGAACCTGCTCGGCTTCCCATCCGGCATCTCCGGTGCCGAACTCACCGAACGCGCCGTGCTCCAGGCCGACAAGTTCGGCGCGAGGATCAGCCTTCCGCTGGAGGCGACCGGTCTCCATCCCAAGGACGAGGACCACTACGTGGTGGCGTTCGCCGACGGCAGCGAGATCGCCGCCCGCGCCGTCGTCCTGGCCATGGGTGCCCGCTACCGCCGGCTCCAGGTGCCCGGCATCGAACGCCTGGAGGGGACGAGCGTGCACTACTCGGCGACGGCCTACGAGGCCCAGCAGTGCCGCACCGACCCGGTGGCCGTCGTCGGCGGAGGCAACTCGGCGGGCCAGGCGGTGCTGTTCCTCGCCGGGTACGTGCCGAAGGTGTACCTGCTGGTCCGAGGAGCCAGCCTCGAGGCCAACATGTCCCGCTACCTGATCGACCAGGTCGAGCGCCATCCGCGGGTGGAGGTCCTGCTGCACACCGAGGTGGCCGAGGTGATCGGCCAGGAAGTGCTGGAGGAGCTCGACGTGGTCGACAACCGCACGGGCGGGCACCGCCGGCTCGCGGTAAGGAGCCTGTTCGTCTTCACCGGCGCCGACCCCTACACCGAGTGGCTCGCCGGCACCATCGCCCTCGACTCCCGCGGCTTCATCCTCACCGGGCCGGAGGCGCAGGAAGCCTGCACCTCCCCCCAGGTGTGGCACAGCCTCGGGCGCTCGAACATGACCCTGGAGACCAGCCTGCCCGGGGTCTTCGCGGTAGGGGACGTCCGCAGCGGTTCGGTGAAACGGGTGGCCTCCGCGGCCGGTGAGGGCGCGATGGCCATTCACTTCGTGCACCGGCACCTGGGGCACTCGGCCGTACCCGGCACCACGGGCACGTCAGCCGCCGCGGGCCACTCGGACGCCTCCCCACGCATACGTCACAAGGAGTCCGCGTGGCTCGCATGACGAACGGCGGACGATGAGATCACGAGAAGGAAGAAGGAGGCGATGGCGATGGCCATGCCCGTCCGGCGCCACCGCGGTGGCGGTCTGCAGGAAAGGCCCGTCTGGGCACCTGCCGCTCTCAATCCCATGGTCGAGTTCGACGAACTGCTCAGCGAGATGAGCGGCCTGCTGGAGTCGGCGGTGGGCGCGGCACCCGCGGCCGCGTGGACGCCTCTCGCGGACGTGTCGGAGTCCGAGGACGCGTTCCACATAGAGATCGAACTCCCCGGTGTGAAGAGCAAGGACATCGACGTAGAGGCCAACGGTCCCGAACTCGTGGTCACCGGAGAGATCAAGGAGCGGGAGCGCAAGGGTGTCCTGCGCCGCAGCACCCGCCGCGTCGGAGCCTTCGAGTACCGTTTGCGGCTGCCCGGAGAGTTGGACACCCACAAGATCAAGGCTGAGATGCAGGACGGAGTGCTCCACATCACCGTCCCCAAGGCCGAGGCCGCCAGGCCTCGCCGGGTCCAGATCAGTGAGTCCGGCGAGGGTGCGCACGAGGACGCCGCCCAGGGCGGTGCAGCGACGGGCGGCGGGACCACCGGCGGCGGGACCACCGCCGCCTGAGCCGCCGTCGAGCCAGCGGTGCCGGACCAGTGTCCGTCACCGCTGCCGTCGCGAGGAGGCGACGGCAGCGCACATGAACGCCTGCCGACGGCGGCCGGCTAGTCGTCGTCGTCCTCGAGCATGCGGCGGCGTTCCTGTTCACGCTTGGAAAAGGCGGCTGCCCGGATCGCCCTGTCACTCTCGAAGCCCGATCCCAGGGCGCCGCCCACCGTGGCGATGGAAGCGACGAACCAGGCCAGCGTCCAGTACTCCGCGGCGTGCAGCGGAGTTCGTGTCATGGAGGCGAAGACTTTGTCGTTGAGGATGAACAGTGCCCACACCAAGTTGATGACCAGCAGACCCGCGTAGCAGACGAGCACCCCTATTCCCACGGTCACGATCGTGGACGCGTTGTAGAGGCTCGTCCTCTTCCTCTCCTCCGGCGAGGTGTTTTTTGATCGATGCCACAGGTGCGCGTCCACGATCAACCAACCGATCATGAGCGCGACGGACCCGACCATGGCGATCACCAGGCGTGGCGTACTCAGTGCCTCGGACAGACTCCAGAGGGTGGAGTTCACGGTGGCGATCGCTCCCGTGGCGAGGGCGGCCGCCAGGGCTTTCGACAGACCCGGCACCAACCGCCACGGCTGGTTGGTTCGGACCATACCGCCGAGCACCCTCAGGTAACCGCGCGGCCCGCTGACGACGTACCGCAGATCAGCGGTCTCCTCCTCACCGATCGGGCCCGGGTGAATCGGTGCAAGACGACTGGCGAAGCGACCCAGCGACCGGTCCTGCGGAGCTTCCCCGGCCCCGGTGGTCTGCTGACTCGCCAAGCTGAGCACGGTCTCCTCCACCGCCCGCAGGGCCCTTCTGCGGAATCGCAGGCCTCCCAGCGCTGGGAGGGACAGCAGCGCCCAGCAGTGTTCATGACTCAGTTCCACTACGAGCTTGTTCCCGTGGGTGTGCAGCGGAAGGTCGGTGAGAGCCACGACGATGTCCCAATGCTCCTCTCGCCTGCGGTCCATGATCCGGCGCGTCAACGTCGGCAGGTCCTCGGTCCCCCCGGTGAAGGGCTCACTGACCACCTTGACGTCGAACCGTCGTCCCTGGCCCGACTTGTCGGCGAGCCGAGCAGGAAGTACCCGGGCCATGCGCCGCGCGAGCTCTGTCGGCGCGTCCGGATCCGCCAGGAGAGCCACGACCGTGACGTCCTGCGACGACTCCCGCATGACCGGACCCTCCTCGTCGGCTGCCCCGGCGCTCACCAGTTCCCATAATGTCCCTCATATAACCTGGTCATCCAATAACTGCCTTCTATTCGAATTCTTGGGCCTATGTCCTGTTCGGTGCGCGAGTCACGCAAGCTTGAGATACGGCGCCGCGGCCGCCCTGGCCCCGCCCGTCACCAGTCGCGCGGCAGCAGGGTCCCCAGCGGTCCGAGGTCGAGGTTGAGGTCCTCCGGCCGCAGCCCGTGCTGGTCGCACAGCTCGCTCATCCGCCGCTCCAGCATCATCAGCGTCACCCCGATCCGCTCGACCTGCTCATCGCTGAGGTCGCCCTGCTCCACCCGGCGGATCGCCTGTCGCTCCATCAGTTGCCTGAGCAGTTCGACGACGGTCAGCACCAGGGCCACGAGATCACGTCCGACCGTGTCGGGGTCCACGTCGAGTCGGGGTTCCGTCACAGTGCCCCCGAGTCCGCCCAGGGAGCGGGCACCCGCTCGTTCACCGAGGACAGCAGGGCACGCAGCGACAGCCGTACCAGCGGCACGTCCGCGATGGCGATCACCAGGTCGCCGCTGATCACCACACCCGTGGCCAGGAGCCGGTCCAGCAGGTCCACCAGCGGGACCCCGATCGGCCCGTCCAGCGGCTCGGGTTCCTGCCACGGCACGGCTTCAGCGGTCTCCATGGGAGCCGTCCTCCCCCGCGAAGGAGTAGGGAACCCAGGGGCCGGACAGCTCGATCAGCAGCGCTCCGGTGCGCCGTCGCAGCATGTCCACCGCCTGCGTGAACGACGCCGTCCGGTCCTCCTCCACCAGATAGGCGCCGTTGAGGACCTGTGCCCCGCGGCAGTCGTCCGGCCGCTGGTCCTGGAGCCGGAGCCGGCGGGCCGCCACCGCCGCGCCCCGAAGCACCGCGTCCGTCTCCTCGGCGGCCCGCAGGGCGGCGCGCCGGTTCTCCTCCCGGGCCCGGTGCGCGCCCCGTACCCGCTCCAGGTAGGCACGTCCGGCGCCCGGGGCCCCCGGTCCGGCCGGCACATGAGCGGGGACGGCGCCGTGACCCGCCCCGTCCGCCGGCGGCGCCACGGGCAGGTACGCCTTGACGCCCCACTCGACCCGCCCGGCGACGCGGTCCAGCACACCGTGGAAGCGGGCCGCGTCGGCGCCGAGCGCCTGCCGTGCGCGCTCCTCGCTGCTGTAAAGAGTGGCCAGTGCCATCGGCGCGGCCGGCCCGTGAGCCGCGACGGCCGTCACGACCTGGTGGTGTGCACGGACGCATCGCTCCAGCTCGTGCGGGTCGGACAGCCGATCGGTCCAGGACTGGCGGTCGGCCTGCGCCGCCGGCACGTCCTGCACCACGGCATGCAGACGCTCGAACGGCAGCGCCCGCACCGGCGCGGCGGTGATCCCCGGCAACCGGGAGAGGACGTCCTCGTCCACCTGGCGGCAGATCACGAAGACGTAGGTGGCCGCCGAGGCGGGCGGCTCCGCGGAGGCGGACTGCTTCATGTCACCGGTCCCTCCTCGGCTCGTCGGTCCCGTCCACGCGGCCGCCCGTCGTGGTCGTCGTCCTCGCCGTCTTCGTCGTCCTCGTCGTCCTCGCCGTCTTCGTCGTCTTCGTCGTCTTCGTCGTCTTCGTCGTCTTCGTCGTCTTTGTAGTCCTCGTCGTATTCGTAGTCCGCGTAGTCCTCGTAGGCTTCGTCGTCCGCGTAGGGGGCGTCCGTCCCGCCGCCGGGCAGTCCGGCGCCCTCGGCGGACCGGGGCGCCGCGAGCCGCTCGCGCAGGCGCCGGTTCTCCTCCAGCAGTTCCTGGTGCGCGGCGCGGGAGGAGAGCGCGGGATCGGTCTCCCACCAGTCGATGCCCGCCTTCTTCGCGGTGTCGACGGACGCGACGAAGAGGCGGAGCCGGATGGTGAGCAGCTCGATGTCCAGCAGGTCGATCTTGATGTCACCGGCGATGACGATGCCCTTGTCCAGCACGCGTTCCAGGATGTCGGCGAGGTTGCTGGCGGCCGGGCCCGGCACCTGGCCGGTTCTGCGGTGGTCGACCTCGGTCACCTGGCCACCTCCGGACCCGTTCCCGCTTCCAGCAGGTCGAGCAGCCGGTCCTCTTCCCGCTCGAAGTCGGCAAGACCGATCTCGCCGTCCTCCAGCGCCCGGTTCAGTGCGGCCAGCCGGGCGCGGACAGACGCCGGGTCGTTGACCTCGCGGTCGGCGGCCTCGGCAAGCTGGTCGGCGACCCAGACCACGCCTCTCACCGGAGCCAGCGGCGCGGTGAGCAGTGCGGTGAGCAACCCCATGTCAGGCCCCTGTCCGCGCCGCCGCGGCGAGCGCGCCCTCGGGCTCGACGAAGCTGTAGCAGGGCAGCGGCCCGGCCACGCGCAGCTCGGCCCGGTCCCGGTACCGGCCGGACATGCGGTCGACAGCGGCGCGGAAGTCCGGGACGTCCCGCCGGTCGACGAGGAATGACATGTTCAGAACGGCCTCGGCCACCTGCGGCCCCGTCGCGCGGGCCGCTGCCAGCGCCGCCAGTTCCGGGACGATCCGCTGTGCGACGTCGGCCGCGCGGCGCGCCAGGGTGTGGGCCACCGCCTCGCCCAGGCGCAGGTTCGCCTCGTACCCGGGGTGGCTGCGCGCGGCCTCGCGCAGCTCGCGGACCCGGGGCTCCTCGGCGACCAGCGCCGCGAGCGCGCCGGTGGCGGGCAGCACCTTGACGTTCATCTCCACGCGGCCCGCCAGCCGCTCGAGCGCGCGGACGTTGCGCTCGTGGCCGGCTTCCAGTTGCCCGCGAACCGCCTCGGCGTCCGGGGCCAGCATCCCGAAGCGCATCGGCAGTACCGGCCCGTCGAGGGCCAGCCCGAGCAGCACTTCCTGGTGGGCGAGCAGATCCCGCCGCCGTGCGCGCAGCGGGACCGGGGCGGCGCTGACCACCGCCGCGGTCGCGCCCACGGGCAGCAACTCCAGGGGCGCCGCCGGTCTGCCCACACCGCGCAGTCGCGCCGGCACGGGGTGATCGACGGCCACGATGCCGTAGACGTAGGGCCCAGCCGTGGTCATCACTCACTCTCCCGTCTGCGGCGTCCCTCGGACTTCGCCGGGGCGGTGCGGTGCCGCGGCCGTGTCTCCGGCTCCTCCTCGTCCCCCTCGTCGGAACCGCCGACGACGTCGCGCAGCTTCTCGCCCACCGACTCGATGGTCTTCTTGACCTTGCGCTTCCCCGCGGCCTTGGCCGCCTTCCCGCCGAACAGCTCCGGGATGGTGGTGCTGCGCGAAGTCGCCTCCAGGTCGAGCCGGTTGCACGCCTCGGCGAACTTCAGATACGTGTCGACGCTGGCGACCACGATGCGCGCGTCTATCTTCAGGATCTCGATGCCGACCAGGGAGACCCGGACGAAGACGTCGATGACCATGCCGCGGTCCAGGATCAGTTCGAGCGTGTCGTACAGCGTCCCGGCGCGCGGTACGTACACGACCTCGCTGCTGGAGTAGGTGGTGGTCGTGGTCATGGTCAGGTGGTCCTCTCGGAAGGCTTCCGGTGGGCGCCGGCGGGCCCGTCAGTGATTGGCGGTGCCCCTGTGGTAGCGGCAGACCCTGCGGTACTCGGCGGGCCGGCCGGATTCGTCGAGTTCCACCTCGTACGTGGCGAGCAGACTGGTCGTGTCGGGGATGCGGGCCACCTCCAGCACGTCGACGGCGACGCACCAGCCCTGCTCGGTGCGCCGCACGGCGCACACGCTCTCGATGCGGTGGACGATGAAGCTCTGCAGCCAGTCGCAGGCGGTGCGGGCGGCCCGTTCGGGCCCGACGTGCGTGATCGTCTGCTGACCGGCGTCCCCCGAGGTACCGCGGGCACGCGTGCTCTTGTCGGGCGTACTGGGACGGGTACGGCGTTGCTCCGGCATGAGGCCAGCGTGTCCGGGCGGGGCGGCGCACGCATCTTCACAGCGGCCGATCCGGCGATCACCGCGGGAACACGCCGGCCGCACGGCCCCGCGTCCCGGAGTCGAGCCACGTCCGCCCAGCATGCGCAGGTCCTCCAGGTCGGCCGAGCTGACGGGCTCCTCGAACCACCGCACGTCCCGCTCCTCGCACCGCGGCCTTCCCGGCCCGCCGTCACCGGGGCTTCCCGGCCGGCGGCTTCCCAGCGGGCGGCTTCCCGGCCGGCCGGTCCGCCGCGGACAGGGGCCGGTCGCAGGCGCCCATGACGGTCATGACGGCGGCCGGGCGTTTTGTCCGGCGGTCCGGCGTGAATAACAAGAGCCGTGACCGGCTACCCGCCTCCCCGGCCGAGCGGCCCGGCCTGCCGGGTCGAGCGGAGGCACGCCGTGGCTGCCGAACCGCGGGTCGGCGCCGGTCCGGAAGCCGTGGCCGTGGACACCGCGGCGCGCCGGGCCTACGTGGCCTGCTCGCGGGAGAACGCGGTCGTCGCCGTCGACCTCGACCGCTGCGTCCCGCTGTGGCGGGCCGGCGCGGGCCGGGAGCCGATCCCCGTCGTGCTGGACCTGCCGACCAGGCGGCTGTTCACGGCCGACGCCCGTTCCGGCACCGTCACCGTGCTCGACGCCGACAGCGGCGCACGGGTCGCACAGATTCACGTCGGGCAGGAGGCCTACCCGGCGGGGCTCGGGCACGATCCGGCACGACGGCGGGTCTTCTGCGGCAACACCGCGGCGGGCACGATCACCGCCATCGACGCCGACCGCCTGGAGGTGACCGGCACCGTCCCCGCCGAACTCGGGGCGGGCAGCATCGCCGTGGACGGCGAGCGGGGGCGTGGCTACTGCGCCAACTTCATGGCCGCCTCACTGACCGTGTTCGACACCGGGACCCTTCGCCCACTGGGGCGGATCGCCGTGGGCGAGGGGCCGTGCAAGACCGTCGCCAACCCCGTGGCCGGCGAGCTGTACGTGGCGGGCTCGCTGCACGGCACCGTGCTGCGGCTGTCCCTCGCGACCGGGCGCCCGCTGGACGAGGTGCGGGTCGAGCGCGCCCCGGTGGGCATGTGCGTGTCACCGGACGGCAGCCGGTTGTACGTCTGCAACCGCGGCGCGGGAACCGTCAGCGCGATCGGCACCGCCGCCTGGACGGAGACGCACCGCATCACCGTCGGCAACGGGCCCGGTGACTGCCAGATCGACGCCGTCTCGGGGCGTCTGCTGGTCTCCAACGCCGGGAGCGGCACGCTGACCGTGGTGGACAGGCCCTGGCTGCCGGGTGCCGCGAGGCCGCTGACCCACCCGGCGGTGGGCAGGAGGCTCCCCGAGTTCGCCCTGCCGGACGCCCGCACCGGCGAGGTGCGTACGACCCGGGAGTGGGCGGAGCGGAGATACGTGATCAACTTCTTCGCGAGCTGGTGAGGCCCCTGCAACGCGGAGGCTCCGGTCATCGAGGACCTGCGCCGCCGTACCGCCCGGTCCGGGCTGGACTTCATCCATGTCAACGTGTGGGAGACACGCGACGCGCGCCACGAGGCGCTGGCCTTCGCCGGCGTGTGGAACGTCGCGGGCACGATCCTGCTGGACGAGGCCGGCGACTACGCCGCCGCGCTCGGCATCACCGGCGTCCCCACGAACGTCCTGGTGGACGCGGGCGGGATCGTGCGGGCGGTCGGTGCGGCGACCCCGGCCGAACTGGAGCGGGCCGTGGACGAGTTGCTGAGGGAGTGACCCCGTGCCGGCGCTCGGCGGCCGGACCGGGCACGGCGTCAGGCGCCGTCGCCGGCACGGGCCTTCCCCGATTCTGCGTGTCATGACCTGGATACGTGTACACGCCCGGCGGTTCACCGGCGCTTCCCCGAGGGCTGGTGATCTGATTCCCGTCGGTCCCCGCTTCCGATCACCGTACGCCTCAAGGAGTCATCTCATGCACAGAGCCACCCGCCGTCGCCTCACGGTCGCGACCGCGCTGGTCACCGCGACCACGGCCGCCGTGGCGGTCACCAGTGCCGCCGGCGCCTCCAGCGGCGAGCAGCAGGCGCGGAACGCCATCAAGGGCGGGAAGGCGAAGAACGTCATCCTGCTCATCGGCGACGGCATGGGCGACTCGGAGATCACACTCGCCCGCGACTACACGGTGGGCGCCAACGGCCGCCTGAACATGGACAGGTTCCCGCTCACCGGCGCCTACACCACCTACGCGGTGCACGCCGACGGCACCCCGGACTACGTCACCGACTCCGCCGCCAGCGGCACGGGGTGGGCCACCGGGGTGAAGACCGTCAACGGCCGCATCTCCAAGACCCCCGGCACGGACAAGCCGGTGAGGACCCTGCTGGAGCTGGCGCAGAAGAACGGTTACGCCACCGGCGACGTCACCACCGCTGAACTCACCGACGCCACCCCGGCCGTGCTCGCCTCCCACGCCACCGACCGCTCCTGCCAGGGGCCGGCCGACATGGCCAAGTGCCCGACCGACACGATCGCCGCCGGCGGCCCGGGCTCGATCGCCGAGCAGGAGGTCGACCACAAGGTCGACGTCCTCTTCGGCGGCGGCAGGCAGCGCTTCGACCAGGCCGTCACCGACGGCAGGTACAAGGGCCTGACGGTCACCGAGCAGGCAGAGAAGCTGGGTTACCAGGTCGTCACCGACCACGCGTCGATGAAGGCGGTCAAGCCGGGCAAGCCGGTCCTCGGCCTGTTCGCCCCGGGCAACGTGCCCACCGAGTGGACCGGCAAGGCGGCGGCGGTCGGCGGCACGGACCCGCAGCGGTGCGTCACCTCCAACCCGAACCGCCCGGCCACCACCCCCAGCCTCGCCGACTCCGCCACGAAGGCGATCGAGCTGCTGGAGGCCAAGCAGAAGGCCGGCCACTCCGAGCAGGGCTTCTTCCTGCAGATCGAGGGCGCCTCGATCGACAAGCAGGACCACGCCGCCGACCCG
Source organism: Streptomyces sp. NPDC056580 (assembly GCF_042793175.1). Taxonomy (NCBI): domain Bacteria; kingdom Bacillati; phylum Actinomycetota; class Actinomycetes; order Kitasatosporales; family Streptomycetaceae; genus Streptomyces; species Streptomyces sp. NPDC056580. Next base: position 498,059 of record NZ_JBHTVE010000004.1, on the reverse strand, counting down.
TGCGGCCAGATCGGCGAGACCGCGGCCTTCGACAAGGCGGTGAAGGTCGCCCGCGCCTACGCGGCCAGGCACCCCGACACCCTGGTCGTCACCACCGCCGACCACGGCCACACCAGCCAGATCGTGCCGTTGGAGGCCACCCCGCCCGGCCTGTCCTCCACCCTGGTCACCGATGAGGACCAGCGGCTGAAGGTCAACTACTCGACCAACACCCCGGGCCAGTCGTAGGAGCACACCGGCACCGAGGTCCGTATCGCCGCCCAGGGCCCACAGGCCTACCGGGTCCTCGGCGTCACCGACCAGACCGACCTGTTCACCACGGTGCGCGAGGCGCTGCGCCTGCGCTGAACCCGCGCGACGGCGGCGGAGCGCGTCAACTCCCCCGCCGCGAGCCACACATGAGGGCGTGCCGTCCGGCGGGGTGGCACGCCCTCCCGGCGTCCGGGGGCCGCGCACGGGAACGGAGGCCCCCCATGCAAACATTTGATCTATCCATAGGAAAGTCATTAAGGTCTTGGTCCAGCCCCCGCTCAGGCGATCACTCACCAGGGAGTGACGGCGTAGGGGCCCGCCCACCGACGTGCCCGGCAGGCGGCCGAAGGAGCAAGGAGACCGTCCCTCGTGGCGTCCCACCGTCGACCCAAGCAGCCCAGCCGCACGCGTGTCACCGTGCTGACCACCGCCGCCGCGGCCGCCGTCGTGCTGAGCGCGAACGCCGCCAACGCCGCCCCGAGCGAGAAGCTCGGCAAGGACGAGGTCAAGGCGAAGGTCGACAAGCTCTACGAGCAGGCCGAGCAGGCCACCGAGAAGTACAACGGGGCCAAGGAGAAGCAGCAGAAGCTGCAGAAGGAGATCTCCACCATCCAGGACAACGTGGCCCGGGGCCAGGAGGAGCTGAACAAGCTCCGCGACGGCCTGGGTTCGCTGGCCACCGCGCAGTACCGCTCCGGCGGCATCGACCCCTCGGTCCAGCTCTTCCTGTCCGCCGACCCGGACGACTACCTCGACAAGGCGTCCACGCTCGACCAGTTGAGCGGTCAGCAGGTCGAGGCGCTGAAGAAGATCCAGGACAAGCAGCGCCAACTCGCCCAGGAGCGGGCCGAGGCCACCGAGAAGCTCAAGGACCTGGCCTCCACCCGCACCGAGCTGGGCAACAAGAAGAAGGAAGTCCAGGGCAAGCTCGCCGAGGCGCAGAAGCTGCTCAACACCCTGACCGCCAAGGAGAAGGCGGCCCTCGCCGCCGAGCAGCAGCGCGCCAACCGCTCCTCCAGCGAGCGCGTGGACCTCGGCAACGACACCTCCGCCTCCGGCCGGGCCGCCGCCGCCTTCTCCGCCGCGCAGAGCAAGATCGGCTCGCCCTACGTCTACGGCGCCACCGGTCCCTCGTCCTACGACTGCTCGGGCCTGACCTCCTGGGCCTACGCCCAGGCAGGCGTCTCCATACCGCGCACCTCCGAGGCCCAGGCTGGCATCGGCACCCGCCTCACCCGCAGCCAGCTCCAGGTCGGCGACCTGGTCTTCTTCTTCAACGACCTGCACCACGTCGGCCTCTACGCCGGCAACGGCCAGGTCCTGCACGCCCCGCGCACCGGCACCGTCGTGCGGTACGAGTCCATGGACACCATCGGCGGGCCCTTCATGTTCGGCGTCCGCGTCTGACCCGCCTCACCCCGTGACGGGCGGCACCGGCCGCCGGCTCAGTGGTGCGGCACGACGGCCACGGGGCAGCCGACCTGGCGTATCACGGCATGGGTGACGGGGCCCGTGCGCGATCGCCGGGCGGCCGGTGAGACGACGGCCCACCACGAGCAGGCTCGCACCCGACGCGGCCCGCACCAGCGCGGTGGCCGGCTTCTCCGGCGCGGGCGTCGCCGCCGTCCACCGCCTCTCAGCGGACGCGCGGGCGGCCCTCGGACACGTCGTCCCGGTCCTGCCGCGCGGGGATCTCCCCGGTCACCTCGTCGTGGACGCCGGGGCCGGGCCTCAGGAAGACCTGGAGCAGGTCGCGCCGGGTGACGATGCCGACCAGCCGGTCCTCCTCGTCGACGACGACGAGCCGTGCCACGCCCCGCTCGGTCATGGTGCGGGCGGCCTCGGCGACGGTGGCCTCGGCGTGCACGGTGACGGGCGGCCCGGTCATCAGCTGACCGGCCGTGCGGGCCCCGCTCGCGGCGGCGCGCCGACGGGCGGCGCCGGTCGGCGCCGAGGCGGGCGCGACGCGCCGGCGGGAGGGGCCGGGCGACCCGGCCCGAGGCGCCGCCAGGTCGGTCTCGGACAGGACTCCGACCACCTTCTCGCCCTCGTCGATCACCGGCAGTCCGCTGATCCGGTGTTCGGCGAACAACCGTGTCACTTCCTCGAAGGGGGTGCCGTATGCCGCCCGGACGACCTCGGCGGTCATCACGGAGCCGACCTTGTCGTGCCTCATGGTGCTCCCTCCCTCAGCCTCGGTTCCCGTTGCGCTCAGCCGTGGGCCACGACGGAGACGTGCGGTCGCCTGGTGCGGTACGTCCCGGGTCACCGGACTGGTGTGGGTACCCACGGCGGAGCGGCGGATGCGCCGGCCGGCGACGACCGGGGAGGCCGCACGGGCGGCGCGGCTCTCGGCGCGACCGTCGGTGCCCGCCGGGAGGATAGGCGGCAGGGTGCTCCCCACTTCCCGTCCGGGGACCGTCCGGCCCCGGTGCCGGCGTCGTGGAGAAGGGGTCCGCCATGGCAGGGGCCGCCGGTCCCCCGGGCGGGCCGATGGTCCTGGTCGCCCGGGGCCACCCGGCCACATCCCGAGGACGCGCGTCACCCCCGGGGGGAGGGACGCCGGACGCCGCCTCGGGCGTGCTGGACGGCGGGGACATCGTCATCCGCGGCCATGACGGCGCGGCCCTGACCGCGCACGCCTGGGACGGCGACGGCGCCGGTGTCGTCGCCGCCTACGAGGCCGACGTCGTCGCCCCGGACAGCCACCTGGGCGGGAGCGTGGTGGCGACCGGTTACGCCAGGCTGGTGACCGATCCCGCCGAACTGGCCCGCTACCGGGCCCTGCCGGCGCCCTGGACGGGGCACGCCATGGACCGCGCCGTGCGGATCAGTCCCGATCTGATCACCGGGGTCCGGCTCACGTCCGGCGCCTGACGGGCGGGACCGCGCGGCCGGGGCGGCGTGGCCCGCGGGCGGATCGTTGCCAACCTCCGGCGCATAACAGTAGATTTCGGGCAATCATTTCGAGATGACACCGGCAGGCGGGGCCCACGGATGAGCGCGCAGGGATGAGCACGGACGACCGCGTCGCGGTGACGACCGGGGTCGCACAGCACCCGCCGGGCCCGGACACGCCGGGCCCGGACGACTGCGCCCGGCGCGACCCGGACCGCGGTCCCTCCGGGACCGGCCGCCGCCCCGTCGCCGACCTGCTGTGGGCGTCCGACTTGCCGTGGGCGTCCGACCTGCCGCGGCGCGCCGTCGACGCGTGCGAGGCCCCGACGCCCCTGTGCGGCCCGCCGGCGGAGCCGGGCCGGCGGGCCGGTGACGACGTGCTGCCCCACTGCTGACACCGGGAAGGACGACCCCGTCGATGACCGACCTCACGACGACCCCGCGGACCGCGGTCCGGGGCTTCCGCGCGGGCGACGGACCTCCGCTGGTGGAGACGTGGCGCCGGAGCGCGCCCGCCGACGCCGTCACGGCGGACCGCTTCCGCTCCCTGGTGCTGCTCGACCCCAACTTCGACCCGGAAGGGCTCCGGGTCGCCGTCGACGGCGGCCGGGTCGTCGGCGCCGCCTACGCGGTGCGCCGGCTGACGCCGCTGGCCGGCACCGACCTGGAGCCGCGGCAGGGCTGGATCCCGTTCTTCTTCGTCGATCCGGCCGCCCGCGGCCGCGGCCTCGGCCGCCGGCTGCTGACCGAGGCCCTGGACTGGCTGCACGGGCACGGCCGCACCCGGGTGGACTTCTCCTCGTACACCCCCGACTACGTGCTGCCCGGCCTGGACGCCGAGGAGTACCCGCGGGCCGCCGCGCTGCTGGAGTCCCTGGGCTTTCGCACGCTGTACGAGGCGACGGCGATGCACCGCGCTCTGGTCGGCTACCGAGTCCCCGGGGACGTCGTACGCCGGCTGGGCGAACTGACGGCGTCCGGCCACCGGTTCGCCACTCCGTCCGACGACGACCTGGTGGACCTCCTCGCGCTGGCCGGCGGACACTTCGGCCCGGACTGGGCGTGCACGATCCGCGCGTGCCTGACCGCGGGCACACCGCTGGACCGGATCGTCGTGGCCCGGGACCCCGCCGGGCGCATGGCCGGCTGGGCGATGCACGGGGCGTTCGACGCGGTGGACGAGCGGTTCGGCCCGATCGGCGTCCGGGAGGAGATGCGCGGCACCGGGCTCGGTGAGGTCCTGCTGCACCTGGTCCTGGAACGGATGCGGGCGCGCCGCGCGCACTCGGCGTGGTTCCTGTGGACCGGGGCGCGGTCACCGGCGGGCCACCTGTACCGCAAGGCCGGCTTCAGCGAGACCCGGGTCTTCCGGGTGCTGCGCCGGGAGACCGCCCCGTGACACATGCCCGCCGGCCCGGCGCCTCGGGCGGGCTGGGCCGCCGTCACTTCGCCCTCGCGCTCACCTCGGCGCTGCTCGCCTCCGGGTGCGCCGCCCGGCGCCGGGGCACCGGACGGGCCGGGGACCCGGTCGAGCTGACCCTGCTCTCGCACTACGCGAGCGGGGAGCTGAAGCAGGCCCTGCAGGGCCCGGTCGACGAGTGGAACGCCACGCACGACCGGGTCAAGGTGCGGACCGAGGCGGTGGAGTTCACGGACCTGCTGACGACGTTCATGGTCCGGCAGGCCGCGGGCCAGGGCGCCGACATCCTCCACCCGTACTGCCTGTGGAACGGCCAGCTCGTCCGGGCCGGCGTCCTGCGGCCCGCTCCGCCCGAGCACGCCGAGGAGATCGGACGCGGCTACGGCGAGGCGGCGGTCCGGTCCGCGTCGGTGGCCGGCCGGGTCTACGGCTACCCCACCGAGGTGCAGACGTACGCGCTCTACTACAACAGGCGGCTGCTGCGCGCGGCCGGCCTCGACGGACCGCCGCGCACCTGGCGGGAGCTGGAGGACGCGGCCCACCGCACCGCCCGGCGGGACCGGTACGGCAACACGCTGGTGCAGGGGTTCGGCCTGTCCACGTACGACGACTCCACCACGGTCGGCCAGACCCTCGCCCTGCTCAACGCGGCCGGCGGCAGGTTCGTCTCCGCGGACGGCCGGAGCACCGCCATCGACTCGGCGGCAGGCCGGGCCGTGTTCGACCTGGAGCACCGGCTCGTGGTCACGGGCGCGAGCGCGCCCGGCGTCAACGTCTACCAGGCGTTCCCGTCCGGGCAGGTGGCCATGGTGGTGGGCGCCGGCTGGTGGACCGGGAGCCTGAAGGAGCTGATGGGCGCCGGCTACCGGGACGTCGGCGTCGCGCCCGTGCCGCTTCCCGGGGCGGACCGCGAGCCCGGGACGCTCTCCACCGGCTTCATGCTGGGCGTCAACGCGGCCTGCGAACACCCGTGCGAGGCCTGGGAGTTCCTGCGCTGGCTCAACACCGAGAAGGTGGGGGTGAAGGGCGCCGGCAAGGATGCGGCGGCGACCCGGATGAGCGCCCTTCAGGTGTCGGTCGGCTCGCTGACCGGCCGCGCCGACGACATGCGGACCCTGCTGAGCGGGGGCGGGGATCCGAACCTGCGTTGCTTCCTGGACGCGCTGGCGTACGCGGTGCCGGAGCCGAACGTGCCGGGCGCGCAGCAGGCCAAGTCGCTGCTGCGCAAGAACATCGAGGCCCTGTGGACCGGCCAGCGGTCGGTGGACGAGGCACTGCGCGCCACCCGCCGCCAGGTCGACCAGGAGGTGTCCCGCTCATGGTGAACACGCTGGCGCCGCGGACCGCGGGGCGGACGGCGCGGGACGCCCGGGACGCCGGGCCCGGGGCCGCCGCCCGCCCCGGGCGGGCCCGGCGCCGCCAGACCGCGGTCGCCTACCTCTTCCTGGCGCCGACGCTGCTGTTCTTCGCGGTGTTCCTGTTCCTGCCGCTCGGTTTCGCGCTGCTGCTGTCGATGTCCCGCTGGACCGGGTTCGAGCTCGCCGACATCGAGCCGGTGGGCCTGGACAACTTCGCCCGCCTCTTCGCGGACGGGTCGACCTTCCTGACCCCGGTCCTCACCAACACGCTGCTGTACGCGCTGGGCACCGTGGTGCTCGCGCTCACCGGCTCGGTGGTCGTGGCCACCTGCATCGACAAGCTGCGGTTCCAGGGGCTGTGGCGCACCCTGTACTTCCTGCCGATCGTCACGACCGTCGTCGCCGTCGGCAACGTGTGGAAGTACATGTACGAGCCGGGCGGCCTGGTCAACGGCGTGCTGAACGCGCTCGGGGTCGGCTCGGTGGCGTTCCTGCAGGACCCGGGCACCGCCTTGCCCTCGGTCGTGGTCGTCCAGGCCTGGGCCTCGGTCGGCTCCGCGATCCTCGTCCTGACCGCCGGGCTGAAGTCGGTCCCCCGGTCGTACTACGAGGCGGCCGAACTCGACGGCGCCGGGCCCGTCACCGTCTTCCTCCGGATCACCCTGCCACTGCTGCGGCCGTCCCTGCTGTTCGTGTGCGTGACCCAGTTCCTGACCGGTCTGCAGTCGTTCGCGCTGATCACCGTGATGACGAAGGGCGGGCCCGGCGACGCGACCGCCGTCGCGGCACTGGAGATGTACCGGCAGGCCTTCGGCTACGGCGACTGGGGCACCGCGAGCGCCGCCGCCTTCGTGCTGTTCCTGGTGGTCCTCGTGGTCACCCTGGCGCAGTTGCCGCTCTTCCGGCGCGAGGGGGAGGACGCGTGATCCGCCGCCGTTTCCCGTGGCTGTCGTACCTGCTGGTGGTGAGCGGCGCCGTCGTCACCATGGTGCCCTTCCTGGACATGGTGATGACGTCCTTCAAGGGACCCGGCGAGTCCGGCACGCTGCCGTACCGGTTCCTGCCGAAGGCGTTCGACCTGTCCAACTACCGGGCGGCCGTCGAGCAGCTCGACCTTCCGGTGCTCTTCCGCAACAGCGTGACCGCCACCGCGGTGATCACCGGTTCGGTGCTGCTGACGTCGTCGCTGGCCGGCTACGCCCTGGCCAAACTCCGCTTCCCCGGCAGGGACTTCGTCTTCCGCCTGGTGCTGTCGACGATGATGTTCCCGCCGTTCCTCTTCTTCGTCCCGCACTTCCTGATCCTGGTGCACTGGCCGCTGGCGGGCGGCAACGACCTGTTCGGCCACGGCGGCGCTGGCCTGACCGTCAGCATCGTGGCGCTCACCATGCCGTTCCTCGTCAACGGGTTCGGGATCTTCCTGATGCGCCAGTTCATGGTCTCGATCCCGGACGAGGTGCTGGAGGCCGCGCGGATCGACGGGGCCGGCGAGTTCGCGGTGTGGTGGCGGATCGTGGTGCCGCAGACCAAGCCGGTCGTGGTCACGCTCGGGCTGCTGACCTTCGTGGACGCCTGGAACGAGTACATCTGGGCGCTGCTCGTCTCGACCGCCGACCCGGACGTGATGACGCTGCCCGTAGGCATCCAGCTCCTGCAGGACCACGTCGACCCGGCCCGCACGATGCCCGTCGTCATGGCCGGCCTGGTGCTGAGCGTCCTGCCGGTGCTGACCGTGTTCCTGCTGCTCCAGAAGTACTACGTCCGGGGGGTCATGCTCAGCGGGCTGAAGTGAGCGGCCCTCCCGACAGGACGTGCGCCGGGAGTGGGCACACACTGGATCCGTGCGGAGGCGAGCCGCCGGAGGAAGCGCCGCGCCCGCGTTCACGAGGAAGGCCGGAATCATGGTCCAGACATCTTGGACGACGCAGGGCGTCTTCACGGGGCCGGGAGGCGTCCGCACCGACGAGGCCGGGATCGTCACCGGCGATCTGACCGTGCACACCACATGGGACGCCAGGCAGGCCGTGGTCCGGGTCCAGTACACCGGGACCTCCCTGTGGTACACGCTGACCGGGAGCCCGGTGCCCTGCTCCTCGCAGCCGGAGAGCAGGGACCTGCACCAGGCGGTGGTCGAGGCGGTCCGGGCGGGCGGCGGAGCCACGGTCCCGCGCTACGACCGGCAGTGGGCGCGCCCCTGACCCAGCGCGCGGGGCAGCGCGCACAGGTAGTGGAATATTCAACGAATTCGCTCCGTTGTGGCCGTCGAAGGAGGTCACAGTGGAGACGCAACGAGTGGACACCACGTACTACGACCACGGCACCCCGGCCGAGCGCTGGGAGCGCGCCCGGCTGTTCTTCGAGGCCGAGGACTACGCGGCCGCGGCGCGGGTGCTGGCGCGACTGGTCGAGGAGGTGCCGGAGCAGACCGGGCCCCGGCTGCTGCTGGCCCGTGCCTACTACCACTCCGCCCAGTTGCGCCGCGCTGAGGCCGAGCTGAGGATCATCGTGGAGCGGGACCCGGTGGAGCACTACGCCCGGCTGATGCTGGGCCGCACGCTGCAGCGGCAGGCCCGGCACGCCGAGGCGGCCCCGCACCTGCGGATCGCCGCCGCGCTCGCGGGTGACTTCCCCGAGGAGTGAACGACGACGCCCCGGGGCCCGGTTCCGGTGGGAACCGGGCCCCTGCCGCTGCCGCACTCGGGGCGCGCTCCGGCACCCCGGGCCCCGGGGAGTTGGCGGCCGGCACCGCGCGAGCCGGGCGGGCATGGCATTCTGTCGCGATGGCACCTCCCAGCGATCAGGCCCCTGTCGCCGAGCGGGTCGAGGAACTCCTCGCCGCCGGCGGCCCCTTGCCCATCGTCGCGGCCGGCCGGCCGGTCCTCAGGCGCGGCACCGAGGCGTACGACGGCCAGCTCGGCCCCGCCCTGCTGGCCCGGTTCGTCGAGGCGCTGCGCCTGACCATGCACGCGGCACCCGGCGTGGGCCTGGCCGCGCCGCAGGTCGGGATCCCGCTGCGGATCGCGGTCATCGAGGACCCGGCGCCGGTTCCGGAGGAGGTGGCGCGGGCCCGCGGCCGGGTGCCGCAGCCGTTCCGGGTCCTGGTCAACCCCTCGTACGAGCCGGTGGGCAGCGCCCGTGCCGCGTTCTTCGAGGGCTGCCTGAGCGTGCCGGGCTGGCAGGCCGTGGTGGCCCGGCACGCCGAGGTGCGGCTGCGCGGCGAGGACGAGCACGGCGGCCCGCTGGACGAGGTGTTCACCGGCTGGCCCGCCCGCATCGTCCAGCACGAGACGGACCATCTCGACGGCGTGCTCTACCTCGACCGCGCGCAGCCGCGCTCGCTGTCCACGAACGAGGCGGTGGCGGCGCTGTGGGCGCAGCCGGAACCGCGTGCGGCGGCCGAGGCGCTCGGCTTCGAACTGCCCTGATCCCGCGGCTCAGTTGTCCCGGTAGGCCTCCAGCAGCCGCAGCCACACCTCGCTCAGCGTCGGATACGACGGTACGGCGTGCCAGAGCCGGCCGACCGGGACCCGGCCGACGACCGCGACGGTGGCGGAGTGGATGAGCTCGCCGACGCCGGGGCCGACGAAGGTGACCCCGCGCAGGATCTCCTCCTCCAGGTCGACGACCATGCGGGCGCGGCCCTTGTAGCCGTCGCCGTACAGGCCGGCGCCCGCGACCGAGGAGAACTCGACGTCGACGGCGCGGACGCGGTGCCCGGCCTGTTCCGCCTCGGCCAGGGAGAGCCCGACGGCGGCGGCCTCCGGGTCGGTGAAGACGACCTGGGGCACGGCGTGGTGGTCGGCGGTGGCCGCGTGCGCGCCCCAGGGCTCCTCCGCCGGTTCGTTGCCCGCGGCGCGCGCGGCGATCGCGGCGCCCGCGATCCGGGCCTGGTACTTGCCCTGGTGGGTGAGGAGGGCGCGGTGGTTGACGTCGCCGACCGCGTACAGCCAGTCGGTGCCGGCGACCAGGAGGCTGTCGTCGACGTCGAGCCAGGAGCCGGGTTCCAGGCCGACGGTGTCCAGGCCGATGTCCTCGGTCCGCGGGGAGCGCCCGGTGGCGAAGAGGATCTCGTCGGCCTCGATGCGGTCGCCGGCGCCGGTGACGGCCACGACCGTGCCGTTCTCCCGGGAGACGGACTCCACGGAGGTGCCGGTGCGGACGTCCACGCCCGCCTCGGTGAGCGCGTCGGCGACCAGTTCCCCGGCGAACGGCTCCATCCGGCTCAGCAGGCCCTTGCCCCGCACCAGCAGGGTGACCCGGGAGCCGAGGGCCTGCCAGGCGGTGGCCATCTCGGTGGCGACCACTCCGCCGCCGACGACGATCAGCCGCCCGGGGGCCGACTTGGCGCTGGTGGCCTCGCGGCTGGTCCACGGCTTGACCGCGTCCAGGCCCGGCAGGCCGGGCAGCCGGGCGCTGGTGCCGGTGCACACGGCCACGGCGTGCCGGGCGGTGAGCGTGGTGACCGTGCCGTCGGGGCCGGTCACGGTGACCGTGCGGGGGCCGGCCAGTCGGCCCTGGCCGCGGTACAGGTCGGCGCCGATGCCCTCCAGCCACCGGATCTGGCCGTCGTCCTGCCAGTGCGAGGTGTAGTCGTCCCGGCGGGCGAGGACCGCGGGCGTGTCGAGGGGGCCCTGCACCGCTTGCTCCAGGCCGGGCAGGCGGCGCGCGTCGGCCTGGACGATCACCGGCCTGAGCAGCGCCTTGCTGGGCATGCACGCCCAGTACGAGCACTCGCCGCCGACCAGCTCGCTCTCCACGACCGCGGTGGTGAGGCCGGCCGCACGGGTGCGGTCGGCGACGTTCTCCCCCACGGGCCCGGCCCCGAGCACCACGACGTCGTACGCGATGGATTCCGTTTCCGTCATGGGGTCAGTCTGGTGGGTGGTTGGCGCGGAAGCCACACGGGTAGTCGCGCGGGACACGCGCGTGTCCGCACGGAACACTCGTGGAATAGGCGGCCGGGCCGCCGTGTTTCCGCCGACGGCACACCCCACACCAGGAAGAGGGAAACAGGCCATGAGCAGCACTGTGGAGCTGACCAAGGAGAACTTCGACCAGACGGTCACCGAGAACGAGTTCGTCCTCATCGACTTCTGGGCGTCCTGGTGCGGGCCGTGCCGTCAGTTCGCGCCGGTGTACGAGAAGGCCGCCGGGGAGAACCCGGACCTGCTCTTCGCCAAGGTGGACACCGAGGCCCAGCCCGAGCTGGCGGAGGCCTTCGGCATCCAGTCGATCCCGACGCTGATGATCGTCCGGGACCAGGTCGCGATCTTCGCGCAGCCGGGTGCCCTGCCGGAGGCCGCCCTCGCCGACGTGATCGGGCAGGCCCGGAAGCTGGACATGGACGAGGTCCGCAAGAGCATCGCGGCCCAGCAGGCGCAGGGCGAGCAGTCCTCGTAGTCCGGTCCCGGAACGGCCCGTGGCGCATGACGCGCCACGGGCCGTTCGCGTCCGTACGGACCGGCGGCCGGGCCGGCGGCGCGGTCAGCCGGACTCGCGGGGCACGAGCGTGGCGCCGAGCACCCGGTGCACCTCGGGCTCGCCGCCGGGTTCCCGGACCGCACGGTCGACGAGTTCCGCCAGGTCCCGGCCGGAGGGCAGTTCGACGTGGACGGTGGTGAGCCGCGGGCGCAGCAGCCGGCCGAGCATCAGGTCGTCGGCGCCGACCACGGCGACGTCCTCGGGGATGCGGAGGCCCTCGTCCTGCAGGGCGCGCATCAGCAGCATCGCGTACTCGTCGTTGTAGGCGAAGACCGCGTCGAGTCCCGTTTCGCGCCAGCGGGCGGCCAGCCGGGCGGCGGCCTGCTCCGTGTACACCAGCGGCAGAGCGGTCACGGTGGCGTCGGTGCCGCGCACCGCCCGGCGGACACCGGCCAGCCGGGGCCGGGAGAACGCCTCGAGACCGGCTTCCCCGGGGACGACCACACCGATGCGGCGGCGCCCGCCGGCGTGCAGGTGGGCGCCGGCGCAGTGGCCGACGGCCTCGTGGTCCATCAGCAGGGCGTGGGCGCCCTCGACCCGCTCGGGACCGAGGGTCACCACGGCCCGGGCGCCGGACCGTCTGAGCACCGCGACGCCCGGCGGGCCGAGGCCCGCGCCGGGCACCAGGACGGCCACGGGGCGCAGCTCGGCCCAGGCGCGGGCGGCTTCGTCGCCCTGGAGGCCGACGGTGCCGTACTGGACCACCGTGTAGTCGAGGCGGCCGAGGGCGGACTGCAGTTCGGCGAGGAAGCGGCTGTAGAGGGGGCCCGCCGGGATCGCGGGGGCGGGCATGAGGACCATGCGGCTGTGCCCGGCCCGCAGGCTGCGGGCGGCGGCGTGGGGCACGTACCCCAGCTCCCGGGCGGCCTCGCGGACGCGGCGGCGCGTCGGCTCGCTGATCCGGACGGCCGTGGCGTTGTTGAGGACGTAGGAGACGGTCGCGCGCGAGACGCCCGCCAACCGGGCCACGTCGGCACTCGTGGGGACGGAGTGCTGCGCCGGCACCGCGGACGGCGGCGTGTTCGGTATCTGCACCATGACAGACGGCATCTTGGCAGAGGGGCCGCGGCGGGGGTCGGCCGGGGGAACGTCGTTCACCGTTGCACCAACCCGGTCCGCAGGGCTCACGACTGACGCCGGGCAGTCGTCGGACACGAGCAGGACGAACTTGTTCGTGACGAACATGTTCGCTAGTCTCGCCGCATGACCGAAACCCCCCGTTCCCGCCGTGAACGCCCCGCCAAGCCGGCGCTCAGCCGGAAGGGCATCGTCGCGGCCGCCGTCGCGATCCTGCGGTCCGAGGGCCTGCGGAAGGTGACCATGCGGCGGCTGGCACAGGAACTCGACACCGGCCCGGCCTCGCTCTACGTCTACGTCCGCAGCACCGACGAGCTGCACGCGGCCGTCCTCGACGAGCTGCTCGGCACCGTCGGACCCGCCCCGGCCGGGGGCGACTGGCGGGAACGGCTGGAGCGGGTGCTCACCGACTGCACGCGGATGCTGCTGGCCCACCCCGACCTGGCGCGCTCGGCGCTGACCGCCCGGCCGAGCGGCCCGCACTACCTGAACCTCATCGAGACGCTGCTCGCCCTGCTCGCCGAGGGCGGGGTGCCGCACGACCGGGCCGCCTGGGGCGTCGACCTGCTCCTCCAGCACGCCACCGCCACCGCCGCCGAGCACGCCGGCGAGAAGTCCCCGGGCGACTGGCAGGCACTGGACGGCGCCCTGCGCGGGGCGTCCCGGGAGACCCATCCGCACATCGCCGCCCGCGCCGGGCGACTGCTGTCCGGCGCCCCGGAGGCCCGTATGTCCTGGGCCTTCCGCGCGCTGATCGACGGCATCGAGCACACCGCCGTACCCGACTGAGCCACGGCCCCGGCCCCAGGAGACCACCATGACCCTTCCCCACCACCCCGTCGCCGTGGTCGGCGCCGGACTCGGCGGGCTCGCGCTCGCCCGGGTGCTGCACGTCCACGGCGTGGAAGCGGCCGTCTTCGACGCGGACGCCTCACCGGCCGCGCGCACCCAGGGCGGCATGCTCGACATCCACGACGACTCCGGCCAGGAGGCGCTGCGCGCGGCCGGGCTGCACGAGGCGTTCCTCGCCCGGGTGCACCCCGGCGGCCAGGCGCTGCGCGTCCTCGACCGGGACGGCGCGGTCCACCTGGCGGAGTCCGACGACGGCACCGGCGGGCGCCCCGAGATAGACCGCGGCGACCTGCGCGGCCTGCTGCTGGACTCCCTGCCGGAGGGCACCGTGCGCTGGGGCGCGAAGGTGACCGGCGCACGCCCGCTCGGCGACGGCCGGCACGAGGTGGCGCTCGCGGACGGCGGCGTCTTCACCACCGGCCTGCTGGTCGGCGCGGACGGCGCCTGGTCCCGCGTCCGCCCCCTGCTCTCCGCCGCGCGGCCCGCGTACACCGGCGTGTCGTTCGTCGAGGCGGACCTGCTGGACGCCGACGCCCGGCATCCGGAGGCCTCCGAAGTGGTCGGCGGCGGCATGCTGTTCGCACTGGGCGCCGGCCGGGGCTTCCTCGGGCACCGCGAGAGCGACGGCAGCCTGCACGTGTACGCCGCCGTCGAGGCGCCGGAGGACTGGCTCGACAGGATCGACTTCACCGACACCGAGGCGGCGCGGACGACCGTGCTGAAGAAGTTCGACGGCTGGCACGAGAGCCTGCGGGCGCTGCTGGCGGAGGCGGACGGGGCGCTGGTGCCGCGGCGGATCCACGCCCTGCCGACCGGCCACCGCTGGGCCCGGACCCCCGGTGTCACCCTGCTCGGCGACGCCGCGCACCTGATGTCGCCGTTCGCCGGCGAGGGCGCCAACCTCGCACTGCTCGACGGCGCCGAGCTGGGCCTCGCCGTCGCCGCGCACCCCGGGGACACCGAGGCCGCGCTCGCCGCCTACGAGGAGCGGATGTTCCCGCGCGCGGAGGCGTCCGCGGCGGAGTCGGCGCGCAGCGGCGCGACCCTGTTCCGGTCCGACGCGCCGCGCGGACTGCTCGAGATGTTCGCCGGCCAGGCCGGCTGAGCGGCTCCGCGGCCGGACCGCGGCCGCCTCAGGCGGGCGGCTCCGTGCCCGTCACCCGGGCCACGAGGTCGGTCCAGCCGGCCTCCAGGCGCTCCATCGGCATCCCGCACTGCCGGGTCAGATGGTGGATCTGGGCGGGGTCGAGGTACGCCAGCAGGGTCAGGCAGAGCAGGTCGCAGTCGGCGCCAGGCACGAGCTGCCGCAGCAGCATGGTGACGTGGGTGCGCAGCGCCTGGACCGCGGGGTGGGAGAACCGGCGGTCCGGCTCCGGCTGGGCGGCGAGCTGGAGGTCGAGCTGCTCGGCCGAGCGGTAGAGCACCGCCACGCCGAACGCCCGCAGCCGCTCCAGGGGCGGCGCTCCCGGACCGAGCGGCGGCGGCCCGCACAGGAAGTCGCCCTGGAGCTGCCGGCCCGAGTGGTCGAGCAGGGCCATCAGCAGGCCGGTGCGGTCGCCGAAGCGGCGGAACACCGTGCCCTTGCCCACCTGGGCCGCCGCCGCCACGGCCTCCATCGTCACGCCGGCGACCCCGTGCTCGGCGATCAGCCGGGCGGCGGCCTCCAGCAGCCGGGCCCGGTTGCGGGCCGCGTCGGCGCGCAGGCAGGGCTCACCCGGACCCGACTCGACCTCCAGCAGTTGAGGCGTGTCGTGGGGCTCCTGTTGGTTCGGGAAGGGGGGCAGGGCGGCGGACATGACGACAGCGTAAAGCATCGGGAAGAAAACTGGACCGCGGTCCGGTTAGCCTGATACAAAAGCTAAGCGGACCTCGGTCCGGATCGTAACGGCGATGTTTCAGCCCCCCATTTGGAGTACCCCCATGTCTGTTCGCATCCTCGCGCTCGTCGGCAGCCTCCGCGCCGGTTCGCACAACCGTCAGCTCGCCGAGGCGGCGGTCAAGCTCGCTCCCGAGGGCGC
Organism: Streptomyces sp. NPDC056580; assembly: GCF_042793175.1. Classification (NCBI taxonomy): domain Bacteria; kingdom Bacillati; phylum Actinomycetota; class Actinomycetes; order Kitasatosporales; family Streptomycetaceae; genus Streptomyces; species Streptomyces sp. NPDC056580. The sequence goes on along the minus strand of NZ_JBHTVE010000004.1, from coordinate 482,703 downwards.
CGAGGTCGTGGTCTTCGAGGGCCTGGCCGAGGTCCCCTTCTACAACGAGGACATCGACGTCGAGGGCGACGTCCCGGCGCCCGCCGCCGCGCTGCGCGAGGCCGCCGGTGCCGCCGACGCCTTCCTGCTCTTCTCCCCCGAGTACAACGGCACGATCCCGGCCGTGCTGAAGAACGCCATCGACTGGCTGTCCCGCCCGTACGGCGCCGGCGCCTTCGGCGGCAAGCCCGTCGCCGTGATCGGCACCGCCTTCGGCCAGTACGGCGGCGTGTGGGCGCAGGACGACACCCGCAAGGCCGTGGGCATCGCAGGCGGCAAGGTGATCGAGGACATCAAGCTGTCCATCCCCGGCTCCGTGACCCGCTTCGCCGAGACCCACCCGGTCGACGACGCCGAGGTCGCCGCGCAGCTCACCGAGGTCGTCGCCCGTCTGCACGGCAACGTGGGCGAGGTCGCGGCCGCCTGAGCCGTACGCACACCGTCAGGGGCCGGAACCGGTGGGTTCCGGCCCCTTCGGCATGACCCGGCCGGGCCCGGACGGGCGGCCGCCGTCCGGTGGACACCGAGGACTCGAAACAAACGCACGGGTCATACGTGTCGCGAGGACGCGCGACCGCGCCCCGTCGAGCCAGGTGAGGAGAAGCCATGCCCCCGGTCCACTCCCCGTCCCCGCCGCCCCCGTTCGATCCGGAGCTCGCCGCCGTGCTGGAGCCGGCCGCCGACACGGTCCCGCCCGGGCTGACGCCGGACGAGATCCCCACCGCCCGGCAGGGGGCGAGCAAGGAGCTGGCCGAGCTGTTCGACGTCACGATGGGCGGCGCGTTCGAGACGGAGGAGCGCGCGGTGCCCGGTCCCGGGGGCGCGCCGGACGTCTCCCTGCTGATCTGCCGCCCCGTCGCGGCCCCCGCCGCCCCGCTGCCGGTGATCTACCACGTGCACGGCGGCGGCATGATCCTCGGCCACAACCGGGCCGGGGTCGAGGCCCCGCTGGACTGGGCACGGGAACTGGGCGCCGTGGTCGTCTCGGTCGAGTACCGCCTCGCGCCCGAGCACCCGCACCCGGCGCCGGTCGAGGACGTGTACGCGGGCCTGGTCTGGACGGCCGGGCACGCCGAGGAGATCGGCGGCGACCCGGACCGCATCGTGCTCGCGGGGGCCAGCGCGGGCGGCGGCCTGGCCGCCGCGCTCGCCCTGCTGCTGCGCGACCGCGAGGGCCCGCAGGTCATCGGCCAGCTCCTGATGTACCCGATGCTCGACGACCGCAACGACACCGTCTCCAGCCACCAGATGGCGGGCGTCGGCGTCTGGGACCGCACCGCCAACGACACCGCCTGGACCGCGCTGCTCGGTGACCGCCGGGGCGGCCCCGGCGTCTCCCCCTACGCCGCCCCCGCCCGCGCCACGGACCTGTCCGGCCTGCCCCCGGCCTTCCTCGACGTCGGCTCGGCGGAGACCTTCCGCGACGAGGTCGTCGCCTACGCCTCGCGCATCTGGGGCTGCGGCGGCGTGGCCGAACTCCACGTCTGGCCCGGCGGCTTCCACGGCTTCGACGGACTCGTCCCGCGGGCGTCCCTGTCCCGGGCGGCCCGTGCGGCCCGGCTGGCGTGGCTGCGCAGACTGCTGGCCGGCTGAGGCCGCGGGCCCGCGCGTGGACCGCCCGCCCGGCCGAACACGACCGGATATCGCCCGTGCCGAAGCTGTACGCCCTCCCCCGTTCTGAGGTTACCGTTCGGTAGATACCGTGCCCGCAGGCTCTCGGAGGTATCCGGCAATGACGCCCGACCGTGCCGCAGGACTCGCGGAGTCCGCCCGCGCGCTCGCCGGCGGGGAGGTGACCTCGCGCGAGCTGGTGGAGCAGGCCCTGGCCCGGATCGAGGCCGCCCGGCCGACGCTGAACGCCTTCCGGCTGGTGCGGGCCGAGGCCGCGCTCGCCGAAGCCGAAGCGGCCGACCGGGAGCTGGCGGCCGGAGTGCGGCGCCCGCTGCTCGGGGTGCCGGTGGCGGTCAAGGACGACATGGACGTGGCCGGCGAGCCGACCGCCTTCGGCTGCCGGGGCGAGTTCCCGCCGGCCGCGGCGGACGCGGAGGCGGTACGGCGGCTGCGGGCGGCCGGGGTGGTGATCATCGGCAAGACCAACACCTGCGAGCTGGGCCAGTGGCCGTTCACCGAGGGACCGGCGTTCGGGGAGACCCGCAACCCGTGGCACACCGGACACACGCCCGGCGGCTCCTCGGGCGGTTCCGCGGCCGCGGTCGCCGCCGGTCTGGTGCCCGCGGCGCTCGGCTCGGACGGCGCGGGGTCGGTGCGCATCCCGGCCTCCTGGACCCATCTGGTCGGGATCAAGCCACAGCGCGGGCGCATCTCGACCTGGCCGCGCGGCGAGGCCTTCCACGGCATCACCGTCAACGGCACGCTGGCCCGCACGGTCGCCGACGCGGCCCTGCTGCTCGACGCGGCCGGGGGCAACCACCCCCGGGACCCGCACCGGCCGCCCGCCCTGACGGTGTCGCAGGCGGTGGGACGCGCCCCCGGCCGACTGCGCATCGCCCTGTCGCTGAAGCCCCCGTTCACCGCCGTACGCGCGCGCCTGCTCCCCGAGGTGCGGGCCCGCGTCCTCGAACTCGCCGAGCAACTGGCCGCGGCGGGGCACATCGTGGAGGAGGCCGACCCGCCCTACGGGCAGATCGGGCTGACCTTCGTCCCACGGGCCACCGCCGGTATCGCCGACTACGTCCGCGAGGCTCCCGACCTGGCGCTGCTCGACCCGCGCACCCGGGGCGCGGCCCGGCTGGGCCGGCTGCTCGGCGGCGCCCCGCTGCGCGCCGCCCGGCGCGCGGAGGCGGTCCTGCACCGGCGGATCGGCGCCTTCTTCGACTCCTACGACGTGCTGCTCACCCCGACGACGGCCGCTCCCCCGCCCGCGATCGGCGCACTGTCCGGGCTCGGCGGGCTGGCCACCGACCGCGCCATGATCGCCGCCTGTCCCTACGCCTGGCCCTGGAACGTCCTGGGCTGGCCCGGGGTCAACGTGCCCGCCGGGTTCGTCGGCGAGGGCCTGCCCGTGGGCGCCCAGCTGCTGGGTCCCGCCGCCAGTGAGCCGCTGCTGGTCTCCCTGGCCGCGCAGCTCGAGGCCGAGCTTCGCTGGCACGAGCGGTGGCCGCCGGTGGCGGAGCCGGACGCCCGGGTGGTGTGACGGCCCGGCGCGCGCGAGCGGCCCGGTCAAAGGACCGAACGGCCCGGCGGCGGGGGCGCGTTCCGCCCTTACCCTGTGGCCATGGACGATGCGTCGATGGTCGGGCTCATGGGACGGGTGACAGGGACGATCGGGCCCGGTCTGGTGGGCGAGGTGATCGTCCGGGTGCGCGGCGGCGCCGAGCACTTCCTCGCCTACGCCGCCGACGGCGTCGGCCGCCTGGAGCGGGGCACGGTGGTGATGGTGGTGGAGCACCTGCCGCCGAGAACGGTGTACGTGACGGCCGCGTACGACAGTTGAGCCTGCGCCGCCCCAGGTGAGGGGCGTGTGCATCAAGATTGCGACAAGGACGGGCCGAGGTCTTCTCGGCGCGTCGCCACGGGCGCACACTCCCTTCGTTCGGTGCCGAGAGGGCACCATGCAAAGGGGGCGAATGCCGATGGTGATCGGCGTCGTTGCGGGGGCGGCCGTCGTTGCCGTCCTCGTGCTGATCGGGCTGTTCAAGATGATGTGGCGGGTCGCCGAGCCGAACGAGGCGCTCATCATCTCCGGGTCCAAGCACCGCACCGAGGGGCTCGAGGAGGGCATGGGATTCCGCATCGTCACCGGGCGCGGCACGCTGGTGCTGCCCGGTGTGCAGGCGGTGCGCAAGCTCTCGCTGGATCTGAACGAGACCGAGCTGCAGGTGGACTGCGTGACCCACCAGGGCATCCCGCTGAAGGTGCGGGGCGTGGTCATCTTCAAGGTGGGCGACGACTTCGTGTCGATCGCCAACGCGGCCCGCCGCTTCCTGGACCAGCAGCGGCTGATGTCGGAGCGGGTGCACAACGTCTTCGCCGGCCATCTGCGGTCCATCGTGGGCGGGCTGACGGTCGAGGACATGATCCGCGACCGGGAGAAGCTGACCGGGCAGACCCGGGCGGCGTGCGGCACGGAGATGGAGAAGCTCGGTCTGATCGTCGACTCGCTGCAGATCCACGAGATCGAGGACCCGACCGGATACATCCAGAACCTGGCCATGCCGCACGCGGCGGCCGTGCAGCGGGACGCGCGCATCGCGCAGGCCGAGGCGAACCGGCTGGCCACCGAGGCGGAGCAGCAGTCCTACGCCCGGATGGCGGAGGCAACCCGGGACAGCGAGATCCTGCAGGCCGGCTACCAGGCCGAGCGGGACAAGGCGGGGGCGAAGGCGCAGCAGGCCGGTCCGCTGGCCGCGGCCGCCGCCCGGCAGGAGGTCGTCGTCCAGGAGACCCGGGTCGCCGAGCTGGAGGCGCACCGGCGTGAGCAGCAGCTCCAGGCGGACGTGCGCAAGCCCGCCGATGCCCGGGCCTACGAGAAGCGGACGCTGGCGGAGGCCGAGCGCGACGCTCGGATCTCGGCGGCGCAGGCCAAGGCGAAGGAGACGGAGCTCGCGGCGGCCGCCGAGGCGACCCGGGTCAAGGCGGCCGCGGGCGCCGAGGCCGAGGCGACCAGGACCCGGGGCGAAGCCTCCGCCGCGGCGACCCGGGCCACCGGTGAGGCGGAGGCCGCCACCGCCCAGGCCAGGGGTCTGGCCGAGGCCGAGGCGACCAAGGCGAAGGGCCTCGCCGAGGCGGAGGCCATCAAGGCGCGGGCGACCGCCCTGGCGGAGAACCAGGAGGCCGTCGTCGCCCAGCAACTCGCCGAGAACTGGCCGGAGATCGTCCAGGCGGGGGCGTCCGCGTTCGGCAACGTGGACAACATGGTGCTGCTCAACGGCGCCGACGGCATGGCCGAGTTGTTCGCCAAGGCGCTCACCATGGGCGGCACCGGCCTCGGCCTCGCCCGCCAGTTGCTCGCGTCGACGAACCACCACGGGAAGGGTGAGCCGGGCGCTTCGCTCAACGGGACGGTGCCGCCCGCGTCGCAGAAGGTGCCGGTGGAGCAGGAGGGCTGAAGGTCCGACGGGGGCCGTCCGTCGGCCGGGGCTCCGCACCGGGGCCCCGGCCGTCGCGCCGTTCCGGTCAGCCCCGCAGCAGCGCCACGCCCAGGGCGATCAGGGCCATGGCCTTCGCCGTCTCCAGGCCGCGTACCAGAGGTGGCCGCGGGAGCGGGGCAGCTCCATCACCCGCGAGCACACGGTCGGACCTGCGGTTCAGGCGCGGCCTGACGACGGCGAGAGGGGCGGCGAGGAGCACGGCGACGGCCGCGGTCCGCCACCCGGTCCCGGCCGTGGCGCCGCCCAGGGCGACGGCGGCGGTCACGACGACGGCCAGGACGGTCTCGACGGCGTTCAGCGTCCGGAGGACCAGCCGGCCGATGCCCAGGCCGACGGGGATGGTCACGCCCGGCGCACGGAACTTCGGCGGCGCCTCCGGGAAGGAGATCGCCGGCACCATGCCGAGCCGGACGAACACCACCGCACTCGCGGTGGCGGCCGACGCGGTGTTCATCGGGGGGTCGCCCCTTTCTGCTCCGCGGTCCTCGCCCCGCCCGGGTGGGCGAGGCAGAAGCCGGGTTCGGCGAAGGGTTCCAGGCCGGCGGCGGTCAGCGGCGCGCCGAGCCCGCTCAACGCGCCCCGCATCAGGCCGAGATGGAACGGACACACCAAGCGGCCGTACTCCGCGGCGAGTTCCAGGAACGGATCCGGTCGCACGGCGGCGCACCGGCGTGACGCGCGGGCGCCGGGCGCGGACGTTCGCCCCGGCCGCGCGGCGCGGGCCGGCAACTCCGCAGGCCTGTCGCCCCGTTCACCGTGGTCGGCCGCCCGCCCGGCGAGCACCCCCGCGGTCCCGGCGTGCCCACGTCAGGCCCTAGGGTGCTGTCCGTGAGCACGCCTACCGATGAGAACGTCCCGGGCCGCTTCGGCCCCCACGCCACCACCGAGGCCGACCCTCGCGGGGTCGGCCGGGTGCGTACCGAGTACTCCCCCGCCCACGACGGCGACCCCGACCCGGGCGAGATCGTGTGGACCTGGGTGCCGTTCGAGGAGAACGACGGCCGCGGCAAGGACCGGCCGGTGCTGGTGGTCGCCCGGGAGGCGGCGGGCACCCTCCTCGCCGTCCAGCTCTCCAGCAAGCGGCACGACGGCGACCGCGAGTGGGTGGCGATCGGCAGCGGCCCCTGGGACCGGTCGGGCCGCGACTCGTGGGTCGACGTGGACCGCGTGCTGAGGTTGCACGACGACGGCATGCGCCGGGAGGCGTGCGCGCTGGACCGGATGCGCTTCAGCCTGGTCAGGCAGCGGCTGCACGAGCGGTACGGCTGGACCTGACGGGACCCGACCGGCGGTCCGACGGCTCTGTCCGGTGAAGCGGCCCCCCGGCCGGTGGCACGACGGCCGCCGGCCGGTGAGGCACCCCCGGCGGGCGGCACGACCGTCCCGGGCCGGCTCCCGCCGCCCGTCAGCCCGTGACCGCGCCCTCCGGGAAGGAGCGCGCGAAGGCCTCCCGCACCGTCGCTCCCGGCGTGCGGTCCAGGACGCCGAACACCACGTGCTCGAACGTTCGCGCGAACCGCCCGCCGGGTCCGAGCAGCGCCCGGAAGGCCCCGGCGACCTGCGCCGGGTCGTTCTGGAACACGCCGCAGCCCCAGGCTCCGAGCACCAGTCGCCGGTAACCGTGCGCGGCGGCGGTCTCCAGGACCCGCTCGGCACGCCGGGCGAGGGCGGCCGGCAGGTCACCGGCCCGCTCGGGGGCCGTGCGCCGTACGACACCCGCGTTCGGCGCCGCCGCGGTGAGGAACCCCGCCAGGTACGGCCGGTCGAGCAGTGCGCCCCGGTCGTCGCGGAACACCGGCACGGCCGGGGAGTGAATCACCCGATCGGTGTAGAACGGGTCACGGTGTGCGCGGTGGTGGTCGTAGAAGGCGCGGGCCTGGAGCAGGCAGGTGTACAGCGCCGAGGCGCGGCACAGGGCCTCCTCCTGGGCCTGGGCGCCGTTCAGGTAGCCGCCGCCGGGATTGCGGGCCGAGGCGAAGTTCAGGACGGCGACCGGCGCGCCGGTCAGCCGGCGCGCGGCCTCGGCACTGCTCTCGCCGGTGACCTCGAAGACGGGCTCGGCGTCCGCGGCCTCCGGCACCGGTACCGGCTCGGGGCCGTACAGCCGGGTGCCCGCCCGGGCGGCCTCGACGGCGGCCGCGAGCGGCACTTCCCCTCCGCCGGGCGCGCGGTAGGCGCCGGCCGCCACGATCCGCTCGGTCTCCGCGGCCAGACCGCGCAGGCGCGCGCTCACGGCGCCACCCCCGTGGGCGCCGCGACCGCGGCCCGCGCGGTCTCCCCCGTCGTGCTCATGCACGCATCCTGGGTGATGCTGGTACGCGGTGCAACGGAGTTTCCCGGGTACCGGAACGGCCGGGGAACGCGCAGGGGAACGGAGGTGACCGGTCCGGAACGTCCCGATGGGCACCCTTGTGCGAATCGGCTCGAGGGTCTTGGGTGGACGGGTGCCAGTCCGGGGCCCGGCACGGGCCGGACCGGTGGCATGGTGGAATCTCAGGAGGATCCCGACATGTCTGATTCGAGGAGCGATTGCGGCGACTGTACGGAGCGCCGCGACGCCGTCACCGAAGCCGAGGTGGAAGCCCTGGTCCGGGGCATCTGCTTCAAGACCGGGCCGCCACGGACCCTCGGGGTCGAAGTGGAATGGCTCGTCCACGAGCTGCGGCAGCCGCAGCTCCCGGTCACACCCGAACGACTCGAAGCGGCCTACGCCACCCTGCGGAGCGTGCCGCTGCGTTCGCCCCTGACGATCGAGCCCGGCGGCCAGCTCGAACTGAGTTCGCCGCCCGCCGCCTCCCTGATGGAGTGCGTCGACATCGTCTCCGCCGATCTGGAGACCGTGCGCGCCGTCCTCGCCAAGGACGGACTCGGCCTCCTCGGCGTCGGCCACGACCCCTGGCGCGAGCCCCGCCGGTTCCTGCGCGAACCGCGCTACGACGCCATGGAGGCCTGTCTCGACCGCACCGGCCCGGCCGGCCGCCACATGATGTGCGCTTCGGCCTCCGTCCAGGTGTGCGTGGACGCCGGACACGAGGAGCCCGGTGTCCTGGGCCTTGAGCAGCGCTGGTGGCTGGCCCACCAGCTCGGCGCGGTCCTGGTGGCCGCGTTCGCCAACTCCCCGCTGGTCGGGCGACGGCCCACCGGCTGGCGGTCCACCCGGCAGCTGCACTGGACGGAGATCGGCGCCGGCCGAGCGGGCGCTCCCCCGCCGGACGGGGCGCCGAGGGCCGCCTGGGCCCGGCACGTACTGGACTCCCCGGTGATGTGCGTCCGCAGCGACAGCGGCCCCTGGACCGTGCCCGAGGGCCTCACCTTCCGCGAGTGGACCCGCTCGCACGCCCCCCGGCCGCCCACCCGGGCGGATCTCGACTACCACCTGACCACCCTGTTCCCGCCGGTCCGGCCACGCGGCCACCTGGAACTGCGCATGATCGATGCGCAGCCCGGCGACGACGGCTGGATCGTGCCGCTCGCGGTGACCGCGGCGCTGTTCGACGACCCGGAGGCCGCCGAGGCCGCGCACCAGGCGGTCAAACCGCTGGCCGAACGGGCCATGAACCTCCCCGCGCCGCACAATCCGCTGTGGATCGACGCGGCCCGGCACGGCCTCACCGACCCGGAACTGCACGAGGCCGCCGTGACCTGTTTCGCGGCGGCGCTCCAGGCGCTGCCCCGGCTCGGCGCCACACCGGCGGTCGTCGACGCCGTCGCCGCATACCTGGACCGCCATGTCGCCCGGGGCCGTTGCCCGGCCGACGACCTGCTGGACAGCCTGCGCGGCGCCGACCGCCGCGCGGCCCACGGGAGGAAGGACATCCGCACATGACCGCCCCCGAGACCGAGACGACGGCGACCGAGGCGGACACCGAGGCGCTGCGCGAGCGCGCGGCCGCCTCGCTCACCGCCGCCCGCGCCCGCACCCAGCTGCTGACCGACTGCGTCGAGGACCCGGACCTCACCGCCCAGCACTCCCCGCTGATGTCCCCGCTGGTGTGGGACCTCGCCCACATCGGCAACCAGGAGGAACTGTGGCTGCTGCGGGCGGTCGGCGGCCGGGAGGCGCTGCGGCCCGAGATCGACGGCCTGTACGACGCCTTCGAGCACTCGCGCGCCGAACGCCCCTCGCTGCCGCTGCTGCCGCCCGCCGAGGCCCGCGGCTACGCCTCCGACGTGCGCGGCCGGGCCCTCGACCTGCTTCAGGCCGCGGACTTCCACGGCAGCCGGCTGACCGAGGCCGGCTTCGCCTTCGGCATGATCGCGCAGCACGAACAGCAGCACGACGAGACGATGCTGATCACCCATCAGCTGCGCACCGGACCGCAGGTCCTCACCGCGCCCGATCCCGCGCCGGCCCCGCTGTTCACCGGCCCGGCCGAAGTCCTGGTCCCCGGCGGCCCGTTCACCATGGGCACCTCCGCCGAGCCCTGGGCGCTGGACAACGAGCGCCCGGCGCACCCGGTGGACGTGGCGCCGTTCTGGATCGACACGACTCCGGTGACGAACGCCGCGTACCAGGCGTTCATCGAGGACGGCGGTTACCGCACCGAGCGCTGGTGGACCCCCGAGGGCTGGGCGCACGTCCGGCAGCACGGGATCACCGCCCCGCTGTTCTGGCGGCGGGACGGCGGTCAGTGGCTCCGGCGGCGTTTCGGCGTCACCGAGGCGGTGCCGGCCGACGAGCCGGTGCTGCACGTGTGCTGGTACGAGGCGGACGCCTACGCCCGCTGGGCCGGGCGCCGGCTGCCGACCGAGGCGGAGTGGGAGAAGGCCGCCCGCTTCGACCCGGCCACCGGACGCTCCCGGCGCTATCCGTGGGGCGACGCCGACCCGGCCCCCGAGCACGCGAACCTGGGCCAGCGCCATCTGCGGCCCGCCCCCGCCGGAAGCTACCCGGACGGCGAGTCCCCGCTCGGCGTCCGGCAGTTGATCGGTGACGTGTGGGAGTGGACGGCGAGCGACTTCCTGCCGTACCCGGGGTTCACCGCGTTCCCGTACAAGGAGTACTCCGAGGTGTTCTTCGGCCCCGAGTACAAGGTGCTGCGCGGCGGTTCGTTCGCCGTGGACCCGGTGGCCTGCCGGGGCACGTTCCGCAACTGGGACTACCCCGTCCGGCGCCAGATCTTCTCCGGGTTCCGCACCGCCCGCCCGGAGGCCGTCTGATGTGCCGTCACCTGGCCTACCTCGGGCCGGAGCAGCCGCTCGGCCGGCTGCTCGTGGAGCCCCCGCACAGCCTGTACCGGCAGTCGTGGGAGCCCCGCCGGCAGCGGTACGGGACGGTCAACGCCGACGGGTTCGGGGTGGGCTGGTACGCCCCGGACGACCCGGCGCCGGCCCGCTACCGGCGGGCCGGCCCGATCTGGGCCGACCTGTCCTTCGCCGACCTGGCCCGGGTGGTGCGCTCCGGCGCCGTGCTCGCCGCGGTGCGCGACGCCACCCTCGCGGGCGCGGACGCCGAGGCGGCGGCCGCGCCGTTCGCCGCCGGGCGCTGGCTGTTCAGCCACAACGGCGCGATCGCCGGCTGGCCGGACACGGCGGCGCACCTGGTGTCCGGGCTGCCTCCGGTCGAGCTGCTGTCGCTGCAGGCGCGCACCGACTCGGCGTTCGTCTGGGCGCTGGTGCTGCACCGGCTGCGCGCCGGCGACGACCCCGCCGAGGCCCTCGGCGGCACCGTCCGCCGGTTCGCCGCCGCGGCCCCCGCGTCCCGCCTCAACCTGCTGCTCACCGACGGCGGGACCATCGCCGCCACCGCCTGGGGCGACAGCCTCTGGTACCGCGCGGAGCCCGGCCGGGGCACGGTCGTCGCCTCGGAGCCGTACGACGACGACCCGCTCTGGCAGGAGGTACCCGACCGCACCGTGCTCACCGCGAGCAGCGCCGGAGTACTCCTCACCCCACTCGAGGAGCCGGCGTCCTCCCCCACTCCCGGCTCCGTCCGGGCGGGGAAGCCCCCATCCCAGAAGGAGCCCTGCCGTTGAGTCCCCTGCACGTCACCCGCACGCTCCCCGAGGACGCGACGGACGCCGCGCTGCGCGCAGACGTCCGCGACGGCCTCACCGCCGACCCGAAGACGCTGCCGCCGAAGTGGTTCTACGACGCCCGGGGCAGCGACCTGTTCGAGCGGATCACCGAACTTCCCGAGTACTACCCCACACGTGCCGAGCGGGAGATCCTCGTCGCACGCGCCGGTGAGATCGCCGCCGCCAGCGGCGCCCGCACCCTGGTCGAACTCGGCTCCGGGTCCTCGGAGAAGACCCGTCACCTCATCGACGCGCTCACCTCGCTGGCGGCGTACGTCCCGGTGGACGTCAGTGAGAGCGCCCTCACCCAGGCCGGGCGGGCGCTCATCGCGGAGCGGGCCGGACTGGAGGTGCACGCCCTGATCGCGGACTTCACCGCCCCGCTGGCGCTGCCCGGGACGCCCGGCCCCCGGCTGGTGGCCTTCCTCGGGGGCACGATCGGCAACCTGCTGCCCGCCGAGCGGGCGGAGTTCCTGGCCCTCGTGCGCTCCCAGCTCGCCCCCGGCGACGGCCTGCTGCTCGGCACGGACCTGGTCAAGGACGAGCGGGTGCTGGTCCGGGCCTACGACGACGCGGCCGGGGTGACGGCCGCGTTCAACAAGAACGTCCTGGCGGTCGTCAACCGGGAACTGGGCGCCGACTTCGAGCCGGACGCCTTCGACCACGTGGCCCTGTGGGACCCGGATCGGGAGTGGATCGAGATGCGGCTGCGCTCGCGCACCGCGCAGACCGTCAAGGTGCCCGCGCTGGACCTGGCCGTGGACTTCGCGGCCGGCGAGGAGCTGCGCACCGAGGTGTCGGCGAAGTTCCGCAGGGACGGCGTCACCGCCGAACTCGCCGCCGCCGGGCTGGAACTGACCCACTGGTGGACCGATGCCGAGGATCGGTTCGCGCTGTCGCTGAGCGTGCTGCGGTGAGTCAGCCGAGGTTGTCGGCCAGGGCCTCGGTGATCCTCCGGTCGGCACGGCGGGCCTCGCTCGCCGCGTCGGCCCCGCCGAGCACCCGGGTCATGTACCCCTTGATCGGGTTGTCGGCCTCGACCGCGGCCCACTGAGGGGTGTTGGGGGTCGCCCGGCCGTGCGCGGCGCCCGCCGCCATGGCGGCGACCCCCTCCTCCCCGGCCACCGCGGCCGCCAGAGTGGTCTTGTTGGGCACGTAGTTCATGGTGCGCGCGAGTTCGGTGTCCCATTTGGCGCCGGTGAGCGCTCCGACGACCGCCGTGGCGGCGAACTGGTCGCCGGTGTTGCGCGGTACGACGAGGTCGGAGCCGCCGGTGAAGACGACGCCGGGCCGGGCCGCGGTCCTGCCGGGCACCGGGAAGAAGCCGAGCTTGCCCTTCAGGCCCGGGTTCTGCCGCACGATCGACTGGGCGAGCCCGGGCACCCCGATGATCTGGGCGACCCTGCCGCCCGCGAACACACCGGCCTGCGGCGGGTGTTCCTCGTCGGCGTCCAACGGTCCCTCGCCGAGTGCCTGGAGCCGGCGGTAGAAGTCCATGCCGCGCAGCGCGGCGGGGGTGCCCAGGGTGCCCCGCCAGTCGTAGTCCTTCTTCTCGGCGAGTTCGCCGCCCTCGTCCCAGATGAAGCCGGAGAGCGTGTACCAGTCCTGTCCTGCCAGGTATATGCCCTGGTTGCCCGCGGAGTTGAGCTTCTGGGTGTCGGCGAGCCATTCGTCGCGGGTCCTCGGCGGGGCGGTGATGCCGGCCTCCTCGAAGAGGTCCTTGCGGTAGATGACCACCCGGTTGGCCGCGTACCAGGGCACGCCGTACTGGTTGTTGCCGTCCTTGCCGGGTTCGGCGAGGCCGGGCAGCCAGTGCTCCTTGCCCCAGTCGCGCATGGACTCCAGGGTCAGGTCGGTCAGCCGCCCGTCCTCGACGTACAGCGGGACCTGGGTGTTGCCCACCTCGATGACGTCGGGGCCGTCCCCCGTGTCGGCCTTCAGCGCCTTGCGGACCTTCTCCACGATGCCGGTCCACTCCTGGATGCGGATGTCGAGCCGCAGGTCGCCGTAAGTGCGTTCGAAGTCCTCGGTGAAGCGCCGCAGGAAGTCGTCGGAGGCGCTGTCCTTCATCAGCCACACGGTGACGGTCTGCCGGTCGTGCCCGCCGGGCAGGACGCCGCAGGCGCTGACGAGTGAGCCGGTGACACAGAGGAGGGCGAGCAGACGACGTCTCACGAGGGGTCCTGTTCTGTCTGGCCTGGGTGGTGCGGACAGGGGAAGGGGCCCGACGTGGGGGGGGACGAACGCACGCGTTCGCACACGGGTGTGCAGGATTTTGGTATGGACCAATGCTCAGGTCAAGCGTCGCCGTGCGCCCGGTGCCGACGCCTCGCGCGCCGGGCGGTGATACGGCACGGTGGAGTACGGCGTGACACACGGTCGCGCCGGACGTGAGGCGTGCCGCCGCGCGGCCCCTCACGCCGGAGAGGAGCCCCCGCATGACGAACCACATCTACCGGGTCACCGAGATCGTCGGCACCTCGCACGAAGGCCTCGACCAGGCCATCCGCAACGGCATCTCGCGCGCCGCCCAGACCCTGCGCAACCTGGACTGGTTCGAGGTGACCCAGGTGCGCGGCCAGATCGAGAACGGGCAGGTCGAGCACTACCAGGTGGGCCTGAAGGTGGGCTTCCGCATCGAGGGCGAGGCCGAGTAGCCGTCCGGGACCGCGCCGCTCGGTCCGCCGGGACCTCAGGTACGGCCCTCCCGCTCCTGGGCGTCCTCCAGCGCGGCGGACCGGTCGGCCCAGCGGGCCCGCACGACGGCGAACCCGGCGCGCTCGGCGTCGTCGCACACCAGCTCGTCGTCGTCGACGAGGACCCGGACCCGCCGGCCCCGGGCGAGCCGGCGCAGGATCTCCAGCTTGGTGAACCGGGCGGGCCTGCGGTCGGCGTCGCCGCGCATGTGCACCCGGCCCTCGGGCAGTCCGTGGGCCGCGAGCCAGTCCAGCGTGTCGCGCCGGCACCGCTCGGGCCGCCCGGTGAGGTACACGATCTCGCACTCGCGGGCCGTCTCCAGCGCGAGCGTCACGCCCTCGGCGAGCGGCGGGTCCGCGGGCGCGGCGGCGAAGAAGGCGTCCCAGTCGCGCGGGCGGCTCTCCAGGAAGTGCTGGCGGTGGGCGGTGTCGGCCAGGGTGTTGTCGAGGTCGAACACGGCGACCGGACGCGCGCTGCTGTCTGTCACCCGGTCACCCTAGCCACCCCGGTGTCAACTGCCGCCGACCCGGGGCCGCATGCTTCTGCCATGCCTTCCGTGCCCGGCCGGTTCCCGCATCCCTGCACCGTCGTCGTCTGCCGGGGCTGCTGCTGCGGCGTTCCGGCCAAGCAGCCCGGCACCGATCCGGGCGGTCAGCTCGACCGGTTGCGGGCGGCCGCCGCCGAGGGCGGCTTCGAGGTGCGCACCAGCGACTGCCTCGGGCCGTGCGACCAGGCGAACGTCGTGGTCGTGCGGCCGTCCGCGGAGGGCCGGCGGGCCGGCGGCAGACCGGTGTGGATCGGCTTCGCGCTGGACGACGACTGCACGTTTGAGATCGCCGAGTGGGCACGGGCGGGCGGCCCGGGGGCGGCCGAGCCGCCGCTCGCCCTGGAGTTGCAGGTGATCCGCGCGCCACGCGGTGCGCGGACCCGGTCGGGACGGTGAGGGCCGCGGGTACGGGAATCCTGGCGCCCCCGTGACGTTGAACCCTGCGTGAGCGCAGTGATCGCCCGGACCAGGTTCTCCGTACTCGACCGCTCCCGTACGCGCGCGGGGCGGCCGCCCGCCGAGGCGCTGCGGGACACCGTCGCGCTGGCGCGGGAGGCGGAGGGCCTCGGCTACCACCGTTTCTGGGTGTCGGAGCACCACGGCGTGCCGGGGGTCGCGGGCTCCGCGCCGACCGTGCTCGCCGCCGCGGTGGCCGCGGCGACGCGCACCGTCCGGGTCGGCACCGGCGGGGTGATGCTGCCCAACCACCAGCCGCTCGTCGTCGCCGAGCAGTTCGGGGTGCTGGAGTCGCTGTTCCCGGGCCGGATCGACATGGGTCTCGGCCGCTCCGTCGGCTTCACGGACGGGGTCCGCCGGGCGCTCGGCCGGGACAAGGACGCCGCCGGGGACTTCGCGGCCCAGCTCGGCGAACTGCTCGGCTGGTTCGCCGGGACCTCCCCGACCGGGGTGCACGCCCGGCCGGCCGAGGGTCTGCGGGTCCCGGCGTTCGTGCTGGCGACGGGCGAGGGCGCGCGGATCGCGGCCCGCGCCGGGCTGCCGATGGTCATCGGGGACCTGCGGCGGCGCGAGCGCATGTTGCGCGGCGTCGACGAGTACCGCTCGCTGTTCCGCCCGTCGCCCTGGGCGTCCGAGCCGTACGTCGTGGTCTCCGGGACCGTCGCGGTCGCGGGTACGGACGAGGACGCGCGGCGGCTGCTGGTCCCGGAGGCCTGGGCCATGGCGTACTCGCGGACCCACGGCACCTTCCCGCCGCTGGCCCCGGCCGGCGAGATCGAGGAGCGCGCGATGACCGCGAGGGAACGGGATCTCTACGAGTCCGCCCTCGCCGGGCATGTGGCCGGCACCGCCGACCAGGTGGCGCACGAGCTGGAGACGGTGCTCGAGGCGACGGGCGCCGACGAGGTCCTCGTCACCACCAGCACGTACGACCGTGCCGCGCTGCTGGACTCCTACCGGCGCCTCGCCGCCCTGTTCGCACCCGGCGCCTGAGCGGTTCAGCCCGGCACGCCGACCGGGCGCTCCGCGCGGATCGCCACGGAGCCGTCGGCCGCGTCCACCACCGCCCGGTCGCCCGGGGCCAGCCCGCCGGAGAGCAGCAGGTCGGCGAGGCGGTCGTCCACCTCGCGCTGGATGGTGCGGCGCAGCGGGCGGGCGCCGAAGTCCGGCTGGTACCCGAGGTTCGCCAGCAGCCCGGCGGCCGCGTCGGTGACCTCAAGGCCGACGTCCTGGGCGTGCAGCCGGCGCCGGGTGTGCTCCAGCACCAGGTCCACGACCTGCCGCAGCTCGCCGCGCTCCAGGCCGCGGAAGACGATGATCTCGTCGATGCGGTTGAGGAACTCGGGCCTGAAGTGCTGCTGGAGCACCGGCACGACGGCCTCGCGGACCTTGGCGTAGTCCTCGGTGCCGGCGGCCAGGATGCGGTCGGCGCCGATGTTCGACGTCATGATGACCACGGTGTTCTTGAAGTCGACGGTGCGGCCCTGGGAGTCGGTGAGCCGGCCGTCGTCCAGCAGCTGCAGCAGGGTGTTGAAGACGTCGGGGTGCGCCTTCTCCACCTCGTCCAGCAGCAGCACGGCGTACGGCTGCCTGCGCACGGCCTCGGTGAGCTGGCCGGCCTCCTCGTGGCCGACGTACCCGGGCGGGGCGCCGACCAGCCGGGAGACCGTGTGCCGCTCCTGGAACTCGCTCATGTCGAGGCGGATCATGCGGCTCTCGTCGCCGAACAGCGCGGCGGCGAGGGCGCGGGCCAGCTCGGTCTTGCCGACGCCGGTCGGGCCGAGGAACAGGAAGCTGCCGACGGGCCGGTTCGGGTCGCTCATGCCGGCCCGGGCCCGCCGTACCGCGCGGGCGACGGCGGTGATCGCCTCGTCCTGGCCGACGACCCGCCCGTGCAGGTGCTCCTCCAGCTTCATCAGCCGCTCCCGCTCCTCCTCGGTGAGCTGGGCGACCGGGATGCCGGTGGTGCGCGAGACGACCTGGGCGATGTCCTCGGCGGTGACCTTCGGGGCCTGCTCCCCGGCCTTGTCCGCGCCGGCCAGCTCGGCCTCGGTCTCCTTGATCCGGTCCCGCAGGTCCCTGGCCCGCTCGTACTCCTCGTCGGCGACCGCCTGGTCCTTCTCCCGGTTCAGCGCCGCGAGCCGGTCCTCGGTCTCCCGGGTGTCCGCCAGCGGGGTCCTGGCGCGCAGCCGGACCCGGGCGGCGGCCTGGTCCATCAGGTCGATGGCCTTGTCGGGCAGGAAGCGGGAGGTGATGTACCGGTCGGACAGCTCGGCGGCGGCGACGACCGCCTCGTCGGTGATGCGCACCTGGTGGTGGGCCTCGTAGCGGTCGCGCAGTCCGCGCAGGATCTCGATGGTGTCGTCCACGCTGGGCTCGCCGACCAGGATGGGCGCGAAACGGCGTTCCAGCGCGGCGTCCTTCTCGATGTGCCTGCGGTACTCGTCCACGGTGGTCGCGCCGATCAGGTGCAGCTCACCGCGCGCCAGGGCGGGCTTGAGCATGTTGCCGGCGTCCATGGCGCCCTCGCCCCCGCCGCCGGCTCCGACGACCGTGTGCAGCTCGTCCAGGAACAGCACCAGTTCGTCGCCGTGCCGGGCGACCTCGTCGAGCAGCTTCTTGAGCCGTTCCTCGAACTCGCCCCGGTACTTGGTGCCCGCCACCATCCCGGCCAGGTCCAGCGAGACCAGCCGCTTGCCGGCGAGGGTGTTCGGCACGTCGCCGGCGACGATGCGCTGGGCGATGCCCTCGACCACCGCGGTCTTGCCGACGCCGGGGTCGCCGATGAGGACCGGGTTGTTCTTGCTGCGCCGGGAGAGCACCTCGATGGTCTGCTCGACCTCCTCGTCCCGTCCGATCACCGGGTCGAGGCGGCCGCTGCGGGCGTCCTCGGTGAGGTCGCGGCCGTATTCGTCGACGGTGGGCGTGCTGCTCGGCTCCTTGCGCTCGGCCGCGATCTCGGCGGGCACCCGGGCCGGCTCCCAGCCGCCCTCGCCGAGGGCCTGTCCGGCCGCCGACTCCGGGTTGGCCGCGAGGGCGCGCAGCAGGTGCTCGGGGCCGATGTAGGAGGCGCCCTCGGCGCGGGAGATGCGGTAGGCGTCGAGCAGGGCGCGCTTGGCGGCCGGAGTGAGGGTGGCGGGCTCGCTCTTCGCACCGGCGGCGGGGGCGGCGAGCCGTTCGCGGATGCGGTCGGGGTCGGCGCCGGCGACGGTGAGCAGCCGCCGGGTGGACTCGTGCTCGGTGGCGGCGGCCAGCAGGTGCCGGGCGTCGAGCTCGTCGCTGCCCTCGGCGGCCGCGATGTCCCTGGCCGCGGCCACCAGTTCCCGTGCCCGCTCCGACAGCAGGCTGCCGATGTCGACGCGCTGCGGCCGGCGGGCGGACGCGGCCGGGCCGTCGGTGCCGCCGAAGAACCGGGACATCAGCTCGTCGAACTCCTCGAACGGACTGCGTCCGAAACCGAAACCGGGGGTGCTCATGGGCGGCCCTTTCTGCGACGGGCATACATATGCCCCCAAAATTGCATATATATCTCTCATGTGCACGGCACGCGGCGCGGACGCCCCGAGATGCGTTCCCGGGCCGGGCCGGTAAGGCTGGGGGTGGAAGCCTCGACTGCAAGGAGGGCTGACATGTCCTTCATGGACAAGATCAAAGGGATGCTCAAGGGCCACGAGGACATGGCCGACAAGGGCGTCGACAAGGGTGGCGACTACATCGACCAGCGGACCGGGAACAAGTACCAGTCCCAGGTCGACACCGGTCAGGACAGACTGCGGAACGAGTTCGGCAAGCCGCAGGACCGGCCGCCGCAGACCTGACGGACGGGGCGGACTACCATCGCCCCGATGCACAACCCTCATGATCCCTGCGTCCGCGTCCGTGGTGCCCGCGAGCACAATCTCAAGGGTGTCGACGTGGACATCCCCCGGGACGTGCTGGCCGTGTTCACCGGCGTGTCCGGCTCGGGCAAGTCGTCCCTGGCGTTCGGCACCGTCTATGCCGAGGCGCAGCGGCGTTACTTCGAGTCGGTCGCGCCGTACGCACGTCGACTGATCCACCAGGTCGGGGCGCCCCGGGTCGCCGGGATCACGGGGCTGCCGCCGGCGGTGTCGCTGCAGCAGCGCCGCTCGGCCCCGTCGTCCCGCTCCTCCGTGGGCACGGTCACCAACCTCTCCAACTCACTGCGCATGCTGTTCTCGCGCGCCGGGGACTACCCGCCGGGCGCGGAGCGGCTGGATTCCGACGCGTTCTCGCCCAACACGGCCGCCGGCGCCTGCCCGGAGTGCCACGGCCTGGGCCGGGTGCACCGCACCACCGAGGAGCTGCTGGTCCCCGACCCCTCGCTGTCCGTCCGCGAGGGCGCCATCGCCGCCTGGCCGGGCGCCTGGCAGGGCAAGAACCTGCGCGACATCCTCGACGCCCTCGGGTACGACGTCGACCGGCCCTGGCGCGAACTGCCCGCCGCCGAGCGGGAGTGGATCCTCTTCACCGACGAACAGCCGGTCGTCACCGTCCATCCGGTGCGGGACGCCGACCGGATCCAGCGGCCGTACCAGGGCACGTACACCAGTGCCCGCCGGTACGTCATGAAGACGTTCTCCGACACCAGGTCCGCGACCCTGCGGGCCAAGGCGGAGCGGTTCCTGGCCAGCGCGCCCTGCCCGGCGTGCGGGGGCAGCAGGCTGCGGCCCGAGGCGCTGGCGGTGACCTTCGCCGGCCGGACCATCGCGGAACTCGCGGCGCTGCCGCTGACCGACCTCGCCGCCCTGCTGCCGCGCGACGGCACCGAGACCGCCCGCGTGCTCACCGCGGACCTGACCGCGCGGATCGAGCCGGTCGTGGAGCTGGGCCTCGGCTACCTCAGCCTGGACCGGGCCACGCCCACCCTCTCGGCGGGCGAGCTGCAGCGGCTCCGGCTGGCCACCCAGCTCCGGTCCGGGCTGTTCGGCGTGGTGTACGTGCTGGACGAGCCGTCGGCCGGGCTGCACCCGGCGGACACCGAGGCGCTGATCACGGTGCTGGAGCGGCTCAAGGCCGCCGGGAACTCGGTGTTCGTGGTGGAGCACCACCTGGAGGTGGTGCGGGGCGCCGACTGGCTGGTGGACGTGGGCCCCGGGGCGGGCGAGCACGGCGGGCGGGTGCTGTACAGCGGCCCGGTCGCGGGCCTCGCCCCGGTCGCGGACTCGGCGACGGCCCGGTACCTGTTCGCCGGGCCGCCCCGTACGGCGCGCACGGTCCGCGAGCCGCGCGGCTGGCTGACGCTGGGCCCGGTGACCCGGCACAACCTGCGCTCGGTGACGGCCGACTTCCCGCTCGGCGCGTTCACCGCCGTCACGGGCGTCTCCGGCTCCGGGAAGTCGACGCTGGTCGGCGAGTTCACGCAGGAGGCGGACGCGGTCGGCAGGCTGGTGCGGGTGGACCAGAAGCCGATCGGGCGCACCCCGCGCTCCAACCTGGCCACGTACACGGGCCTGTTCGACGTGGTGCGGAAGGTGTTCGCCGCCACCGAGGAGGCCCGGGCCCGGGGTTACGGCGTGGGACGGTTCTCCTTCAACGTGGCCGGGGGCCGCTGCGAGACCTGCCAGGGCGAGGGGTTCGTCAGCGTCGAGCTGCTGTTCCTGCCGAGCACGTACGCGCCCTGCCCGGACTGCGCGGGCGCCCGCTACAACCCGCCGACGCTGCAGGTGACCTACCGGGGGCGGAACATCGCCGAGGTCCTGGACCTGACGGTGGAGAGCGCCGCGGAGTTCTTCGCGGACGTCCCGGCCGCCGCCCGCAGTCTCCGCACGCTCCTCGAAGTGGGCCTCGGCTACCTGCGCCTGGGCCAGCCCGCCACGGAGCTGTCCGGCGGCGAGGCCCAGCGGATCAAGCTGGCGAGCGAACTGCAGCGCGGCCGCCGCGCGCACACCCTGTACCTGCTGGACGAGCCGACGACCGGGCTGCACCCGGCCGACGTCGAGGTGCTGATGGACCGGCTGCACGGGCTCGTCGACGCGGGTCACACGGTCGTCGTGGTCGAGCACGACATGTCGGTCGTGGCGTCCGCCGACTGGGTGATCGACCTGGGCCCGGGCGGCGGCGACCGGGGCGGGCGGATCGTGGCGGCCGGCCCCCCGGCCGAGGTGGCCCGGGCCGTGGGCAGCGCGACGGCCGCCCACCTGGCCCGGGCGATGAGCGGGAACCCCGACCGCTGACCGCTGCCTGCGAAGCCGCCGGCTGGGGGGAGAGGGGATGCGCGCGGTGGTCGTCCCGGGCCGGATGCCGTCGCGGGGCGGTGGGCGCGACCAGGGTACGGCGGCCCTCCTTAACCTCCGGCGCGGGGCGGGCACCCGGCGATGGTTCGCGCCCGGGCCGGGTGCCTGCCAGGGGCAGTGGTCGACCAGGTACGGCGGCCCTGCTGAACCTCCGGCGCGGGGCGGGCTCCCGGCGATGGCTCAGGCCCGGGCCGGGTGCCTGCCAGGGGCAAGTGGTCGACCGGAATTCGGCGGCCCTCCTGAACCCCCGGCGCGGGGCCGGCTCCCGGCGATGGCTCAGGCCCGGGCCGGGTGCCTGCCAGGGGCGGTGGGCGGCAGGGGTTCGGCGGCTCGGGCGAGGGTTCGGCGGTCGTGGTGGCGGCCGGCCGGGATGAGCGGGCGCACCTCCACCTCGGCCACCAGGCCGCGGGCGCGGGCCACTCGCCACAGCGAGGCGAACAGGGTGTCCTCGCCGACGAAGGCGGCGGCCGTGGCGTCCCCTCCCCCGGTACCGCGGTAGCTCAGGCGCACCGGCTGCACGGGCGCCCCGGCGTCGAGCGCGGCCTGGAAGACGGCCCGGCGGAAGTGCCCCCCGGCGCGGCCGCACCAGGTGCTGCCCTCAGGGAACACCGCGACGGCGGCGCCGGTCCGCAGGGCCGCGCCGATCCGGGCGACGGTCCCAGGCAGGGCGCGCAGCCGGTCCCGCTCGATGAACAGCACCCCGGCCCGTGCCACCAGCCGGCCCGCCACGGGCCACCGCCGTATCTCCGACTTGGCGAGCATGCGTGCCGGACGCACCGCCGCGAGCAGCGGGACGTCCAGCCAGGAGATGTGGTTGGCGACCAGCAGGACGCCGCCGTCGGCCGGCGCCGAGCCGGTGAGCCGGATCCGGACGCCCGCGGCCCGTACCACCGCCCGGCACCAGCGCCTGACCCAGGCGGCCGGGAGCCGACCGCGCAGCGGGGACAGCGCGATCCCCGCGAGCACCAGGGCGGCGAGCGCGGCGAGCCGCAGCACGGCCCGGGGCACGGCCACGGCCGGGCCGGCCGGCTCCAGGCAGGCGTCCGGGGTGCAGGGCGCGGTGGGCAGCCAGGCGCTCATCAGGCCGGCACGAGGGAGAGGAAGTGCCGCAGGTAGCGCGGGTTGACCCGGCGCATCGACAGGAGCACGTACAGGTCGGCCACGCCGAAGTCCGGGTCGTGTGCGGGCTCCCCGCAGACCCAGGCGCCGAGCCGGAGGTAGCCGCGCAGCAGCGCGGGCAGTTCGCCGCGCCCGGCGGGCGCCGTGCCGGCCGGCGCCCACGGCAGCAGCGGGCGTACCCGGTACTCCTCGGGCGCCAGGTGCTTGGCGCGCACCCGCTCCCAGGTGGCGGCGGCCTGCGCGCCGCCGTCGGCGAGCGGTACGGAGCAGCAGCCCGCCAGCCACTCGTGGCCCCGGTCGACCATGTAGCGGGCTATCCCGGCCCAGATCAGGCCGATGACCGTGCCGTCACGGTGGTCGGGGTGCACACAGGAGCGGCCCACCTCCACCAGCCCGGGCCGCAGCCCGTCGAGCACGGCCAGGTCGAACTCCCCCTCGGAGTACAGCCGGCCGGCCACCGCGGCCCGCTCCGGGGGCAGCAGCCGGTAGGTGCCGACGACCTCGCCGGTCACCGTGTCGTGCACGAGCAGGTGGTCGCAGTAGGCGTCGAACGGGTCGACGTCCAGGCCCGGCTGCGGGGTGGTCAGCAGGGCGCCCAGCTCTCCGGCGAACACGTCGTGCCGCAGCCGCTGGGCGGCGCGCACGTCGTCCTCGTCGCGGGCGAGGGTGACGGTGTAGCGGGCGGGGGCCGCGGGCTGCGAGGGACGGTCGAGCGTGGTGACGCCGGTCATGGTTGACTCCCTGGTCACGGGCCGGGGTGGGCAGCAGGGCAGTCCGGCGTTCCGGGCTGCCGCTCCTGTTCTTCCTATGCCGGTTGGCGTGTGTGTGACCGGTGGCGGGAGCGCGGGTGTGGGGTTGTTGAACGGCGCGGTGGAGCGTCGGGCGGGAAACCAGACGGGGCCGGGAGGAGCACCGCTCCCGGCCCCGCCCGTCCGCCTCTGTGCGGCGAACGTCCCTGTGGCCCCGGTTACCGCTTGGCCGCCTTGCGGGTGGCGCGCAGCCACTCCTTGTTCATGCCGGTGATGGACATCAGCGGAATGCCCTTCGGGCAGGCCGTCGCGCACTCACCGGCCAGTGTGCAGCCGCCGAAGCCCTCGGCGTCCATCTGCGCCACCATGTCCAGCACCCGGGTCTCCCGCTCGGGCGCGCCCTGCGGCAGGACACCCAGGTGGTTGACCTTGGCGGAGGTGAACAGCATCGCCGCGCCGTTGGGGCACGCGGCCACGCAGGCCCCGCAGCCGATGCACTCGGCGTGCTCGAAGGCGAGGTCGGCGTCCGGCTTGGGCACCGGTGTGGCGTGGGCCTCCGGGGCCGAGCCGGTGGGCGCCGTGATGTAGCCGCCGGCCTGGATGATCCGGTCGAACGCGGACCGGTCGACGACCAGGTCCTTGACCACCGGGAAGGCCGAGGCCCGCCAGGGCTCGACGTCGATCGTGTCGCCGTCCTCGAAGGACCGCATGTGGAGCTGGCAGGTGGTGGTGCGCTCCGGCCCGTGCGCGTCGCCGTTGATGACGAGCGAGCAGGCGCCGCAGATGCCCTCGCGGCAGTCGTGGTCGAAGGCGACGGGGTCCTCGCCCTTGAGGATGAGCTCCTCGTTGAGGGTGTCGAGCATCTCCAGGAAGGACATGTCCGGGGAGATGCCGTCCACCTCGTAGGTGGACATCGCGCCGTCGGCGTCGGCGTTCTTCTGCCGCCAGACGCGCAGGGTGAGCTTCATGCGTAGCTCCGCTGGGTGGGGTGGACGTACTCGAAGACCAGGTCTTCCTTGTGCAGGACGGGAGCGGAGCCGGTGCCGGTGAACTCCCAGGCGGCCGCGTAGCCGAACTCGTCGTCCCTGCGGGCCGCCTCGCCGTCGGGGGTCTGCGACTCCTCGCGGAAGTGGCCGCCGCAGGACTCGGCGCGGTGCAGCGCGTCGAGGCACATCAGCTCGGCGAGCTCCAGGTAGTCGACGATCCGGTTGGCCTTCTCCAGCGACTGGTTGAACTCCTCGCCGGTGCCGGGCACCTTGATGCGCCGCCAGAACTCGTCGCGGATCTGCGGGATGCGCTCCAGGGCCTTGCGCAGACCGGAGTCTGTGCGGGCCATGCCGCAGAACTCCCACATCAGTTCGCCGAGTTCACGGTGGAAGGAGTCGGGGGTGCGGTCGCCGTCGACGGCGAGGAGCAGGTTGAGCCGGTCCTCCGTCTCGGCCAGCACCTCCTGCACCACCGGGTGCTCCCCGGTCACCGGCTCCTGGTGCGGGTTGCGCGCCAGGTAGTCGTTGATGGTGGCCGGGAGCACGAAGTAGCCGTCGGCCAGGCCCTGCATCAGCGCCGAGGCGCCGAGCCGGTTGGCTCCGTGGTCGGAGAAGTTGGCCTCGCCGACCGCGAACAGGCCGGGGACGGTGGTCTGCAGGTCGTAGTCGACCCAGAGGCCGCCCATCGTGTAGTGCACGGCCGGGTAGATGCGCATCGGCACCTCGTACGGATCCTCGTCGGTGATCCGCTGGTACATGTCGAAGAGGTTGCCGTACTTCGCCTCGACGGCGCTCCGGCCCATCCGCCGGACGGCGTCGGCGAAGTCGAGGTACACGCCCTGCCCGCCGGGGCCCACGCCGCGGCCCTCGTCGCAGACGTTCTTCGCGGCGCGTGAGGCGATGTCGCGCGGGACCAGGTTGCCGAAGGACGGGTAGATGCGCTCCAGGTAGTAGTCGCGCTCGTCCTC
This sequence comes from Streptomyces sp. NPDC056580, assembly GCF_042793175.1. Classification (NCBI taxonomy): domain Bacteria; kingdom Bacillati; phylum Actinomycetota; class Actinomycetes; order Kitasatosporales; family Streptomycetaceae; genus Streptomyces; species Streptomyces sp. NPDC056580. The sequence goes on along the minus strand of NZ_JBHTVE010000004.1, from coordinate 457,760 downwards.
GGGGATCCTGTTCGGGGGACGGTCGTCGCCCTTGGCCTTCGGCACCCAGATCCGGCCGTCGTTGCGCAGCGACTCGCTCATCAGCGTCAGCTTGGACTGGTGGTCGCCGGTGCGCGGGATGCAGGTCGGGTGGATCTGGGTGAAGCAGGGGTTGGCGAAGTGGGCGCCGCGCCGGTGGGCCCGCCAGATCGCGGTGGCGTTGGAGTTCATGGCGTTCGTCGACAGGTAGAAGACGTTGCCGTAGCCGCCGCTCGCCAGGACGACGGCGTCCGCGAAGTAGGTGGAGATCTTCCCGGTGATCAGGTCCCGGGCGACGATGCCCCGGGCCCGCCCGTCGACGACGATCAGGTCGAGCATCTCGGTGCGCGGGTGCATCTCCACGTTCCCGGCCGCGATCTGCCGGGACAGCGCCTGGTAGGCGCCCAGCAGCAGCTGCTGGCCCGTCTGGCCGCGGGCGTAGAACGTCCGGGACACCTGCACGCCGCCGAAGGAGCGGGTGTCGAGCAGGCCGCCGTACTCGCGGGCGAAGGGCACGCCCTGGGCCACGCACTGGTCGATGATCTCGACGGAGATCTGGGCGAGGCGGTGCACGTTGGACTCGCGGGCCCGGAAGTCGCCGCCCTTGACGGTGTCGTAGAACAGGCGGTGGACCGAGTCGCCGTCGTTGCGGTAGTTCTTCGCCGCGTTGATGCCGCCCTGCGCGGCGATGGAGTGGGCGCGGCGCGGGGAGTCCTGGTAGCAGAACTGGACGACGTGGTAGCCCTGTTCGGCGAGGGTGGCGCCCGCGGAGCCGCCGGCCAGACCGGTGCCCACCACGATGACCGTGTGCTTGCGCCGGTTGGCGGGGTTGACCAGCTTGGCCTCGAAGCGGCGCTTGTCCCAGCGCTCGTGGATCGGCCCGGAGGGGGCCTTGGCGTCGACGGCGGGTTCGCCGGTCGTGTAGTTCACGTAGTCGGTCATGTCAGCTCACCACTCCGGTCATGACGCCCACGGGTACGGCGATGAAGCCGGCCGTGAGCAGCAGCGCGAGGACGTTCGCGAGGGTCTTCAGGGCGCGGTCGCGGGAGCGGCTGCCGACGCCGAGGGTCTGGGCCGCGCTCCAGAAGCCGTGCCGGACGTGCAGGCCGAGCGCGAGCATCGCCACGATGTAGATCACGTTGCCGTACCAGGTGGAGAAGGTGTCGACGACGTTCTGGTACGGGTGCCCCGGCTGGAAGCCGCCGGAGTGCACGGTCCCGGTGGTCAGGTCCAGCAGGTGCCAGACGACGAACAGGCCGAGGATGATCCCGCCCCAGCGCATCGTGCGGGTGGCGTAGCTCGCCCGCGGCCGCTTGTGCACGTACTTGTCGGGGCGCGCCCTGATGTCCCGGCGGCTGAGCTGGTAGGCGGAGGTGGCGTGGGCGACCACGGCGACGACCAGGACGATCCGGACCAGCCAGAGCGTCCACTCGTAGTGCATGAAGGGTTCGCCGACGGTGCGCAGCCAGTGGGCGTAGTGGTTGAACTCGCCCGCCCCGAAGTAGATCTTCAGGTTCCCGATCATGTGCGCGACCAGGTACAGCAGCATGATCAGTCCGCTGACGGCCATGACCGTCTTCTTGCCGACCGTGCTGTCCCAGATCGTGCGCGCCATGGACGGCCGTCGGTCCGTCCGCGTTGCCAGAGCCATGTCCGAAACGCTAGGGCCGAAGGGCCTGATCGGTCCAAGACATGGTCCGGCTTGATTCCATAGGCGAAGGCTATCCTGACACCATGCAGTTCCAGCAGCTCCAGTATTTCGTGGCCGTCGCCGAGACCCGGCACTTCACCCGGGCCGCCGAACTGGTGCACGTGGCCCAGCCCTCGCTGTCCCAGCAGATCAAGGCGCTGGAGCGGGAGCTGGGTGCGGACCTGTTCCAGCGCGCCCGGGGCAACATCACGCTCACCGACGCAGGTGAGGCCCTGCTGCCGCTGGCCCGGCGGATCCTCGCGGACGCGGACACGGCCCGGCACGAGGTGCAGGAACTTGTGCAGCTGCGCCGGGGCCGGGTCAGGCTGGGCGCGACGCCGAGCCTGTGCACCGGACTGCTGCCGGACGTGCTGCGCGCCTTCCACGACCGGTACCCGGGGATCCGGCTGCTGATCGAGGAGGGCGGATCGCACGACCTGGTGCGCCAGCTCGCCCGTGGCGCCCTGGACCTGGCCCTGGTGGTGCTGCCGCTGCCCACGCCGTCGCCCGCCCTGACCACGGTGGAGCTGCTGCGGGAGGACCTGGTGGTGGTGTCCTCGCCGGAGGCGCGGGCGCCGGGCCGGGGCGGGCGGGTCGTCGACATCGCCGGTCTGGAGGGCGAGCGGCTCGTGATGTTCCGGCACGGCTACGACCTGCGGGAACTGACCGTCGCTGCCTGCCGCTCCGCCGGGTTCGAGCCTGACTTCGCCGTGGAGGGCGGTGAGATGGACGCGGTGCTGGGGTTCGTGCGGGCCGGACTGGGAGTGGCGGTGGTGCCGCGGATGGTCGCCACCCGGGCCGGGCTCGGACTGCGGGTCACCCCGCTGGCCCGCCCCGGGCTGCACCGGACCATCGCGCTGGCCCACCGCAGCGACGTCGCCCCGCCCCGGGCGGCCCGGGAACTGCAGCGGATGCTGCTGGAGCGGTGAGCGCGGCGGCGTCGTCGGCCGTGCGCCGTTGATCAGGCGCGACATCCGGCCGGAGGTGCGCGGGGCGTGGCGTCACGGTGGCCGGGCCGGACTCGTCGCCGGTCGGCGGCCGCGCGCCGGGAAGCGCGGGCAGGCCGGCGCGGGCCCCACGTCCCGGCGCCCCGGGGCAGCGAGCGGCCCGTCGTCCGGCCCCCGCCCCCGGGCGCGGTGGACGACGCGGTGGCGGGCGCGGACGCCGCTCGTCGGGGTCGTACCCCGGCGGGGCGGCCGTCAGCCCGTCGCGTCCACCAGCGCCAGCTCGTGCAGCCGCTCCGGCGGGCCCGGCTTCGCGTAGTACCAGCCCTGGGCCGTGTCGCAGCCCAGGATGCGCAGTTGCTCCGCCTGGGCGCCGGTCTCCACGCCCTCGACGGTGACCGCGAGGTCGAGGTTGTGGGCCAGGGAGACGATGCCCTCGACGATCTTCAGGTCGACCGGGTCGGCCGGGAACTGCTGCATGCCCCGGGTGAAGGAGCGGTCCAGTTTCAGGACGCTCACCGGGAGGCGGCGCAGGTTGGCGAGGTTGGAGTAGCCGGTGCCGAAGTCGTCCAGGGCGATGTCGACGCCCATCTCGGCGAGCCGGCGCAGGGGTTTGAGGAGGTCGTCGTCGGCGCCGATCAGAGCCGACTCGGTGACCTCCAGGCAGAGCGCGTCCGGGGTGACGCCCGCGCGTTCGAGGATGTCGACCGTGTCCTGGACCAGGCCGGGGTGGCCGAGCTGGCACGGGGAGAGGTTGACGTTGATGCGCAGTGGGGTCGCGGCGTCCCGTCCCGCGTGCCTCTCCCGCCATTCGCGGGCCTGCCGGATGGACTCCTCCAGCACCCAGCGGCCGAGCGGCACGATCAGGCCCGTGTGCTCGGCGAGCGGGATGAACCGGTCGGGCCCGAGCACGCCGTGCTGCGGGTGCAGCCAGCGGACCAGGGCCTCGGCGCCGCGGACGCTGCCGTCGCCGAGGTGCACCAGCGGCTGGTACTCGATGAAGAACTCGCCCCGTTCCAGGGCCGTGGGCAGGGCGGTGGTGAGGCCGTGGCGGGTGATGGCACGGGCGTCCGCCTCCGGGTCGGCCAGCTCGGAGCGGTTGCCGCCCGCCGACTTGGCCCGGTACATCGTGATGTCCGCGCTGCGCAGCACCTCGGCCGCGGTGCGTTCGCCCGCCGGTCCCTCCACTATGCCGAGGCTGCCGCGCACCAGCAGGTCCCGCCCGTCGATGCTGACGGGGGTGACCAGGGCGCTCATGATGCGCTCGGCGAGTTCGTCGACCTCGCGCTCGGTGTCGGCGCCCGTGGTCAGCGCCACGAACTCGTCACCGCCGAGCCGGGCGACCATCTCGCCGGGCGCGGTGGCGCAGGACTGGAGCCGGTCGGCGATCTCCACCAGCAGCCGGTCGCCGGCCGCGTGGCCGAGGCTGTCGTTGATGGTCTTGAAGCCGTCCAGGTCGAGGTAGCACAGGCCGAAGCGCTGGCCCTCGCCCGCGCCGAGGGCCTTCTCCAGGCGCTCGAAGAACAGCGTGCGGTTGGGCAGGCCGGTGAGGGCGTCGTGCGTGGCCTCGTAGCGCAGCCGGAGGTTGAGCAGGCGGCGCTCGGTGGTGTCCTCCATGAGGGCGAGCTGGTACTGGGGGTTGCCGTCGGGGTCCCGTAGCAGGGAGACCGTCAGGTTGGTCCACAGAACCGTTCCGTCGGGCCGGTTGAAAGCCTTCTCGACGTGGTAGTGCTCGCGCTCGCCGCGGACGAGCTCCTCGTAGAGCTTCCAGACCTGGGGGGCGTCCTCCGGGTGGGTCCACTCCAGCACCGGGCGACCGCGCAGGCTCGGTTCGGAGAAGCCGAACATGCGCAGCAGCGCCTTGTTGACCTGCAGGATGTTGCCGTCCAGGTCGGCGATGCCGATGCCTATGGCCGCGCCCTCGAACACGGCGCGGAACCGGGCCTCGCTGGCGTGCAGCGCCTGGGCCACCACGCCCTGGGCCCGCAGCGCGGCCTGGGCGATGGACTCCTGTTCCGCGAGGGTGCGCTCCCGCAGCGCCTGGGCGTACCCGGCGGCCATCGCGTGCTGCAACCGCGAGGAACGCGCCCGCAGTTCGTCCCGCGGGCTGTCGTCGCCGCAGTAGAGCACCAGGTAGGCGTCGACGCAGTCCAGGGTGCGGGCGAGTGCCTCGGGGTCGGTGCAGTGCGCCCCGACCAGCGCGGCGCCGACGGCCTTCGCCTCGTCGGCGGCGAAGCCGCGGGTGTGCAGCAGGTCGCGCAGCCGGCCCGCGAGGGGCAGGATCCGCTGCTCGAACTCCGCGCGGGGCAGCGAGGTGGAGGTGACCGGGAAGACCGCCCGGCTCCAGATCGTCGCGAACCGGCGCAGTCTGTCCTCCGGTCCGTCCGGCTCCGCGCTCACGCCTTGCGCCCCACGCCGGCGAACCCGGAGGAGGCATAGGGGTCATCGTCCTCCGGCGCCGACTCCGGCCGCCAGCGCGGCATCGGCACCACTCCGGGTTCCACCATGTCGTACCCCTCGAAGAACCGCGCGATCTCGCCGGGCGAGCGCATGATCAGCGGGTTGCGGATGTCCCTGTACACGTCCACCGTGCCCTCGGCCCGCTCCGCCGTCAGGGGTATTCCCTCGTACGAGGCGTGGGTGAGGATCAGCAGGCTGCCGGGCGCGAGCGCCTCGCGCAGCTCGGCCATCGCGCCGTAGGGGTCGTCGACGTCTTCCACGAAGTGCAGTATCGCAATGAGAAGCAGCGCCACTGGCCGATTCAGGTCGATGAGACGCTCCAGTTGCGGGCTGGCGAGGATCTCCTGCGGCTTGCGCAGGTCCGCGGCGATCACGTCCGTGCGGTCGTCGCCCTGGAGCACGGCCTGGCTGTGCGCCACCGCGACCGGGTCGTGGTCGACGTACATCACCCGGGCGTCCGGCGTCGCGGCCCGGGCCACCTCGTGGACGTTGCCGTAGGTCGGGATGCCGGAGCCGATGTCGAGGAACTGGGTGACGCCCTCGCCCGCCGCGAAGCGGACCGCGCGGCGCATGAACGCCCGGTTGGCCTGCATGATCTTCGGCAGCCCCGGCATGAACTCCATCGCCCTGCGGGCCGCTTCCCGGTCGACCTCGAAGTTGTGCGATCCGCCCAGGTAGAAGTCGTACATACGCGAAACGCTCGGCACCGAGATGTCGATGCTCCGGGGTGCCCAGGCGGGACGCTCCATGTATCTCTCCCAGGGATGGCTGACGGGGAAGGCGATCCGGTGTTCGAGCAGAGGCTACTGATCGCCCGCCAACGGAGCGACCCCAACCGGAAATTGACCATCCGTTCCCGGTCACTGCCTGCGGCAAGTGCCCGTACGACCCCGCTGCGTCACGGCGCTGCGGCCAGTTCCGGCGGTTCGCACGGCACACGAACGGTCCGCCCCCTCCGTGCGGTGCGGAGGGGGCGGACCTTCGGCCGCGCGCCGGGCGGGGCGGGGCGATCGACCCTGGGGAGGTGATCCTTATTTGCCCGGCGCGCCGACCGGCTTGCCGTCGGGCGAGACGGCGTACCAGGTGCCGCCCACGCCCTGACCGTTGGTGTCTCCGGGGGCCTTGTCCCCGGAGAAGGTGTAGATCGGCCAGCAGTTGACCGACATCTGCTTGACGCCGTCGGGCCGGGTGAAGGGCATGAGCCCCTTCTTCTTCACGCCCTCGGTGTCGTCGGCCTTGACCGGGCCGACGGCCGGCCACTTCTCGAGGCAGGCACCGGTGCAGTTCGAGACGGACTTCGGCCAGGCCTGGTCCTTCAGGAAGCGGTAGACCGTCATGCCGTTCTTGTCCACGACGATGTCGCCCAGTCGGGGGTCCTTGCGCACGGACAGACCGGGCAGGTCGGACGTCTTGGCCTTCTTCCCGTCGGGGGCGAGGGCGAACCACTTGCCGCCGACGCCCTGGCCGTTGACGTCGCCGGAGTTGACGTCCTTGGCGTAGCGGTAGGCCGGCCAGCCGCCCACGGTGAGCTGCTTGGCGCCGTCGGCCCGGGTGACCTCGCCGAGCAGCGCCTTGTCGATCCCGGCCCCGGCGGTGGCGTCGTCCGCGGGCACCGGCGGCCAGGTGGTGGCGCAGTCGCCGGAGCAGTTCGACTTGGGCGGGTTGGCGGTGTCCTTGTCGAACCGGTAGAGGGTGAGACCGGATCCGTCCGTCAGCACATTGCCCAGGTCGGGGTTGGCGGCCACGGTCAGCTTGCCGGCGGGGGCGGCCGGGCTGGGGGAGGCAGAGCTCTGGTTGCCGTCGGCGCCGTAGCCGTTGCCGGCTTCCGTGCCCGCGCCCGGGCTGCCGTAGCCACCCGCCGCCGCCGTGGCGCCGACGTTCTGGGCCGCCGACGCGGGCGTCGTGGTGTTGTCCTGACCGCACGCCGTCGTCAGTGCCAGCACCGAAGCGGCCGTAGCCACCAGTGAGGCGGTCCGCCAGGAGGTCCTCATCGTCAACTCCCATAATTTGCCTTTATGTTGCAGCGCCCGGCTGCGCCGCCGCACGGCCATGGGTACGGGGCGAGAGGGTGGCAGCGTTCAACCCGGACGCGAATTTCTTTTCGCTCCCTCTGACGGGGCACCGGGGGCGGACGGCACGAAGGCGGTCGAACCAGCCACTTGCTGCGTTTCACCCTGTCAAACCATTGATGGCGTTTTGTCATCCCTTCGGATCAATCCCCGCACACCGCGGAGTACGACCCCGCTCCGAGCCTCATGATCTTCGTCGTGCAAGGACCCGAAGCGACCCGATGCGCGCCCGTCACACGGGCGTTGGCCCTGGTGGCATTGACCTGGGCCCTGGTGGGCTGCCCGGCCGGGACCGCGTCGGCCGACGCCTGTGCGTACGCCTCGACGGGCCCGGACGGCACGGTGGCGGTGGCCGTGGCGGGAGGGTACGGCCACTGGCCCGCGATCCCGCCCTGCCCGGAACCCACCCCGCCCCCGTGCCCGCCGACCCCCACCCCGACCCCGACGCCCACACCCGAGCCGACGCCCACACCCACGCCGACGCCAACCCCGCCACCGGAACCCACGCCCGAGCCGAGGCCGACACCCGATCTTCCGCCGAAGCCACGGCCACCCGCCCCGCCGCCCGCCCGGTCCGCCCCGGCGACACCCGCGCTCCCGCCCCCGCCCAGGCCCAGGCCCGTGCCCCCGCCCGCCCCGCCGCCGGCGCCGAAGCCCGCCCCGAAGCCGGCCCCGCGGCCCGCCGCGACTCCGGTGAGCTACCCGGCGTACCACCCGCGGCCGGCCCGCCACACGCCCCCCTCCCCCACCTCACCGGTCACCTACGTCCTGCTCATCACCGTGCCTGCGATCGTCGCCGTCGCGGCGCTGCGCCCGCGCTGACGCGCCGGCCGCTCACCTCTGGAGGCACCGTTGTCGGATTGGCTTGTTCTCGTCCTCGCCATGCTGGGGGCCTGCGCCGTCGTGGTCGTCATCACCCTCGTACGGCACCGGAGGGCTCCCGAGAACGAGGACCCCAGCGAGACCCCGGACGTCATCGAGTACATGACGATGTGGATCGGCGTCGTGTACGCGATCGTGCTCGGCCTGGCCATCGCGGGCGTGTGGGAGGCGCGCAGCGCCGCCCAGGACCACGTGCAGGCCGAGGCCCAGGCGCTGCACGAGATCTCCGAGCGGGTCCGGGTCTACCCGCCCGGCGTCCGCGACCGCATCCGCGCCGATGTCGACGCGTACGCCCGGTACGTGGTCACCACCGAGTGGAAGTCGATGACCGAGCGCGGGCAGGTCACCGAGCGCGGCGGCGCGCTGCTGACCCGAATCCGCCACGACGTGACGGACTACCAGCCGAGGAACGACTTCGAGGCGCAGGCGTACCAGCCGGTGCTGGACCAGATCTCCGCCGCCGACCAGGCGCGCAACGCGCGCGCCGACTCGACCGGCCCGACCATGCCGCCCGTCGTCTGGTGGGGGCTGATCAGCGGGGCGGTGATCACCATCGGCATGGTCTTCGCCCTGCAGATCCGGCGCACCGTGCGTGAGCTGGTGCTGGCCGGGCTGTTCTCCGCGACCATCGCCTTCATGCTCTTCCTCATCTGGGACTTCGACGCGCCCTACAGCCGGGGCATCGCGGCGACCGCCGAGCCGTTCCTCACCCTGATCCCGGGCGCCGGCGCGTAGCCCGCCGCGCCGGTCCGGACCGCCGCACCACCCGACTTCGCCCCGGCCGCACGACGGGACCGGAGCGAGGCGAGGGCCGTCCGGGGGCCGGGCACCAGTGGGGCCGCAGCCGTGAGGGGTCAGACGCGCTTGCCGGGCCGGCGGCGCAGCCAGAACGCGCCGCCCCCGAACACGGCGGCTGCGGCCACCAGCCCGCCGCCGATGGCCATGTCGGTCGGGGTGGCGCCGGTGGACCTGCTGCCGCCGAGACCGCCCTGGACACCGCCGAGCACGGTGAAGGCCGCCCGGCGGGTCAGCGTGCGGCCGTGGCAGTCGACCCTGATCTCGTACCGTCCGGGCCGGGCGTCGCGGTCGACGTGGGCGAGACCGCGCGAGACGCTGTCGCGGTCCGGCGTGAGGTGGACGGTGTGGAAGGCGCGCGACGACGCGGTGCCGCTGCGGCAGCCGTTCACGATCACGGTGAGCCGGCCGCCGGCGGGCAGGACGTCGGGCGAGGTGATGACGCGGCGGGCGTCGCCCTCGCCGAAGTCGCCGCCGTGCCCGAAGTCGTCGCCGCGGAACTCGTCGCCCCTGCCGTTGCCGAAGTCGACGTCGTGCCCGCGTCCGTTGCCCCGCCCGTTGCCAAAGTCGTCGTCGACCCGCCCGTTGCCCCTGCCGAAATCGTCGTCGCCCCGCCCGTTGCCCCGGTCGTTGTCGTTCCCGCGCCCATTCTCCCGGTCGTTGTCGTTCCCGTTCCCGTTCCCGGGGAAGTTGTCCGGGAAGTTCCCGTTCCCGGGGAAGTTCCCGTTACCGGGGAAGTTCCCGTTCCCGGGGAAGTTCCCGTTCCCGGGGAGGATTCCGTTCCCGGGGAGGACTCCGTTGAAGTTCCCGTTGCCGGTTCCGGGGATCACCACCGCACCGGTGTTCCCGGTGCCGGTGTTGCCCGATGTGCCGCCGCCGTTCCCGATGCCGTCCGCGACGGCCCCGGGGGCGGTGGCGAGCCCGAGCACGGCGACAGCAGCGCACGCGGCCCCCAGGGCACGTTGGTTTCGCATGTGATCCTCCGCAGGAGGCACCCCGGGTCCGGTCCCCGGGCGATCGGCGAGAAAGCACCTCCAGACAACACCCTCAGACGCCCGGAACACGCCCGCACTTCGAGAATGGTCCGTTCTGGTGATCGGACACGCCGACGGAAAACCACACAATCAGATATTCGCGCAGGTCACGGCGCATCAGAAAATATCTCCGGGCCGCAACTCGGATGGCGCACCGGCGAGGTGACGGGCCACCCGTTCGCCCGTCGCCCCGTCGCCCGTCCCCCGCATGGGACTTAGCGTTTTCCCATGCGTGAAGACGTGGTGACCGCCGTGTCGAGAGGGGATGGCGAATGTACGCGTCCATGGCGGCCGAACTCGCCGAACTGGCCGAAGAGGAGGAGCGGCGGCGCAGGCGCGCCCCCTGGGGCGTGGTGGCGCTGGTTCTGCTGACCGGTCTCGCGCTCATCCGCAACGGCTCCGGTGAGTTCGACACCGGCCCGCCGCAGCCCGCGTCGGCGGCGGCCGCGGACAGCCGGGCCACGCCGGACCAGGACCCGTCCGCCGTGACGGCCGCCGTCACCCCGCTGGGGTTCTCCCCGGTCGACCGGGTCCGGATCCCGGCGATCCGCGTCGACGCGCCGGTGCAGCCCGTCGGCCTGGACACCCAGGGCTGGGTGGGGGCTCCGCCACCGGAGAACCCCAATCTGGCGGGCTGGTTCACCGGTGCCGTGTCCCCCGGGGAGAAGGGCACCGCGGTGATCGTCGGGCATGTCGACAACCAGCAGGGGCCCGCCGTCTTCTACGGGCTCGGGGCCCTGAAGAAGGGCAACCGGGTCGAGGTCCGGCGCCAGGACGGGAAGACCGCCGTGTTCGAGATCTACGACGTGGAGGTCTTCGCCAAGAGCGGCTTCCCCGGCAACCGGGTGTACGGCTCGAAGGGCGACCCGGAGCTGCGGGTGATCACCTGCGGCGGCGGTTTCACCAAGCAGCACGGCTACGACGGCAACGTCGTCGTCTTCGCCCGCCTGGTGGCGGTGGAGTGAGCCGCCGCCGGACGGGCTGACGCCCGGTCAGGCGAGGCGCCTGGGCGGCACGGTGAGGTGGTAACCGGAGTCCAGGAGGTAAGGCAGGTACTCCCGGATCGCCTTCACGCTCTGCGACCGGTCGCCCCCGGCGTCGTGGGAGAGCACCACGACCCCGGGGGCGGCGCCGTTCTCCACCCGGTCGACGATGGTGCCGGTGCCGGGCGTCATCCAGTCGGTCGTGTCGACCGTCCAGGCCATCGGCTCCATGCCCAGCTCGGAACCGAGCTGGAAGGCGGCGCGGTTCCAGGCGCCGTAGGGCGCGCGGAACCACTGGGGGCGCTCGCCGTAGCTGTCCTCGATGGCGTCGCTGGTGCGCGCCATCTCGGAGCGGATCTCCTTGCGGCTGAGGCTGGTCAGCAGCGGATGCGTCCAGGTGTGGTTGCCGACCACGTGCCCCTCGTCGGCCATCCGGGCCAGCAGCTCCCGGTTGTCCACGACGCACTCCCCGCAGACGAAGAACATCGCCCGGACGTCGTACTTGGCCAGGGTGTCCAGGATGTGCGGGGTGTAGGCCGGATTGGGGCCGTCGTCGAACGTCAGCATCATCTGCCGGCCGCGTCCGGAGATGCGCAGGATGGGCTCGTGCCGCACCTTGGGCTTGCGGGGCGCGGCGCGCGGCGGGCCGTACCCGGTGAGCGGCTGGAGCCGGAAGGCCGAGGACTTGAGCTGCTGGCGGGCCTGCGGGCCCGCGACGGGTGCGGCGGTACGGGCCGGCTCCCCGCCGCCGGCCAGGACGATCCCCGCGGTGCCCGCGGCGCCCAGCGCGGCGGATCCGGCGAGCAGCATGCGGCGCCGTGTGAACAACTGATCCTTCTGCATGACTCATCAGTCGCCCGGCGCGCCACCGGCGCACCACAACGGCACCGGTGCGGCGGCGGTAATGCACCCGTACGGCGCAACGCGGGGCGCCCGGTGAACGGGCCTCAGGAGCGCCGCCGGCCGCGGCGCACCAGCGGGAAGGGCAGCGTCTCGCGGATCGTCAGGCCGGTGAGGAACATGACGAGCCGGTCGACGCCGAGGCCGAGGCCGCCGGTGGGCGGCATCCCGTACTCGAGGGCGTCGAGGAAGTCCTCGTCGAGCTCCATCGCCTCGGGGTCTCCCCCGGCGGCCAGCAGCGACTGCGCGGTCAGCCGGCGTCGCTGTTCGACGGGGTCGGTCAGCTCGGAGTAGGCGGTGCCCAGTTCGGTGCCGAAGGCGACGAGGTCCCAGCGTTCGGCGAGCCTGGGGTCGCTGCGGTGCTGCCGGGTGAGCGGGGAGACGTCGGTGGGGAAGTCCTTGTAGAAGGTGGGCAGCAGGGTGCGTTGCTCGACGAGCCGCTCGTACATCTCCAGGACGACGTCGCCCGGGCCGTCGTCGGCGGTGTACGGCACCCCGGCGCGGTCGCACAGCCGGTGCAGCCGCAGGAGTTCGGTGCCGGAGCCGATCTCCTCGTCCAGTTCCTCGGAGAGCGCGCCGTACACCGTCCTGACCGGCCAGTCGCCGGAGATGTCGTACTCCCTGCCGTCCCGGTGGACGACGGGGGCGCCGAGGGCGGCCCGGGCGGCGCCCTGGACCAGTTCTCTGGCCAGGCCGAGCATCACGTCGTAGTCGGCGTGCGCCTGGTAGGCCTCCAGCATCGTGAACTCGGGGTTGTGCTTGTGGGAGACGCCTTCGTTGCGGAAGGTGCGGCCCAGTTCGAACACCTTCTCCACGCCGCCGACGCACAGCCGCTTCAGGTACAGCTCCGGGGCGATGCGCAGGTACAGGTCGAGGTCGTAGGCGTTGGCGTGGGTGGTGAAGGGCCGGGCGTTGGCGCCGCCGTGGATCTGCTGGAGCACCGGCGTCTCCACCTCCAGGTAGCCGCGGTCCAGCAGGCCCTGGCGCAGCGCCTGCACGGCGGCCGAGCGGGCGCTCAGCACCCGGCGGGCGTCCGGCCGCGTGATCAGGTCGAGGTGCCGGCGGCGGACCCGGGCCTCGGGGTCGGTGAGCCCGTGGCGCTTGTCGGGCAGCGGGTGCAGGCACTTGCCGGTGAGCTGCCAGGAGCGGACGAAGACGGTGGGCTCGCCCTTGTCGCTGCGCCCCGCGTACCCGCTCGCGGTGATGTGGTCGCCGATGTCGGCGTCGGCCCGGAAGCGGTCGAGGGCGGGCCCGCAGCGGTCGCGGGTGAGGGCGAGCTGGTGGTCGCCCGACCAGTCGCGCAGCGCCACGAAGACGATGCCGCCGAAGTCGCGGACCAGCATGACGCGGCCGGCGACCGTGACGTCCTGCCCCTGCGGGACGCGGGCGAGGGCGTGCGTGGGCCGGGGCGTGCCGACCGGGTACGGGTCGGTGCCGGCGGCGCGCAGCCGGCCGAGGGTGCGGTGCCGGACGCGGACCTGGTCGGGCAGGCCCGCGTCCGGGGCGGCGGCCGCGGCCTCGTCCCCTCCGTCGAGGCCGAGCGCGCTCGAGGACGGCGGCCCCTCCATGGTGGCGGGCCGCCGCCCTGTCTCCGGGTGCCCCTTTCCGCGGAGTTTGCGCAAGGACGGTACGGATACGAAGCCCTCGGCGATGCCGGAGGCGAGGCCGATACGGGCGAGGGAGGCGGCTTCGCCGTAGCAGATGAAGCGCGGGTACCACTGCGGGTGGTACTTGGCGTTGGAGCGGTACAGGGCCTCCAGTTGCCACCACCGGGAGAAGAACAGCAGCAGCCGGCGCCACAGCCGCAGGACCGGTCCGGCGCCGATGCGGGCGCCCTCCTCGAAGGCGGACCGGAAGACGGCGAAGTTGAGGGAGATCCGGTGCACTCCCAGCTTGGGCGCGGCGGCGCACAGTTCGGCGACCATGAACTCCATCACCCCGTTGGGCGCGCCGCGGTCACGGCGCATCAGGTCCAGGGAGACCCCGTCGCGGCCCCAGGGCACGAAGGAGAGCAGCGCCAGCAGCCGGCCGTCGTCGCCGAGGGCCTCCACCAGCAGGCAGTCGCCGTCGGCTGCGTCGCCGAGCCGGTCCAGGGCCATGGAGAAGCCGCGCTCGGTCTCGGTGTCCCGCCAGGCGTCGGCCTTGGCGACGATCTCCTCCGTCTCCCGTTCGGTGAGCTGGGCGTGGCGGCGGACCCGGCAGGTGGCGCCGGTGCGGCGGACGCGGTGCACGGCCTGCCGGGTGACGCGCATGTCCCGGCCGTCCAGGTCGAACCCGGGTACGTGCAGGATCGCCTCGTCACCGAGCTGGAGGGCGCCGAGCCCGGCGCGGGCGTAGGCGCGGGCGCCGTCCTCCGAGGCGCCCATCACGGCGGGGGCCCAGGCGTGGCGGCGGGCCACGTCCAGCCAGGCGGCGATGGCGTGCGGCCAGGCCTCGGGGTCGCCGACCGGGTCGCCGCTGGCCAGGCACACGCCCACCTCGACGCGGTAGGTGACGGCGGCCTTGCCGCTGGCGGAGAAGACGACGGCCTTGTCCCGGCGGGTGGCGAAGTAGCCGAGCGAGTCCCGGTCGCCGTAGGCCCTCAGCAGGGCCCGGACGCGGTCCTCCTCGTCACCGTGCAGGGCCGCCTCGAGCCGTTGCGAACGGAACAGCGCGGCCGCCGCGTTCAGCAGGGCGAGCGCGCCGAACAGGCCGAGGACGAAGGTGACCCGGCGCGGCGGGCGGCCGTCGAAGGCGCTGTTGGCGACCAGCCCGCCGCACACCCGGTCAGCCGCCCAGGCCAGGTGCTGGCTCTGCGGGAGGGTGCCGGGGAACAGCGAGACCAGGCCCCAGCCCAGCAGGACGGCCACGGCGAGGCCGCCGAGCAGTACGCCCAGGGCCCGCCACACGGCGCCGTGGCGGGAGGCGGCGCAGAACTCCCCCCGGGCCACCACCAGCACGCCCAGCAGCAGGGCGCACAGCACCAGGGACGGCAGTGACTGGCCGTACAGGCCGAGGGCGAGTCCGAGGGCGTCGCTGAGCACCAGCAGGCCCAGGTAGACGACGACCAGCCACCAGGCGACCTTCTTGCGGGCGGCGGTGGCGCCGGCCAGCAGGAACAGGAAGACCGCGTAGGCGAGGTTGGCGCTGATCGGGATCAGGAGCAGGTCGAGGGCGCGCACGAGGGGGCGCAGCGCGCGGCGCAGCGGGGCGAAGAACGCGAGCAGGGCGCACAGCAGGCCGCACACGGCGAAGAAGGCCGCGAAGGCCTCGGGCACCCGCCCGAGGAGCCCGCCGGCGGCCGGGTCCCCCGGCCCTCCGGCAGCCCTCCGTGCGGCCGGCCCGGCGGTGGCAGTCATGGTTCCGACTCTAGGAAGGCCCCGGTCCCGCCGCCCGTCGAACGAACGCCGCCGCCGCGGGGCCCGGGGGTCGCGGCGGCGGCCGGCACGCGAGCGGGCGGCCGCCCCGGGGCGGCGCAGCGCCGGGCGGGGCGGGCGTGAACCCGTGCTTCGGGTGGAGGGGGTGCTTCCGATAGCCTCGGGCCGTGACGGAACAGCACGAACAGCACGCGCACCAGTTCGAGCGGGGTACCGACGGGCCCAAGGTCATCGTGGTCGGGGTGGACGGCTCCGACTCCTCGCTGCGCGCCGCCGCCTACGCGGGCGGCCTGGCCCGCCGGCAGCGCGCGCTGCTGGCCGTCGTGTACGTGCAGCCGGTGCTCGCGGCCGGAGCCGCGCTCGGCGCGCCGGTCGCGGAGACGACCGACGAGATCGCCGAGGACCTGGTGGCCTACATCCGGGAGGCGGCCGAGCGGGTACGGGGGATATTCGACATCCGGTGGGAGTTCCACACCTTCCGCGGCGACCCCTACAACGGCCTGGTGAAGGCTGCCGACGAACTCAAGGCGGACGCCGTGGTGGTGGGCGCCTCGGAGCAGGCAGGGCACCGCATCATCGGCTCGGTGGCGGTGCGGCTGGTGAAGGCGGGGCGCTGGCCGGTGACGGTCGTCCCGTAGCGGGCGCGGTGCCGGACGGGGCCGCGGCCGGGCGTGCCGCCGCCCGCCGGGGCGGGCCGGAGCGGGCCGGAGCGGCAGTGCGTGGCGTCTTCCGTACGTGACGCCGCTGAGCCATCATGATCCGCCGTCAGCCGTTTGCCGTCGGCGAAGAGGTGGATCGCGTGGCCAAGCTCCGAGCGGGTGAAGGGATTCTCCGCCGCAAACCCATCGAGCACATCGAGGAGACCGAGGTCGGCGGGGGCGCGGGAGCCCGGCTCGAGCGGTCGCTCGGCCTGTGGCAGCTCACCGCGATCGGGGTGGGCGGCATCATCGGGGCGGGCATCTTCACGCTGGCCGGAACGGTGGCCAACGAGACGGCCGGGCCCGCGGTGCTGGTGTCGTTCCTCATCGCCGGTGTCGCCAGCGCCTGCGCCGCGCTGTCGTACGCCGAGTTCGCGGGGCTGATCCCGAAGGCGGGTTCGGCGTACACCTACGGCTACGCGGTGCTCGGCGAGTTCGCGGGCTGGTTCATCGGCTGGGACCTGCTGCTGGAGTACACGGCGATCGTGGCGGTGGTCGCCATCGGCATCTCCGGCTACTTCAGCTTCCTGGTGGAGGAGATGGGCGCGAACCTGCCCGCCTGGATGCTGGGCGCGCCGGGTACCGGCCACGGGCACCGGGTGGACCTGTTCGCGGCCCTGCTGTGCCTGCTGATCGCCTGGCTGCTCAACCAGGGCATGCGCAGCGCCGCCCGGTTCGAGACCTTCGTGGTCGCGCTGAAGGTGCTGGTGGTGCTGCTGGTGATCGGGGTGGGCGTGTTCCACATCAGCACGGCGAACTACCACCCGTTCTTCCCGTTCGGCGTCAGCGGGGCGTTCACCGGCGCGGCGACCGTGTTCTTCGCGGTGTTCGGCTACGACGCCATGTCGACCGCCGCCGAGGAGTCGAAGGACGCGCAGCGGCACATGCCGAAGGCGATCATCTACTCGCTGGCGATCTCGATGGTGCTGTACGTGGCGGCCTGCCTGGTGCTCACGGGCATGCAGAACTACAAGGACATCGACCCGGAGAGCGGCTTCTCCACGGCGTTCAAGTCGGTCGGGCTCAGCGGGCTGGCCGACGTGATCGCGGTGGGCGCGATCATCGGCATCCTCACCGTGATGTTCACGTTCATGCTGGGCGTGACCCGGGTGTGGTTCTCCATGTCCCGGGACGGGCTGCTGCCCCGCTGGTTCGCCAAGACGCACCCGACCCGGCACGTGCCGACCCGGGTGACCTGGATCGTCGGAGCGGCGTCCGCGGTCATCGCCGGGTTCATCCCGATCGGCGAGGCGGCCGAGCTGACCAACATCGGCATCCTGCTGGCGTTCGTCGTGGTGTGCACGGCGGTGATCGTGCTGCGCTACCGGCAGCCGGACCTGCCGCGCACCTTCCGCACGCCGTGGATGCCCTTCCTGCCGGCGCTCGGAGTCCTCTTCTCCGTCTGGCTGATCACGTTCCTGCAGTGGCAGACCTGGGTGCGGTTCGCGGTGTGGTTCCTGGTCGGCTGCGTGATCTACTTCGGCTACTCCTACCGGCGCTCGGTGCTGGCCGGGCGCGGGCCGGCCGAGCGCGGCCCGGTGGGCTGATCAGTTCCCCATGAGCAGCCCGTCCCCGGCCGCCCCGCGGCTGAGGACCACGTCCCGGATGCGGTCGCGCACCCCCTCCAGCTCGGCGCCGCCGGCGATCGCCCGGCCGAGGTCGATCACCCGCCCGGCGTCGACGTCGTACATCAGCGGGACGAACTCGGCCTTGGTCACCCGCCAGCGGTCGCCGGGGGCGGCGGGCGGGGCGAAGGTGAACCGGGCGAGGGTGGACTCGTTGCCGCGCGAGTCCCGCACGCCCCTGTCGTTGAACATCTCACCGGCGATCTGGTCGCCGAGGCCGTAGACCACCCAGGTGCCGTTGACCTTCTCGTAGGCCTGCGGGACGTGGGCATGGGTGCCGAGGATCAGGTCGATGTCCGGGCGGCCGTTGGTCGTCGAGGCCGTCAGGGCCCGCGCCAGCCCGAGCTGGAGCCCGTCGGGGACGTCCTGCCACTCGGTGCCCCAGTGCGCGGAGACCACGACCACGTCGGCGCCGGCCAGCCGGGCGGCGCGGGCGTCGGAGACGATCCGGTCGGCGTCGAGCGGGTTG
Source organism: Streptomyces sp. NPDC056580 (assembly GCF_042793175.1). Lineage (NCBI taxonomy): Bacteria > Bacillati > Actinomycetota > Actinomycetes > Kitasatosporales > Streptomycetaceae > Streptomyces > Streptomyces sp. NPDC056580. The sequence continues at coordinate 439,837 of NZ_JBHTVE010000004.1, read as the reverse complement.
AGGGCCCAGGGCTGCCCGTCGGGGAGCGGCCGGCCGTCGGTGCCGTACGTGTACGACAGGTTCGCGATCCTGGCCAGTCCCGCCCGGTACAGGGTGACCGAGCGGGACTCGGCCTCGGTGCGGGCGGTGCCGGTGTGCCGCAGGCCGGCCCGGTCCAGGGTGTCCAGGGTGCGCAGGATGCCGGGGGCGCCGTCGTCGAGGGCGTGCTCGGACGCGGTGGCGCAGCCGTCGTAGCCGGTCGCGGCGAGGCCGGCGGCGAGCTGCGGCGGGGAGGCGGTTGCGGGGTCCACGCCGTCGCCGGTGACGGTCTCCAGGTGGCACAGCGCCAAGTCGGCCCCGTGGACGAGGGGTTCCACGCCGGAGAGCATCGGGCGGTAGTCGTGGCCGCGGCCGCCGGCGTCGTAGCCCGCCCGCTCGGCGACCGAGCGGTCCGGGAGCACGTCACCGGTGGCGACGAGGGTGACCGCGCGGGCGGCGGGCGGCGCCGGGCGGCCCGCCGCGACGGGCTCGCGCCGCTCCTGGTTCAGGCAGGCGGCCCCGGCGGCGAGCAGGGCGGTCAGCGCCAGCGCCACCTGATGCCTGCGTGCGATCATCGATTCACCCCAGCATCGTCGTCACTGCGGACTTCTCGTTCACCGGCAAAGCCATGACGGGCATATGGGTATGAATCCCGCGCCCGGCGCAAACGGACGGGCGGCCGGAATTAGCCCATCCGGTGCCGCCCGCGCCGGTGCGCGCACCGCTCGCGCGACCGCTCACCGACGCGATCGGACCGTCCGCCGCAGAGCGGCGCGCGCCCCCTGTCCCCCGGCGGCGCCCTGCGCTGCCATACGGCCATGACGGCCGGAACCTCACTTCCCCACGGGACGACGACCGCCGAGCACGAGCTCGCCGCACTCCAGCGCGAGCACGGCGGCCCCCTCTTCGCGCTGCTGCTGAGGCTGAGCGACGGAGACCGGCAGCGTGCCGAGGACCTCGTGCAGGAGACCCTGGTACGCGCCTGGCAGCATCCGGAGGCCCTGCACGCGGCCGACTTCGACTCGGTACGGCCCTGGCTGCTGACCGTCGCCCGCAGGCTCGCGATCGACGCGCGGCGGGCCCGGCAGGCGCGGCCGCCGGAGATCGGCGACGAGGTGCCGGAGAACGCGCGGGTGACCGCCGACCACGCCGAACGGGCCACCGCCGCGCTCGACGTCCGGGAGGCTGTGAAGACACTCACGCCGGAACACCGTGACGTACTGGTACTCGTGTACTTCCGCGGGGCCAGTGTGGCGGAGGCCGCGCGGATCCTCGGCATTCCGCCCGGTACCGTGAAATCCCGCGCGTACTACGCGCTGCGCGCCCTGCGCCGGGTCCTTCCGGGTTATGCGGCCGACCTGCGGTGAAACCGGCTGCCGGGTCAAGCCTCGGTAAAGCGCCTTGCTGAGACCCCCGTTCGGGCCATGAGCTGTCCTCATCCGCGTTTCCGGAGGGGGCCGGGCCCTGGCCGGTCCGGGATTCGGGCGACGCGCACGCACCGGAGGAAGGCAGGAAGGGATGCGGCACCGAGGTCACGAGAGCACCGACGGCGGCGACGGCACCGGCGGCGGTGAACCGGCCGTCCCGATGGCCTGGTTCTACGCGGAGTACATCGCCGACGAGCTGCTGCGCACCGGCGATCTGATGCCGCCGACGTCCTTCGAGTTCCGGGCCGGGCGGGACGCCCTGGCGCTGACCGTCTTCCTCTCCGACACCGACGGCGAGCTCTCCGGCATCCGGGTGATCTCGCAGCTGGAGAACTGGCTGTCGCTGACGGCGTACGACCAGGCGTGGCAGGAGTGGGTGGGCCGGCGGATGGCCGAGCTGGCCGCCGGGGAGTCCGCGGCCGCCGCGCCCTCGCCGGACCTGGCGCTCGCCGCCGAGGCCTGGCGCTGGCTGGAGGAGACCGAGCTGCTCGCGCCCGACCTGGACGCGGTGCCGGGCGGCGGCGCGGTGTCCGGCGAGGACGACGGGCCGAAGGTGTGGACCCCCGCCTGGCGGCTCGGACTGCCCCTCGGCCATCTCGCCATCCACCTGTTCTGAAGGCCCCGGCCGACGCCCTGACCTCCGCTTCGGCCGGCTACGAGATTTTCCGGAAATCGCACCAATCCGCGGGGCGCGCCGCTACGAATCTCTTGGTCACGATTCGGTGCGCGCCTTGAGTGATTCGGTTGTCCGCTGCGTACGGGTGGGAGCAAGGAGTAACCCCACCCGCACCCATCGGCACGAGGATTCGGCATGAGGTCCCTGGAACGGCATCGCGACGTCGGCGCGTACGCGCTCGGCGTGCTGGACGAGGCGGAGGCCTTCCGCTTCGAGGACCACCTCATGGAGTGCCCCCGGTGCGCGGCACAGGTGACCGAATTCGGTCCCGCCGCACGGCAGTTGATGCTGTACCGCCGGGCCACGCCGCGCTTCGTGCAGCCCGTGGCGCAGCCCGGCCCCCGGCTGCTGGAGCGGCTCCTGGGCGAACTGGCGCTCCGGCACCGCGTCCGGCACCGCCGCCTCCTGTACGGCCTGGCGGCCTCGGTGGTGCTGGCGGTGGCCGGACCGGGGGTCGTGCTGCACGCCGCGCACGGCGCTCCCGCCGCCCGGGTGACCGCGGCGACCGACCCGGGCACCGGGGTATGGGCTCAGGTGACCACGGAGGACGGGGACCTGGGCAGCCGGATGCGGCTGGACGTGAAGGACGGCTCGGGGCCGCACTCCTGCCGGCTCGTGGTCGTCGGCCGCGACGGCTCGGAGCAGACGGTCTCCGGCTGGACGGTGGGCGCCCGCGACAGCGGGACGACCACGACCATGGCCGGCTCCTCGATGCGTCCGGACCAGATCGCCCGCTACGACGTGCGCACCGCGGACGGACAGCCGCTGGTGTCGCTCACCCCCCGGTAGGCGCGGCGCCCCGGGCGACGGGGCCGCCGGGCGCACGCCGACCGCGACGGCCGCGCGTGCCGTTCCGCCGGGCGGGCCGGGCGGGCCGGGCGGGTCTCACTTCAGCAGCCGGGAGAGCCTGCGGTCGGCCAGCGGCTTGCCGCCCGTCTGGCAGGTCGGGCAGTACTGGAGCGAGGAGTCGCTGAAGGACACCTCGCGGATGGTGTCGCCGCAGACCGGACAGGGCTCGCCGGTGCGGCCGTGCACCCGCAGACCGCTCCTCTTCTCCGCTTTCAGCCGTCCGGCGGCGATGCCGCGCGAGCGCTCGACCGCCTCGGCGAGGGTGCCGCGCAGGGCCTCGTGGAGCCGCCGGATCTCCTGCGGGGTCAGGGACGCGGCGAGCTTGAACGGGGACATCCTGGCGGCGTGCAGGATCTCGTCGCTGTAGGCGTTGCCCACGCCCGCGATCAGGGACTGGTCGCGCAGCGCGCCCTTGAGCTGCCGTCTCTCGTCCTTCAGCAGGGCTGCGAGCCGGCCGGCGTCGAAGTCCGGGGCAAGCGGGTCGGGGCCGAGCCGGGCGAGGCCCGGGACCTCCTCCGGATCGTGCACGACGTAGACCGCGAGGCGTTTCTGGGTGCCGGCCTCGGTGAGGTCGAAGCCCTCGCCCGTCTCCAGCGCGACGCGCAGCGCGAGCGGGCCCTTGCCCGGCCGGGGCGGGCCGTCGGGCAGCCGGTCCCGCCACTGCAGCCAGCCGGCGCGGGCCAGGTGGGTCACCAGGTGCAGCCCGTCGCCCGTGGCCAGATCGAGGAACTTGCCGTACCGCCGCACGGCCGTGACCTCGCTGCCCTCGATCGCGGTGACCGGGGGCTCGTACGTCTTCAGGACGCTGACGGCGACCGGGAGCACCCGCACCACCCGGCGGCCGACCAGGTGCTCGGTGAGGAAGTCCTTCAGCGCTTCTACCTCGGGCAGTTCCGGCATGGTTCCAGGGTGCCATCCGGCGTCCGCGGCGCCACACCGGTCAGGCGGCCGGCCGCCGCGGCACCCGGAACTCGCCCCACACGGCCTTGCCGCCGCCGCGCGCCTCCACACCCCACACGTCGGCGAGCCGGTCGACCAGGAGCAGCCCGCGGCCGGAGACGCCGTCCTCCCCCGCGTCGCGGCGGCGCGGCAGGGCGCTGGAGGAGTCCTCCACCTCGACCCGCAGCCGCCGGTCGCTGCCATCCAGGGCCCGGAGGGTGACGATCGCGGCGCCCTCGGTGTGCATGAGGGCGTTGGTGATCAGTTCGTCGGCGACCAGCTCGATGTCGTCGGCCCGCTCCCGTGCGCCCCAGCCCCGGACGGCGGCGCGGATCAGGTGCCGGGCCTGGCTGAGCGCCTCGGGGTCGCCGGGCGCCACGTGCTGCTGGAACCGGCCGCCGGTCCGCCGGGCCTCCGGGGCGCGGCGGCGCAGCAGGAGCAGGGCCACGTCGTCGTCGCCGCCGCGTGCCTCGGCCGCCGCTATCAGCCGGTTGGCGAGCGCGCGCACGTCCTCGGGGCCCTCGGCGATGAGGGCGGTCAGGGCGCGCACGCCGTCGTCGAGATCGACGCCGGGCTGCTCGACGAGCCCGTCGGTGCACAGCAGCAGGGTGTCGCACGGGTCGAGTTCGAGGGTGCAGACGGGGTACTCCAGCCGGCCGAACTCGGCGGACAGCCCGAGCGGCAGGCCGCCCTCCACCGGGACGCGGCGGCAGGTCCCGTCGGCGTACCGGACCAGCGGGTCGATGTGCCCGGCGCGGACCACCTGGACGACGCCGGTGGACAGGTCGGCCTCGGCGTACAGGCAGGTGGCGAAGCGGTCGGTGTCGAGGTCGCGCAGGAAGACGGAGGCACGGGCCATGACGGTGGCCGGGGTGTGGCCCTCGGCGGCGTAGGCGCGCAGCACGATCCGGAGCTGGCCCATCACGGCGGCAGCGTGCGTGTCGTGGCCCTGGACGTCGCCGATCACCGCGCCGACCCGGCCCCCGGGCAGCGGGATCAGGTCGTACCAGTCGCCGCCGATGTCCCGGCCGAGGGCGCCGCCGACGGCGGCGGCTCGATAGCGGACGGCCACGTCGGCGCCGGGCACGCTGGGGATGGTGCGGGGCAGCATGGCCTGCTGCAGGCCCTGGGCGAGGTCCTTCTCCTGCTCGTAGAGCATGGCCCGCTGCAGGCTCTGCGCGATGCTGCTGCCGAGCGCGACGAGCACGTTGCGCTCCTGCGGGGAGAAGCCGCGCCGGTCGTCGTAGAGCAGGCCCATCGCGCCGATCGGGCGGGCCTGGGCGATCAGCGGCAGGTAGGCGGCGGAGGTGATCCGCAGGCCGGTGATGTGCGACCACAGCGTCGGGAAGCGCTCGGCGAACTCCTCCGGTGACTCGATGAAGCACGGGCTGAGGGTCCGCACCGCCTCGCTCATCGGGTAGGGCTCGTCCGTGCGGGTGACCCGGGTGCCGGGCACGAAGCTGCCCGCGGGGCCCTCCGCGACCAGCCGGATGCGGCCCGCCTCGACCAGCCCGAGGACCATGCTCCTGGAGCCGAGCAGGGTCAGGCCGTGGGTGTCGGTGACGACGTCGATGACGTCCTGGACGGTGCGGGCGTGGGCGAGGGCGGCGGTGGCGATCTGGACGACGTCGGTCTGGTCGCGCCGGGCGGCGTCCGGCGCGGCGGAGTCGAGGCTGCCCGCGCTCTCGCTCTCCACCAGTTCCGCGGTGGCGTCCCGGACGATCCCGATGATGCGGCGCGGGCGGCCGGTCTCGTCCCGCCGTATGAAGCCCTGGGTGTGGGTCCAGCGCAGGCTGCCGTCACGGCGTCGGAGGCGGAAGTACGCGCCGTAGTTCTCCCGGCCTTCCTTGATGGCCAGGGCCACCAGCGTGTCCAGCCGGTGCGCCTCGGCGGGCGGCACCCGCACGGAGAGCGTCCCGGGATTGCCGTCGTACTCGTCGGGGCGCATGTCGAAGACCTCGTGCGCCTGGGCGTCCATGCTGAACAGACCGGTGTCCAGGTCCCAGTCGAAGCTGCCCATGTTGTTGAGCGCCAGGACCGGGTCCGGGTGGGCGGGCCAGTCCTCCGGGAGGGACGGGGCGCTCGCTCCCCGATCAGCCATGCGCCCACCTTGCCAGCATTTGCATGATTCTTCGAGCGGGCGTGCGCGGCCCGCCGCACCCGGCCGTGTTACGCAGGCGGAGGCGTGCGGTACACGGTGTCACGGGCCCTTCCCGCGCCACTGGGCACCCTCGTCGCGGTGGCCACGACCCTGGCAGGAGCACAGTTGTGGACTGGTTCACCGCACCCGACTACTGGCTGAGCCGGCTGGTCCTCCAGCGCGCGCTCGCCGGTGTCTACCTGGTCGCGTTCCTGGTGACCGCCCTGCAGTTCCGGGCCCTGCTGGGCGAGCGCGGCATGCTGCCGGTCCCCCGCTTCACCGCGCGGGTGCCCTTCCGGCGGGCGCCCAGCCTGTTCCACCTGCACTACTCCGACCGCTTCTTCGCGGCGGTCGCCTGGGCGGGCTGCGCGGTGTCGGCGGCCCTGCTCGCCGGGGTGGACTCGGCTCTGCCGCTGTGGGGCGGCATCCTGCTGTGGCTGGTGCCGTGGGCGCTGTACCTGTCGATCGTCAACGTGGGGCAGACCTGGTACTCCTTCGGCTGGGAGTCGCTGCTGCTGGAGACCGGCTTCCTGGCGGCCTTCCTCGGCAACGACGAGGTCGCGCCGCCCGTGGTCGTGCTGTTCCTGCTGCGCTGGATCCTGTTCCGGGTGGAGTTCGGGGCCGGGCTGATCAAGCTGCGGGGCGACGCGTGCTGGCGCAAGCTGACCTGCCTGGACTACCACCACGAGACCCAGCCGATGCCCGGCCCGCTGAGCTGGTTCTTCCACCACCTGCCGAAGCCGCTGCACCGCGCGGAGGTGGCCGCCAACCACCTGACCCAGCTCGCGGTGCCGTTCCTGCTGTTCACCCCGCAGCCGGTCGCCTCGGCCGCGGCCGCGCTGATGATCGTCACCCAGTTGTGGCTGGTGCTGTCCGGGAACTTCGCCTGGCTGAACTGGATCACCATCGTGCTGGCGCTGTCCGCGCTGCGGCTGCCCGCGACGGCGCCGTCCGTGCCCGCGGCCCCGCTCTGGTACGAGGTGCTGGTCCTGGCCGTCGCCGCGCTGCTGCTGTTCCTCAGCCACCGCCCGGTGCTGAACATGGTCTCCCGGCGCCAGGTCATGAACCGGTCCTTCGACCCGCTGCACCTGGTGAACACCTACGGCGCGTTCGGCAGCGTCAGCCGGATCCGGTACGAGGTGGTGATCGAGGGCACGCTGGACGACGCGCCGCGGGAGGACTCGCGGTGGCTGGAGTACGAGTTCAAGGGCAAGCCGGGCGACCCGCGGCACTGGCCGCGCCCCTTCGCGCCCTACCACCTGCGCCTGGACTGGCTGATGTGGTTCGCAGCGCTGTCCCCGGGCTACGCCGGCGACTGGTTCGGCGGGCTGGTGGAGCGGCTGCTGGAGAACGACCGCGACACCCTGAGGCTGCTGCGCCGCTCGCCCTTCCCGCGGGACACCCCGCCCCGGTTCGTCCGGGCCCGCCTCTTCCGCTACCGCTACACCACCTGGCGGGAGCTGCGGGCGACCGGGGCGTGCTGGGAGCGGACGTTCGTACGCGAGTACCTGCCGCCCACCCGGCTCGCGGGGGCGGCGGGGCGGTCCTAGGCGCGGCGACCGGCTCACAGACCGTGGACGCGGCGGTCGGTGCCCTCGTACGGGGCGGTGCGCTCGGCCGGGGCGAGCCGCCGGGTCACTTCCCGGCACGAGGTGGTGGGCGTCGACGGTCATGGCGGCTCCGGCGCGGCCTCGGTGGTGGACGAGCTGGTCGCGCCGGGGCACCGCCGGATCGTGCGCGTCGCGGGGCCGCCCGGCCTGGCGCACACCCGGCGCCGGATCGCCACGCTGCCCGCCGAGGCGCGGCGGCGCGGCCTCACCGGGGTCAGCTCGGTGACCACCGACAGCTCCGACGCGCAGGGCGCGGCGGTGACCCGCCGGGTGCTCGGCTGGTCACCGCCGCCGACCGCGCTGATCCACGACAACGACGTGATGGCCGTGGCGGGTCCGGCCGCCGCGGCCGACCCGGGCTTTTGCGGGCCGCGGGACGTGCCGGTCGGGTCCTGGGAGGACTCGGCGCTGTGCCGGATGGTCACGCCACGGCTGTCCGCGCTGTCCCGCGGCAGCGCCGGGTCCGGCCGGACCGCCGCGCGGGAGCTGATGGCCCTGCTGGACGGGGAGCGGGCACGGCGGTGGGCGTGCCGGTGCCCCGCCTCACCTCGCGCGGCAGCACCGGGGCGGCGTCCGCCGCCCGCCCGGACCCGCCGTCCCCGATCGCCCTCTGAGCCGGCGGGTCCCGCTCAGGGGGCGATCGGCGGCTGCCGCTTGTGCTCCGTGTCGCGGTAGCGGCGGACGATGGCGGCGAAGGCGGCCTCGTCGACCGGCCTGCCCTCGAGGAAGTCGTCGATGTCGTCGTAGGTGACGCCGAGCGCCTCCTCGTCGGGGACACCCGGGTTGAGGCTCTCCAGGTCGGCGGTGGGGACCTTGCCGACCAGCCCGGGCGGCGCGCCCATCTCCCGGGCGAGGGCCCGTACCCGCCGCTTGGTCAGGCCGGTGAGCGGCACCACGTCGGCCGCGCCGTCGCCGAACTTGGTGAAGAAGCCGGAGACGGCCTCGGCCGCCTGGTCCGTGCCCACGACCAGGCCGGCGTGCGCGCCCGCCACCGCGTACTGGGCGATCATGCGCTGCCGGGCCTTGATGTTGCCGTGCACGAAGTCCCGGTGGTGGGGGTCTCGGAAGACGGCGCCGCCGTCCAGCAGCGCCTCCAGCGCCGCGTCGCAGGCGGCCTTCACGTCGACGGTGAGGACCTTGTCGGGCTGGATGAAGTCGAGCGCCGCCTGCGCGTCGTGCTCGTCGGCCTGGGTGCCGTAGGGCAGCCGCATCGCGTAGAACGTCGCCTCCCGGCCCCCGGCGCGGGCCCGTTCGACGGCCAGTTGGCACAGCCGCCCCGCCGCCGTCGAGTCCACACCGCCGCTGATGCCCAGCACGAGCGAGCACAGATCGGTGGCGGTCAGCCGGTCGGCCAGGAAGGCCACCCGGCGCTCGGTCTCCTGCCGCACGTCGAAGTGTTCGCTCACCCGCAGTTCGCGGGCGATCGCGCGTTGCAGGGAGAAGGAAGTGGCGGCCGGGTCGGTCATGGGCGCTCCTCGCTGGCGTTTCTGGCACGGGTCGGGACACATGGACGCCGGTCCGCGGCGGGGGCGCCGCTGACCGGTTCCGCCTCCGGGTTCCCGTACCAAGACCGCTTAACGACCGCGGTTCGAAGCGTCCGTGGCGGCCGCGCCTCTCGACGTGCTGCGCCCGACCGTGCACAGTTCTCCCTGCGCGCTTCATTCATACCGACGAGTAACCAGGGAGTGCCCGTGACAAGCTGGGTCGGCCGGACCGCCGCCGAGATCGCCGCGGCCGTTCGCGACAAGGACGTCACGCCGCGGCAGGTGGTGGCGGAGCACCTCGCGCGGATCGAGCGGCTGGACGCCCGGATCGGGGCCTTCCGTACCGTGCGGGCCGAGGCGGCGCTGGCGGAGGCTGACGAGGTGGCGGCGCGGGCCGGTCTGGCCGGGCTGCCGCTCGCCGGCGTGCCGGTCGCGGTCAAGGACAACCTGGCGGTGCGCGGCGAGTCGCACCGCGACGGGTCCGCCGCGACGCCGGACGAACCGGCTGCCGAGGACCATGTGACGGTGGCCCGGCTGCGGGCGGCCGGGGCCGTGGTGGTGGGTCTGACGAACGTGCCCGAGCTGTGCGTCTTCGGCACCACGGAGGGCGTCCACGGCACCGCCCGCAACCCCTGGGACCTCACCCGCACGGCGGGCGGCTCCTCCGGCGGCAGCGCGGCCGCGGTGGCCGCGGGCCTGGTGCCGCTCGCGCTCGGCAACGACGGCATGGGCTCGCTGCGCATCCCGGCGGCCAACTGCGGGCTGGTCACGCTGAAGCCCGGGCACGGGGTGGTCCCGGCCGGGATCGGCAACGGCGACTGGTTCGGCATGTCGGAGAACGGCCCGCTGGCCACCACGGTCGCGGATCTGCGGCTGATGCTGTCGGTCCTCGCGGACACCGGGTTCCCGCGGCCCGCGCGGCGGACGCCGCTCAGGATCGCCGTAGGCCTGCGCAGCCCGCTCGCCGGGGTGAGTGTGAGCAGGCCGTACGCGGCCGCGGTCCGGGAGGCGGCCGGGGCGCTGGCCGGGGCGGGACACCGGGTCAGGCGCGCGGAGCCGCCCTATCCGCTCTCCCTCGCCGTGACCTCGCTGCGGCACTGGACGGCGGGTACGGCGGTGGACGCGGAGGCCCTCGACCCGGCGCTGCTGGCCCGGCGGACCCGGGTGCACGCGGCCGTGGGCCGCCGCTTCGTCGGGTCGGTGCGCACCGGGGACCAGCGCGAACGCCTGCGCGCCCGGCTGACCCCGTTCCTCACCGAGCACGACGTGCTGCTGACTCCGGCCCTCGCACGCCGCTCCCCGCGGGCCGCCGCCTGGCACGAGCGCGGCTGGCTGCGCAACGTCGTGGCGAACACCGCCTACTCGCCGTTCACCCCGCCGTGGAACCTGACCGGCTGGCCGGCGATGTCCGTCCCCGTCGGCGCGCTGCCGTCCGGCGCCCCGTGCGCCGTGCAGCTGGTGGCGCGGCCGGGGCGGGAGGCGGACCTGCTGGCCCTGGCGGAGGAGCTGGAGAGCCTGCGCCCGTGGACCCGGACGGCGCCCCTGCCGGACCCGGCCTGACCGGGCCGTACGGGGTGATGCGGCGGTCCGGTCCGCGGAACCCGGCATGGGCGTGAACTCGTCACGCCCATGTCCACGGGGGACCCTGTGGTCCGGGTGGTTCGGGTGGTCCGGGTGGTTCGGCCCGGCGGTCAGTCCACGCTGGGCAGGATGTGGGGTTCGGCGAGGTCTTCCTCATAACCCGCGAGGCGGATGGGGGCGGACCGGGCCCACACGTCGAGGCTGCCGAGTTCGCCGTGCCGCCGTCCGGCGCGCTCGCCGCGTTCCTTGGTGCGTTCGTCGAGGTTCGTCGTCTCCGGTGTCACCGCGCACTCCTTATGTGTCGGGCTCACCCTCGGGGCATACCGCACAGCTGCGCTATCCGGCGCTCGTGCCCGCTCGGGTCTGGATGGAAGGCCAGTTCGGACGCGGTGGCGCCGGTACGGACGATGGGTGTGGGTGGAACCCTGTACTGCTGTCCGCGGACTCCAGATTAACCAAATGAGCGGGCCGCCGCTCGATAGGGAGTGCAAACAAGGTGTAACTATCGTGAGTCGTCCGACCCCCCGATGCGTCTCAGAATGCAGCCGTTCGCCACAAATCGCATCACCCGATGGTCCGACTGAATCACCCACTCGGCCCATCGGGCGAACACGCCTTCGGGCCGAGTGGGCTCCTCGTCCGCCGGGGTGCGGGCCGGCTCACCACTTGCCGGGCGCGTAGTCCTTCATGAAGACGCCGTACAGGTCCTCGCCCGCCTCGCCGCGCACGATCGGGTCGTACACCCGGGCGGCGCCGTCGACCAGGTCCAGGGGCGCGTGGAAGCCGGCCTCGGCCAGCCGCAGCTTGTCGTAGTGCGGCCGCTCGTCGGTGATCCAGCCGGTGTCGACGGCGGTCATCAGGATGCCGTCCGTGTCGAACATCTCCTGGGCGCTGGTCCGCGTCACCATGTTCATGGCCGCCTTGGCGGCGTTGGTGTTCGGGTGCCCGGCGCCCTTGTAGCCGCGACTGAAGACGCCCTCCATCGCGGAGACGTTGACGACGTAGGCGCGGCCGCGGCCGGCCCGCCGCGCCGCCTCCGCCATCGCCGGGCGCAGCTTGCTGATGAGGATGAACGGCGCCGTGTAGTTGCAGAGCTGGGTCTCCAGCAGCTCCACCGGGGAGATCTGCTCGATGGTCTGCACCCAGGTGTTGGTGTCGACCACGTCGGGGACGAGGCCGCCCGCGTCGATGGCGGTGCCGTCCAGGTGGCGGGCGACGCTGGCGTTGCCCGCGACGAGGGCGAGGTCGGCGACCTTCTGCGCGTCCAGGCCGCTGATGCCGACGGGCAGCGCGGCTATGCCGTCGACGGCGCCGGAGTTGAAGGCGCCGATGACGTGGTGGGAGGGCAGTTCACCGGCGGGCAGCGGCGCGCTCTCCCCCTCCACCAGGGCGGCGTAGGCGGAGGGCAGCCGGCGCACGGTCTGCGTGGCGTTGTTGATCAGGATGTCGAGCGGACCCGCCTCGGCGACCTGCTCGGCCAGGGCCACGGCCTGCGCGGGGTCACGCAGGTCGATGCCGACGACCTCCAGCCGGTGCAGCCAGTCCGCCGAGTCCTCCATCGCCTTGAACCGGCGGATGGCGTCCTTGGGGAAGCGGGTGGTGACGGTCGTGTGCGCGCCGTCCCGCAGCAGCCGCAGCGCGATGTACATGCCGATCTTGGCGCGGCCGCCGGTGAGCAGGGCGCGCTTGCCGGTGAGGTCGGCGCGGGCGTCCCGCTTGGCCCGGTTCTCGTCGGCGCACTTCGGGCAGAGCTGGTGGTAGAAGTAGTCGACCTCGACGTAGCGCTGCTTGCAGACGTAGCAGGAGCGCGGGCGCTGGAGGATCCCCGCGACCCGGCCCTCCTCGATCTTGGAGGAGGGCAGGATGCCCTCGGTCTCGTCGTCGATGCGCTCGGCGGAGCCGGTGGCGGTGGCCTCCGTGACCGCGCGGTCGTGCGCGGTCTTGGCGGCCCGGCGCTCCTGGCGGCGGCGCTGCTTGACCGTGCGGTAGATGTGCGAGGTGGCACGGCGCACCGCGATCGCGTCGGGGTGGTCGACGTCGATGCGGTCCAGCTCCTCCAGCACGCTGAGGCACACGGCCAGCCGCTCGGGGTCGATACCCGGTCCGTGGACCATCTCGTCCATGGATGCGTCCGTGGGGACGGCCATGGCTGCCTCCATGGACACGGAACCGTCCTCTGTCACCGTCATCGCGCTGCCGCTTCCCTGCTCATCCGCGCAGCGCTCCGACTCGCGCCCGCTTTCGAAGCGGGAATTTTACGGAGCGGCCCACCGTAGGACCAAATGGCTTCGCCGGCCCCCACTCCCCGTCACCGACCCAACCCACTGGGCTGCGACGACACCCGTCCCGCCGGCGGCCTTGATCCCCCCGCGCCCGCACCGGCCGCGAGGCGGACCGGGAAGAAACCGCGTCGGGCCCCGCTGCAGGTCCGCCCCGAGGCGAACCGGAGCGGTGGCGGGGGTGGGACCCCGAGGCCCACTCGCGTCCAGGGGAGGAGGGCCGCGGGCCCGGCGCGCGTCCGGGACGCGGCCCCAGCCGGCCCCCGCACCGGGCCGCGCCCCGGCCGGAGGCCTTGGCTCAGGGCTCGCAGACCGCGAGCAGGTCGCGCACCTCCTCCGAGACGGCGCGGGCGAAGACGTCCAGGTCGGGCACGGCCCGGGCGTCGGCGACGAGGCCGTAGTGGACGTGCCCGCGGTACGTCGAGATGGCGACCGCCAGCGACTGCCCGGGGGCGAGCGGGGCCAGCGGATACACCTCCGTCAGGTCGTGACCGCCCAGCCGCAGCCCGAACCCCGGCAGCGGCACGCTGGTGACCAGGATGTCGAACCACAGCCGCGCGGCCTGGCCGACCAGCGGCCCGACGAGCCGGTGGCCGATGGCCGGCACGTGGTCGGCGAGCAGCGCGACCGCGCCGGCGCCCCGGTTCGGCCCCGCGTCCTTGTTGCGGACCATCGCGGTACGGACGACGTCGAGCCGGCGCAGCGGATCGGGGTCGTCCACCGGAAGCCGTATCAGGTACCCGGAGAGCCGGTTGCCCTGTGGGTGCGCGGTGCGCGGACGGCGCCGGGAGACCGGGATGAGGGCACGCGGCGCCACTCCCTCGGTCTTCTCGCCGCGCTCGTCCAGCCAGCGGCGCAGCGCGCCGGCGACGACGGCGATGAGCACGTCGTTCACGGTGCCCCCGGCGCTCTTGCGGACCCGGTGCACGTCGTCGATGTCGAGGACGACCCCGGCCGTGCGGCGGGTGCCGCTGGGCGCCGAGGTCAGCGCGGACGAGGGGCGCATGCCGAGGGTGGACCGGGCGAGCGAGGCGCCGATGTCCAGGGCCCGGCCCACGTCGGACAGCGCGCCCCGGACCAGGCCGGGCACCAGGCCGGGCAGTGCGCGCACGTCGGACAGGACGTCGGCGAGCGGGCCGCGCGGCGGCTCGAGGGCCCGCGGGGCGCGTTCGGGCAGGTCCACCGGGTCGAGCACGCCGGCGGCCAGCTTCAGCGCGCGCAGGCCGTCGGCGAGGGCGTGGTGGAACTTGAACAGCACGGCGAAGGAGACGCCGTCCTCGCCGGGCAGCACGTGCGCCTCCCACGGCGGGCGGTCGCGCTCCAGCGGCCGTTCCATCAGCCGGCCCGCGACCGCGTGGAAGTCGGCGGTCGGCGCGTGCAGGCGTACGTGGTCCAGCGGGTCGAAGTCGGGGGCGGGCTCACGGGTGGCGCCGCCGAACGCCAGCGGCTGCCAGGTGTCCCGGATGCGCATGCGCAGGCCCGGCACGGCGGCGGCGCGGGCGGCCAGCAGGTCGGCCGCGTGCGCGCCCGCGGTGGGCGAGTGCGCGCCGAACACGCCGAGCGCGCCCAGGTGCATCGGGTGCCGTTCCGACTCGATGTTCCAGAAGGCCAGGTCGAGGGGAGCGAGCGGGTCGGAGGTCAAGGCTTGCCTCGCACGTCGACGAAGGGGTGAAACCAGAAGTGAAACCCCGAGGGGTGATTACGGTCAAGTACGACCGCGCTACAGACAGTTAACGGCATATTAAGTCCCGCCCCGGCCGGGAGGGGCGGGACTCGCGAGACAGCCGAGGTCGGCCGCGGTCACTTCAGTACGGGGGGCGCGGCCGAGGGCGCCGTACCCCACTCGGACGGGCGCGGGCCGACCGTGAACGCGAGCGTGCGCAGGGAGCGCAGCGCGGCGGTGCGCAGATAGGTCCGCGCGTGCGGGGCGCCGTCCGTGCGGACGCCCTGGATGTACCGGTCGGCGGCCGAGGTGCCGGGGGCGGTGACGGTGAGCCGTCCGCCGGGCCAGAAGCGGCGGTCGAGGGTGAGGTCGACCCGGTCGAACACCGGGGTGGACAGGCCCCAGGTGTCGTAGCCGGGCTGGATCGGGAAGAGTCCGACGGAGGACAGGACGTTCCAGGCGGACATGGTGCCCAGGTCGTCGTTGCCGGTCATGCCGGTGGGTCCGTCGGTGAAGAGGGTCAGCGCCGCGTGCACCACGTCGGTTGTCTTCCACGGCTGACCGGTCGACAGGTACGTGTAGGGCGCGGTGAGGTCGGGCTCGTTCATCGGGTTGTACTTGTCGGCGTTGTAGTAGGCGTAAGCGTCGCCGTGCACCCACACCTCGCGGGCGGTGCGCCCGGGGTCGGCCAGCAGCCGGTCGTAGGCGAAGAAGCCGTCCAGGCGGTCGTTGGCCGCGCGCTCGCCGCCGATCAGGCGGACCACGCCGGGCAGGTCGTGCGGCACCAGCCACTGATACTGCCAGGCGGTTCCCTCGTGGAAGCCGGGCGCGCGGGCCGGGTCGGACGTGCCGGTGAAGGCGCCGGCGGCGTCGCGGGGGCGGAAGAAGCCGGTCGCGGGGTCGAAGAGGGTCCGGTAGTTCTGGGCGCGGGCGGCGTAGCGGGCGGCGTCCGCGCGGTGCCCGAGGCCGCGGGCCATCTGGGCGAGCACGGCGTCGGCGAGGGCGTACTCGAGGGTGACGGAGGCGCCGTGGTGGTAGTCGGAGTCGCCCATCTTGGCGAGCGGGCGGTTCCAGACGTAGGGCGCGAAACCGTGCGCGAGGTACTCGGCGTTGGCCTCACGCCCGATGCCCGGATAGGCGGCGGGCGGCACGCCGTCGGCGTTCTTCCTGAGCGCGCGGTAGGCCCGCTCCTCGAAGCCCTTCAGCAGTCCCGTCTGGTACGCGGTGGTCAGGAACGGGGTGACCGGGTCGCCGCTCATCACGTTCGTCTCGACCGGCCCGTAGCCCCACTTGGGCAGCCAGCCGCCGTCCTCGTCCACCTGCACCACCGACCGGGCCATGTCGCGGGCCTCACGGGGCGCGAGCAGGGCGAGGAGCTGGGCCTGGGTGCGGTAGGTGTCCCACAGCGACCAGTTCTGGTAGTACGTGTAGCCCCGCGCGCGGTGGACGCGGCGGTCCCAGCCGAGGTAGCGGCCGTCGGCGTCGCTGCCGGCGTTGGGCGCGAGGAACGAGCGGTACAGCGAGGAGTAGAAGGTCCGGCGCAGCGCCGGCGCGCCGCCCCGGACGCGGACGGTGGCGAGCCGCCGCTCCCACTCCTCGCGGGCCCTGCGCCGCACGGTGTCGAAGGACCGGCCGCCCTCGGCCCGCAGGTTGGCGGCCGCGCCGTCCGCGTCGACGTACGACAGGGCGGTGGTCGCCTCGACGGTACGGTCCCGAGTCGTGTCGAAGCGGACGAAGGCGCCGCCGCCGCCGGTGCGGGCGCCCTCGGTGACCGTCGGTCCGTCCCAGGTGCCGTACGCGGTGAACGGGCGGCTGAAGCGGGTGATCGTGTGGACGGTGTAGGGGCCGGTGTCCCGGCAGAAGCCGTGGCCGGTGATCTCCGTGCGCACGGTGCGGTCGTCGAGGATCTCCACCTTGCTGCCGCCCGGCCGGTGCAGCGCCTGGGCGGCGTTCAGCAGCACGTTGGCCCGGCCGGTGGCCGGGAAGGTGTAGCGCTGCACTCCGGTGCGCGCCGTCGCGGTCAGCTCGGCGCGGATGCCGGAGTCGAGGCCGACGCGGTAGTAGCCGGGGCTCGCGTCCTCGTCAGCGTGGCGGAACCCCGCGGCGTACTGGGCGTAGTCCGTCCGCGTGACGTCGCCGGTGGTGGGCAGCACGGGCAGGTCGCCGCCGATCCGGCAGCCGACGCCGGACAGGTGGACCAGCGAGAAGCCGCGGATCCGGTTCTGCGTGTAGTCGTAGCCGGTGTTGTGCCCGGTGTCCGGGGAGAGCTGCACCATGCCGAAGGGCACGGCCGCGCCGGGGAAGGTGTTGCCCTCGTCCTGGCTCCCGATGAAGGGGTTGACCAGGTCGGTGAGGTGGCCGTCGGTCCGCTCGGCGGCCCGTGCGGCGGGGGTGGCGATCAGCGTGGACGCTGCCATCACCCCGGCCAGGCACAGCCGTGTGCGCCGGGTCCCTCTCATGTCGGATGACCTCCGATGGTTCGACATCGCTGCCTGCATCGTGGCGGGCGAACGAGGCGAACCCGGGCATTCCAGGAGGGTGATGCTCAACGCGTCGCGACGACGCGTTCCGGCGGGGCGCCGGTCAGTCGACCCGCTGCCCCTTGCCCAGGGCGATCACACCGCCCTTGGAGACGGTGTACAGCTCCGCGTCCCGCTCGGGGTTGACGCCGATCGTCGCGCCGGGCGGGACCTCGACGTTCTTGTCGAGCACGGCGCCGCGCACCACCGCGCCCCGGCCGATGCGCACGTTGTCGTGGAGCACCGAGCCCTGGACGACGGCGCCCGGATCGACCCGTACCCCCGGCGACAGCACGGAGCGGGTGACCTGACCGCGGATCAGGCAGCCGGCGCTGATGATGGACTCGCTCGCGATGCCGCCCGCGTTGAACCGCGCCGGGGAGAGCTGGTAGGAGTGCGTGTAGATGGGCCACTGACGGTTGTACAGGTTGAAGGCGGGGCGCTCGGCTATCAGGTCCATGTGCGCCTCGTAGTAGGCGTCGAGCGTGCCGACGTCCCGCCAGTAGCCCTGGTCCCGGGTGGTCTCGCCGGGGACGTGGTTCTGGCTGAAGTCGTAGAGCTGCGCCTCCCCGCGGGCGGTGAGCTGGGGCAGGATCGAGCCGCCCATGTCGTGCACGGACTGGCTGTCGTCCGCGTCCCGCTGCAGCGCCTCGATGAGGGCCTTGGTGGTGAAGACGTAGTTGCCCATCGAGGCGAACACGCACTCGGGGTCGTCGGTGAGGCCGGGCGGGTCGGCCGGCTTCTCCAGGAAGCGCTCCACGGTGCGGCCGTCCGAGCCAGGTGTGATCACCCCGAAGGAGGAGGACTCCGAGCGCGGCACCCGGATACCGGCCACCGTCACGCCCGCGCCGCCCTCGATGTGCTGGCGGAGCATCTGCCGCGGGTCCATCCGGTAGACGTGGTCGGCGCCGAACACGGCCACGTACTCGGGCTGTTCGTCGTACACGAGGTTCAGCGACTGCAGGATGGCGTCGGCGCTGCCCAGGTACCAGCGCGGGCCGAGCCGCTGCTGGGCGGGGACCGGCGTGACGTAGTTGCCCAGCAGGCTGGACATCCGCCAGGTGGTGGTGATGTGCCGGTCGAGCGAGTGCGACTTGTACTGGGTCAGCACGCAGATGCGCAGCACGTCGGCGTTGACGAGGTTGGACAGGACGAAGTCGACGAGCCGGTAGGTGCCGCCGAAGGTGACCGCTGGTTTGGCGCGGTCGGCGGTGAGCGGCATCAGGCGCTTGCCCTCCCCGCCCGCCAGCACGATGCCGAGTACCGAAGGCCCACCACGACGCATGACGGCTCCCCTCACCCCTGGTTCCACATGGATGCCCCGAGCGGGCCGGACTAAGCCTGCTTGAGGATCTCCGCGTAGAGTCCGGCGGTCCGCCGGGCCACCGCGTCCCAGCCGAACTCGCCCGTTGCGCGCAGCCGTCCGGCCTCCCCCATCCGGCCGGCGGCCGCCGGATCGCCGAGCACGGTGTCCAGCGCCCGGGCGAGGTTCGCCTCGAAGTCGTCGTCGACGTCGACCAGCAGGCCGGTGTGCCCGTCGTCCACGACCTCCGGGATGCCGCCGACCCGGGAGGCCACGACCGGCGTACCGCAGGCCATCGCCTCCAGGTTGACGATGCCGAGCGGTTCGTACACCGAGGGGCAGACGAACACGGCGGCCCGGGTGAGGAGCTGGATCACCTCCGGGCGGGGCAGCATCTGCGGTATCCAGAGCACGCCGGCACGGACCCGGCTCAGCTCCTCGTACAGCTCGCGGAACTCCCGGTCGATCTCCGGGGTGTCGGGCGCGCCCGCGCACAGCACCACCTGGGTGCCGGGGTCGATGTCCCGCACCGCGCGCAGCAGATGCGGCACGCCCTTCTGCCGGGTGATCCGGCCGACGAACAGCACGTACGGGCGGGTGGGGTCGACGCCGTGCCGGAGCAGGGCGTCGATGCCGGGGTCCGGGCGGTAGAGGGCGGTGTCGATGCCGTTGTGCACGATGTGCACCCGGTCCGGGTCGAGGGCCGGGTAGCAGGCGAGGATGTCCTCGCGCATCGCCCCGGACACGGCGATCACCGCGTCGGCCGCCTCGATCGCGGTGCGCTCGGTCCAGCTCGACAGCGCGTACCCGCCGCCCAGCTGCTCGGCTTTCCAGGGGCGCAGGGGCTCCAGCGAGTGGGCGGTCACCACGTGCGGGACGCCGTACTGGAGCTTGGCGAGGTGCCCGGCGAGATTGGCGTACCAGGTGTGGGAGTGGACGAGTTCGCGGCCCTCCAGGGCGGCGGCGATGGAGAGGTCCACGGAGAAGGTGCGCAGCGCGTCGTTGGCGCCGTCCAGCGCGGACCAGGGGCGGTGGCGCACGACGCCCGCTGCGCGCCCCTCGCCCCAGCAGTGCACCTCCAGGTCCACCAGCGCGGCCAGTTCACGGGCCAGGAACTCCACATGGACGCCCGCGCCGCCGTACACGTCCGGGGGGTACTCCCGGGTCAGCAGTCCCACTCGCACCCGACAACCCCCAGGTCTCGTCCGTACGTTGCCCTTCATGGTCACCCAGATGCGGCGCGCGGGGAAGAGCGCGGCGGCCGGGTGAAGCAGCAGTCGCCGCAGACTCCGCCCCCGGGCACCCGGTAGTACAGGCAGCAGCTGCGGCGGCGGAACGCCGTCGCCGTGCCGGTGACGGTGCCGGTGCCGCGCAGCAGCGGATGGGCGAAGAGACCGTCGGTGAGGACGCGGGCCCGCTGCGCCACGTCGGTACGGCCGTTGGCGCGGGCCCAGCGGTCCAGTTCCCGCGCCGCGCCGGCGAGCGCGGAGCCGGCGTTGCCCCGCAGCAGTCCGGCCGCGATCCCGTAACGGGTCCTCAGGGCCACCCCTAGGGGTTCCAGATGGCCGTGCAGCACGGTGTCCGCGAGCGTGGCGGCGTCCCCGGGCAGCGGGCGCACCTCGGTCAGCCACAGGTCGTCCGGGGCCGCGGCGGCCGGGTCCCAGCGCAGCAGCCGGGGGTCGAGGCCGGGCAGCCGGCCGTACAGCGCGGCGCAGCCCAGGGCCACGGACCACAGCCGGGCGGCGAGCCCCTGCTGGCTGATGGAGGCGGAAACCCGCGGCTCAGGGGCGCGCAGCCGGCCGGCGACGGTCGCGACCCGGAGCGCCAGCGCGTCGTGTCGGGCCTCCGGCGCCGTGGCCGCGTACGTCTCCGCGAGGGTCGCGAGGCCTTCGGGCGCCGGCCCGGCCGGGGCCGCGGCGGTGCGCAGCACGAAGAAGCCGCCCAGCGGGCGGAGCGCGGCGAGTTCGGGGTCGAGGTCCACGGACAGCACTACTACCAACCCCCGGACGCCGCCGCGGAACCGGGGTCCGCCGCCCGCTCGCACCCGTCTCGGGGATGATCGGGGCGCAGGTGTACTCCATCGGCAGTATGACCCATTGCGTGCTCAGGGACGACGACGGGAACGGGCCCGGGCGGGCAGAGTGTTCGCCATGACCGCCGACCGTACGCCGCGCCGGGCCCAGGGGGCCCGCCCCGCGCGAAGGAGCCGCAGATGAGCGCCCTCGCGCTGTCCGTGCTGCTGTCGTTCGTCTCCGCCGTCGCCTACGCGGGCGGGGCCATCGTGCAGGAGCAGGTCGCGGTGTCGTGCCCCGACGGGTCGTACGTGCCGCTGCGCCGGGCCGGCTGGTGGGCGGCGCTGGCGCTGAACGGCCTCGGCGGCGTGCTGCACGTCGTGGCGCTGGCCTGCGGCCCGCTCAGCCTGGTGCAGCCGCTGGGCGCGCTGACCATCGTCTTCGCCCTGCCCATGGCGGCGCTGTTCGTCGGCCGCAGGGCCGGGGCGGCCGCCTGGCGGGGCGCGGTCATGGCCACCGTGGGCCTCGCGGGCCTGCTGTCCCTGGTCGGTTCGGCCGACGCGCAGTCCCTCGGCCCGGCCGAGCGGGTGGCCGTCGCGCTGGTCACCGGCGGGGCGGTCACGGCGCTGACCTGCGCGGGCCTGGCCGTGCACCGGCACCCCGCCGTGCGCAGCGTGCTGCTCGCCACCGCCTCCGGCACGGCGTTCGGCATGTCGTCGGTGTTCACCAAGACCGTCGCGGTCGACTGGAGCCACGGGATCGACCTCGGCGACCTGCCCTCCCTCGCGGTGATCGGCGCGTTCGCGACGGCCGGCGTCATGCTCTCCCAGGCCTCCTACCGGGGCGGCGGCCTCGCCGCCCCGCTGGCCACGGCCACCGTGGTCAATCCGGTGCTGGCGGCGGCGGTCGGCGTCCTGATGTTCGGCGAGACGTTCCGGCACGGCAGTGCGGGCACCGTGCTGGCGCTCGGCTGCGCGGCGGTGACCGCGGGCGGCCTGATCCTCCTCACCACCGAGCGGCTCGAGCGCACGCCCGCCGCGGCCGGGGCCGGGCCGGCGGAGACGGGCCCGGAGCGCAAGGGCCCGACGCGGGAGGGACCCGTCCGCTCGAACCCGGAGGGCTCGGCCCGGACCGGCCCGGCCCGGGCGAACCCGGTTCCGGCGGGCCCCGCCCCGGCGCGCTCCGCTGACGCGGGCCTGCCCGAGGGCGACTTGGCACCGGCCGTCCCGGAGGACGTACGGGTGCCGGGGGACGTACGGGTGCCCGGCGACGCCCTCGGCGCCGCCTGGGACGACACGCCGTACGTCCCGCTGTGCGCGAACATCTACGCCCCGCCGTCCGTGCTGAACGCACACCGGGCGCGGGTCAGATCCTGACGCCGCCGGCCCGGAGGAAGGCGATCGGGTCGATGTCGGAGCCGAAGCCGGGCCCGGTCCGCACCTCGAAGTGCAGGTGCGGGCCCGTGACGTTCCCGGTGGACCCCGACCGGCCGATGCGCTGGCCCGTGGCGACGCTCTGCCCGGCCCGCACGGAGATCGCCGACAGGTGGGCGTACTGGGTGTAGTGCCCGCCCGCGTGCCGGATCACCACCTGGTAGCCGTAGGAGCCGCCCCAGCCCGCGGACACCACCTGTCCGGCCCCCGCCGCCTCGACGCTGGTACCGGTCGGCACCAGGAAGTCGACGCCCGTGTGGTAGCCCTTCGACCAGTGCGACCCGGCAACGTGGTAGCCGGTGCCGATGCCCGCGTGCACCGGGGCGGTGAACGAGTGTCCGCCGGACGGCGCCGGATGCGTCCTGTGCTCCGCGTGCCCGGTCCGGCCCGAGTGGCCCTTCTTCTCCGCGGGTCTCTCCGCGGGCTTCTTCTCCGCGGGTCTCTTCCTCGAAGGCTCCTTCTTCTTCGGGGACTTCGACTTGGACGCGGTGTCGGTGTGCGGCCGGGTGCCGGAGGCCGGGGACGCGGTGGCGCGCAGGCCGAGCCGCTGGCCCGGCAGGATGAGGTCGGGGTCGGAGCCGATGACGGCCCGGTTGCCCTCGTAGAGCTGCCGCCAGCCGCCCCGGACGTGCTGCTCGCCCGCGATGCCGGACAGCGTGTCGCCCCGCACCACGGTGTACATCTCGGCCCGGCCCGCCCGGGACTGCGGGGTCGTCTGCGGCTTCACGTCCCGCACGTCCCGCTTGGGACCGGTCCTGGCCGGCCGGCTCGCGGCGCCGTCGGTGTGCACGTCCGGAGCGGCGCCGCCCCGGCTCAGGCCGGCCCGTACCGAGCACGCCGGCCACGCCCCGGGCCCCTGGCCGTCGAGGACGTGTTCGGCGACGGCCATCTGCTGGTCCGGGGTGGCGAGGTCGGCGCGCGGCGCGTACCGGGCGCCGCCGTAGGCCTCCCAGGTGGACTGGGTGAACTGCAGCCCGCCGTAGTAGCCGTTACCGGTGTTGATGTGCCAGTCCCCGCTGGACTCGCAGGCGGCGACCTTGTTCCAGGTCGCCGCGTCGGCCGCGTCGGCGGTGCCCGCGGCGACCAGCGGGATCGCGAGTCCGGCGCCGCCCGCCGTGACGGTCAGTGAGGCGCGGTTGATCCTGTTCGGCTGGTACCGGCGATGCCGGCCGCGTACGGCCATGTCCGAAATCCCCTCGGCATGCGTCAGGAGCGGCAAAAGTAAGCGCCACGAACAGGCCATGACAAGACGGGAAATCGGCCTCCTGTCCGCCGCAAGTGGCCGGTAAGGAACCTTCCTTGGCGGTACCTGTGGCCACGGTGAGCCGACCGGCGCGTTCCGTGCGTAAACAAGCGTGGCGGGTCGGATGTGCGCTCGCCGTGGCGGCGCGTCAGGATGGGCGAGGGTCCGCACCGACGGAGCCGCAGTCACGAGGCAGCTAGGGAGCAGGCGGTATGAGCACTTCAGCGCAGATCGGCGTCACCGGGCTCGCGGTCATGGGCCGCAACCTCGCCCGGAACTTCGCGCGCAACGGCTACACGGTCGCCGTGCACAACCGTACGGCGTCGCGGACGCACGCGCTGGTGGAGGAGTTCGGTCACGAGGGCGACTTCATCGCGGCCGAGACCGCCAAGGATTTCGTCGCGGCGCTGGAGCGTCCGCGCCGGCTGGTCGTCATGGTGAAGGCCGGCGGGCCCACGGACGCGGTGATCGAGGAGTTCGCGCCGCTGCTGGAGCCCGGTGACATGATCATCGACGGTGGCAACGCGCACTTCGCGGACACCCGCCGCCGGGAGAAGGCGCTGCGCGAGCAGGGCATCCACTTCGTGGGCATGGGCGTCTCCGGCGGCGAGGAGGGCGCGCTGCACGGGCCGAGCATCATGCCGGGCGGCCCGAAGGAGTCCTACGACTCCCTCGGCCCGATGCTGGAGAAGATCGCCGCCAAGGCGAAGGACGGGGCGCCCTGTGTGACGCACGTCGGCCCGGACGGCGCCGGTCACTTCGTGAAGATGGTGCACAACGGCATCGAGTACGCCGACATGCAGCTCATCGGCGAGGCCTACCAGCTGCTGCGCGACGTCGCCGGGTACTCCCCCGCGCAGATCGCGGAGATCTTCCGCACCTGGAACACCGGGCGCCTGGACTCGTACCTGATCGAGATCACCGCCGAGGTGCTGTCCCACGTGGACGCGGCCACCGGGAAGCCGTTCGTGGACGTGGTCGTGGACCAGGCCGAGCAGAAGGGCACCGGCCGCTGGACGGTGCAGATCGCGCTGGACCTGGGCGTGCCGGTGTCGGGCATCGCCGAGGCGGTGTTCGCGCGCTCCCTGTCCGGTCACGCGGCGCTGCGCGAGGCGTCCCGGGGGCTGGCCGGACCGAAGCCGGCGCCGCTCGGCGAGGCGGAGGCCGCCGCCTTCGCCGACCGGGTGGAGCAGGCGCTGTACGCGTCCAAGATCGTGTCGTACACGCAGGGCTTCCACGAGATTGCGGCGGGCAGCGAGGAGTACCACTGGGACATCGACCTGGGCGCGGTCTCGGCGATCTGGCGCGGCGGCTGCATCATCCGGGCGGCCTTCCTGGACCGCATCCGCGCCGCGTACGACGCCCGGCCGGACCTGCCCAGCCTGCTGTCGGACGAGACGTTCGCGCAGGAGATCGCCGAGGCGCAGGACGACTGGCGCGAGGTGATCATCGCGGCCACCCGGCAGGGCGTGCCGACACCCGGCTTCGCGGCGGCACTCGCCTACTACGACGCCCTGCGCGCGGAGCGCCTGCCGGCGGCCCTGACGCAGGCGCAGCGGGACTTCTTCGGGGCGCACACCTATCGCCGGGTGGACCGGGACGGGTCCTTCCACACGCTGTGGGGCGGGGACCGGTCGGAGGTCCGCGCGTAGCGCTCCGCGGGGGGCGGCGTCTCCGGCATGGGCACACCGTCCACCCGCGCAGCTCCCTGGGCCTCAGGCCTTTCCGGCCTCCGGTCGGTGGCCGCCGGTCGGTGGCCGCTGACCGGGGTACGGGCTGAGGGGCGGGGCCGGGGCCGGGAGGGTCGGCTCCGGACCGGGACGGGGCCGCGAGAGTCGACTCCGGGACGGGACGGGGCGGCCAGGGTCGCTTCCGGACCGGCACAGGGCCGCGAGAGTCGGCTCCGGACGGGCACAGGGCCGCGAGAGTCGACTCCGGGACGGGACGGGGCGGCCAGGGTCGCTTCCGGACCGGCACAGGGCCGCGAGAGTCGGCTCCGGACGGGCACAGGGCCGCGAGAGTCGACTCCGGACCGGGGCTTGGCCCTCGGTTCCTTCTTCAGGTTCCGGTCGTCAGCGGCGGACCGGGGCCCGGGCTGAGGGCCCCGGTCCGGGCCTGGGGCGTCGGGGAAGGTAAGTGCTCCGGCGGCCGGGAGTCGGCTCGGGGCCCGCGCTTGGCCCTCGGCCCCGCCAGACCCCTCATCGTCAGCGGCTGGCCGCGGTGGAGGCGAGGCCGGGGCGGAACCTGGCCTTGGCCCTCGGCCCCTTCAGGTCCCGGTGGTCAGCGGCGGACCCGGTTCCGGGCTGGGGGTCGGATCAGGGCCCGGGGGGATCGGGGACGGTGAGGGCTCCGGCGGGCCGGGGGCCGGCGGCGCGGGAGGCGGTGTCGGTTCGGGACCCGGGGCCGGCGGCGTCGGCTCGGGCCCCGGGGCCGGGGGCGGGACCGGGCTCGGGTAGGGATCCGGCGGGGTGGGCCCCGGCGCCGGACCCGGACCCGGAGTCGGGCCGGGCGGTACGGGGTCGGGATGCGGACTCGTCATGGCTGGCCTCCGGCGGTCGCTGAACGTCGTCGCCTCTTGACTACTCCCCGCCTACCCGGGCCCCGCCCGGCCACTCACCCGACGGCGACACGTGACACGCCCAGGTGGAGGCGTCGGGCGCCCCCGGTGTGCGACGGCCTCTGCCGCCACTGCGTCGGCGGCAGCCCGGCGGCACGGCTCGACGCCCGGCAGCCCGCACCGTGACGAGGGCGGCCGGGGCCCCGTGCCGACCGCAGCCCTGGCCACGCCCCGCACTCAGTGCTCGGCAGCAC